>CAJSZT010000173.1:0-301 GCA_910573785.1 Lachnospiraceae bacterium | reverse complement strand
CGGCGGCCGTATTGCCGTCAGCTGCCCATTCAAATATCTGCCGTACAATCCCTGCAACGTCCTCGTCCGGCTCCATGCGCCCGTCTGCGCTCTTGCGGTAGCCATAGGGACAGATAACGCTCTGGTACTCGCCCCGGCGCATCTTTGCATATTTGGCGCTTTTCGTTTTCATGGACATATCCCGGCTGTAACATTCGCTGATAAGATACTTAAAGGCAACGTCAATCCCTCCGGTATCTCCTTTGAAATTGGCGGTGTCAAAATCATCACTGACCGAGATAAACCGGGTATGGTAGAGCGG
>CAJSZT010000172.1:0-309 GCA_910573785.1 Lachnospiraceae bacterium | reverse complement strand
CGTTTGTTAAGATACCCTGGACGAAGTTCTCATACAGTCCGCGGATCAGCCGGCGTTTCTTTTCGGTTTCCTGCCGCCTGGCCGACATCTGGGTTTTCAGCCTGTCTTTGTCCTTTTTCTGTTTTGCCTCCAGCTGAAAGAGGGGGAGGGACATTCCCAGGGCAACAGACAGCTCTTTTTCCAGAATAGCTGTGACCGTGGCGATAAGCTCCGTTTCCTGCATCATCACGCCTTTACAGCTATCCTTTGCCACACGGCTGTTGGTGAGGCAGTGGAACCAGTAAACATCCGGCCCTTTCTTGCGCTCGG
>CAJSZT010000171.1:0-327 GCA_910573785.1 Lachnospiraceae bacterium | reverse complement strand
AACCTAAAACTCGGATAATACGGACTCAAATAAAAGTGCTTATAAAAGGTTAAAATATCGAGTTTTTAGATGTTTGGATAATCAAAACACTTGATACTCTTCTAGAAATAGATATTTTTATCTGAAGTGTAAATATTTTCTAATGCAATCTATTGCAATATTACAAGAAATTCAATTTTACAGACGATAATATTGGCCTTTTTAAGACATTTTGAGTCTCCTTTAAAGGCTTTGCGGACTCAATATAATAAGTCCGCTAATGAGCTTAAACAGGGGGTTAAAGTAGTATGAAATTGTTTTGAGTCCGTATTATCCGAGATTTAGGAT
>CAJSZT010000170.1:0-329 GCA_910573785.1 Lachnospiraceae bacterium | reverse complement strand
GAGTCCTGCTCCGTAATGATTGCGGTTGGATCAGAAGCCGAAGGAATCGGCTGACCTTACACTGGATAAGATCTGCGATGTGCTGGACTGCCAGCCGGGAGACATACTGGAATATCAGAGGGACGAGTCAAACGAATCCGGATAGCCGGCTGATGGCAAGGGGCCTCCAGTTCGGCAAGCTTCGCTTCCTTATCTGCAACGTCTGCTGACGGGTTATACATCTGGTCCAGCTCAATCTCCGGCTTCAGCACACGTGCTTCCCCCTGACTTTCTGCCCGCATATCTGATCCTGTTACATCCCTTTTACAAGTCTGCCAAGCCTTCTCCTC
>CAJSZT010000169.1:0-330 GCA_910573785.1 Lachnospiraceae bacterium | reverse complement strand
GCCCTGTTGAAGCTCCTGGATGTGCTGCAGATCCGGCCCGAGGAATGCATGGCGTTCGGCGACCAGTACAACGATGTGGAGATGCTGCAGACCGTGGGAACCAGCTATGCCATGTCCAACTCCGCGCCGGGTATCTCTTACTATTCCACCTATGTGACGGACTCGGTGGAGGATGTGCTCGAAGACCTGCTCGCGGCTCAGGAATAAGTGAAAAAGGAACTGCTCCAAAGCAGGACGCATCCTGTACTTGGAGCAGTTGAAGCGTAAGAAGGGGGCTGTCGTGAAATCCACTTTTTCCTAATATGTTCCATTCCAAATAGCCTGAAACCC
>CAJSZT010000168.1:0-345 GCA_910573785.1 Lachnospiraceae bacterium | reverse complement strand
TGGGTGGCATTGCAAAGGCTGCACTGTACCCTGCGTATGGCAAGGGGAATCTTCCCCATGGATGTCTTTACATAACGGGTATAGCCCCCATGCCCCACAAGACAGCCGCAGTGTCCGCAGGAGCATTCCAACTGGCAGGTCTGGATGGAATCCATGGCGGTATCATAAAGCTTCTGTGAAATTTCGTTGCATTCCTGTGTGATTACTGTTATCATATCTTTTGTCTATGGCGGATCCGTCCGCCATGATGTGTGAGGGCAGGGGCACAAACTTTGGTCGGTGAGGGTTCCTGTCCTTTTTCATGTGTACCAGATAGAAGAATAACACAAAAGGTATGGAGATGAA
>CAJSZT010000167.1:0-347 GCA_910573785.1 Lachnospiraceae bacterium | reverse complement strand
CCCTGGCAGGCAAGGAGTACTATGATACACCGCCGTCGAAATACTACCGGAAAGGATACAATCTTTTCATAAAACTAAGGGATTACAAAGAGGACGTCCTTTTTTTCCTGCGCCACCCGAACGTAGATTTTACAAACAACAAAGCGGAAAGAGGGTGCAGGAAGCCGAAGCGCCATCAAGCGGTTTCCGGAACCTTCCGTGGGAATACGAACCACAGTGGCGAAGAATACTGTGACGCAATGGGAGTCCTGCAGACAATGCGTGCAGAGGGAGGGAATCTTTACGAAAAAGTGAAAGCAGTATTTCAACGTATCTACCCCCAAAAGGAAAAACAAGGACCTCAGACC
>CAJSZT010000166.1:0-354 GCA_910573785.1 Lachnospiraceae bacterium | reverse complement strand
AAAAGGAGAACCGTGAGCATAAGGACAGTGTGTTTGTTGACCTGTTCTACGAGGATGAGACTGCGGAAGAAAATCTTCTGAGTCTCTACAATGCACTGCACGATACAAATTACCAGAATGTAAAAAATATCCATAAGATTCGAGTCGAGAATGTCCTTTATAAAAACCTGAATCCGTGAACCCAAAAGGTGAAAATGTGCTAAAAATCGAATAACTGCAAGGGTTTTAGGATTATATGATTCCAAATATTTTTTCACTATTGGGTGAAAGCATTGTAGGAAAACATATCGCCAAAGGCATAATATTTTCAAATTCTCCGAAAAAATTTCACCCAAATGGTTCACGGATTCAGGA
>CAJSZT010000165.1:0-356 GCA_910573785.1 Lachnospiraceae bacterium | reverse complement strand
GAGACACACGGATATGTAAAAGCCGTGGTCTGACAAAAACATTATACCAGAGGAAGTGGTCTGAGGGAAGAGGGAAAATAAAAAAATCGTATTTGCTGCGAAACCCTCGTGCCAGGCAGTACGAATATATAAGAAGGAATCCGAGAAATCATACGTGATAACGTATATAAGCATAAAGCTGCCGTCCGGGAGGACGTAAAAATAAAAGTTATCCCCATAAAACGTATGAAACAATCCCTCTTTCCATATGGATGTGAATAACTATCCAAAGCTTCAAGGAAAACTTTGAAAAATTGGCTGACAATGAATATATACGCAATTAGACAAAACTAACTCAAAATCACCTTTTAAAGCTG
>CAJSZT010000164.1:0-360 GCA_910573785.1 Lachnospiraceae bacterium | reverse complement strand
ATCTGTTTGCGGAAATCGGTGGCACCGCATGCCAGAAATATGTGGCTGGCATCTTCCGCCAAACGCCTCATCATAGTTGCTTCATCACCCGGAGTAACTTCAACAGTGTATCTGTCTGGAAGTCTTCCGGTATGAATAACTTCATCCCCTGACAGTAGATCATGAATCTTCCGTCAAATGCAGGAGAGGAATGCTGTGGACAGGATGACCTCACAGGACGGGATACCTCTGCGAATGCGATGGCTGGTTCCTGTTTTCCATTTCCCATTCGGGTTTCACTCCTTTCGTTATATGATGTCTATCAGTATAGCAGGAATGGATGGGAAATGCACTACGCCATCTTTTGAGGCGCTTACGGAT
>CAJSZT010000163.1:0-362 GCA_910573785.1 Lachnospiraceae bacterium | reverse complement strand
GATCTTGTCATAAAAAACTCCTTTGCGAAAAACTTTTTTCTAAATTTTATCACAAACCGCCTCAAACAACAGTAGTTATTTACTTTTTTAGTGCGAAAAAATTTCACCTTTCAATCCTGCCCGGTTGGGGCGGAATTCCATTGATACCGGTTATTATATCGAACAGTATTTCCATACCCACAACGTCCGTTTTATTGCGGTCACGGACCAGTTTGACACGGCAGACCCCGGCAGCCTCCACAGCGGTATTATGCTCCCCCTGAAAAATATGATAAACGAGGCTTACGCATTGGACATTGGCAGGAAGATCAAGGCCCAGGCAAGGCAGGCCATGAAAGACGGCGATTATATCGGCGCACGGG
>CAJSZT010000162.1:0-369 GCA_910573785.1 Lachnospiraceae bacterium | reverse complement strand
AAAAGGAGAACCGTGAGCATAAGGACAGTGTGTTTGTTGACCTGTTCTACGAGGATGAGACTGCGGAAGAAAATCTTCTGAGTCTCTACAATGCACTGCACGATACGAATTACCAGAATGTAAAAAATATCCGTAAGATTCGAGTCGAGAATGTCCTTTATAAAAACTTCAAGAATGATATTTCTTTTGAGGTGGATCAGAAGGTGATCGTATTCGGCGAACACCAATCAACTGTCAATAAAAACATGCCCCTCCGGTGCCTCATGTATGCGGGCAGGGCTTATGAGCAGCTGGTTGATAGTGAGGATAGGTATCGGACTGCGCTGGTGAAGATTCCCGCTCCGGAGTTTTATACGTTTTACAATGGAA
>CAJSZT010000161.1:0-375 GCA_910573785.1 Lachnospiraceae bacterium | reverse complement strand
CGATGTTTTTTCCTTTCTCGGGCGTAAACTTGACCCCAAGTTTCAGGGAGAAGCAGTCTCCGATTACCGTAAACGTCCGGCTGGCTGGAGGATAAAATTCAAAATGAAGTCAAACAGTATCAAGATGTATGATAAATTCAGCTGCCTGCGTGTGGAAATGACAATCAATGACCCAAGGGAATTTAAGGTTTATAAGGATGTCCACCATCAGGATGGGACGGTCTCCAAACGTTGGGTTCCCATGGGAAAATCCATTTCCAACCTGTACCGGTATGCTGAAGTATCAAAAGCTGCAAACAGAAGATTTTTGGATTCCCTGCAAGGCATCGTCCCGGCAGGCAGCATTGAACGGGAGATCAATGAAGTTTGTGGGAA
>CAJSZT010000160.1:0-382 GCA_910573785.1 Lachnospiraceae bacterium | reverse complement strand
CAGGACTATATTACAAGGCGGCTCTTGTGCCAGGATGTGGTCGTACAGGGAAATCCAAGAGTGTATAAGGCACTGCGCAATGAGCTTGCATCTGTTCTTGCGGAGTTACAGAGAATTGAAGCAGGAAGCAGTATGGATGTGGAATTGCTTGATACAATCGAACTGATTGCCGTTATCCTCGGAGGTTTGAAAGGAGAATATGAAGATGGCGAATAAAAAAGAAAGGACTGCCCCAAATGCGTCACTTCTGCATACGGAGTTACTAAGCACGCCTGGCCCGCTTGCTAAGGAACACCAGTATGTCGGCACAGACACGGAGCAGCCAATTCAATGTACAGATAATAGTATAACGAATCATGCAATGAAAAGCAACAAACAAATT
>CAJSZT010000159.1:0-389 GCA_910573785.1 Lachnospiraceae bacterium | reverse complement strand
CGTCTGAAAGAAAATACGTGGCTGACAAAAGAGCATATCATCCGGACAAAAATTCTTCCGTACTTTAGTAAGATGAAGATCAGCGAAATCACCACAAAAGAAATCATTGCCTGGCAGAATGAACTGCTTGCTTATCGTGATGAAAAACGAAATCCATATTCACAGACTTACCTGAAAACAGTACATAACCAGCTTTCAGCGATATTCAACCACGCTGTACGGTATTATGACCTGCGTTCAAATCCTGCGGCAAAAGTGGGAAACATGGGGAGCGAGGAACACAAGGAAATGTTGTTCTGGACGAAGGAGGAATATAGAAAGTTTGCAGATGAAATGATGGATAAGCCAGTTTCTTATTATGCATTCCAAATGTTATACTGGTGCGGCAT
>CAJSZT010000158.1:0-389 GCA_910573785.1 Lachnospiraceae bacterium | reverse complement strand
GATGCTATGTGGAGGAAAATGTTACAAAATGATAGAGAAAAATAGAGGTAATGAAGTGATTTTGGAAATGGTAGAAGCCTTGAAAAATAAGAACTTTGAGTTTCCGAGAGCACACAATAAGGATAGGGACGGGTTGGAAACGGATAAACTCTTTACGTTTTACTCCATATCTACCAGGCAGCCAGTGTGTTACATGTCAGTCCCGGGAAATATACCGGATGTGATTGCAGTGGAGAATGCCACAAAGCAGTTAAAAGCATTGGGGCTTGAACAATCCGAGGTGATTTCCGATTGTGGGTTTTATTCCGAAGATAACCTGTCACTATTGTTACAATCATCCTTTGATTTTATCACTCGTGCACAGTACGATGTGAAATGGATACGGCCTG
>CAJSZT010000157.1:0-392 GCA_910573785.1 Lachnospiraceae bacterium | reverse complement strand
CCTGATGGGGCACTGCCATGAAGTCGAAAATGCATGGATAAATAGGCTGATTTGACGATGGATTTTCTGGTTTACTTCCTGGCTCGTTTTTACACGATGCACCAAAAGTATGAGGCTTTTACACGGTTCACACTTTTGATTGATGCCTAACGTTTACACGCATTTTACACGGTTTCTACACGATTATAAAACTTATTTCTTCTCCGGTCTTTGGCTAGAAAAAGACCGCCACTTAGGCGGTCTTATAAAGTTGACTATGTAAAATCAACCATAGCTAAAGTACGGCAGGTTCGCTTATAGCCTGCATGTTGTAAAACGATTTTAATGCCTAACTTTACGGTTCAGGCATTTTTTATTTTTAGATCAGCCTAACGTTCTATTGTAAAAGTATA
>CAJSZT010000156.1:0-403 GCA_910573785.1 Lachnospiraceae bacterium | reverse complement strand
CGAATGAGGACAAGGCTGTTATGGTAGCGTTCTGTGACATCATTCCGGAGCGGGCAGAGAAGGCATGTAAAGAATACGGCGCAGAGGGCGCGAAGGTTTACACCGATTACAAGGAAATGCTGGCGGATACGGGCATTGAGATTGATGTGGTTCACGTATGTACCCCCAACGTGGCGCACTGCCCGATCACGGTTGCTTCCTTTGAGGCAGGCAAGCATGTGATGTGCGAAAAGCCTATGGCGCACAATACCGAGGACGCACAGAAGATGCTGGACGCATGGAAGAAATCCGGCAAGAAATTTACCATCGGCTACCAGAACCGTCTCCGTGACGATACCCAGACACTGCACGCTTCCTGTGAAGCAGGGGAGCTTGGGGATATCTATTTTGCAAAGGCACATGC
>CAJSZT010000155.1:0-443 GCA_910573785.1 Lachnospiraceae bacterium | reverse complement strand
ATATTATATAGGAAAACGTTCTATTTTGCAAAGCATTTCCTTACATATGCGGTAATCGCATGTTCTACAAAAGAATTGTTCCCAAATATCCTTCCATATCCACCCTGCTTCCATCTGTTTTCACCGTCACTGCCCCGCAATCCTGCGTACTGAATAGCCGACACCCAAGCTGCCTCAGCCGTTCCAGTGTCTCCTGGTGCGGATGGCTGTATCGGTTGTTCCGTCCTGCGGAAATAAATCCGACCGCTGGATCTGCCTCTTCCAGAAATGCATCTGAGGTAGAATTTTTTGATCCATGATGGGCCACCTTCAGAATATCGTATTTTTGTAAAACCCCGCTTTCTGTCAGTGCATATTCTCCATCCCCTTCTACATCTCCTGTAAAGAGCATATCAAATTTCTGGTATTTCAGAGCAAGTACCATGGATGAAGCGTTTCCGATC
>CAJSZT010000154.1:0-451 GCA_910573785.1 Lachnospiraceae bacterium | reverse complement strand
TTTTGCGTCACCAGACCTGTATGAAGTTCTTGAGGACAAAAACTGCAAATACGCCATCCGGCTCAAGGAGAACGCAAGGCTCCGTGAATTAGCAGAAGAGGAAAACCAGGCATTGTACCGGGCAACAAGATCCAACCAGGTGGACTATGCTGTCGAGTATGGGGAGTTCCTGTATCAGGCTGGCTCATGGAGCCATCCTCGCAGAGTGGTTTTTAAAATCGAAAAACCCTATGGCCAGATGATCCATCTATACACCTTTATTGTCACAACACTGGAAATGGAACCCTATCAGGTAATCCAGTTCTATTGCGGAAGAGGCAAAATGGAAAATTTCATCAAAGAAGGCAAAAGCGGTTTCGACTTTGCCTCTGTAAGCAGTTCCTCAAAGCTGGTAAACGCGAACCGCCTTCTGGTTCATGCGTTAGCTTATAATTTATTCAATTGGTTTAGA
>CAJSZT010000153.1:0-473 GCA_910573785.1 Lachnospiraceae bacterium | reverse complement strand
ATGGAGATCTTAAAGGAGGACCCGGTAGAAGAGGGATTGGTCTGTATTCTTTCTGTTGTTGAATACTGCCAGACACTTCAGCCCATTAAGAACAAGGATGGCAAACTGGAGCTGCGTAATGTCGACCGCAAATGCAAATACTATTACTTATATTACCTGGATAAGCATTTTGGCTTTATGCATGTGAAACTGCAGACATGGTTTCCGTTCCTGATCCAGATCTACATCAATGGACGCGAAATGATGAAGCACGTTTTCGATGAAAACGGGATCGCGTACAAGATGTATGATAATTCTTTTTATGAGATCAGCAACATTGCGAAAGCACAGGAGCTTGCGGACAAGTTTGATTCCAAATCCCTCTGCCGGCAGCTTGATCTCTTTGCGCATAAAGTGAACCCTTATCTTGATACCATCGAAAAAACATTCCACCAGGGTTATTACTGGTGTGTAGACCAATGCGAGTTCGCAAC
>CAJSZT010000152.1:0-475 GCA_910573785.1 Lachnospiraceae bacterium | reverse complement strand
AATTAAATACCCAACATCCTTTGATACATCTGGAAATAAACCCAAGCCTAACTATGGCATAACAATCGGTTCAAAGGATTAAATGTAGTTACCAAATAGGGTGGGGAATTCAAGATAATGTAAAAATTTATATCCAGGGCTATTTTTCATACGTTAATCCATGAAATATAGTGTTGTAATCTGTCCGAAAGATTTCAGCTAATGCAACCAATTCACTAATGCGTATATTGTATGTGCCAGATTCTATTTGCGAGTAGGCACTTCTGGAAATAGAACAATTACGTAGCTGTAATTGTGCCACAACTTGTTCTTGAGTTAATTTTGCTTGATTTCTTAGTTTCCTTAGATTGTCTCCTATAGAGATAGTGTGCTCTCGGAAACTCAAAGTTCTTATTTTTCAAGGCTTCTACCATTTCCAAAATCACTTCATTACCTCTATTTTTCTCTATCATTTTGTAACATTTTCCTCCACATA
>CAJSZT010000151.1:0-481 GCA_910573785.1 Lachnospiraceae bacterium | reverse complement strand
GATGACGAAAACAAAAAAGCTTCTACAATCAATGTTTATACTGCGGCAATCCGTTTTTTCTTTGAGTATACACTCGGATATGTATGGGATTCCAAAAAAATCCCTAACCCGGATAAACCGGAAAAGCACAATACAAAAATTCTACCTGTACGGTTGGATGCTCTATGAGCATCCAACCCACCTCATTCATTCGTAAAATCCGTGCTTCGCACTTTTGTGCCTGCTAACGCAGTCACATTTTACTCATTAATGAGGTAGGTTGCTAATCCGAAGTCGCATTTTCATTGCAATAAATTGCATAAAAATGTGACTTCGGATTGCAACCGTACAGGTGGAAAAATTTTGCCATTTTGCGCAAGAAATTGTTGTTAAGTGCCTAAAATGAAACGTGATCGACAACTCCCTGTCATTCTTTCCCGGGAACAGGTAAACCAACTCATTGAATCTATAAACAATTATAAGCATAAGGCCATTACCGCGA
>CAJSZT010000150.1:0-536 GCA_910573785.1 Lachnospiraceae bacterium | reverse complement strand
TTTGAATTGCAATCAGAATTATGTAAAGGATAATCGTAAATAACCCGCATTACTGCTACAGTTTTATCACTTTCGTGTCATAATTACTTGCTTGTCATAATGTATATGTGGGTGGTAGGAAAGATTGGATCCCCACGTGTGCATGATACTGATAAAACCAGGTGTGGCTCCCATATGTACCGGGTCTTCGGAAAGCTCCAGGATTGTTTCCGCCACAGTATGAAAAAAAAGAGAATATAGTTCTTTCTGGTTGCAGTAGATCAAGGGATTCAGTTCGCTTGGACAGGTAAATACAAGGTGATAATAGTCAATGTCCAATACATTTTCATTTTGTGCGTCAACCCACATTTCGTTAGATAAAGCCTGGCACATTGGGCAGGCTCTGTCGCGGCAGGAATTATTATGGTACTGGATGTGTCCGCATTTCCCACATTTCGATACATTCATACCATATGCTCCGGTCTTGCAGTTCAGGATATGATGGACGGTCTTCGCCTGACGCTCCGTGGGGGTGTGGGAATCCAGATATTTTGGAT
>CAJSZT010000149.1:0-544 GCA_910573785.1 Lachnospiraceae bacterium | reverse complement strand
TGCCTCCCACCTATCCTGTACATGCAATACCGAGTCCCAGTGTCAAGCTGGAGTAAAGCTCCATGGGGTCTTTCCGTCCTGGCGCGGGTAACCAGCATCTTCACTGGTATTTCAATTTCACCGGGTGCATTGTCGAGACAGTGCCCAAATCATTACGCCTTTCGTGCGGGTCGGAACTTACCCGACAAGGAATTTCGCTACCTTAGGACCGTTATAGTTACGGCCGCCGTTTACTGGGGCTTAAGTTCAAAGCTTCGCTTTCGCTAACCTCTCCCCTTAACCTTCCAGCACCGGGCAGGCGTCAGCCCATATACCTCACCTTTCGGTTTCGCATAGACCTGTGTTTTTGCTAAACAGTTGCTTGGGCCAATTCTCTGCGGCCTATCGCTAGGCACTCCTTCTCCCGAAGTTACGGAGTCATTTTGCCGAGTTCCTTAACAATGCTTCTCCCGTCGGCCTTAGGATCCTCTCCTCATCCACCTGTGTCGGTTTACGGTACGGGTACCATATGAACAATAGCGGCTTTTCTCGGCAGCCAGGCCGC
>CAJSZT010000148.1:0-546 GCA_910573785.1 Lachnospiraceae bacterium | reverse complement strand
TGATTCTTGCTGTCCTGAAAGTATTATACGATAATGATATGTTGGATGCAATTGACGAACTGGCCAAATAAATGGGCAAATAAGTCCGTCTTACTGTTCGTGCGTTTATTCTGGGGATAAGGCACAGCTCTGACGCTTAAAAAATTTTGAATAAAATCTTGCATTATTTGGGGCTATTGCAACGTTTCAATAAAAGGCCAGGAAACTTTTTCTTCGCACATAGGATAAAACATCCATTCGTCTAAATAAAAGCAGGAACGATGAAACACCTGGCCCCGTTTGATATGATGTCAGCATAAAAAGCAGTAGTCTGGCAAGGGAGGTTGGGAACGATATCTTGTGATTCTTTATGTAAATATTGATTGATAGCTCAGACTTTACGTTCCTTTGCAAAAGTAACTTTCTATCCAACGTCTGAAGCTCTCTGAAAGAAGAAGTCTGGATTGGATTTTCTCCACTCCTGACAGAGGGATTTTGCAGATATAGTGTATTATATTATAGAAGGAACACGGCCATGATCTGACGAAACATGGCTGCTGGCAAAAA
>CAJSZT010000147.1:0-573 GCA_910573785.1 Lachnospiraceae bacterium | reverse complement strand
GAAAAGCTTAAGACGGATTTCCTCCTGGAGCTGGAACGCAGGGTCTCCGCCGACAGCGTGGTCACGATCGGGAACGTGGAGTATGAAGTCGATATGCGCTTTGCCAAGCAGAGGATCAGGCTGCGCTGCTCGCCGGACATGGAAGAGGTCTATGTGGCAGAGGCGGACGGCACGCTGGCCCCGGTAAGGCTCTTAAACAAGCGGGAGAACGCCTGCGTAAAGCGGGAGAAACTCCTCCTTTCCGAAGGGGGTGAGGGATGATGGATGTTTCACGTTTCGGGCTGGAATTCAACCCGTTCCTGAAGAATTCGAAAGAAATCCTGGTGGAGACAGCCCAGTACCGGGAAGCCCTCTTCCGCCTTTCCTACCTGGCTAAGACAAGGGGCTTCGGCCTGCTTACGGGCGGTCCAGGGCGAGGCAAGACTACCGCCATCAGGAACTGGGCCGCATCCCTTAACCCTTCCCTTTACAAGGTGGCCTATTCCTGCCTCTCCACACTCACGGTGTCGGATTTCTACCGCAGCCTCGTAGAGGCCCTGGGCGGGCAGCCTTCCTTCCGCAAGCCCGACAACT
>CAJSZT010000146.1:0-643 GCA_910573785.1 Lachnospiraceae bacterium | reverse complement strand
CTCTTATGCTATTATGTGACATCGTCGGAACCGAACTGCCGCGCTGAATTCTGGCATGAGATCAGTTATGCCAAGGTACTCTATCCAATGGCAACCCTGGCTTCCCTACGGATCAGCAATGCGCTGGCAGAAATAGGGCTTGAAGAAAACAGGCGGCTTTTCTACCATAAATACATAGAATTCGTTACTGGCTGTAGGATGGGTGACACAAAAGACCATTTCGGAATGATCCCTGAAGGCTGGACGGGGGATGGTGTCCTGATCGACAGTTCCGGCCTGCCGAATTGTGCCAGAATACCCGTGACCGCAGTCAGTAACCATAACGGTATCATCAGCAACGAAGTGAGAGTCATATATGTGGTGCACCAACGGACCGGACTGCCATTGTTTATGCGGTATGTCCCGGGTAATGTAGTCGATGCCACTACGATCAAGCGGACTCTGTTAGAACTGAAAGGATTGGGCATCGATGTCAAATTTGCCCTTTTGGATGCCGGTTACTACAATGGAAAAAACGCAGATGCGTTATATGATGCGAAGGTTTCTTTCGTAACCCGGACCCATAGTAACAATAAAGTTTTTACAGATGCAGTAAAAATACACCGTGCCGGACTGGAGGCAAAGGAAAACCTCGTCTGCCATA
>CAJSZT010000145.1:0-720 GCA_910573785.1 Lachnospiraceae bacterium | reverse complement strand
TAATCCGTAGTTCCCGCTACTTAATTCTCTCTACATCCTGGCGCACTCATCCTCGGTTGGAGTATATGGTATTTCTTCAGGGCATTTGATTTTAAAATGTTTATATATATCATTCATTTTTTTCACTGGCTCACTTGTAATCAATGAGTTTGGGTATACAAGTGCCCCTTGGTGGCTGAGGACAGAAAATACCTCGGATGGGGAGAGTTTTGTATTTAGCAGCCGGTCCTGCAGTATTTTCAGGACTGCCGTTGACAGGAGAGTCATCATGAGATGCCCTCGCAAGGTATCCTCATGGTGGATATCAAGCGGGAGCATTTTCCCTTCCCCTTTTCCGATGCGAAAGATTTCCTCTACCTGATTCCTCGTATAATACAGCGACAGGATGCGCTCCTTTGCGACTGCCCTTGACGAGACTAACATAAATAGGCCTGCTTCCTGCATTTGCCCGTAGATCTCATTGGGGGATTCATTCCCATCCTCAGCTTTGGCTGCAACCTTCCGAAGTTCCTTTGACTGTGTTGTGAGGTCAAGGCACAGATAACCATATGCTTTCCTGTCGGATTTGGTGCCAAGCATAACATCAATCTGTTTCATATAGTACAATCCTCCGTTATGGCAGACGAGGTTTTCCTTTGCCTCCAGTCCGGCACGGTGTATTTTTACTGCATCTGTAAAAACTTTATTGTTACTATGGGTCCGGGTTACGAAAGAAACCTT
>CAJSZT010000144.1:0-724 GCA_910573785.1 Lachnospiraceae bacterium | reverse complement strand
CACTACAAGGGTGGTATCCCAACGGTGGCTCCATCGCAACTGGCGTCGCGACTTCTCTGCCTCCCACCTATCCTGTACATGCAATACCGAGTCCCAGTGTCAAGCTAGAGTAAAGCTCCATGGGGTCTTTCCGTCCTGGCGCGGGTAACCAGCATCTTCACTGGTATTTCAATTTCACCGGGTGCATTGTCGAGACAGTGCCCAAATCATTACGCCTTTCGTGCGGGTCGGAACTTACCCGACAAGGAATTTCGCTACCTTAGGACCGTTATAGTTACGGCCGCCGTTTACTGGGGCTTAAGTTCAAAGCTTCGCTTTCGCTAACCTCTCCCCTTAACCTTCCAGCACCGGGCAGGCGTCAGCCCATATACCTCACCTTTCGGTTTCGCATAGACCTGTGTTTTTGCTAAACAGTTGCTTGGGCCAATTCTCTGCGGCCTATCGCTAGGCACTCCTTCTCCCGAAGTTACGGAGTCATTTTGCCGAGTTCCTTAACAATGCTTCTCCCGTCGGCCTTAGGATCCTCTCCTCATCCACCTGTGTCGGTTTACGGTACGGGTACCATATGAACAATAGCGGCTTTTCTCGGCAGCCAGGCCGCACGCTTCCCTACTCTGATTCGGTCCGTATCACGGTTTCCCATTGTACACCGGATTTGCCTGATGCACTGGTACTCCGCTTACACCGGTCTTTCCAATCCCGGCTCGCGCTCTCCTTTCCGCGT
>CAJSZT010000143.1:0-733 GCA_910573785.1 Lachnospiraceae bacterium | reverse complement strand
ACTGTGGGGACGCGGAAAGGAGAGCGCGAGCCGGGATTGGAAAGACCGGTGTAAGCGGAGTACCAGTGCATCAGGCAAATCCGGTGTACAATGGGAAACCGTGATACGGACCGAATGAGAGTAGGGAAGCGCGCGGCCTGGCTGCCGAGAAAAGCCGCTATTGTTCATATGGTACCCGTACCGTAAACCGACACAGGTGGATGAGGAGAGGATCCTAAGGCCGACGGGAGAAGCATTGTTAAGGAACTCGGCAAAATGACTCCGTAACTTCGGGAGAAGGAGTGCCTAGCGATAGGCCGCAGAGAATTGGCCCAAGCAACTGTTTAGCAAAAACACAGGTCTATGCGAAACCGAAAGGTGAGGTATATGGGCTGACGCCTGCCCGGTGCTGGAAGGTTAAGGGGAGAGGTTAGCGAAAGCGAAGCTTTGAACTTAAGCCCCAGTAAACGGCGGCCGTAACTATAACGGTCCTAAGGTAGCGAAATTCCTTGTCGGGTAAGTTCCGACCCGCACGAAAGGCGTAATGATTTGGGCACTGTCTCGACAATGCACCCGGTGAAATTGAAATACCAGTGAAGATGCTGGTTACCCGCGCCAGGACGGAAAGACCCCATGGAGCTTTACTCCAGCTTGACACTGGGACTCGGTATTGCATGTACAGGATAGGTGGGAGGCAGAGAAGTCGCGACGCCAGTTGCGATGGAGCCACCGTTGGGATACCACCCTTGTAGTG
>CAJSZT010000142.1:0-851 GCA_910573785.1 Lachnospiraceae bacterium | reverse complement strand
GAAATAAAAAATATTCTATCTACATAGTATCACATCATAGATAAATTGCAAGATAAAAATGGAAAAAAATCCCATAAATAAAGGGCTTTATGCTGTTATCAGATTGTCTTGAGGGCGTGTAGAGGGAATTATGTAGCGGGAACTACGGTTAATTGAGGCTCACCGAAATATTGGCTTTTTGGAGGGACTCCTTAAATATGCTCCCAATAAAAATGCATTCAGCGAATTGATGTTGTTAAAAGAGTGTGCATATTCTCTAATGATTGACTATGATAGCCCTACTTTCCAAGATATACTTGTTAATCATGGGAGTGGCAAAGGGGATATTGCACCAATTACTAATCTCGAGTTGGCTTATAAGGCGGCGAGAAATATGACGATTTCTGCTCTGAGTCTGAGTAAACTATGTGGAATTGCACTGTATGGTGATAACGTTGACAAGACGGTTGATGTCAGAAATCAGCAGATCTTTTTATACCGTGCTAAAACGAATATCAAATCCTATAATCCTACTGCACCTACTGAAGTTTTACCAGCATTGGCTGATATTTCTGCCTACTTATATAATGACCAAGATACAGACCCCTTAATTAAAACTGCATTAGTGCATTATCAGTTTGAGATAATTCATCCGTTTGAGCAATACAACGGCATTGTTGGACGAATAACAATTCCGATGATATTGCATGACATTACCAGCGGATCATTTCCACTGATATGCTTATCAGAATATTTATATCATAATCCTGAATCCGTGAACCTAACCTAAAAATAAAATGAAATCGGTAAATAAGAAATATGAGGCACTCTTTGTACCAATTTCATGCCAATAAAATATTGTTTTCGATAAT
>CAJSZT010000141.1:0-860 GCA_910573785.1 Lachnospiraceae bacterium | reverse complement strand
TATGCCTTAAAAAGTTTAAAGAAGGCGGTGTTGATCTTGCTTTATATGATAGACCACGTCCTGGTCATCCGATTGAAATTACAGATGATGCTGTGGCATGGATCGTGGATTTGGCCCGCCAACGTCCAGCTGATCTTGGCTATTCCCAGGAACTTTGGACTCTGAAAAACCTGCATCAGCATATTCAGAAAAGTGCACAAGAGGTGGGCTTTCCCCGGCTTGCCACGATCACAAAACCTATGGTTCAAAAGATATTGCACAGGTCGGAAATCAAACCTTTCAAAATCAAGTATTACTGTGAAAAACGTGACCCTGAATTTGAACAGAAAATGCATGATGTACTTTTGGTATATAAGCAAATATCCTTACAGTTTAATGAAGATGGCAGCATAATCGTCCCAGAAGATGGGATTGTTGTCCATACAGTTTCCTGTGATGAAAAACCCGGAATACAGGCGATTGCAACGACCGGGGATGACCTGCGTCCAACAGCGGATACAGGATGTGTTTACCGTGACGCGGAATATAAGCGTTTAGGGACTCTTTCCTTATTGGCAGGAATTGATCTGCTGACTGGGGAAGCAATTCCACTGGTCAGCGAGAGTCATAAAAGTTCAGATTTTATCAATCTGTTGAAGAAACTGGACAATAAATATCCAGAAGGGGATGTGATACGTATCATATGCGATAACCATTCTGCCCACAAGTCCAAGGAGACAAAAAACTATCTTGCAACGTGTCCGGAGGGACGATTTGTCTTTGTATTTACGCCCACACATGGATCATGGTTAAACATGATAGAAAGTTTCTTTAGCAAGATGACAAAGCAGATGTTAAAAGGAATTCGAGTCAAATCAAAG
>CAJSZT010000140.1:0-876 GCA_910573785.1 Lachnospiraceae bacterium | reverse complement strand
TACACTGTTGAAGAAATCTTTGCATAAACTGTCAGTTCATAATACCAGCAAACCAAGAGACTATTTCAAATCCCTTGGTCTACTGGTGTTTATAATTTTAAATCGACTGTGAATAGTAACATAATTTTTCAGGAAGAAAGATGCTATGTGGAGGAAAATGTTACAAAATGATAGAGAAAAATAGAGGTAATGAAGTGATTTTGGAAATGGTAGAAGCCTTGAAAAATAAGAACTTTGAGTTTCCGAGAGCACACTAAAAAGATAGGAGGTACATGAATAGACACACGATAGGAGATCTGCATCAGATGCAGTCACTTCCCTTATCGGCAAAAATCAGGATGACAGAATACCGGATTCACCAGTGGGTGGAATGCTACGGCGAAGATGGCGTATATGTCAGTTTCAGTGGAGGGAAAGACAGCACAGTGCTTTTGACAATAGCGAGAAATCTCTACCCGGATATTTCAGCGGCTTATGTAGATACAGGTCTGGAATACCCAGAAATCCGGGAGTTTGTAAAGCGGCAGGAAAATGTGGAAATTTTACGGCCAAAGATGAATTTCCGGCAGGTCATTGAAAAATACGGCTATCCATTCATCGGTAAAGAAGTGGCCGGCTGTGTGTATGGCTCAAGAAAATACATGCGGAAGCTGATAGAACGGGAAAGGGGAGAGAACCATTGCGAAACAATCTCAAATCATAGCTATATGGCTGACCTGGTTGGGTGTTGTTTTTCAGATTAAAAGAGCATTCGATTTGCAGATTATTTTTTTCTAAAAGGAGCTCCGTATAGACTTTTCATCACATTATTTGAACATGGTTCTGCACATTATCCGAAACTGAAAATACCCCTATGCAAATTAATTGCGCAGGGGT
>CAJSZT010000139.1:0-877 GCA_910573785.1 Lachnospiraceae bacterium | reverse complement strand
TATAATTTATACACGGATTTGTAAATAGAAAAAAGTAAAAAACATCAGTATTTATACGGGTTCTCAACACTTTTATACTAGATTATGTGTATAATTTATCGGGAGTTTAGGATACAACTATCAATCCAATAAATGCCAGAAAAAATGTTACAATACCAATAAATGATATCACCGATAACGGAACCGTCGAATAGGCAAGTATTCCTTCTACAGAATACTTGAACAGCGTCCAAAGTGACCATTTTGTAGTTCCTGTGCTCCGTTCTATATTCTCATATTCCAGCCAGAGTGTGTTGAATCCCACCCATGAATACAGTCCTTTTGAAAAACGATTATACTCACGATCATTTATAACGGCATCTACCATTTTCCGGGACATAAATCTATAATCTCTAGTCCCATCAATAATTGGCGTTGAAGAAAAATACCCAATCAATTTATAAAAGCATCTGGAAAAGATGGAGCGAATCATTGACTCGCCCTTCCTGTCTTTCCTTCTTGTTGCCACACAGTCGTACTCACTTTCGCTATCAATTAGTGCCCTGTACATTTCCGGAAGCAATGACGGTGGGTCCTGCAAGTCAACATCCATAGTGACCACATAATCTCCCTTTGAATATTCAAGGCCAGCGAGCATTGCCGCCTCCTTACCAAAGTTTCTTGAAAATGATATAAAATGCACTCGACTATCTTTTTCCTGTAATTTTTTGATAACTTTAATTGTCATCTACAAATATAATCTCAATTTCATCAAGTCTCTCTTGTACTTTCACTCAAACTTCCCACACCGCATGGTGTGTTGAACCTTGAAAAATCAATACTTTAACACATAAAAAAGGCATAAACCTCTTGTCTGTGGTATAATTGAGTTGCCTAA
>CAJSZT010000138.1:0-878 GCA_910573785.1 Lachnospiraceae bacterium | reverse complement strand
GAAACCGTCCTCCGACCTTCCTTTTTCTGGCACTGGATGCTGCCGTCATACATGAACTTCCAGATTCTCTCATCGGGATCGGAAACTTTGATGGTGTCGTAATAATTACCCAGCGTTTCCCGTTCTCCTTCCAAATACTGTGCGGCAATCTTTGCCGCCTGCTTCCGGGTAATCCCGGTAAACTCGACCTCTATGCCGAATTGATTTGTAAGCATTTTTAGCTTGCCCTCCTTTTCTGACAGACACTGTCAAAACACAAAGCTCGGAGGGCATCCACGGATGCGCCCCGATTTACTGGTACGCACTGTGTCTGCCGATTTGTTTTAACTATGGATTACTCTTTTTCTGACCTCCTTTCTTTGATTATCCGTCTGTGCTTTTTGGGGCTGGAACTGCTGGCAGCATCCTGCGTGGGACTAATCTCCAGACGGTGGTTGGTGAGTATTCGTTTAAGTGCGAGATACTCACTTTGGCTGATTAGTCCACGCTGGTAGAGCTGCCCGGCAATAGCAAGCTGGGCATTTGTCTCCCCAAGCTTTTTATCCTCCATTAGGGCAATCCCTCCCCATAACGGCTCGCTAAATAGCAGTCCCTGCCGCAGAATTTCCGCTTTTTATTGCCGAAGCTGATAAACTGCCGTCCGCATTGGTGACAGATTAAGTGGTAGACCCGTTTCTTACGGTGCTTGTTCCACCATTCGTAACGACACCGGTTGCTGCAGAATGTTCTGGGCTTCCTGCCAGGTTGTTTATGTAAAGCCTTGCCACAGTTTTTACATAATTCGGATGAGATCTGCTCCGGCTGCTGTAATTTAATGCCGCTGCGTCGGCAGACGGATTTGACGGTATTGGGGGATAGCTCCATGGCCTGTGCAATTT
>CAJSZT010000137.1:552-883 GCA_910573785.1 Lachnospiraceae bacterium | reverse complement strand
TTTGAGCGGAGCCGAAAAAGATAACGCGCATGGATATCATTTTCGATATAAGATATCAATTTTTTTGAAGCATATCCCCGATCGAAGATGAACATGGTGTATAATAGATCTGTCCGGCTTTTGCATCTGATGTGATCCATATGGCGTGCCGCAAGGGTACGTTCATCAATGCTCATGGGTTCAAGCAGGGCGTCAAGAATACGGTGGTTGAGCACATCATAGGCAATGCTGGCCATGGCAGTGGGAGAGTTTGCGCCTCTCCCAATACTGCCGTATTTGTGGAGAAGGGCTTTTCTGTTAGGCAAGGGAATCTTGGAACCATCAATCGCAA
>CAJSZT010000137.1:0-541 GCA_910573785.1 Lachnospiraceae bacterium | reverse complement strand
CTTGCTTTGCTGAAAGCCTGCTGTGAGCAGTGGATGGTCTGTGAGATAGGATTCCCCATTTTCTTGCGTAAGTCAGAAAAGAACTCATCAAGCATGGAAGAAGTGGAGCGCTTGACGCTTTTGAGGAGCAGTTCCATCATAGTCCAAAAGGGAAGCTTGCCACAGTTCCTGGTAAAAGCCCCTTTTCTGAGACGGGCCCTTTTAAGTACTTGAGGATCCGAAAGGGTATTGCAGATGATAGACGCGACAATTTCCATTAATTTCATAAGAAGAATCTCCTTTCAAAAAGTGTATAATCAAGGAGCTTCGCTGCAAAATTTTCGTAATTTGTCAATAGGTAAATATTACCAAAAATAGGGCGATATATTTGTGCAATATTAAGCAAGAAAAGACATGGAAACCTGAGTTAAGGAAAAGAAAAAGCGGTATGAGAAATATGCCATACCACTAAAAAGATGGAATAAATTTATCTGCGATTAAAAATCAAAAATACAAGATATTGTGGTTAGTAGGAAGAATAATATTTAAGTTGTTAACATTG
>CAJSZT010000136.1:0-1090 GCA_910573785.1 Lachnospiraceae bacterium | reverse complement strand
CAATACTGCGTTTTTCTTGGTCTGGCATTATAACCACCTCATTCATATGGCTATATTAACATTACTACATGACAGATGTCAAGAGAAAAGCAATAACTCAGAATTTTTATCTACACCCAATTGCTTCGCAATGGCTTGCGTACGTTATCCTATTATGTTACACTATCTCTAACGTAGTATTATCGAAAAATTTTCTGTCAATTCAAAGAATTGTTTCTCGAAACATTGCAATTACATAATGAATTGTCAGAAAATATTTCCGCAATCTGGTACAATTGGAAATCATCAGATTCAAAGCAGGTTTTCCCATGCTTTTTTTGTTCCATGAATCAGATGCTTTCCTTATTAATTATATCAGAATTTCTTCATATTCACAAATATGCAAAAACCGACAAACCGTGTTTCCTCACTTTTTTCTCGGCTCTGCATCTAATGTGTCTGGCTCTTTAAAAACGATTATATTTAAATTCTTTGCTTCAATCAATATTTCCTACCTTCATTTCGGGCAGTAGAGAGGATAATTTATCAGAATCGTGTCCTTCGTGACTTTATTACGGATTTTACTCCCACAGATAGGGCATAAAATCCATTCCTTTTTGTTCCTAGTACAATGTTGCATTAATTTTGAAGCAATAAGCGTTCGATGTTCATGTCAGTACAAGGCGGAGGAAGGAGGCGATGCCGGTAGCATTGTTGACTGACTCCAACGCAGTAATGGCATGGACAGCGAGCGCTTATTACTCAATTATTAATGCAACATTGTACTAGTACAGCATTGCGTATATAATGGTGAATAATGTGTCTGATATTTTTGTCAGGACAAGGCGGAGGAAAGAGTCGATGCGGTGGCATCGTTGATTGACGACAACACAGAACTGGCAGAAATAGCAGGTGCAGAATTCACCGTTAATTACGCAATGCTGTACTAGTACATCGAATAATTAATAACTGGCCTAATTAGCATTTGATTTTATGCCAGCTTTAACGGCTTCATCCTGACTTATTTCATCCATTTTATAAGTCCAATGGTATACAACTGGCTCCCTGTTGACCTCTTCAAAATACAGGTATATGCGGTCAGCGAGTTCCT
>CAJSZT010000135.1:0-1122 GCA_910573785.1 Lachnospiraceae bacterium | reverse complement strand
TTCCATTTTTATCTTGCAATTTATCTATGATGTGATACTATGTAGATAGAATATTTTTTATTTCCCTCTACAGAAAGGAACATATCATGTATATAGCATACAGCATTAAGAAAGGAATGGAATATGCCACGCTCACATCCTCCGTCAGGGATGGTGAAAAGATCCGAAAGGGCAAGTCTGTCAACTTGGGGCGGGTTCTCGACAAAGATCGAGGTATCTTCCGTAGCAGGGAGCGGGGGGTTTATACCTATAACCTTGAAACTGACCAGTATGGTGTGGCTCCTGCCGATTTCGTTGAACCCGCAAAACGCAGGAAAGGAAAATATATAAAGGACGGGCGAAAAAAACGGTCCCTGCTTGTGTTGCGGTTTGGTGATATCTTTTTTTATGACTGTTTTGTCCGCAGGATTGGAATCCTTGAAGCGGTAGATGCCATTGGATATGCCAACAAAGACACCCTTCATGCACTCTTATGCTATTATGTGACATCGTCGGAACCGAACTGCCGCGCTGAATTCTGGCATGAGATCAGTTATGCCAAGGTACTCTATCCAATGGCAACCCTGGCTTCCCAACGGATCAGCAATGCGCTGGCAGAAATAGGGCTTGAAGAAAACAGGCGGCTTTTCTACCATAAATACATAGAATTCGTTACTGGCTGTAGGATGGGTGACACAAAAGACCATTTCGGAATGATCCCTGAAGGCTGGACGGGGGATGGTGTCCTGATCGACAGTTCCGGCCTGCCGAATTGTGCCAGAATACCCGTGACCGCAGTCAGTAACCATAACGGTATCATCAGCAACGAAGTGAGAGTCATATATGTGGTGCACCAACGGACCGGACTGCCATTGTTTATGCGGTATGTCCCGGGTAATGTAGTCGATGCCACTACGATCAAGCGGACTCTGTTAGAACTGAAAGGATTGGGCATCGATGTCAAATTTGCCCTTTTGGATGCCGGTTACTACAATGGAAAAAACGCAGATGCGTTATATGATGCAAAGGTTTCTTTCGTAACCCGGACCCATAGTAACAATAAAGTTTTTACAGATGCAGTAAAAATACACCGTGCCGGACTGGAGGCAAAGGAAAACCTCGTCTGCCATAACGGAGGATTGT
>CAJSZT010000134.1:0-1180 GCA_910573785.1 Lachnospiraceae bacterium | reverse complement strand
TACTTCGGTTGATTAAGAACTTGATTATAAACAAATCTTGAATCACGTCTTTCACTTGTCAGTCAAAAAGATTATCCCACAGATTTTAGAATATGTAAAACCGGCAGATTATTCATCGCTTACTTTTAAAACGCCGTTTTACAGTTTTCCTGCCCGATTTTTCTTTGCCATAGTTCCTCCTTCTGATATTTTCAATGGTACGTCCTGCATTTATACAGTCAGGTATCTCTCTGTTTCAGTAGTTGTATACTGCGCCAGGTATTTCTCACGGTGCGGCATTATGATATGTAAATTCCCATGCGTATTGATCCATTCAATGACAAACCAGAAGCCAAGCCCCCTTTTATCCGGTTTCCAAATTCCATTTTCATCAAAATCACCCCCACGCATCATATAATCAATAATCGCCGGGTTAGAAAATCGCTCCGCAATCTCCCAGCGGTTAGGCGATTTCTCCCGATGGCATCCAAATCCGCAGTAAACACAGCCAGTCCTATTACACCCGGTTGTAGCATATATTGGCTTCCCTTTATCAAAAATCCCCATATCCAGGAGATTTTCCTTTGCTTCCCCACTCCCGATATACTCTGCCTGTATTTCCCCGTATACACTGGCAATCGGAATCTGGTAATGGTGGATATACTCCAAAACGTCCTGCTCCACCCAAAAAGACATTGGATTGCTAACAGGGTTCTTCATATGGAAACCATTGCAGCCATTCTTCAGCCAGTTAGAAGCCCTCAATCGGCTTTCGCTTGCCATCTGCGCTGTCATTGGCATTTTTCCTGTCCGTTTTGCGTAATTGTGCATCGGTGTTTTCTTCATTACAGAACAGCAGTGGTCTGAAATTTCAAACGGAGCCTCCAAAAAGAATTTATACCGTTCTTTGTTGTATATTTTAGAGTTTTCCAATGTTTCTACCCCTTTTTCTTTATGAGGGTATTTCCCATGCAGAATCAAATACCTTACAGGCGTTTTTATTTTTGTGCTTGGTATCTCTCCACGGATCAGGCTCTGGTAAAGTTCATTCTCCCGATTTTTCCTGTAACCTATCCCAACTGTTATTCGTTAGTTTATCTGAACCAAAACCCCCAGTTTTTCTTCAAATAAAATAAGGTATGGGATATTTTAATCTGATGTATTTTCCGTCAGATTATTTCATCTCCATACCTTTTGTGTT
>CAJSZT010000133.1:0-1184 GCA_910573785.1 Lachnospiraceae bacterium | reverse complement strand
AAAATTCAAAATGAATGAATCACAATATATACCATGGGCTGATGAGAAATGCAAAAAACTCAGAGATGGAAAATGGAAAGAAGTCCTCGGCGAACTGGATCCGGAAGAAACTTATAAAAATTTCTAAGGAAAGAACCGAAGGTGGGTTGAATAAGAGGGCAAGCTCTTGTGCCCTCTTATTCAGCACACTTTTGGTTTTTCCGAATTGAACAAAGTCGTGTCCGGTATATGGGGATTCAAACATCCATCTCTTTACCTGGGTGAGGCATTCATCATCTCAAATTTTTTCTAACCCCCTGCCTTTTCCCGGACTTTTGGGTATATTTCCCCCTTTCCCCCAATTTTGTGTATCCTATATTTTATTTCCTCTGGATTACGCGCTGTTCTTTCTATACATCCATCCAGAGCAGGCCGCATAAATCAGAGTGCCGCCACAATGCGGGCATACAGTAACATCTTTTTTATACAGGATCTTCATTGCCTGTACCTTGTCATTCTTCCGAAAACGTCTCAGGAATTTGCGGCAGCCGATCAGATTCCGGCACAGAGGGATCAGCTTCCCCTTGTTGTGGTTGCTGAGCAGGCCGTAGTGGCGTATCCTGACGAAGTTTTTAGGCGGAACATGCATCAAAAACCGCCGGACGAATTCCACGCCCTCTAAGGTCAATTCTTTCCACACACCTCCATTTTTATAATCCTTCACCCGGATCGTTACCGTTTCTTCATCCATGCGGAGGATACGGCTGTTGCTGACCGCTATCCGATGTGTATAGCGTCCTAGGTAATGCATGATCGTTTCCGCGCCTGCAAAAGACTCCCGGATATCCGTAACCCAGTGTTTCCCATAGCAGATATTCAGCAGTTCCTGATATTCATACTGGTTCCGGTACTTTGCGGCAGTTCCCTCATAGCAGAGTTCCCCGGCATCATGCAGGGATTTGAGGCCGGAAAGAAATTTCCCCTTAAACAATCCTGCCAGGGACTTCCCGGGGAGAAAAAAACCATCCTTTTTCTGATGCCAGTTACGCCCGGCGTCCAATCCGCCTCCAGTCGATACAACGTGTATACTATGGCAATCTTTACATAGTATACATTATGACAAGCAAGTAATTATGACACGAAAGTGATAAAACTGTAGCAGTAATGCGGGTTATTTACGATTATCCTTTACATAATTCTGATTG
>CAJSZT010000132.1:0-1282 GCA_910573785.1 Lachnospiraceae bacterium | reverse complement strand
TCGGGACACTGGAGACAGGTGGTGCATGGTTGTCGTCAGCTCGTGTCGTGAGATGTTGGGTTAAGTCCCGCAACGAGCGCAACCCTTACCTTCAGTAGCCAGCATAGTAGATGGGCACTCTGGAGGGACTGCCAGGGACAACCTGGAGGAAGGTGGGGATGACGTCAAATCATCATGCCCCTTATGGCCAGGGCTACACACGTGCTACAATGGCGTAAACAAAGAGAAGCGACCACGTGAGTGTGAGCGAATCTCAAAAATAACGTCTCAGTTCGGATTGTAGTCTGCAACTCGACTACATGAAGCTGGAATCGCTAGTAATCGCGGATCAGAATGCCGCGGTGAATACGTTCCCGGGTCTTGTACACACCGCCCGTCACACCATGGGAGTCAGTAACGCCCGAAGCCGGTGACCCAACCTAAACAGGAGGGAGCCGTCGAAGGCGGGACGGATGACTGGGGTGAAGTCGTAACAAGGTAGCCGTATCGGAAGGTGCGGCTGGATCACCTCCTTTCTAAGGAAGAAAGAAGTAGAGCGCGTTGTCTATTGTTTAGTTATCAATGAGTGAGTGCGTGGGATGAGTGATACGGCCAGATGACAGGCTTGCCTGGGAGAAGGCTGAAGAGGTTAAGACTCAATCTTGGCATGAACGGAGTATAACAGAAGATAACTAAGACATTTCTGGCGGCGACACGCCCGGGGGCAACACCCGTACCCATCCCGAACACGATGGTTAAGGCCCGGGCGGCCGATGGTACTACACTGGTGACGGTGTGGGAGAGTAGGTGGCCGCCAGATTCAAAGAAAGAGCTGTGGAAGGGGAGAGCGGAAACAGCGCTGATGCACCTTGAAAACTGCATACGAAGAAAGAAATACTTATTGATTTTGAAAAAGAAAACAATGAGTAAGATTGAATCAAATAGAAATGAGACAATCAAGACATCCGAGGTAATGTTAACAAACATGACCAGACCCGAAAGGGTCGCTGGAAGACGACCAGGCTAAAAACGTCAACCACCAACGCGTGCAACGCTATGCATGTGTAGCCCATTGTCCATCCCGTGGACGAAAGAGGGCGAGTTGGTTATGCTGATAAGAGCGTATGGCGGATGCCTTGGCACTAAGAGCCGATGAAAGACGTGATAAGCTGCGAAAAGCTTCGGGGAGGGGCAAATACCCATTGATCCGGAGATATCTGAATGGGGAAACCTGCCTGAGCAGCCCTCAGGCATCCCTGACCCAATCCATAAGTCAGGGAAGGGAACCCGGTGAACTGAAACA
>CAJSZT010000131.1:0-1317 GCA_910573785.1 Lachnospiraceae bacterium | reverse complement strand
CTCCTTTGCGAAAAACTTTTTTCTAAATTTTATCACAAACCGCCTCAAACAACAGTAGTTATTTACTTTTTTAGTGCGAAAAAATTTCACCTTTCAATCCTGATATAATTTTATTTTTTCAAAAAATGGGTTACTATTGTTACATGTCACACCCTGACCAATCACTACGCTGATTGGTCAGGAGGATGCACATAAAAGCTGGGATTCAGGCCGTCCATTGCCGTAGGCAATTTTAAATGACGGCCTGAGTTACAGGGCACGCCTGGTCAAGGTGTGACCTGTAACTTACTATTGTTACTGAATGCAGGAAAATCCCTTGACAAAAGCGAAAAAAACGCATAGTATATAGGTAAGAAGAGAATCTTCCCAGGTGTCCCACTACCTTAAAGGTGAATTATGATTGGTGTTCCGCCACCATGAAGGGCGAATTATGATGAATGAGTAAGGATATCTTTCCTTACTCATTACTTTTTAGGAGAAGCAATATGGATCTATTTTTTTATGATGTAGATGCAGATTATGTAAAATACCTCAAAGCAGCCGAAAAAACAAAACGTGGATTTACTCGTGTTCCTGATGTAGAATATGAAAACGAACGAAAAATGGTTTGTGGTGTTGTTTTGGAAATGAATGGATATAAATACTATGTACCTGTATCTTCCTACAAGAAAAAACAACCGAATAATTTATAAAATTTCAAGGATATAATTTTATTTTTTCAAAAAATGGACATCGTAACTATACGCAATCTTAAAAAATATTTTGGAGAGGGTCCCCGCCAGGTAAAGGCTTTGGACGGGATCGACCTGACGATAGAAAAGGGCAGGTTTCTCTCCATCGTGGGGGCTTCCGGTTCGGGGAAGACCACGCTTTTGAATACAATAGGCGGCCTGTATGAGCCTACGGAAGGGACTGTGATCGTGGACGGGACCGACCTGTCGGAGCTGACGGAGGAGCAGCTGACCGTATTCCGGCGCAGGAAAATTGGCTTTGTGTTTCAGGACTATAATCTGGTGCCGGAGCTGACGATCCGGGAGAATATTTTGTTTCCGCTGGCAATGGACGACTCCCGCCCGGATGAAGTGTTTTTCCGGAAAATCATACATTTGCTGGGGCTGGATGAGAGATTGAACCAGTACCCCCATATGCTTTCCGGGGGCGGGCAGCAGTGCGCCGCGATTGCCAGGGCATTAATCACAAAGCCGGCCATAATCCTGGCCGACGTAAACTGGACTATGGTTTTTAACTGTATATAGCGTATATTGTGTTTAAAATAATGGAATATAGCTACTTGATACACAAGGCATAGGGAAAAAT
>CAJSZT010000130.1:0-1350 GCA_910573785.1 Lachnospiraceae bacterium | reverse complement strand
TGCTCTGAATGCAAAAACCGGGAAATGGGGAGATGCTTCTCCAGTTAAAGAGATTATCGCACAGATTTCGGGACTTGTAAAAACGTTAGATTATTCATCGCTTACTTACTTCTGACCTGACCTCCCTCTGGCCGCACCGTTGATTCAGTGGACGCTATGCCGCCATCGTTCCGTCTGGCTGTTGGTACGGATGCCGTATCTGCTACGCCATCATTCTCGGGTTCCCTTCTCCAGGACCCTGCCCAACCGCTGTTTCACCAACAGCCGTTCGGCAGGGCGCTGGAGGATATGGTTCTTTTCCGGACTTTCTTCCTTATGCTGCCTGTGCCGCTGCCCGTTCAGGCCGTTTGATATCCCTGAGCATCTTCATTGGGTCATATCTACAACCCGTCCTTAGTAGCGTAAAAATAATTCTGAGGAGCTTACAGGCAATCACGATCAGCGACTGCATCTTCTTGAGCGGATTATCCTTCCTTGTCGTATAATGCGCATGCAGCTCCTTGAATTCCTCCCCATGGGATACCGCTGATTTTACCGCCTGAAACAACCAGTATCTCAGTCTCTTACGCCCACGGTGGCTAATTTTGGTCTCCCCCTTATGCTTGCCGGAACTACACGCTACCAGCCCAAGCCCGCTCAGTTTCTGGATCTCACTGGCATCATCGAAACGGGTGATGTCCCCCATCTCAGCCAGGATCCCGGCCAGAATGTTTTCGCCGATGCCCCTGATCTCCAGGATATTCTCCGCATAAGGAATTTCACGGCACTTCTGGTGAAGCTCTGCTTCTATCTCTTCCAACGCCTCTGACAGGGACTCGATCTGCTCCGCAAAGATTTTGACCGCTTTCCTTCCTCCGGCTCTCCCATGCTCCAGGCCGATGCTTTCCTTTGCGTACTGGACAATCTGGTCTGCCTTGCTGTAGCCGCGCCCACGCAGCTTTGCTCTATGCCAGATATCCTTCAGGCCGTCCACCCCTAATCTTACGATGTCCTCCAGGGTGAATGCCCCGTCCAACTTCCCAAACGCGTCCCTGTATTCCGGAAAGTAAATCTTCATCTCCCTGTGCAGGCGGTTGATGTTCCTGATCCGGTCTTCTGTCAGCTGGTCCCGCCATGGATAATCTCCGTAGGTCCGCGTACAGCCCTTCTGGCAGATAGGGCATGCCATAATTCCCATCCTTCACAAGATTTGCGATCAGTTTCGGATCTTTCCGGTCATCTTTACGTGTTATTCGTTAGTTTATCTGAACCAAAACCCCCAGTTTTTCTTCAAATAAAATAAGGTATGGGATATTTTAATCTGATGTATTTTCCGTCAGATTATTTCATCTCCATACCTTTTGTGTTATT
>CAJSZT010000129.1:0-1427 GCA_910573785.1 Lachnospiraceae bacterium | reverse complement strand
ACCCCTGCGCAATTAATTTGCATAGGGGTATTTTCAGTTTCGGATAATGTGCAGAACCATGTTCAAATAATGTGATGAAAAGTCTATACGGAGCTCCTTTTAGAAAAAAATAATCTGCAAATCGAATGCTCTTTTAATCTGAAAAACAACACTTTACGCTGGCTGTTGTCCTCAAGCTCCTTCGTCTGCTTCACCGCGTAAGGATTCACCCGCACAACACTGATATCATTGCTAACCATCCATGCCGCAAGGCAGAACCAGTAGTGCCCTGTCGGCTCAAGGCCGAGCACGATCTGATGCTTGTCATTTGCGGCAGCCAGTTCCAAAGCCCAGGCCTTTGCGCTCTGAAAGCCTTCTGAGCTGTTGCTGAACGGAAACGCGTCCTGGCTCAGTTCCCGCCAGGTCGCAGCCTTCATGCCTTCCTGAAGCATGGCAGTCCTCCTGGTCAGTTCTTCCTTTGATAAAATATTTGCTGTTGAATTGTTAATAACTGCTTGCTTTTTTGCTTTCTTTGCTTTACTATTCATATTAGATACCTCTTGTGTTCTTGAATTTTACCAACTATCGGGTCAGTAAGAATTTAACTATACACGAGGTATCTTTTTTTATCAACTCCCTTTGCACTTTATATTATACAGGAAGCTTTCATTTTGTCCATACACAGCGTCGCACCCCGTTGCTTGGCCTCCTGTTCGTAGTCCTCTTTATCATGGCAGGACACCAGAATAAAAGGCAGCTCCTTGTCTGTGGCCCGCACCTCGTCCAGAAAGTCCATGCCGGAACCGTCCGGCAGGTCGAGATCACAGCAGATTACCAGAGGCATTTCTTCTTGGATGGCTGTCCGAGCTTCTTTCAGTGTGGAAGCCGTTTCTACCGGGTAGCCTCGCCGTTGTAAATATTTTTGCAGACACCATATATAGGTGTCGCTATCGTCGATCAGCAGTATCTTTTTCATATGTCCTCACACCCAATATTGATTTACTACAAGCATAAACTACAAATGTTACACAAATGTCCGAGGGGTCTTTGATTTCGACAGAAAAACAGGCTGAATTGTTACAAAGCTCGGACATTTCAAAATATTTTGTCAAGGGATAGCAAAAAATCAGTGGCACAGCTAATGAACCGCTCCACTGATTTTCCCAAATGTCCAATTTACTTTTGTGTTTTCTTCCGCTTTGCATATTCATTCGCAGTGGCATTTGTTTTCCCTTTTATGGGAAGCTATAACAGTAACACCATGATTAAATAGTATTCGTTGGTAAGTAGGTAAGTCCCTTACGGGGCTTACCCCTCTCAGAACCGGACGTGCAGCTTTCCCGCATCCGGCTCCCTGCAAAGCTAATACATCTACAACTATCCGTATATACTTACATAGATACGTGGTCGGACGAGTGGGAATTGTCTCATCAATTCCTTATATCCTT
>CAJSZT010000128.1:0-1495 GCA_910573785.1 Lachnospiraceae bacterium | reverse complement strand
GTTCCCGATGGATTTGGTACAAGATACCGTATATGTGCATTATAGCACGTGCATCTACGAATAGGATGATTCTTTTTGCTTTTTGGTTTGATTGCAGCCGTAGGCTGCGGTATGTTATAGTCGCTCACTTTCATATAAGTATCATATTCATAGTAGACGTCATATCCCTCTTCATCAGCGTCCAGCTTTTCTGCATCGAATGCACCCTCTCCACTGATAAATCGATCCCCAAAATACATCAGATGTGTATAAAGCCATTCATTCATCATACTGACGCCATTTTGATATATCACATATTCATGGGATTCCTGTATTCCAGTTTCACTTTCTAATATATCTTTTTCACGCTGGAATTCAGGTTTGGGGGCTTGATGATATATCATGACATCAAACGGATATTCCGAATCAATCTGGTGGTTCTGATAATCGGTATACATCATGGCAACTGCGCTTCCTGAAATAGAAACAACTAAAAGGGACATAACAAATATGATTATTTTCCGCATAGAATATAGTTCAGATTCTATTGCCCTGCATAAAAATAGCCGGTTTCCTTTCAAAAGCCATTTTTTAGTTCTTTTCCTTTGCTTCTTCTTTCCAGATATTTTTTCATCGGCTTCATTTATCCTCTCCATTTCATTTAACTGACGGATATTCATTTTGGAAAATTGTTTTCTCACTTTAAGCAATGCGGCTAAATAACAAAATAAATATAAAGTTGCTGTCAAACACACCGTTACAAGCTGAAAATCCATTTTAAGCACATATTCCGTCCGGAACATATGGAAAAAAATTACCATCAAAAACTGTTTCAGCAATTCCCCTGCCAGGATTCCAGGTATATATGCCATTCCAACCATAAATACCGTTTCTTTTCGGAAAATCTGAAATACCTCTGTTCCTTTCATGCCAAACAGCATATACAGCCCGAATTCCCTGCTGCGGATTTTCAGCGATTGCCGCATCATATATTGGATCAGCCACGCCGTAATCATAACAATCAGTACAGATGCTATTCCTAAAAACACAGCCAGAACCGATGCCGTTTCGCAGGCTCTCCTGACATCTTCTGAAAAAAACAGAGAATTAAACGCAAACATTAGCGCTGCAATCAATATCATTGTAAAAAAATATACTGGCTCTCTTATAATCGCAGTCTTTACATTTCTCCTGGCCAACTGATTTTTGCTTAACATTTTTATCCTTCCTTTATATCTCTTCCTGATGTAGTCAGTATAACACTGACCCCTACAGATTACCTATTGATTTTCATTACCTGAATCTTACAATTTTGTCATATATCCGGAAATATGCTGTTCTCCATTTGAAAAGGCAAACTCCCCACATCCATTTGTGATGAATTTGCCTTTTAGAATCCAATGTTAACAACTTAGTATGCGCTTGGAATAAATGTCATTGAAACGTGTGAAAGAATGAGTGGTTGGAACATACAACCTTAAAAAATCGCAGACTTTCCCCTTGGTGCTTATCATTC
>CAJSZT010000127.1:0-1538 GCA_910573785.1 Lachnospiraceae bacterium | reverse complement strand
TCTGACAGACAGCAACTTCCGCCGGAGGATTACAGCTCAAGTCAAAGACAAAGTTGCTTTGCGTCCTTTCTGGTTACAATATGAGGATTTAAAAGACTCAGAGCGCCGCCAGCAGACTGACCCAGTACTAAATAAACTCCGACAGTTCCTACTCCGTCCGGGGCTAAGGAATGTACTCGGACAAGCAAAACCAAAGTTCTCATTAACGGATTTATTCTATAAGCGCCGGATTGTGCTTGTACCGCTCAATAAAGGCTTGGTGGGAGGGGAAACTGCCAAATTGCTGGGGAGTCTAATTGTCGGTTTAACCTGGACTTTAGCTTTATCGCGAGCTAGTCTGCCAGCAGAAAAGCGGCATATCGTTGAGGTTTACATTGACGAGCTCCAGGATTACCTCAGCCTGCCCACCGATTTATCGGATGCTTTAGCTCAGGCAAGAGGACTCGGTGTAGGCTTAACACTAGCCCACCAGTATCGCGACCAGCTACCAGTTAACATCCGCTCCGGTATTGATGCTAATGCCAGGAACAAGATAGTGTTCGGGCTAAATAGTAAAGATGCCAAGGATATGGCAGCAATGGCTCCGGAACTTACGGCGGAGGACTTTATGAGTTTGCCCCGCTACCGGGTTTACACTTCTTTCCAGTCTAGCCGGAGGAACACGGGCTGGATTCAGGGACAGACTTTACCACCGCCACCAGTTTTGCAGGACGCTGCTGAGCTTCGTGCCCGGAGCCAGGCAACCTACGGCATGTCTGCCGCACAAGTGGAGGAATATTACCTAAAAATATTTAATTACGACAACACCGCCGGAGAAAATCCAGACGATGCAGCTATTGGAAGGAGAAAACGCTCATGACTAATCACCCATCGCCCCGGGACGGCGAGAAAAAGCCGGAAACGTCCCGTGTGCCTGCCTATTCTAATTATAACGTATGTGATTCCTTTAGTATTCCTGCTAAAGATACCATAACGCCCGGCGAGGCTCCCGAAGAACACCGGAGAATCTCCCGGCAACAGCTGGAAGAGATCGACATGGCTCTCAGCGACCGTGACCGGCAGGTACTTTTAGCGGTGCAAAAATACCGCTATCTGCTCACCGGGCAGGTACAGCGCCTGCATTTTCTTGAGGCTACCACCCCTACTGCCGCCCTTCGGGCTACCAGCCGTAACCTTAAAAAGCTCAAAGAGCTGGGACTGGTTGACAGCCTTTCCCGGCGCATCGGTGGAGTACGGGCAGGCTCCAGTGGATTGGTCTGGTACCTCACCCACGCAGGCGAACGCTTGCTCCGGCTCCGTGACCATAAACCATACCCCAGCAAGAGGTTTTTTGAACCCTCGCCACACTTTTTGGCGCATGGGCTGGCGGTAGCAGAAATCTCCATTAGGCTCACAGAAATCTGCCGGGAGCATGCGTCTGGGCTTTCCGTCCTAGAACTGGAACCGGAATGCTGGCGCACCTACAGCGACTATGGGGCAATGCTCTCCCTCAAACCAGACCTCTTTGCCGTTACTATGTCCGATGAATATGAAGATAG
>CAJSZT010000126.1:0-1617 GCA_910573785.1 Lachnospiraceae bacterium | reverse complement strand
CCTGGAGTCCATCTCAAAATTGAACAGGAGCTTTAAGTCGTTCAGGATGGCGTTGCCCACATAGTTCGCCTCATCAATGATGATGACGGGAGTCTTTTTCTTTTCCAGGCACAGGCGGCTGATCTCCTCCTGTATGGCGCGGAAGTTGTCGGGCTTGCGGAAGGAAGGCTGCCCGCCCAGGGCCTCTACGAGGCTGCGGTAGAAATCCGACACCGTGAGTGTGGAGAGGCAGGAATAGGCCACCTTGTAAAGGGAAGGGTTAAGGGATGCGGCCCAGTTCCTGACGGCGGTAGTCTTGCCTCGCCCTGGGCCGCCCGTAAGCAGGCCGAAGCCCCTTGTCTTAGCCAGGTAGGAAAGGCGGAAGAGGGCTTCCCGGTACTGGGCTGTCTCCACCAGGATTTCTTTCGAATTCTTCAGGAACGGGTTGAATTCCAGCCCGAAACGTGAAACATCCATCATCCCTCACCCCCTTCGGAAAGGAGGAGTTTCTCCCGCTTTACGCAGGCGTTCTCCCGCTTGTTTAAGAGCCTTACCGGGGCCAGCGTGCCGTCCGCCTCTGCCACATAGACCTCTTCCATGTCCGGCGAGCAGCGCAGCCTGATCCTCTGCCTGGCAAAGCGCATATCGACTTCATACTCCACGTTCCCGATCGTGACCACGCTGTCGGCGGAGACCCTGCGTTCCAGCTCCAGGAGGAAATCCGTCTTAAGCTTTTCTTCCGGAAGGCGGCGTACCTTGTCCTGCTCGGAAAAGAAACGTTCCTGCGGGGATTTCTCCTTAAGGGAGGAATGGACGGAAAGGTTGTAGTCCCGGACATAGGAGCACAGGCTCCCGGAAAGGGCCTCCAGGGAAGAGAAATCCCGCATGTCCAGGGAGGCCATCCACTGGTCCTTCATGGTGCGGAACCACCGCTCCACTTTGGCCTTGGCTGTCGGGGTATAGGGTTTACAGTAATGAATTGTGGTACCGATACGGGCAGCCAGCAGCTCCATCTGTTTGTTCTTATAGGCGCTTCCGTTATCGAAATTGAATACCCTTGGCACGCCGTACTTTGCCACGGCGCTTTTCATCACTGACATGAGGTTCACGAAGGTGTCTTCGAAGAACACGCCTGCCCCAGTGACAAGGCGGCTGGCGTCATCGATCAGGGCGATCACGTACACCCGGCGCTTCCTGCCGTCCGCTGTCTTAAGGTATGGCCCAACGCTGGAATCCCCGCACCAGACCTCGTTGATATGGGGACGTTCATAGCGCCGCATGTCTTGGGCAGGCACGTTCCCCGCTTCCAGGGCAAGCCGGTTCACATACCGGTTCACGGTGGACTCGGAGACTTCGCCGCCTTTGATACTGCCGTCCGCTTTTAACTGCCGGAAGATGGCAGCTGCGCCCATGCGGGGATAGTGTCTTTTCAAGTATGCGATTTTTTCTTTCAGGTCATCGTCGAGCTTCCTTGGCTTGCCGCAGTCGTTCCTCCCGGCAGGCAGGAGGGCATCAAATCCCCCTTTCTGATAGCTGAAATACCATTTGTACAGGGTCTTGGGCGCATAGTTCCTGATCTCCCCGTCTGGATGCAGCACCCCTTTCTGTGATGTTTTCTCCAGATAGTCCACCATGTTC
>CAJSZT010000125.1:1064-1638 GCA_910573785.1 Lachnospiraceae bacterium | reverse complement strand
TCGGGACACTGGAGACAGGTGGTGCATGGTTGTCGTCAGCTCGTGTCGTGAGATGTTGGGTTAAGTCCCGCAACGAGCGCAACCCTTACCTTCAGTAGCCAGCATATCAGATGGGCACTCTGGAGGGACTGCCAGGGACAACCTGGAGGAAGGTGGGGATGACGTCAAATCATCATGCCCCTTATGGCCAGGGCTACACACGTGCTACAATGGCGTAAACAAAGAGAAGCGACCACGTGAGTGTGAGCGAATCTCAAAAATAACGTCTCAGTTCGGATTGTAGTCTGCAACTCGACTACATGAAGCTGGAATCGCTAGTAATCGCGGATCAGAATGCCGCGGTGAATACGTTCCCGGGTCTTGTACACACCGCCCGTCACACCATGGGAGTCAGTAACGCCCGAAGCCGGTGACCCAACCTAACCAGGAGGGAGCCGTCGAAGGCGGGACGGATGACTGGGGTGAAGTCGTAACAAGGTAGCCGTATCGGAAGGTGCGGCTGGATCACCTCCTTTCTAAGGAAGAAAGAAGTAGAGTGCGTTGTCTATTGTTTAGTTATCAATGAGTGAGTGCG
>CAJSZT010000125.1:0-1008 GCA_910573785.1 Lachnospiraceae bacterium | reverse complement strand
CCCGTCACACCATGGGAGTCAGTAACGCCCGAAGCCGGTGACCCAACCTAACCAGGAGGGAGCCGTCGAAGGCGGGACGGATGACTGGGGTGAAGTCGTAACAAGGTAGCCGTATCGGAAGGTGCGGCTGGATCACCTCCTTTCTAAGGAAGAAAGAAGTAGAGCGCGTTGTCTATTGTTTAGTTATCAATGAGCGAATGCATAATGCATGAGCGAAGTACAACAGAAGATAACTAATATGTTTTTGGCGGCAATGCGCCCGGGGGAAACACCCGTACCCATCCCGAACACGATGGTTAAGCCTCGGGCGGCCGATGGTACTACACTGGTGACGGTGTGGGAGAGTAGGTGGCCGCCAAACTAAAGAAATGGGCTTATAGCTCAGCAGGTTAGAGCGCACGCCTGATAAGCGTGAGGTCGGTGGTTCGAGTCCACTTAAGCCCATGCTGTAAAAAGCAAAAGATAATAATTTTAAATGGGGGATTAGCTCAGTTGGGAGAGCGCCTGCCTTGCAAGCAGGAGGTCACGAGTTCGACTCTCGTATTCTCCACTTGATTCTGAAAAGAATCAATAGTGCACCTTGAAAACTGCATACGAAGAAAGAAATACTCATTGATTTTGAAAAAGAAAACAATGAGTAAGATTGAATCAAATAGAAATGAGACAATCAAGACATCCGAGGTAATGTTAACAAACATGACCAGACCCGAAAGGGTCGCTGGAAGACGACCAGGATAAAAACGTCAACCACCAATGCGTGCAACGCTATGCATGTGTAGCCCATTGTCCATCCCGTGGACGAAAGAGGGCGAGTTGGTTATGCTGATAAGAGCGTATGGCGGATGCCTTGGCACTAAGAGCCGATGAAAGACGTGATAAGCTGCGAAAAGCTTCGGGGAGGAGCAAATACCCATTGATCCGGAGATATCTGAATGGGGAAACCTGCCTGAGCAGCCCTCAGGCATCCCTGACCCAATCCATAAGTCAGGGAAGGGAACCCGGTGAACT
>CAJSZT010000124.1:0-1778 GCA_910573785.1 Lachnospiraceae bacterium | reverse complement strand
CAGCTCTGACGCTTAAAAAATTTTGAATAAAATCTTGCATTATTTGGGGCTATTGCAACGTTTCAATAAAAGGCCAGGAAACTTTTTCTTCGCACATAGGATAAAACATCCATTCGTCTAAATAAAAGCAGGAACGATGAAACACCTGGCCCCGTTTGATATGATGTCAGCATAAAAAGCAGTAGTCTGGCAAGGGAGGTTGGGAACGATATCTTGTGATTCTTTATGTAAATATTGATTGATAGCTCAGACTTTACGTTCCTTTGCAAAAGTAACTTTCTATCCAACGTCTGAAGCTCTCTGAAAGAAGAAGTCCGGATTGGATTTTCTCCACTCCTGACAGAGGGATTTTGCAGATATAGTGTATTATATTATAGAAGGAACACGGCCATGATCTGACGAAACATGGCTGCTGGCAAAAAATGAATGAAAAATATAAAAAAAACCTCCCATTTTATGAGAATATGAGAGATAATGTAATTAACAGAAAACATATCTTCACCCACAAAAAGAAGGAGGTTTTTCGCATGAAAAGAGAATAAATATTACGAGAGGAGAAACACGAGAAAACTTACAGAAGTTTCTGCTTGCATGTGAACTCTCAAAATTAATCCGGCATTATTTCCCAGAACTGCCGCAGCTATTAAAAAAACTGCCGGATCCCAGAAATCAAAACTATATCACCTATCCATCTGCTGTGCTTCTTATGACCCGTATCCTTTCCTCTATATTTTACATCAGCAGTATGAGAAAAACAAGTGAAGAATTCAATTCGGATATCGTAATTGAAAACATTTGGGAACTATGCGCAGAGAAAGAGACGGTTCACGAGCTCCCTTACTGGGAGACCATCAACCGGTATCTGGAAAAACTGGATCCGGAGTATCTTCAGGAAGTCATTTGGAAACTGGTGTACCGCCTGCTGCGAAGTAAGGCGTTCAACAGGGCGCGCATTCGTGATAAATATTGGCAGGTGATTTTAGATGGGACCCAATTACACAGCAGCCGCAAGCCATTGGATCCAAAAGCATTGTACCGGATCCATCATAAAGGAACGCCGGAAGAATATCGTGAGAATTATTACTATGTTCTAGAGGCAAAGCTGGTATTGCATCCAAAGGTTGTGGTAAGCATTATGACCGAGTTTGTAGAAAATGACGGGAACGAGATGGACAAACAGGACTGTGAAAGGAAGGCATGTGCGAGGTTGATGGAAAAGCTAAAGAGGCAGTTTCCAAGACTGAACATATGTCTATGTGCNGACAGCCTGCACGCATGTGAGCCATTTTTCAGGAAATGTGAGGAACATCAGTGGCAGTATCTGCTGCGTTTTAAGGAGGGAAGCATCCCGACAGTAGGAAGCGAATACAGAACGCTGAGGGAAATAGAACATAACCGGAAGGAAACCAGAAAAGAAAATGGCCGATACTGGTATGATCATGTCTGTGATATTGACTATAAGGGATATAAAATAAATCTGATGGAGTATGGTGAGGAAGTAAAAAAGATTATAAAAAGGGGAATGCACAAGATAGAGCAGGAGGAGAAAAAGCATTTCTGGTTCCTGACAAGCCTGCCGGTGAGCCAAAAGAACGTATCAGACCTGGTGGCAAGAGGGCGGATGCGCTGGAAAATAGAGAATGAAGGATTTAATATGCAAAAGAGGAATGGATATTATCTGGAACATTTATTCAGTAAAAAATACCAGGGGATCAAGAATCATTATTACCTGATCCAGATTGGGCATATGATTTCAGAGATTTTGGAGTCATGGGCAC
>CAJSZT010000123.1:0-1780 GCA_910573785.1 Lachnospiraceae bacterium | reverse complement strand
CTTGAATTCCCCACCCTATTTGGTAACTACATTTAATCCTTTGAACCGATTGTTATGCCATAGTTAGGCTTGGGTTTATTTCCAGATGTATCAAAGGATGTTGGGTATTTAATTTTAAACTTGTTGTAGTATTGTGTGGCTCCGCTCTGCCCTTCGTTCGTCACAATCCGGCTGGCATATACAATACATTTTTGATTCCTAAGCCCCATAAACATCTCTTCGCTTTTTTCAAAAGAAGAATGCATCTTCTTCTGAATGTAAAGATTTATAGTAGCCGCTATCTGACTTAGGAGCATATGCCCCAATACTCTCTGTTCCTTGTGGACGCGAAGAGGGGTCAACCTGGAAATACCTTTGCTGACATCAAAATACTGCTCCACCAGCTGCCGCGTATAGTATACGGTCAAAATATCATCCGGCTGGTACGGGAGTGACGAAATAATTACGAATAAACCTGATGTTTCAAAAAGCTTATGCATTTCACACTCGCTTTTCCTTTTCTTGTGGGAATATTTGATCGCTTTGTGGTTTTCGTCGCCTGATGCGTCGACATCGTAACATAAATATGCATATGCCGTATGTTTGTCAACAGGGCATTCCACCTGCTTTGCATAAACGTAACGCCCGTTAAATTCAACCAGGTTTTCGGAACGCTTTAAACCGTCCAGCCCTTTAGCCAGAACACTGTTGTAGATATCCTTGTTCTTTTCGGGAAGACGTGCAACAAATTCTATACCAGCCGAAAAAAGAGATTTCATATTTTCCAATGACACATATCCGGCATCAAGCATGGCCAGATCGGTTTGCACATCATACTCGGCAAGGGTGGTTATTGTGGTAGATAAAGTTGTTACGTCGACAATGTTTCCGGGAACAGCGCGGAACATAATAGGGTACCCGCTGTCTCGTTGTATTGCGGTGACCATCCTGGCTTCATTGCTGATTTTGCCGTTGTGGTTACTAATCTGCGTCATATTCATTTTTATGGAATTAGGCAGGCCTGTACTGTCGATGATTATGGCAGGGTCATCGCAGACATACTCCTTCAGCCACTTTATGTGGGCTTTGAAATAAGAGCGGCGTATCTCTTCCCTTCCAAGCTCATCAAGCAATCTGCTGATTCGCTGGGAATGTATGTCTGCTTCTGGGTAAAGAACATTTGCGAAACTGCCATCGTACCATGTATTAGCGTGTGAATTGGCTTTATCGGATAAAATATAGTACTCTGCCATAGCCCAGAGAGTATCCTTATTTTGATAGCTGATGCTTTCCAGAACCTCGTCATAATGCATAATCCTGATCAGGGAATCTATAAAATATGAATCACCAAAATCAAGTATCAGGTTTGCTTTTTTTCGATGGTCGTTTTTCAGATTGCCCTGAAATGTGGGAGCCGCCTCACCATAGGTGCCCGTAATGGCATCATATGTAAACACACCGCGTTCTTTGTTAAAGAATACATTGTTTTCCTTGTCGACAACACGGCCAAGATAAATGGCATTGCGCTTTTTTACATGGCCATTTTCGCGGTACGATTCACCCGGTACTTTAGCATATGTATAATTGCCCTTTTTCTGATATGACAGCTGCATATATACCACCTCTCCACAATGTAGTTACCATTTATTACATTATAACTACATTGTACCAGATTTGGAAAGAAATGTAAATGTATTATGCTGGAAATACCGGATAAAATAAGGCTTTTTCAATGGCACTTAACAATGGAAGATACCATATACGCTGTTGTAGTTACCATTTTATATTAGGAATTCAAGAT
>CAJSZT010000122.1:0-1784 GCA_910573785.1 Lachnospiraceae bacterium | reverse complement strand
ACCTGCTTAGAAAGTGCGTTCATCTATTTAAAAATTCAGTCAGTAGGGATGGAGTTGCGAAAACAAAATGCTTTTTGCGTCTACGATAAAGTGCCGCGTTACACCATGCAACCGCCCCAGAGCATTGAGGAAATCAAGGCGGGGCTGGAAACCACCGAGAAAGGCGGTGTCTGTCAGAGCATACGGAACTGCCTGACCGTATTCCAGCGTGACCCGCTGCTTTCCGGGGCTATCGCATACAACATCCTGACCGACCGCAAGGACATCATAAAGCCCATCGGCTTCCACAGGGACAGCACCGCCTTAAACGATACGGACATGAAATATCTGCTTCTCTATCTGGAAGAAACCTACGGGCTTACCAATGAGAAAAAGATTGATAACGCCATCGGGATTGTGGCGAATGAAAACAAGTACCACCCCATCAGGGACTACCTCAATACACTTGTGTGGGACGGTACAGAGCGAATCCGCTTCTGCCTGCGGCACTTTCTGGGGGCTGACGCAGACGATTACACCTATGAAGCGTTGAAGCTGTTCCTGCTGGGTGCAGTCTCACGAGCCTTTCAGCCGGGGTGCAAGTTTGAAATCATGCTCTGTCTGGTTGGAGGTCAGGGGGCTGGCAAGTCCACCTTCTTCCGTCTGCTGGCAGTCCGGGACGAGTGGTTCTCCGATGATTTGCGGAAGCTGGACGATGACAATGTGTACCGTAAGCTGCAAGGTCACTGGATTATCGAAATGTCGGAAATGATGGCAACCGCCAACGCCAAGAGCATTGAGGAAATCAAGTCATTTTTAAGCCGGCAGAAAGAAGTTTACAAGATACCCTATGAAACCCACCCGGCAGACCGCCCCCGTCAGTGCGTGTTTGGCGGCACTTCCAATGCCCTTGACTTCCTGCCCCTTGACCGTTCCGGCAACCGCCGCTTTATCCCCGTCATGGTGTACCCGGAGCAAGCCGAGGTTCACATTTTGGAGGACGAAGCTGCTTCCAGAGCCTATATCGAGCAGATGTGGGCAGAAGCTATGGAGATTTACCGAAGCGGCAGGTTCAAGCTGGCTTTCAGCCCCACCATGCAACGGTATCTCAAAGAACACCAGCGGGATTTTATGCCGGAGGACACCAAAGCCGGAATGATACAGGCGTATCTTGATAAGTACACCGGGAGCATGGTCTGTTCCAAGCAGCTTTACAAGGAAGCCTTGAACCACACCTTTGACGAGCCGAAGCAATGGGAAATCCGGGAAATCAACGAGATTATGAACCAGTGCATTACCGGCTGGCGGTACTTCCCGAACCCAAGAATGTTTTCCGAATATGGCAGACAAAAGGGCTGGGAGCGTGAAAACCCGGCAACGGACTCCGGCAACCCGTCTGAAAAAACGATGGACGGTTTTGTGGAGGTCGCAGAACAGATGGAGCTTCCATTCTGAAAAGGACAGCCCGTTGCACCCCCTGTTGCTATCCCGTTGCCGAGCCGGTTGCCGGGGGAAATCCCATAACTGCGGGCTTTTCTCCCTTATAACAACCAAAACAACAGAAAAATAGAGGAAGCAGCCAGATATTATCATATCGGCGAAGGAAAATTGAGAACGCTTATTGACACACATCCCAATGAAGATTTTTATGTGATGAACGGCAATCGTGCCCTCATTAAGCGTGAGAAGTATGAAAGCTTTGTAGGACTTGTAGAGTGCAAAAGGGCATAAAATCCCCCTCCCCATGAAAAGGGGCTTTTTAAATGGGATACGATATGATACAATAAGCTACAGCAATCCAGTTT
>CAJSZT010000121.1:0-1797 GCA_910573785.1 Lachnospiraceae bacterium | reverse complement strand
CATACCGCAGCCTACGGCTGCAATCAAACCAAAAAGCAAAAAGAATCATCCTATTCGTAGATGCACGTGCTATAATGCACATATACGGTATCTTGTACCAAATCCATCGGGAACTAAATTCCCCTGCAAGCATTCATACGAAAGGATGATCCTATGAACACTATATTAGAACAATTCCAGAAAAAAATCAATGGTACTTTTGCGTTTTTTGACCGCATGATTATAAAAGGTTACCTTTTCCCCTTCTTTTCCGTATCGGGTAGAATGTATTTTTTGTCACAGATGAACCTCCTTCTCAAAGACTTTTCTGCCTATGCAAACCAAATGACCAATGACCTTGTCTCTTATGTTGAGAAAATGGCCGCCAAAGAAGGCCGGCCTTTGGTCTACCTCTCTTCCTCACAAATATCAAAAGAGGAAAACGCGCGAAAAATCCTTCTCGAAAATCCTGTTGAGCAAGGACTGATCTGTATCTTATCTGTCGTGGAAGGATGCCAGACGCTCCAACCAGTAAAGAACTCCTCCGGGCTCCTGGAACTGCGCAGCGTTACCCGCAAATGTAAATACTATTACTTCTATTACCTCGATAAAGAGTTTGGATTCATGCATGTAAAACTCCAAACATGGTTTCCATTTCTGATCCAGGTGTACATAAACGGCAGGGAGATGATGAAGCATGTGTTTGATAAAAACGGGATCACCTACCGTATGTATGATAATTCTTTTTCAGAAATCAGTGACATTCCAAAAGCACAGGAACTGGCAGATCAATTTGACTCAAAAAAACTCTGCCGCCAGCTCGATTTCTTTGCGCATAAAGTAAACCCTTATCTTGATATGCTGGAAACCATCTTCCATCAGGGTTACCACTGGTCTGTTGACCAATGCGAGTTCGCAACCGATGTGATGTTTGAGAGCCGTGAAGCTCTGGAGGATATTTATCCCTCCCTGGTTGGGCACGCATTTTATGACTTCAAATGCACAGATGTATTTTCCTTTCTGGGACGTAAACTAAATGCAAAGTTTCTGGGAGAAGCAGTCTCCGATTACCGAAAACGCCCAGTAGGCTGGAGGATTAAATTCAAGCTGAAGTCCAACAGTATCAAGATGTATGATAAATTTAACTGCCTGCGGATAGAAATGACGATCAATGACCCAAAGGAATTTAAGGTTTATAAGGAGGTCCATCATAAGGACGGAACGGCTTCCAGGCAGTGGGTTCCCATGGGGAAATCCATTGCAAACCTCTATCGGTACGCAGAGATTTCAAAAACCGCAAACAAACGGTTTTTAGAATCCATGTGCCATGTGATTCCTCAAAAAAGCGTGGAAGAGGAAATCAATCATGTCTGCCAGAAAAAGAAAGTAAAGGGAAAAACTTACAGTGGATATAATGTATGGTCCCCTGAAACCTTCCATCTTTTCGAAACGATTTGTGATGGCCGCTATCTGATCCGTGGATTTACCAACCGCGATATCCGACAAAGTCTCTATAAAAAAGGGGCTGAATCTGCAAAAAGTCGTGGGAAAATGAGCCGGGAGTTTTCAAAACTCAGGGGCCATGGATTGATCCGGAAAATCCCACACTCCAGAAGATATCTGGTCAGCGATAAAGGGAGGCGGGTTATGGGAGCCCTGATTGAAACCAAACGGAAAATCTATCCGGAACTAGCAGCACAATAAACATCCAGCCTGTTAATACTTTTTCTCAAGTCTGCCAAATCGTCAGGCTCAATGTTTATGCCCAAAATCAAAATACATCGTTCTATTTTTATGTTTTGAGAAAGCAATAACATA
>CAJSZT010000120.1:0-1952 GCA_910573785.1 Lachnospiraceae bacterium | reverse complement strand
CGCCCGGGGGCAACACCCGTACCCATCCCGAACACGATGGTTAAGGCCCGGGCGGCCGATGGTACTACACTGGTGACGGTGTGGGAGAGTAGGTGGCCGCCAGATTCAAAGAAAGAGCTGTGGAAGGGGAGAGCGGAAACAGCGCTGATGCACCTTGAAAACTGCATACGAAGAAAGAAATACTCATTGATTTTGAAAAAGAAAACAATGAGTAAGATTGAATCAAATAGAAATGAGACAATCAAGACATCCGAGGTAATGTTAACAAACATGACCAGACCCGAAAGGGTCGCTGGAAGACGACCAGGATAAAAACGTCAACCACCAACGCGTGCAACGCTATGCATGTGTAGCCCATTGTCCATCCCGTGGACGAAAGAGGGCGAGTTGGTTATGCTGATAAGAGCGTATGGCGGATGCCTTGGCACTAAGAGCCGATGAAAGACGTGATAAGCTGCGAAAAGCTTCGGGGAGGGGCAAATACCCATTGATCCGGAGATATCTGAATGGGGAAACCTGCCTGAGCAGCCCTCAGGCATCCCTGACCCAATCCATAAGTCAGGGAAGGGAACCCGGTGAACTGAAACATCTAAGTAGCCGGAGGAAGAGAAAACAACAGTGATTTCCAAAGTAGCGGCGAGCGAAATGGAAGGAGCCCAAACCGGGATGCGAGTCATCCCGGGGTTCGGACCGCGGAAGTGATTCAATGAGCCTAGCGGAATGGTTTTGGGAAAGCCAGCCAGAGAGGGTGAAAGCCCCGTAAGCGAAAGGCGAGTTGACATGGCGGGATCCAGAGTACCACGAGACACGTGGAACCTTGTGGGAACGTGCGGGGACCACCCCGTAAGGCTAAATACTCCTTAGTGACCGATAGCGCATAGTACTGTGAAGGAAAGGTGAAAAGAACCCCGGGAGGGGAGTGAAAGAGAACCTGAAACCATACGTTTACAAGCTGTGGGACCACGATAGATGTGGAACCGCGTACTTTTTGTAGAACGGTCCGGCGAGTTGCGCTGGCTGGCAAGGTTAAGGACTATAAGGTCCGGAGCCGAAGGGAAACCGAGTCTTAATAGGGCCGGAGTCAGTCGGAGCAGACCCGAAACCGGGTGATCTATCCATGTCCAGGCTGAAGTTGCCGTAAAAGGCAATGGAGGGCCGAACCCACATCCGTTGAAAAGGGTGGGGATGAGGTGTGGATAGGGGAGAAATTCCAATCGAACCCGGAGATAGCTGGTTCTCCTCGAAATAGCTTTAGGGCTAGCCTCATACAAGTCTTGCGGAGGTAGAGCACTGAATTCCTAAGGGGGCGTCAAAGCTTACCAAGGGATATCAAACTCCGAATGCCGCGTAGATGGTGTATGGGAGTCAGACTGTACGAGATAAGTTGGACAGTCGAGAGGGAAAGAGCCCAGACCTGCGGCTAAGGCCCCAAAATGTGTGTTAAGTGGAAAAGGATGTGGGATTTCAAAGACAACTAGGATGTTGGCTCAGAAGCAGCCATACATTAAAAGAGTGCGTAATAGCTCACTAGTCGAGAGGTCCTGCGCCGAAAATGTCCGGGGCTGAAACACACTGCCGAAGCCCAGGAACCATCGAATGATGGCTGGTAGAGGAGCATTGGGTATAGGACGAAGCAGTACCGAAAGGAGCTGTGGACTGTACCGAAGAGAGAATGCCGGAATGAGTAGCGAGAGGAAGGTGAGAATCCTTCCGGCCGAATATCTAAGGTTTCCAGGGTAAAGCTGATCTGCCCTGGGTAAGTCGGGACCTAAGGCGAGGTCGAGAGACGTAGCCGATGGACAACAGGTTGAAATTCCTGTACTGCCATATGACAGAACTGTGGGGACGCGGAAAGGAGAGCGCGAGCCGGGATTGGAAAGACCGGTGTAAGCGGAGTACCAGTGCATCAGGCAAATCCGGTGTACAATGGGAAACCGTGATACGGACCGAAT
>CAJSZT010000119.1:0-2043 GCA_910573785.1 Lachnospiraceae bacterium | reverse complement strand
ATGCCATACCACTAAAAAGATGGAATAAATTTATCTGCGATTAAAAATCAAAAATACAAGATATTGTGGTTAGTAGGAAGAATAATATTTAAGTTGTTAACATTGTTTTAGAATCAGATGTTTTGTTTTGCCGGAAGCGATAGATAAACAGAAGTATATTCTTTGAACAAAGATTCTGCCCATACTTCCATATCCAGCTTTTGACATAATTTTTTTACCAGATATAAGCCTATTCCCGTAGAACGCTCGTTTTCCCTTCCATTGCTCCCGGTAAACCCCTTCTCAAAAATCCTCGGTAATTCCTCTTCCTTTATCCCTGTCCCATTATCCCATATTTTCAGTATAACTTTTTTGCTCTTTTTTTCAGATGACAGGATAATCTTTGCATCCTCCTTGCGCCGGTATTTTACGGAGTTTAAAAGAATCTGACTTATAAGAAAGATAAGCCACTTTTCGTCCCCATAAATATAAATATCATCCTCGCACTTAAAATCTATTCCGACACAGCTATTCATAATTATAGTACGGTTTCTGTTAATTGCCCTGACTAAGATACGGTGTAAATTCAGCTTCTGAATCAAATAATCTTTATATACCTGTTCTGAACGAGCATAATATAGCGCACGTTCTACGTCATTTTCAATTTTTCCCAATTCTATGTTCAACCCCTTTTTCAAGACGGGATTATCTCCAGCCCTGTTTTCTATCATAAGCTGCATTGAGGTAATCGGCGCTTTTACTTCATGTATCCATTCTTCAATATATTCCTCATACTCCCTTTCTTCATCCTCTATCTTATGAATCTGCTCTATAGCTGAACTTCCCACCAGCCTTAATAATTCCTGATACAATTTGTCCTCGGCACGATAAGAAACGGGCATAAGCTCAGCGATCAGCCAAGGATGCTCCATACCTTCTACCCGCTCCCGGATTGTTTTGAAATATTCTTTTCTTCTGTACCACTCTATCAGATTCTTTATGAATAGTATGCTGATAATTGTTAAATCAATCAAAAAAATAGAAGCAAAAGTATTACCTACGATATATAAAAATTCAGATAAAATAAATAAAACTACCAGTGTCCCTAATAACCTTGTTACTCTATCCTTACAGTAATCTTTCAGTTTCATACCGTCCCCTCTCTTGCTTTTAACTGATAGCCCATTCCCCTTTTTGTCTGTATCAGATCCTGTACTCCGATATCTTCTAACTTCTGGCGAATTCTTCTGATGTTGACACTCAATGTATTATCATCTACAAAGCTTTCATTATCCCACAAATTATTCATTAAATCTTCTCTTGATATTATTTCATCTTTATGCATAAAAAAATAGGACAGTATATGCATTTCATTTTTGGAAAGTTCAACTTCCTTTTTTTCACACCGCACTGTACCATTAAGCAGATTCAGCTCTATTCCTCCAAAGACAAGCACTTTATTCTGTGATTTTCCAGAAACTCTCCGCAATATTGCGGCTATGTGTGCCAGTAATACTGCAGGACGGTAAGGTTTCTCTATAAAATCGTCGCCACCCGTCATCATACATTCTAATTCTGCGGAAGAGGAACTTTGTGAAGTAATAAAAATAATAGGGACATCCGATATCATCCGTATTTTAGAACACAGAGTAATTCCATCGGCTCCCGGCAGAGCAACATCAAGAAGAAGCAAATCCGGCTGCAGTTTCTGCACATATTCTGGAATGTTAGCAAAATCCTCCGCAACATCTGCACGATATCCGGCATTTTCCAACAATAACTTAAGTTCTCTTTGAACAGATAGATCATCATCTATGATTACAATATAATACATGAAGCATCTCTCCTGACCTTTCATATCTGCTTACCAATTTTTCATTCTTGCGTTTTATTATAGCAAACTGAGTTTTTTATGCAATACTTTCCAAATATGTTAAAAGAGCAATCCATCCTAAAATCCCGTTGAATTATACACAGGTCATACGGTGACCTGGTATAACTCAATAATCTCCCGTTGACGTTTGGTCGGTGTTGTTACAAGCTTTTTACGTTTACCTTCAATGG
>CAJSZT010000118.1:0-2164 GCA_910573785.1 Lachnospiraceae bacterium | reverse complement strand
GGTCAACAATCTGAGCCTGTATTGTTCTGCATCTACACAGAGATTGGAGATATTCATAATCTTCCTGTTCAATATCTAATATATTTGCGTGTGCCATAATCAACATTCCTTCCTATTATTTGATAATTTGATTATAACACTCATATATACATTTGGCTAGTTATTTAATTTATGATGTACTAGTATAACCCACGATAATTATCCACACCTTTCACTTGTCTAAATTTTCATCTGCTGCGTCAGCTTCAATCGACGATGCTACCGGCATCGCCTCATTCAGCTTCCTTGCACATAAAAATTTATCCTGCGTGTAAGGTAGCGGTAATTGAACAAAATCGCTGCGCGATGGCTGTTGTACTGTTATAGCTTCATGTCGCAGCGATTTATTTTTTGCAAGTAAGAGCGCCTTAAAACAAATGCTCCTACCCCTTCATAGTTATCCAGGCCAGTAGTTTGTGAGGGGATAGCCGCATTTTGGCGCTTGGAAATTTGATCTTTCTCTAAAAAAGCAGTAGTAAATGGAGCCAGAATAAGGTATCCTTAATTCGACCAAAAATGAAACCTTACGCAAATATGACACCATCACTACTGCTATGAATAAAATAACATATTTTACTTTTACTGACAAGTTTTTTTACAACGCCAATGCGCCTCCTAAGTGACTGGAGTCAATAGGAACCCGATTATAAATCACTTAGGAGGATTTACAAATGAATGAAAAATATCTTAGAAAGCTGCAGCAGGATATGCTGTTAAAAAATTTCACTCCGGGCACCCATGAGGATTATTACCGCTATGTAAAAAGATTTCTGGACTTTACAAATAAAGAGGCAATGACCATTACCTATGCCGATATCCGGAGATTCATATTCCATCTGAAAGATTACGAGAATAAAAAAGCTTCTACAATCAATGTGTATACCGCTGCAATCCGTTTTTTCTTTGAGTATACTCTCGGGTATGCGTGGGATTCAAAAAAAATCCCAAAAATGAAGCGTGACCGGCAACTCCCAGTCATCCTGACCCGCGAACAGGTAAACCTTCTCATCGGCTCCATGGATAATTATAAGCATAAAGCCATGGCAGCAACCATGTATTCTTCGGGACTCCGGGTCAGTGAAGTCTGCCATCTCCGATATGAGGATATCCGCAGGAAACAGAAAATGATCTATGTATCCCTGTCAAAAAACAGGCAGGACCGTTATACAATACTAAGTGACAAAAACCTGGAGATCCTTACAGAATACTGGTACCGCTATAACCGTCCGATGGGATGGCTGTTTCCAAGTACGGTGAGGGATGCACCCCTTACAAACGGTGCGGTAGAATTGTTCATCAAAAAGCACGCCAAAAGCCTGGGACTTCCCGAAGGTGTGACTCCACATACCCTCCGCCACTGCTTCGCCTGCCATGCGCTTGAAGATGGACTCAGCCATACATTTATCCAACAGTTATTAGGGCACCGCAGTCCACATTCGACCGATGTGTACCTGCAGATGACCTCGAAAGCCCTTATGGGAATCCAGAGCCCTTTTGATACTTTTGAAAATAAGAAGGATAAGAAAGACGGGGATGGCCGCAATGCTGATTGATCCAACCATGCAGGAGGTCCTCCGGCATTTCTATCCAAAATATCTGGATTCCCACACCCCCACGGAGCGTCAGGCGAAGACCGTCCATCATATCCTGAACTGCAAGACCGGAGCATATGGTATGAATGTATCGAAATGCGGGAAATGCGGGCACATCCAGTACCATAACAATTCCTGCCGCGACAGGGCCTGCCCAATGTGCCAGGCTTTATCTAACGAAATGTGGGTTGACGCACAAAATGAGAATGTATTGGACATTGACTATTATCACCTTGTATTTACCTGTCCAGGCGAACTCAATCCCTTGATCTACTGCAACCAGAAAGAACTGTATTCTCTTTTTTTCCATGCTGTGGCGGAAACAATCCTAGAACTTTCCGAAGACCCGGTACATATGGGAGCCACACCTGGTTTTATCAGCATCATGCACACGTGGGGATCCAATCTTTCCTACCACCCACATATTCACGTTGTATCGACTGGAGGCGGATTGGACGCCGGGCGTAACTGGCATCAGAAAAAGGATGGTTTTTTTCTCCCCGGGAAGTCCCTGGCAGGATTGTTTAAGGGGA
>CAJSZT010000117.1:0-2261 GCA_910573785.1 Lachnospiraceae bacterium | reverse complement strand
TAAACTGGATTGCTGTAGCTTATTGTATCATATCGTATCCCATTTAAAAAGCCCCTTTTCATGGGGAGGGGGATTTTATGCCCTTTTGCACTCTACAAGTCCTACAAAGCTTTCATACTTCTGCGCATTGATCTTGCGGTCCTTGTCGAGAATGTGAGCATAGACCTTTGTAATCATATCTATCTCTGCATGTCCTGTATCGCCCTGTGTGGCCTTCAGATCGCCGTGGTTGAGTTTCAGCTTGTAAGTCGTACTGGAATGTCTCAAAGAGTGAAAGACGACGTTAGGGAGCCCTGCCTTTTGTTTCAACAGTGAAAACTCTTTCTCGATAATCCGATTTTCGCAAGGTCTGCCATTTGGCAAGGCAACCACCAGATCAAAATCCTGGTACTCGTCACCGAGAAATCCCTTTAATTCTTCCTGCGACTTTTTCCATTCACGGAGGATATAGGCAACCGTTTTAGGCAGCCATACCTTACGGACACTGGAATCTGTTTTCGGCTTTTTCAGAATCAGGCGGGTACAGGTATTCGGCATGAGCGGGGTAAAAATATAATAAATATCTTTTTGCCCCAACATTTCAATGGCCTGCTTGGAGGCTCTTGTCAGCTCTGCCTCTATGTAAATATAAGCATTGTCCGCCGCAATATTTTCATCCTCAATGTGAACATTTTTCCAGGTCAGTCCAAGAATCTCTCCCATACGCAGAGAACACGCAAAAGCAAGATTCATGGCGATATACAGCTTACTGTCCGTACACTGATCCAGCGCCAGACGAATTGTTTCCGCATCCCAGATGTCCCGCTTTTTGTACTCGGTCTTTGGAAGGACCGCATTATCAAAAGGGTTTTTCCCGATCAGTTCCCATCTTACCGCCTGCTTGAAAGCACAGCGGAGCAGCTTGATAATCTTTTCAATGGTCTGGTTGGTAACAAATTCCGTCCGGGCTTTCCGGTTCTTCCTGGAAACAGAAGGCGTCTTTTGAAGGGTCTGAATGTACTTGTCCACCACACGGGGCGTAATGTCCTGAACCTCCATGTCTCCGATAATCGGATTGATATAGTTGGCAATCAGGGCTGTTTGGCCGTCATACATAGACACGCCCCATTTTTTCTCTCCGTAGGTGGAAACAAAGTCATACAGAAAATCCGATACCTTTTGATTGTTCGGAGGAAGAAATGTGCCGTTGTTCTGCTGGTTCTCAACTTCTGCTTTCCGTTTCAGGGCTTCTTTATGGGTATGCCAGGTTTCCCATTTCTGTTTCGTTTCTCCATTTTCATCAACATAGTTATAAACAACGGAATAAGATTTTTTACGTTTGATAATAGATGCCATAGTCGCTTTTCCTTTCTAAGTTAGAACGTCTGTGCGTCTAACCATTCGTCAAATGATTTTTTGGAAACTCGTATGGCATTACCAACCCGTACAATTTTGAAATGGCCCTCTTTTACCAGACTATAAGCAGAAGTGCGGCCAATATTCAGCATGGCAGCAATATCCTCCACTTTATAAGTTCTCTGTTCGGGAACATTTCTTTGCACACTGTTTGTTGTCTGGCTCATTTTCCCTCCTTTCTGCATCCGACAAAGACAGTGTGCGGGATATAACTTCCTACTATTATTCTACCGCGCCGCCTACCATTTGTCTGCTGCTAATTGAAAAATTTACGATTTATCCATAGTTTGAATTTGTGTGTGGAATTATCAAAACCACATGAATAGGTCGGGCCTGCGGCATCCAGAACCACAGACCCGGCCCATTGTATCTGATTTCGATTTTGTTTGCCGTATTTGCCACGCCCCCCGGCAGCCCTGTTTACACAAAGCGGGGCTGTTACAGGCTGCGGATAGCGTCACCGCATCATAGCCCCGCATACGCCGCCGCTTTGCCAGAGCTGGCGCACGCCGCAGTAACTCTCCCCAAGTCCTTAGGGAGCCGTGAAGAAGTACCATTGTGATCTGCGTCGTTATCGCGTCCGGCCTGCCACAGCCGGTTTCGTGGGTTGCGTTTATCGCTCGGACAGCCTGGATTCATCACCTCCTTAAGCTGTCTGTCACCGCACCGCCCCATCTGCCGCTCGGAACACAGAATGAAGTACCTGTAACAGCGTATATTCGGTTGTCAAGGAGCAAGCGAGGGGGTGTGGCAGTTATGAGTTACTATTCACAGTTGATTTAAACCAAAGGCTTATCCACTAGAAATTTTGAGTACAAACATAACAAGAAAATTTCTATTTAGAAAGTCGCTAAAACACTGAAAAA
>CAJSZT010000116.1:0-2899 GCA_910573785.1 Lachnospiraceae bacterium | reverse complement strand
CTGTTAATACTTTTTCTCAAGTCTGCCAAATCGTCAGGCTCAATGTTTATGCCCAAAATCAAAATACATCGTTCTATTTTTATGTTTTGAGAAAGCAATAACATAATAACTTGAATTTTCCACCACTTTATAACTATATAAAACCATTGTTTTTCCTGATTTTTACGTGGTGATTCTGCATAACCTGGTGCCGCTCCTGAAACTCCCTGGAGCCCACGCCAAGGCGCTCGATCTCTGCGGCGTTCAGCTCGTCCATCATTGTTTTAAATTTTTCCTGCGTCATGTCCACTCCTTCCCGCTGCCATGCAGCAGCCGCTCCATCCATTTCAAAAGGCACCGCCACGTGTGTTTTTACAGTTCTATGATCTCTTCGGGTTTCACTTCCAGAGCCCGGGCAATTTTACCCAAGAGCGCCGGTCTGCAGCTCCGGCCGCTCATGACAGCCGAAAGCGTCTGCCGTGATATCCCGGCTTTCCCCGCCAATTCTTTCTGGTTCATGCTGAAATCTGCCATCAGCAGAAGAACCTTTGTTTTGTCTAATCTCATTTTCTCACCTCGCTTTATTCAATAATTTCAGTTACTTTACATTCGAGAGCCTTTGCGATCTTGCCCAACGTAGCAATTTTACAGCCACCTTCTCTCATGATCCTTCGATAAGACGCGTAACTGATTCCCGAAGAACCGCATAAATCGTATGGATTCATGCACTTTCCAGCCATGAGAAGCTGCACCTTATTCTGGTTGATTTTTAAACTGGTCATTACTTTCGACATTTCTTCACCTTCCTTTTTCATTATTGACAGGTATTTAATCACCTGTTACAATACAGTGTGTGAGGTGTGTTATTACCTGTCAAGTGCAAAAAAGGTTATTTATTACCTGTTATTTTATTTTTAAATATGTTATACTATTTTTGAGGTGATAAAATGACAGGTGACAATATAAAACGAATTAGAATAGAACAAAAACTCACACAAAAAAAACTGGGGGAATTATGTGGAATTGACGAAGCGAATTTGCGCAAATATGAAAATGGAAGGCTAAAACCTTCACTCAATACAATACGCAAAATAGCATCTTCTCTGAATGTCTATCTCAGCGATTTAATAGACGATTGGTCAAGCTATTCATCCGAAGAATATGCAAAAGATTTGGAAAATGGCCTCCCACTTGATGAATTAGGAATGCTTCAAGACTACCGTATTTTAAATGATAATGGTAAAAATGAAGCGCGGAAACGTGTTAATGAGTTAACCGAGATAAAAAAATATACCGAATAGCAATTTGCGCCGGCGCAATTCCTCCCAGGAGAAGGACTGACCACCAATTATTTGTCAGGTAGGGCTGAAATGGCCCATCCTTGCACCCGATCGGGGAGGTTCTCGTCTTTCAGGATGAATACTGACCAAGCCCATTTGGAATCCGTCACCTGTTCGAAAAACGGACAATCCAAAACTGGCGCGTCAAATCAGAGGCAGGGGCACTGGTATTTACGGAGCAGGGGTAAAGAGTAAATTCCCTTCTCCCCCAGCGACAGAACAACAAAAATTTGCACCAAAACCACATACACAAACCAGGAAAGGAAGTGCAACTATGAGTTATCAGGAAATAGCAAAGACCATGATTGACCGTTTACCAGATGATAAAATGATTTTCGTTATCAATATGCTGGAAGGACTTGGAGAAATGTCCGGAATTGATATATACCCGGATTTCAAACCAAATGCAGACACAATAGCGGCAATGGCTGAAACAGATGAAATGATAAGGACAGGGAGCGGCCAGCACTTTGAGGGGACAACAGAGGAATTATTCTCCCAGATCCTGGAGGAATAGCCTATGCTAAAACTCAACCTGACATCGCAATTCAAGCACGACTTAAAGCTATGTAAAAAACGAAACTATAATATCGACCTGCTAAATGCCGTTGTCAATACATTACGAATACCGGCGGCGCTTCCACCGAAAAACAGGGATCATGCTTTAAAAGGAAATTATACCGGGCGCCGGGAATGTCACATGTCCCCGGACTGGCTGCTTATATACCGGGTAAGCGGAAACGAATTATATCTTGACCGTACCGGTACCCATACCGATTTATTTGGTATTTAGACTATGGAAGATGTGTCTTAGTCGATCTATTTGCCCTGTACAGTTGTTTTGTGCATCCGTTGAAAAGACGGCCCAGGCCAAAACCGGCTTCAGTTCGTCCTGCTGGACGAATGCAGAACGCAGATCTGCTTCATGCTCCGTACATTGAAAATAGTATATCTGCCAAGGCAGCCGGGGGACGTGCTCCCACCCGTTTCGAGTCTTGTAGGAAAGGGTGGTGCTTATGCAATGAGTACTTATGAGGAACTTTAGCTAATCGTATCGGTGGCATTATTGATCGTGTCGATCCTGAATTACGTCAAAAGGAACAATAAGAAATAGCCGTCCCGCTCACTGGCAATGACTGGACGAGTATTTCTTTAAGTCTAATTTAATTATTCGCCGGGGCGGGTGAGATGCAGTCACCTTCCGGCTGTCTTGTCAAATATATTATATGCAATTTTATTGCCGTTGTCAAACCATTTATAGACATTTAGACATTTCCATTCATTTCAAGTTACTGGTCAGACCCTGACCAAAATTAAAAATGAGTATACCAAGCAGCTTCTCTCTGACACGGGGAAGCTACTTGGCATTATGTTATTCGTTAGTTTATCTGAACCAAAACCCCCAGTTTTTCTTCAAATAAAATAAGGTATGGGATATTTTAATCTGATGTATTTTCCGTCAGATTATTTCATCTCGTAAGCGATGAATAATCTAACGTTTTTACAAGTCCCGAAATCTGTGCGATAATCTCTTTAACTGGAGAAGCATCTCCCCATTTCCCGGTTTTTGCATTCAGAGC
>CAJSZT010000115.1:0-3601 GCA_910573785.1 Lachnospiraceae bacterium | reverse complement strand
ATAACACAAAAGGTATGGAGATGAAATAATCTGACGGAAAATACATCAGATTAAAATATCCCATACCTTATTTTATTTGAAGAAAAACTGGGGGTTTTGGTTCAGATAAACTAACGAATAACAGGTAACGCCCTGAAACGCCTGCCCTAGATGGGTATGCATTAGCTGTAAAGGCTTTTGTATAAAGCCCCATGACAAAGGCGGAGAGTAACCGTAGTTACTGCCAAAAGTAACCGAAACCAGCCCAGAGGTGGGCTGTGTTACCTATACGCCCAGGGTCTACAAAATATCTATGACGAGAATGTCCGCTTTGGCGGGCGGGCTGACGAAACTGCGAATGTACGGGTCTAAAAGAAGACTGTATAGAAATGTACAGGTGCGTTAATGCGCAGCCAGTGTGGCTCAGTAGAAATTTGCCCTACGAACGGCCATGAAGTGTTACAGGCACTTGCAAGCTGGCAGGCTCATAGCAGGAGTCTAAGGATATATATGTACAGATAAGATTATCGGAACAAGGAAAGGTATCGGGTCTGATTTTGGGTAATCTGGCGAAGAACAATAAGCAGATGAACCGGTGCTGAAAGGTTGTGGTCGAACCTGTGATAACGCCTGCGTTATGTGGGTGAGGGAGGAATGGCCACTAGTCGGTTGTAATAAGCAGGCATTATTCAGTCCAACATAAGGATTCGAGTAAGACCAAAAGGGTCACTTTCTGAAGGAGGTGATGCCTTATGCCAAAAGGAAGCAGGAACTTATGTGTAGATGACTTACGGCATGCCGAATATTACGGTATGCAACCGACCTTTGATGAATTGTATCAGAGGAGCAGAGACGGCGGCATTTTTGATAACCTTATGGATTTGATATTAAGCCGGGATAATATTCTGCTTGCCTACCGCAATATCAAGGCGAACGGTGGGAGCTACACGGCAGGGACAGACAACAGGAACATCACAGATATTGGGGGCATGGCTCCCGAAAAAGTTGTGGAGAAAGTGAGGTTTATCGTCACAGGCAGCCAGCACGGCTACAGGCCGAAACCTGTACGCCGCAAGGACATTCCGAAGCCAAACGGAAAGACACGCCCGTTAGGTATCCCCTGTATATGGGACAGGCTGATACAGCAATGCATCAAGCAGATTTTAGAGCCTATATGCGAAGCGAAATTCAGCAACAACAGTTATGGCTTCCGCCCCAACCGTTCGGTTGAGCACGCCATAAACAGAACCTATTCAATGCTTCAAATGATGAACCTGCATTATGTGATTGAGTTTGACATCAAGGGATTTTTCGACAATGTAAATCACAGCAAGTTAATCAGGCAGATATGGTCGCTGGGGATAAGGGATAAGCAGTTGATATTTGTAATAAAGCGGATTCTGGCGGCACCGATACGGATGCCCGACGGTTCTACAATCATACCGGACAGAGGAACGCCACAGGGCGGCATCATTTCGCCCCTGCTGGCAAACATAGTCCTCAACGAACTTGACTGGTGGGTTGCAAGCCAATGGGAAGAAAACCCGGTTGCGGTAAGCCGTGGCAGACACAGAATTATCGGTAACACAGAAGTATTTGACAAAAGCCATGGATACAGGCTGATGAAAAATACAGCGTTGAAAGAAATGCACATCATAAGGTATGCTGATGATTTTAGAATTTTCTGCAAAACAAAGGAAGATGCCATAAAAACCAAAGAAGCTGTCACGAAATGGATTGAGGAAAGGCTGAAATTGGAAGTGTCTCCCGAAAAGACAAGGATAGTCAACACCCGGAAAAGGTGGTCTGAGTTTCTAGGGTTTAAGCTGAGGGTACGGCTGAAACATCACAAATATGTCGTGCAGTCGGCAATCTGTGACAAAAAGGTGGAAATCGAAAAGGACAAGCTTGTGGAGCAGGCCAAAAATATCGCAAGGCCAAGGGAGAAGAAAAGCTGTCTCGAAGAAATTCAGCTGTATAACTCCATGGTTTTGGGGATACAGAATTATTTCCAGCTTGCGACCTGTATCAGTATAGATTGCAGGCGCATACACAGGCAGGTCATGACGGTTTTAACCAACAGGCTGAATACAGAGAAAGGATGCAGGCTTACCCGTGAGGGTGGAACGATAACCAAAAGCGAGAAGAAACGATATGGCGGTTCCAAGATGATTCGTTATGTTGCAGGAGTTGACCAGATGATTTATCCAATAGCCTATATCAAAAGCAAAATACCTATGGCTAAGAAATCTGCCGTATGCAGCTATACGGAAGAAGGAAGGGCGTTGATACATACTGGCCTTAATCTGGACTTTTCTATACTAAAGGATTTGAGGAAGCAAACGTCAAACGGTCACAGCACAGAATACATGGATTGCAGGATATCTTTATTCTCGGCACAACATGGAAAATGTGCGATTAGTGGGGAAGAATTTGCGGACGCATCAAGTGTTGTCGGCTGGCTTAAAAAGCCAAAGGACAAAGGAGGATTCGAGCGTTACGGAAATATGGTTCTAATCCACAAACGGTATCTCCAACTGTTGCAGGACTTAGGGCAACAGGAATTGAAAGCCACAGCCAAAACAATCAAAGCAACGAAAAAGATGATTTCTAAAATCAACCGTCTGCGTGAGCAGGCGGAGCTGCCAACAATAGGATAATGCAATAATATTTGGTGACTGATTAAATGCATGTAAAACACAATCGATGGGGCGCCGGATGCGGTGAAAGTCGCATGTCCGGTGCTAGTCGGGGGAAAAGCTGGAGATAATTTCAAAGGCTTACCTATCGAAACAGGCTGAGAAGCTGTATTATACAGCCCTGATCGCCTATATCTGGTACGAAGCCCCGGAGGAAGAACAGAATTTCGCCATGCTGATTGATTTGATTGACGCAAGCGAAGCAAGGGAAGATGACGAGAATTTCAAGAACGCTGTTGACCTGCTGTTTGAGGAACTGGAGGAAAAAGACCCTAATCATTTCGCTGTCCGCCAATATAAAAAATATAAACTTGCGGCGGGCAAGACAGCTAAATCTATCCTGATTAGCTGCGGCGCAAGGTTAGCGCCATTTGACATTAAAGAGCTGCGTGACCTTATGGAGTATGACGATCTGGAGCTTGATACGCTCGGAGAGCAGAAAACAGCGATGTTCGTTATTATTTCAGATACGGACGCTACATTTAATTTCGTGGTGTCAATCATGTATTCACAGCTCTTTAATCTACTTTGTGACAAGGCAGATGATGTCTATAACGGCAGGCTCCCGGTTCATGTGAGGATGCTGTTGGACGAGTTTGCAAATATCGGTCAGATTCCGCAGTTTGAGAAACTGATCGCCACAATCCGGAGCCGTGAAATATCGGCTTCCATTATTTTGCAGTCCAAATCCCAGCTAAAAGCAATCTACAAGGACAACGCTGACACGATTGAAGGGAATTGCGATACCACCTTATTCCTCGGAGGGAAGGAAAAGACCACGCTGAAAGAGCTGGCGGAAGTTTTGGGTAAAGAAACGATAGTGCGCCCGTTAGGGTGTATGCCATAAACCGCCTTTAGCAAGCGGTAGACAAAGATATCAAAGAAAGGACGGTGAAAATTTATAGTCTATCATTCCACGACTT
>CAJSZT010000114.1:0-3638 GCA_910573785.1 Lachnospiraceae bacterium | reverse complement strand
CGGAAGTTTCGACATCAGTATATGAAATCAGCAATATAACAGCTGAAAAACCTCTTAAAATAAGGTGTTTTCAGCTGTTTATTATTTTTGATAATGTAGTGCCCTTATATTATCTATATTTTTGAAATTTATTATTGATTATAACTGATATGTATGCTATATTATTCGAAAGAAAGGTAGGGCACTACATGGCATATATAAGAGAAAAATGGAAAAAGGGAAAACCTTATTATTACATTGTCGAAAGCCAACGGGATGGGACAAAAGTCAGACAGCGTATTCTTGAATATATTGGGACTGTTGACAATCTTAAAGAATACGCATTGAAAGGCTACAAAAGTATCCAGGCCTCTCAGGAACTTGCGTCCCATGGCGCGGAAGCTCAGTATGCCGAAAAGGAGCTGACCTTCAAGTGCTATGAGCATGGGGCCTGTATGGCAATGCTCTGGACAGCCCGACAAATCGGGATCGAGAAGATCTTGGATGAGACATTCCCACAAAAGACCATTAAGGGAATGAAACGGAGCACTGCCCTGCTCCTTTCCATGATCCACAGAGCCATCGAACCGGGGAGCAAACGGGAGTTTAGCTCCTGGGCAAATGGGACGAGTCTCCCTTACCATATGAAGTTCCATGCAGAGGACTTATCTTCCCAGGCATTCTGGGAGGCGATGGATGGCATTTCGCAGGAACAGATCAGCGCGGCATGGGAAAAGGTTATGGAGAGGCTCCTTGACTTATGTGGGATTGACATACCGTGCTTCCATCTGGACTATAGCAATTACTTTACTTACATTGATTCAAAAAATAACCGCTGCCTCATCTGCAAAAGGGGGCACAACAAACAGAAGAGGGACGACCTGAAACAGTTTTCACTTGCAGTACTTACCGCGGCCGAGCTCACCGTACCGCTGTTATGGGAAATCTATCCGGGAAACCGCAATGACACCGAGGAATTTGCGGCATTCACCAGCCATGTGCGGGAAGGGCTGGGCAAACTCTGTGGAGATCCCAGCGACGTGACCATTGTATTTGACGGCGGCAGCAACTCCCGTGAGAACCTCCAGAGCCTGGGGATGCATTTCATATGCGCGCATTCCCTTTCCGGGCTTAAGGATCTCTATGGCATAGATATCGCCGACTATGAAACGGTGACACTTGACAGTGGGGCCGAGAAAAAAATGTTCCGTATCGACGGACTGGAGTTTTCCGGGATGACGGGGACGGGGATACTGACGTACAGCCCTGCGTTGGAAGATGGGCAGAGGGCGCAGATGGAGAAAGACTTGCTCCTGGCAGCGGAAACGATGTCCAGCCTTCAGGAGAAGCTGGGGAACAAAAGGTCTGGTTTGTATAGAGAATTGAAGAGGAAGGAACGGGAAACCAGGAATGCGGCTCGNGAAGCAGAAGAATATAACCAGAAGATTGATGCGGATGAGGAAAAAGCCAATGCGGAGGGACGCCGCAGAAGAGGAAGGAAGAAAAAACACCTGGATGTGCCGGAGTGGGATGAGAAGAATGCGTTGGAAGAGATCGTGAGGTCGCACTTATATAAGAAGAAAGCCTATTTGAAAGAGTTCACGGAACTGACGCTGGAAAAAAGATCGGATGGCTGCTATAAGGCCACTTGGAAAGAGGACGCGGTAAAAAAGGCGGGTTACTGCAGGAAATTTTATGGTAAGAAACTGACGGTCACCGACCATAAGGATTGGACATCAAAAGAGATCCTGGAGGAATACAGCCGTCAGGAATGTATTGAAAACGGCATCTTCCGGGTGTCAAAGGACATTGACCACTTTAGTGTCCGTCCACAGCACCACTGGACGGACGATAAGATTCGGGTTCATGTGTTCATTTGCCTGACAGCCATAGTCATCGCCGAGATCATGAGGAAACATTTTGAAGAAAATGGGCATTATCTGACAAAAGGCGCGCTGCTGGACAGACTGGGTGAAGTGCATGACGGCTGGGTGTTTATAGGCAAAAAAAAAGCGGAACGTGTCATAGAGAAGGCAGACACGTTCCATCAGGAACTTTGGGAATGCGCAGTCAAACTGAAGCAGGGCCTGTTCCGGGAAAGGAATAAGATTATAGATTAAAACGTAATTGGGCACTACACGCATAAGAGACCGAACCCCTTATATTTCAAAGGTTTCGGACTCTTCCATTGTATCAATGTCGAAACTTCCGCTAAAAATTTTGACTGGCACAAAAACGAGAGCGATTTTTAAAGAATATGGATAATAAATGCTTGAAAAATGATGAAAAAACAGTCAGTTCAAGCTATCCGCCGAGGAGTTCGAGTAAACAAAAATGCTTAGAAAACCCGGCGTTTATGCGGGTTTGCGGGCTTTGGAAAGGCCTTTTGATAACAAATTGATAACAGTCGTTTAAGTGCGATTATTCTTACTGTCAAGTGGTTTGTTGGTGGGAGAATGATTTGCAAGAGGTTTAGATGACTGGCATAAATCCATATTTAAAACGCCCTTAGCTGTGGGTAGGAACTCATGGCTAAGGGCGTTTTTTGTCGTGCTTGTCAATCGGTTTTTAGTTTGTCCTTGAACGCTTCGACTAAGGTATCGCTCAATTCCTTAGATGGGATATTCGCCCAATGCTGCGTAGTGTCAAACTTCGGGTAATTGTACCGCCACTGGTCGTAATCTTCCCTGCTGATTTCCTCGGCAGAGAGCTTTGCAGCCTGTTCCTGCCAAGCGGTAAGCATTTGCAGTAATTCGGCGGCATCCTTACTTTTGTCTTTGTTGACTTTCAAACAGACTTCTCCGTCTGCTTCACTGACGGTAAGACCGTAAATGTCCTCAAGTGCAAATAAGGTGTGCATAAGCCCGATGTAGCTGTCAATGTCGGGTATGTCAAGAGCCTGCGGTGCAACGTCCAGAGCCTGCGCTAGTGCAGCCGTCAAGTCTGCCTTTGGCTTGCGTGAGCCAGTTTCATACTGTGCTAAACGCACATCCGCTGATTTTTCGGGAAATCCGACAAGCATACCAAGATATTTCTGTGTCATGCCCCGCATAATGCGGAAAAAATGTATTCTTTCGCCAATTGCCATAATGTTTCACTCCTTGTTCCTATGTTTATAAAGAGTATAGCATATATGTTTAGAATAAGTCAATAGAAACAAAACAAAAAAGTTTAACATTTTCTTGCAAACCTATTGACAATAGCAAAAATGTTTAGTATTATGAATTAAGCAAAAACGCTTAGAGAGAAAGGAGAGGTTGTATGGACAACAAATTTATCCGTGTAGATGAGGTGGCGCAGGAGCTTTCCGTATCAAAGCCTTACGCTTACAAGCTCATCAAGAAATTGAATGACGAGCTGAATGAGCAGGGGTTTATCACGATTGCAGGGAGAGTAAACCGCCAGTATTTTCAAGAAAGGTTTTACGGGGCAGGAGAAAAACAGGGAAAGGAGATGGATTAAATGCCAGTATTTAAGAACGAGGGCAACGGCACATGGTATGTGATGGTGTTGTTTTTCAGATTAAAAGAGCATTCGATTTGCAGATTATTTTTTTCTAAAAGGAGCTCCGTATAGACTTTTCATCACATTATTTGAACATGGTTCTGCACATTATCCGAAACTGAAAATACCCCTATGCAAATTAATTGCGCAGGGGT
>CAJSZT010000113.1:0-3642 GCA_910573785.1 Lachnospiraceae bacterium | reverse complement strand
GTGGGTTTGCTACAAAGAAAGAGGCACAGGAATGGGAACGGACATTCCAATTGCAGAATACTGCCGACCTAGATATGAGTTTTGAGGCCTTTGTGGAGCTTTATACCAAAGATATAAAGAGCCGTCTGAAAGAAAATACGTGGCTGACAAAAGAGCATATCATCCGGACAAAAATTCTTCCGTACTTTAGTAAGATGAAGATCAGCGAAATCACCACAAAAGAAATCATTGCCTGGCAGAATGAACTGCTTGCTTATCGTGATGAAAAACGAAATCCATATTCACAGACTTACCTGAAAACAGTACATAACCAGCTTTCAGCGATATTCAACCACGCTGTACGGTATTATGACCTGCGTTCAAATCCTGCGGCAAAAGTGGGAAACATGGGGAGCGAGGAACACAAGGAAATGTTGTTCTGGACGAAGGAGGAATATAGAAAGTTTGCAGATGAAATGATGGATAAGCCAGTTTCTTATTATGCATTCCAAATGTTATACTGGTGCGGCATTCGTGAGGGAGAACTGTTGGCACTAACAGGTGCGGATTTTGATTTCCAAAAAGAAACAGTCGCAATCAACAAATCCTATCAGCGCCTGCATGGAAAGGATGTGATTACTACACCGAAAACCAAAAAGAGCAATCGGACAATTAAAATGCCGAAATTTCTTTGTGAAGAAATGCAGGAGTATCTCAGCCTGCTCTATGGAGTAAAAAAGAAAGACCGCATTTTTACAGTTACGAAGAGTTATCTGCATCATGAGATGGACAGGGGCGCAAAAGCCGCAGGCGTAAAACGCATACGGATTCATGACCTGAGACACAGCCATATCAGTTTGCTGATTGATATGGGATTTTCAGCGGTAGCCATTGCTGACCGTGTCGGACACGAGAGTATTGAGATCACGTATCGATATGCGCACCTGTTCCCATCAAAACAAACAGAAATGGCAAATAAATTAGATGTATTAGGGAAAGGAGGTTTTTGATATGTCAGCAAAAAATTTAGATCGTTGTAACCGTTGGAGAAACAAAACCGTTGGTTTTCGGGTTTCCCCTGAGGAAGACAAACAGATTGAAACAGCAGTGCGGCTTTCCGGGCTTACCAAACAGGACTATATTACAAGGCGGCTCTTGTGCCAGGATGTGGTCGTACAGGGAAATCCAAGAGTGTATAAGGCACTGCGCAATGAGCTTGCATCTGTTCTTGCGGAGTTACAGAGAATTGAAGCAGGAAGCAGTATGGATGTGGAATTGCTTGATACAATCGAACTGATTGCCGTTATCCTCGGAGGTTTGAAAGGAGAATATGAAGATGGCGAATAAAAAAGAAAGGACTGCCCCAAATGCGTCACTTCTGCATACGGAGTTACTAAGCACGCCTGGCCCGCTTGCTAAGGAACACCAGTATGTCGGCACAGACACGGAGCAGCCAATTCAATGTACAGATAATAGTATAACGAATCATGCAATGAAAAGCAACAAACAAATTCTTGAAACAGTCTCTATGGCTGAACTATACGATACTGTATATCCGAGCAAGCCGCCGTTGATTGACGGCTTGCTGTACACGGGTACTTACCTTTTCGTGGGGGCTCCGAAGCTGGGCAAGAGCTTTTTAATGGCCCAGCTTGCCTACCACATCAGTATGGGGATTCCGTTATGGAATTATCCTGTCCGTAAGGCAACGGTGCTTTATCTTGCCCTTGAAGATGATTACCGCCGCCTGCAGGAACGATTGTACCGCATGTTCGGTACAGAAGGGACAGATAATCTATTCTTTTCTGTTTCAGCAGGCAATCTTGGAAACGGCTTGAATGAGCAGATGCAGGAATTTATAAAAGAGCATACCGATACAAAATTAATCATCATTGACACGCTCCAGAAGGTACGGGAAACTGGCGGAGATAATTATAGCTACGCCAATGATTATGAGATCATCACAAAGCTTAAGGAATTCGCAGACAGTTACGGCATCTGTATCTTGCTCGTACACCATACCAGAAAGCAAAGTTCTGAGGATAAGTTTGATATGATTTCAGGCACTACGGGCTTGCTTGGCGCGGCTGACGGCGCATTTCTTCTGCAAAAGGAGAAACGTACAGGTAATGCTGCTACGCTTGAAATATCGGGCAGAGACCAGCAAGATCAAAAGCTGCATCTTATCCGCAATATGGAAACATTGCTGTGGGAGCTTGAAAAAGCGGAAACAGAGCTTTGGAAAGAGCCGCCAGAGCCATTGCTTGAGAAAATTGCAAAGCATATTACTGCAGATTTCCCATTATGGAAGGGGACGCCTACAGAGCTTGCATCCCTGCTTGGGACAGAGCTCCAGCCTAATATTCTAACGAAAAAGCTAAATGTGAATGCAGGACGTTTGTTAGATGAATATGGTATCTGCTATAGCAGGGAGCGGTGCCATACTGGGAGGAAGGTAAGTCTGTGTTTTAAATCGGCGTGACGGTTTGTGACGGTTGTGACGGTGTTTTTAGTGGTGGATGGTGATATCAAAATAACCGTCACAATCGACACGCACCGTCACGGACAAAATTGGAGTGGGGCTTGGGGTTCTCCCCCAAATGCGTTTTGGATATCAAAACGCTATGCTTGCCAAACCAGTTCCGCTGATTAATTGAGGGTTTTCCTATCAGAATCAGAGCAAGGTTATTCTGATTCTACTAATAATTTAGAAGTAATCTCTGGTTGAATAAATGATATCTTGATTTATAGAATTTCATTAGTATTTCCATATCGCTGGGTCAATGTGCTGTAGGGCATCCAATAGGATGCCCTGTTTCCTGCAAATGGGATTTCAAGGCATCCAATAGGATGCCCTGCATCCTGCAAATGAGATTTTAAGGCATCCAATAGGATGCCCTGCTCCTTGCAAATGAGATTTTAAGGCATCCAATAGGATGCCCTGCTCTTTGCAAATGAGATTACAAGGCATCCAGTGGGATGCTCTATATTAGTTTCGCTCGTCAAGAAATAACCAGATGGCTACGATTGTTGCACAATTCTATAAAAGTGCTGTTTTAAACAGTTCTTGCGTAAGAACTAAGCAGTTTTGACACGTGCTGTTTCATATTTTGTAGGAAACAGACTATTTACAAACACTTTCCATGTAGAGTCGGAACTTTTTGACACGGATGCTTGTATTATTTTATTTTCGTGGGGGAGTGTGCCAGTCTGCAGTCTGGACGGCAGCGCTTTCCTTATAGAATATTGGAATCTTGCTCTATTAGCTTCGAAACACTTCACAAAAAATGTATCATGTTGTGTATCTGGAAAGCATTTCAGAAGGTACTGTTGTTGGGAACTACCTGCTGGAAAGAATGGAAATTGGTGGAAGGGGGCTATTTTTCCCAGCCGGTAGAAATTTACCTGGGGTTTAAAATGTTATTCTTGGAATTTGAAGAAAAAAAGAGATTCTATTCACATAGGTCGAATCGGCTTGTTGATTTCTAGTTTTTCCCTACTATTTCCGAAATAAAGTTATTGAAAATATTCCCTGTAAACAAAAAAGACCCTGAATAATCTTGAATTCCTAATATAAAATGGTAACTACAACAGCGTATATGGTATCTTCCATTGTTAAGTGCCATTGAAAAAGCCTTATTTTATCCGGTATTTCCAGCATAA
>CAJSZT010000112.1:0-3724 GCA_910573785.1 Lachnospiraceae bacterium | reverse complement strand
TTGATTTGATACATCCCCATCATTTCCGATTCCTACGCCGACGCCGCGGCCGGCACCCGTATCCGTACTTCCTGACTCTTATATCCGTCATTTTCATATACCGACAGCGTTCCCGCTTTTATTTTCATCAGCCAGGCGTCCAGCCATGCCTGCATATTTTCTTTGTCCGGTTTCCCGTCCTTATTTCCGTACCACTGGATGATCCTTGGATTCCTGGCATCTATCTCAACCGTGATGTAAGGAACATCCGGCTCTGTCTTGTACCTCAGCATCAGTATGTATGTCTTTCCCGTGTTGTGTTTACTCAGGTAAGTGTCTCCTCCCACACAATGGTGGAGCAGCCGCCCCTCCGTGACAATTTCCTCCGCCGACCTGGCCGGTCTGATGAGATAGCTGTCATCCTCGTAAAAATATTTCTTTCTCAGGCTTCTATAGGCGCGGCGGATCTCCGGATACTGCTCTGCCGCTTGTTTTAGACGTTTATCCTTCTCCTCTTTGTTCGTTTCCAGTACCATCCTGGCATGTGCCTCTCCTAAATCCCGCGGCTGTTGATATACCGTATTGTTAAGATCATAACCCAAGGACAGCCTCATGCTCAGATAGTCCGCAAAGGTCGTGGCCGTGTGCCTGATCCGCTCTGACGCGTTTCCGCACTCTGTCCCATACCCACAGCCCGCATATTTTTCTATACGGTTGAGCAGTTTTTGCAATGTCATGTATCTGGTGGCCATTTCCACCTGTACTCCGCTTAAATGAGTCTCTGCCAGATGTTCAATCTGCCCCTCTGTCCAGTTCTCGCCCAGACGTTTCTCCATCTGCATGACTTCCAGGATCTGTATGTCTCCTTTCTTTCGGATGAGCTGCTTTACCCTTTCCTTTCGGATTCCCAGGAACTGATCCGGCCGTCTTGCATTCTGATCAGCAATNATGCCGTAATAGCATTTGACCAGTTTTTCTACCACGTGATCCAGCCCCATCTTTACCATGATCTCAATCTGTGGTGTCTTGCTGTAACGCTCCAGGTAATCAATCGGATTGATCTCTCCCGCACTCTTTGCGTATTCCTGTAACGCGCTGTACCGGAACATGGTCTCTTTCATTTCCTCATAGGTTTCCCGCATGATCTGCCCTGCGTTTATTGAAATATTATTCATGCCTTGCAGGTTGCAATCATCCCAGAAATCCTTCCCCCTATACGGATCATGCTTGTGATAGTCTATCTGGGTCTTTTTGCCCGGCTCAAAATATGCTCTTGCAATCTCTATTCCAGAGAGTTCTTCACAGGCATCGTACATTTCTGTGCCTTTATCCCCACAAATGAAGTCAAGTATCCACTTTTTCTCCACTTTCACATACCGCATGACCATTCCATTTTCTTTGTACTTCTGTCCCAAAAACAGATAGATAGACTTACTGCTCGTTCCTTTCACTTTTCCCTGGCATTGATACTTTCCGCGCACTCCGCACATCGGGCAGGTCCCATATATGCCCTCCCTCGGTTCCTCCGTCCATCTCTGGAACTGGCTTTCATAGGAGATCCCGTTTCTCCATCTCGCGTCTGTCACTCCTCCGCATTTGCTGCAGGCTATCTTTGCCCAACTGCCATGCTTTTTGTAATACAGGTAATGCTCTCCTTGGAAATACACTCTATCTGCTCTTTCCAGAATCATTTTCTCCGGCAGTTCCCCAGTATGTGCCATTCTGTCTGCCAGTGCCTCCTGACGGCGTAGATATTTTCTGTGCTCTCTGTTCCGTCTGTCCGTTATCACAATACCGTCCTCATGCCTGTATATGTATTGCCACCAGTGTGCCTCATTGTAGACGGTAGCCTTGCAGAATTTTTTGATCCTTTCCAGATCCTCCGTACTCTGCAGGACGTTTTCTTTCTCTGCCCGCCAGGTGTCTGATCGTTCTGCCCATATCAGTCCCCCATAGTAACTGTCTGTTTTCACTTTCTGTCGTGTCCATTCCTCCCGTTCCGGCCAATATGTCCCGAAATCTTTCTTTGTGAGCACGATCCGCACTGCCGGCGTGTCTTTTGATCCTTCATGGTTCCGATACACCTCCAGAAAAAGGTTCTTTTCATGTCCCACGATCTTGACCGCTGTGACTCCGATATATTTCACCTCTTTCTTTCTGCTGGTTTTCTTTAACCCCAAATACGGTATTTTCTCAATCGCTTTCTTTTTCATCCGTTCCGCCTACTTTCCCATGTAGTAGTCCCTGATGATCTTCTTCGCCCGTCCCATCCCCGGGATTCCGAGTGTCACCCTGGAAGCGGTTACGCCTGCTGCCTTCAATATATCTTTATCAATCCCGATCTGGTTCTTGAAGGACCATTTGAGCAGCTCTCCGATGCATCCCTTTAAGGATCTCCCCTTCCCGCGGACCGCCAGGGCAATCTCCTCATTCTCCATGCACTGGCCTTTCAGATATTCCACCCAGTCCCCCATAATCTCCTTCGGCTTCAGCTCCTCAGCTTCCACCTCGATCTTGCCGACTGCTGCCGTCAGAGGATCACAGAGCATCGGCAGATCCCCCTGCATATACATTTCCACATATTCCTTCTGGATCCCATTCTCCTCCGCCATTGCTTTCAGGCTTCCCATGTCTCCTTCATTGAAGAGATTTTCTGCCAGCTCGTTGATCTCCTCATAAGAATCAAACTCTCCAAATTTATCAAACACGTGTTTTTCCTCCGTTTCTGCAAAAATCCTTGTTTTTCCCTGATTTACTGAATGCGGGATCACTTTTCCACATTCCTCTGCCGATCTCCGGCAGTTTTCCCGCCTGTCATTCCCTGTTTTCCTTGTATTTACTGAATGCGGCGGCATTTTCCCGTATTCACTGTCCTGCTTCCAATAATTCCGTCAGCCGATGGCTGTAATCGTTGTGTTTACTGAATCGGAAGGCGATTTCATGCCGGTCCGCCAGCTCCGTGAACTGCTGCCACAAATCCCGGTTCTTCACTTCCCCTCCTCCGGCCTTCTTCCATTCACTCCTCCGCCAGTCTTCCAGGCTGCCCCGCTCCGCCGTATTCTTTACAAAGACGCAATCCGTATAGACCGTCACGCTGCACGCCACCTTCAGCAGGTCCAGCGCCCCGATGATCGCCAGGAGCACGCTCCGGTTGTAGGTGGTCTCCTTCTCTTCCCCGGATATCTCCCTGGTGACCGCTCCTTTGCTGCTTATGTACTCCACAACCGCCGCATATCTTCCATCCCGGATACACGGCCCCTGCAGGCTGGTCTTTACAAATACCTTCACTGTCTTCATATCAGATCCTCCTGTGCGGATTCGCCGGCTTCATCAGTGTATAATGCCTGTACTGATAGCCGGTCACCGGATTGGTGCCTTCATGGCATGTCCCCTTTTCCAGGATCCATCCCTTCTTCACATAGGGCTCCTTCGGCCAGCGAATCAGCCTCCGTATCTTCGGTTTCGGCAGGGGCATGTTCCTTGACGCGGAATGACTGGCTTCCTTGATCTTCCTTCCTTTTTTCTCCGGTTCCTCAGACTCCCCCGTTTTCTCTGTCTTCGTTATGTAAGCTGCCAGGTCTGCGAAGCCTCCCTTCTCATACATCAGCTCGTTGATCACCTTCCCATGGGGCCAGGCTTTTGTCAGCAGGATGTCCGTATCCTCAATCCGGTTGATCACCAGGTGCACATGCCACCCTCCCTTTGTTCCGTGTTCGATATTCCGGATCCAGAAGATCTCATACCC
>CAJSZT010000111.1:0-4010 GCA_910573785.1 Lachnospiraceae bacterium | reverse complement strand
TTAGTAGCAGCATAGTGTTCCAAAAGGCTGTTCTTTGATAATTGAATCATTGCCAGATATTGAATTTTCAAGGTGCATAGCTAAAATCTATGTGCGAAGTTTGAGTCAATTATGAAATCAGGACAGAAGGATTTGAAGAAATTCTGTTATCAATGCAACAGATTACGAAGCAGATTCGGATAGGTGAAAAATGCGTTGTTATAGTTGAATATAATCCAAACGCATATTTCACCAAAATCCAAACGGTTATTGAACAATCGTCAGGTATGGAAGCAAATCAGGAAAGAGATCTTTAATAGATTTTTCTGAATTCCAATGAATGTCAATAACTGGCGGCCTGTAGGAAACATCATAAATTTCCCATATATAAGGCTGTAAATCTTTTCGTATTTTTTCACATTCAGATATAGAAAAATGAGAAAGATTTAAACGATACATCATAAAATTCTTTCTGGCTCCTTTCTATGGTACTCGGCTCTGGCGGGAGCCTGTACCCAAAGTATAAAGGGGATGGAAAACTTTTACAAGAACTAAGATGTGAAGAGAAAGAGAGGTGAGAGAAGATGGAAAAAGTAGAGAATTTGAGTCAAAAAAGGAAAAATGAGCCACATCGTGTAATAAAAGATATGTCTCATACAGGCCTTAAAACCAACAGTCCAGATGATTTTTTTGACTACAGGTATAGTTATTATTGCAAAGAGACAAGTGAAAGAGTAGAGGGAGCAGTTGAAAAATTTTTCACAGAACTTGCAGAAATATTAGATAATGATCGGGCTATGGCAAAACAAAAGGAAGCTGCGCAGGCTGTTGGAGAAGGGAAGCCTACGCAACAAGAGCGTTAGTAGAGGGAATTATGTTCTTCTACTATGGGACATGGATCATAATTGCAGTATGCACCACATTCAAGGTCTGATTTAGAAATTTTGTCATTTAAAGACCTTTTGGGATCTGGGTAATCAGTTAAAAGAGAAATACGATTACCTGTTTTGGGACAAGTATCAGATATGCATCTTTTATTTAGCATATGCATATAAACATTTTCTCCTTTCCTATATACTCGGCTGCTGCAACGGCCTGTACCAAAAGTATAAAGGGGATGGAAAACTTTTACAAGAATTAAGATGTGAAAAGAAAAAGAGGTGAGAGAAGATGGAAAAGATGGATATTCATAGTGAAAAATTGGAAAAAAATCTACTTCAGACGGCAGAAATACAGATTGATAAAGAATTAAAAAAGAAAATTGAAAGCATAGCATTGAAATACGCAAACTTAGTGGAAAAACGTATCGAAAAGGAGGAAGAACTGGATAAAGAAAATCAATATGGCATTGAGGATTCGATTCGGATGTTGGGACATATTACAATGACACTAGAAAGGATCAACCGCATGGAAAGTGGTATTGACTTTGCGATTGATCCGTATAGGGAGGGAAATATTAGCAATGTTCCCATTCACATAAGTTAGTTGGGGCATCAAGAATCTGACCATCAAGCTGATCCCAATCGTAGCATCCTTTGCAATGCAAATATACATTATCAGCTGCGGCCTGCGGAGTATGACTTGTTTCATAGATTTCATTTTTGTAGATTAATCCATAACGTCCGTTAGGAAGAGTCTTAATGTAAAAAGTGCCTATAGGGCTATTGTATTTCCACATAATAATCTATCCTTTCTATTATGTACTCGGCTGCTGCAACAGCCTGTACCCAAAGTATAAAGGGGATGGGGGACTTTTACAAGAGAAAGAGAGGTGAGAAAAGATGAGTGAAATAAAAGATAAATTTGAAAACTGGGTATCAGTTAATTTACCGGATAATTGTCCAAATATCTGTATTTCATTCAAAAAGGAAATAGCGGAAATGCAGATAAGAGAATTTGGAGCCAAACCATTATATGGTCTTGATGGCCATATAGAGGAATGGCTACCGATAGAAGTATTTATAACATATGGGGGAAGGATAGCCCCAGATCAGAGACTTCTGGAAACATAGGCTGTCCTTTACCGTACCATTTGAAATGGAGTTCTGTTACGTTACTTCCGGTGGCAATGAGACGGACTTCTCCCCATCCAAACGAGGAATAACGTTCACGAACTATAGAAACAGTTTCATTGGTAACAGACTGGCAAAAAATAGTATCCATAGAATTATCCTTTCATTGGTACTCGGCTGCTGCAACAGCCTGTACCAAAAGTATAAAGGGGATGGGAATCTTTTACAAGAGAAAGAGAGGTAAGAAAAGGTGATGGAAATTATATTGATCCTTTTTGTGATTATAACATTAGTATGTGCTGGAAAGTGGATTTCATACAAAATTGGCAATCTCACAATACTTCTCTATATGGCTGAATCAGGGATTGAACTCCCGGACAGTACAGCGATAAAAAAGTATCGTGAGAAAGTTATAAAAAAATTACTGCGTATCAAGGAAGATTGAAGTGTGCCTTGATAAGCATAGTAGCGCAAGATGTGGCAATCTTTATCTGCATGCAACAAGGCGATAACAGGGTAACAAGTACAACCAGTGCTTCATAAAATGCAGAGAGGTGGTGTAAATGCAGAAACTGGAAATAGTAAGCATGATAAAGATAAATGGGGTATGGGTCAGACAGGAAGAGATTCCCCGGGAAGAACTCTGCAAATTGCTTGAAAAGAAGTTTGATCAGGCAATGAAGGGAATAGGATTCGAAAGAGTAAAAACCGCCTGAGGGCGGTAGAAAGGACAAACCTATGGATAAATACGACCGTGCATATGCACAGCACCGGCAGAAGAAACGGAAGCGGCGTACAGTGATCATTATCTGCGCCTGCAGCATTGCCCTGGGGTACGTTCTGGGGAACCTGTCCTGCCTGGCGCTGGTGGTGTATTTCAGGGTATGAAAAGGAGGATCAGATTGTGGGGAAGGAAATAGAGAGCTTACCGCTTTTACGGCTGGTAGACGCGGGCATCGAAGCTCATAAGAAGGCTTTTGAAAAGAGAAGAATGCACTGGGACAAGGGGGACGTGACCGGGATCTGGCGGGATTCGGACGGCTCCGTCAGGGTCAGTTATGAAAATGGCCAGTGGTTCCACTACTGGGAAGAGGACGGAATGATTGTATGGGATAAGAAAGACAAGGATACTTAAGAATACTACATCATGAATTATAGGAGTGTATGGAAGGCGAACAGATGGCAGCAAGAAAGTACATAGATCACAGCGGGATGGCATGGGTGCCGTGGATCCGGTGGGAGGACAACACGATCCAGTGCGCTCCGTCCGGGCTGGACACCCTGGAGCAGGTCAAAGAGTACGCGGAGAAGAGATCCGTTGAAACAGGGATGGGGTATGTGATCTTATGATCAGCGGAGGAGACAGGATAGAGGATCCGGCGGAAGCATCTTCCGGGATGATGCCTGCTCTGTATGGATGCAGCTTGAAAACAGCAAAAAATTAACACATCCATTCGCACTGGATGTGTTAAAAAATGGCTTTCGGCCACACGGATATATAGACAATATCAGTATACATCCGTGGGGCCCGAAAGTCAAGGGAAATGGGGATTTTTTGCCCATTTTATCACTTGATAAAGATATTAAATATAGGACGAGGATGTATGGGTACGATAAGAAAAATATACAGGTTTGAAAAGTTTATCGAGATAGAGGAATACCATGACGGAAGGTATGGAGCTCCGGGAAAGAAACGGGAGAAAAAGAAAAAGCCTACACCGGAGCAGATGGAAAAAGTCAATCAGATGAACCGGGAGAAGAAGACCAGGTGGCGGATGCGGGAGTATTTCAAAGAGAATGATTATTTTACTACGCTGACTTACCGGAAGGAGGAACGCCCTCCGGATATGAAGCAGGCGAAGGAGGACTTCAAGAGGTTCATCCGGAAGATGAAAGACTGGTATCGGAAGAAAGGGTATGAGATCTTCTGGATCCGGAATATCGAACACGGAACAAAGGGAGGGTGGCATGTGCACCTGGTGATCAACCGGATTGAGGATACGGACATCCTGCTGACAA
>CAJSZT010000110.1:0-4117 GCA_910573785.1 Lachnospiraceae bacterium | reverse complement strand
GAAAAATCCGGTCATACGTAGTACTTGCGCTTGCACTTAACCACCAGGCTTTGACCCAGAAGTTCGCCAGCTACCGGAAAGTGCAGGAAGAAAATGAGAAATTTGCCATGCGTGTGTACCTGAACCGTATTGGTTTTATTGGTGACGAGTTCAAGAGCTGCCGGGAGCATCTTTACCGGCATTTAGACGGCAACGCCGCCTGGCGTTACGGCTCCCGGGAAAATGTCAGAAGCCACATCGACCACAGGATTATAGTAAACGGAGGAGAAAATTCATGAACAAAGAAAAATCCGCAACCAAAAGACCCAGATATTACATCGCCTACGGCTCTAACCTGAACCTGCGCCAGATGCAGCACCGTTGCCCGACAGCAGAAGTGATCGGAACAGCCACGCTTGCTAACTGGCGGCTCCGGTTCCGGGGAGGAAGCAGTGCGGTAGCGACCATTGAACGTGCTACCGGGTACAAAGTACCAGTACTAATCTGGCAGTTACAGCCGAGTGATGAGAAAATGCTTGACCGTTACGAAGGATACCCGTACCTTTACCGCAAGGAAAACTTACGGGTCACCGTAAACGGCAAAAGAATCTCTGCTATGGTTTACATCATGAACGAGGCTAATCATTCTTATGGCACGCCATCTACCGGCTATCTTGCCACAATTTTTGAAGGCTATGAGGACTCCGGGTTCAATCTGGAGGTCTTACGTCAGGCTGTTCCAGCCGATTATCTCAAGCAAGCTTCCACATCTACTGAGTTAGACCTGCTCTTTAGGGAGAGGCAAATAGCTACTGCACATCACAAAAGCAGGAAGGAGGATTTTCATGGAACCAATTATTAAAGAACAGATTTTGGCTATCCGGGAAACAGGAGAAGTCAATATGTTTGATGCTCGTGCTGTCCAGTATATTGCTCATTGCAAAGGTTTTTATGAATTAGTGATTTACCTGCAAGATGATAAAGATGAGTATATCGATTTTATCTTGAGCGGCACCAGAAGCCAGAAGTAATCTGCAAGCCTAAACACCTTTTTCTGATAAATCAAGACTTGCATTTTTATTTAATCTGAGTGACAGATGTGTGTGCAGACTAAAGAAAGGAGCAATTCTATGAGTAACCAATACCACTATAACCGAACCGGTGCAGAACGTAAGGCTTTTGTGCAGGCTGTCAGCGACATCCTGCACCAGCCAGCCGTCTACCAGAAAGCGCCGACCTTTGCCTACAAAATCGGAGCCTACACAGTAGATAGAAGCGGAAACTTATGCTGCGGTGAAGATGTCAGCGAAGCAGAAATCGGACAACTACTAGCCAAGCTGCAGGAACTGGGCTTTGCACCGGAAGGGTGGACGGATGCCTATATTCCGCCTTCAGAAAATGGAACCAACCATCTTACTGTTGACGTAGCACTTTGTGACGACTTCACGGATATAGCTTATCTCAATCTCCAAAAGATTATTGACAGTAAGGCGAACCTGCTCAAACTTGCGCTCGATACCGATAATTTGGAGATCAAGGTGGATGGGAAGAAAATCAGCTTCCCGTGGTTTACCTTACATGGTATTGACGGCGAAGCCCTTGCCTACAGCCAGCTGGTAACAGCTTTGGTAGGGATGGCAAAACGGCAGAAACGGGTCACCGCCAAAGAAAAGCCCATCGAGAATGCCAAGTTTGACATGCGGTTATTCCTAGTACGTCTGGGGCTGATTGGGGACGAGTATAAAATAGCCCGTAAAATCTTACTGAGAAACTTGACGGGTAACAGTGCCTGGAAAGCTGGACAACCGCCGGAAAACCGGGCAGAAAGCGCAATTACAGGAGTAACAATGCTGCCAGTACTAACACCTGTGGAGACGATAGAAACAGAAACCAATGAGAAGAAAGGGGGCGCACCTTATGGGGTTCAATAACCAATTTCCAAGTCAAGAAAAGACGGCGTGGATCAGAAGTATATATCCAAAAGGCTGCCGGGTGGAACTCGTCCACTTAGATGCAGACCCGTACAGCCGCCTAAAACCCGGTGACCAGGGGACGGTGTCATTTGTAGATGATGCTGGTACCGTGTTTGTTGACTGGGACTCCGGCTCCGGTCTTGGCATTATTTATGGTGTTGACCGCATCCGGAAGATTTAACATTCCGGGGGCAAACGCCCCCGGAAAACCCAAGTACATAAATATGGAGGTAAAGATGAGAAAAATCACTAAACTGGAAAATACACAGCTAATTCCCGTTAAGCGTAAACGGGTAGCGGCTTATGCCAGGGTGTCATCCAGTAAAGATGCCATGCATCATTCCTTATCTGCACAAATTAGCTATTACAATAATCTAATTGGCAGCAAGGGGGACTGGCAGCTTGTCCGTATTTATGCTGATGAGGCTATAACAGGGACGAAGGATGATCGTCCGCAGTTCCAATGTTTACTTGCGGACTGTCGGGCAGGCAGGATTGATATGGTTATTGCCAAATCCGTTACACGCCTGGCTCGTAATACTTTGACTTTGTTAGAAACTGTCCGGGAGTTAAAAGCGCTCGGAATCGATGTTTACTTTGAGAAAGAAAACATCCACACCCTAAGTACGGACGGTGAGTTAATGCTGACTTTTCTTGCTTCCTATGCACAGGAGGAAAGCCGCAGCGCATCGGAAAATGTGAAGTGGCGCATCCGCAAGAATTTTGAGAAAGGAATTCCCAATAACGGCTACCTGCTGGGGTATCGTCTCAGGAACGGCGTATTCCAAGTAGTACCGGAAGAAGCCAAAGTGGTGAAGCTAATCTTCACAGATTTCCTCTCCGGCATGGGGATGAACACAATTGCCAAAAAGCTCACCCGTATGGGTGTCCCAACCAGGTACGGCAATGCATGGTACCCTAACACCATCCGGCAGATTTTGCGCCAAGATAAATATACTGGGGATTTGCTTTTACAAAAAACTTACCGTCTTGACCATATCAGTAAAAAGAAAATGGTAAACCATGGCGAACTCCCCATGTATGAAGTCAAGAACAGCCATGAAGCTATCATAGATAAAGAAACTTTTGCCTTGGCTCAGAAGGAGCTGCAGCGCCGGGCTATCCTTTTCCGCCACATGAAACAGCCTACCGAACCTTACCTATTTACCGGTCTGCTTCGTTGTGGACTTTGCGGAAAACATTTCCACCGCCGGATTGCTTCGTGCGGCAAGCAATATCCTAAGAAAATCGTCTGGACGTGTTCCACATTTCTGCTGCGTGGAAAAGACGCCTGCCCTGCCAAGAGAATCCCCGAATCCATTCTGATAGACAAAACTTCGGCAGTACTCGGCACAGAAGAATGGAACTGGGAGACGTTGATGGGAAGGTTCCAAGAAATACAGGTACCAGAATACGGTCGTTTAGTCTATATCTTCCGGGATAGATACAAACAGGAAGTTAACTGGCAGAACCCTTCCCGCCGGGAAAGCTGGACTCCGCAAATGAAGCAAAAAGCCAGAGCACGCCAATTAGCACTACTAGAAGAAAGGAGAAAAGCCAATGAATGCGCAGAATAGGATTGTCCGCAAAATAGAAAGCTTTGCCAATTTTGACACCTCTATGACGGCAGTTACCCAGCAGAAAAAGCGGGTGGCAGCCTATGCCCGGGTTTCTACCGATTCTGACGAACAGCTTTCCAGTTATGAAGCACAGGTGGCTTTCTATACCCAGCACATTAAAAGCAACCCGGAATGGGAATTTGTAAATGTGTATACCGATGAAGGGATTTCCGGCACCAATACCAGAAAACGGGAAGGATTTAACCGGATGGTGGAGGATGCTTTGAACGGTAACATCGACTTAATTCTCACCAAATCCATTAGCCGCTTTGCCAGAAATACCGTGGATACTTTAACTACCATCAGAAAGCTCAAAGAAAAGAAGGTGGAAGTCTATTTTGAGAAGGAGAATATCTATACACTGGATGCCAAAGGTGAAGTAATGCTGACCATCATGAGCAGCCTGGCGCAGGAAGAAAGCCGCTCCATCTCGGAAAATGTCACCTGGGGGAAGCGCAAAAGCATGGCAGACGGCAAGTTCTCCCTGGCTTACAAAAATTTCCTCGGTTACGAAAAGGGAGAAGATGGCTTTCCCAAAATCGTGGA
>CAJSZT010000109.1:0-4125 GCA_910573785.1 Lachnospiraceae bacterium | reverse complement strand
CCATTGAAGGTAAACGTAAAAAGCTTGTAACAACACCGACCAAACGTCAACGGGAGATTATTGAGTTATACCAGGTCACCGTATGACCTGTGTATAATTCAACGGGATTTTAGGTTTAATGATTGCCGGAATGAGAATCCCATGCTCCTTGATACTGTCCACCATGTCATCAAGGCGTTTTCCCTCAGCTGTCGTTTATTGATAACAGACTTTGATAAAGATGTCGCTACATTATCAGCAATCTTAGAACCTTCTCATTACATTATCACACAATACAACTTTAACAATTATGTCCGTTCTGTTAATTGGGGAAGATTATTCAAGCTTACTGCCTCCAACGTCTGTAGCTGTTGTACTGCTAATTGGCGCAACAATCTCATCCGCTCTTTCTGAATCTTTCCCTGATTAATCAATACTGCATTATAACTTTCCAAATTCGCAAGCACAAGTAATTGATTCAACGTTGCCACATCCCGCATATTTCCTTTTACGGTTGGATTTTCATCTTTCCATTGTTTCGCTGTTTTTCCAAACAGAACCACATTTAACATATCTGCCTCATTAGCATATGCATAGGCTATCTGCGCAGGGGGTTAATTCTGCTGGAATCAAATTGTCCTTAATGGCATCCGTATGTATCCTGTAATTTAACTTGGAAATTTCCCTGTTTAAGTTCCAATTTAGAGATAATCGACTATTCTCATCCGTCTTTAATCTCCTGTAATCCTTCATAATATATAACTGAAATTCAGGAGAAATCCAAGTTGCAAAAGGCATAGCAATATCACTATGGGCATACGTACCACCATAACGTCCCGACTTTGAAACAATACCAATAGCGTCCGTTGCTTCTATCCACTTCTTTGGTGACATTGTAAATGCATTTGCCCCTGCCTGTTTTCTAAACCCCTCGAATTCGAGGGGTTTAAAATCTGGATTATGAAGTCTTTCCCATAATCTCAAAAATTCTATAACATCCCGATTTCTCATTCAGTTTTGAATAACCGCCGTTGGATCATCGCTCTTATATCGGGCAATATCCGTCAATGAAATAAATTCATTTTCAAAATCCTGTGTATAAATACCAATATCTATCCCATTCACATGAATTGTATCCTTAATTATTTTTCCCATTGCTCCTCCTGTAATATTATCACAAACTTTCTCAAGCATTGTAACTGTCACTTATCTTAGATATATTCCGCCGAATAGTCATTTGTTTTCATCCTCCCACATTTCCCGATACGCTTCAATATAAAATTTGATGCACCTCGGATATACATATAAATATTTTCTACACACTTTCTTATACAACCCCAATATTTTTTCGTCACATGCAAAGTCCAGCAGATAATCAAGCAAATGTGATAATTCAGCCTCTGACACGGTTCTGCTACACACATCTTCAACCAATTATCGCTTCTATCTTCTCTTTCGGTGGACGCTTCCTCGGATGTTTTAATTCTTCTACCGCATTAGGAGTACCATACATTGTTAATCCCAAAGACCTTTTCACCTCTGCAATATACGCAGTATGTATTTTAAATCCATATTACGAATAATGTCCTCTGGTTTTTTAGCAGGCTCTAATGTTTGAATTTCTTCCGCAACCTGTTCTTTGTTTTTACTGGATAATAATCTTTCATAAAAGAAAGAATTTATCTGCCTTTCAAGCTGTCTGGTACTCCATTGTGATTTTACAGCCTCCTGCATATAAAATTCTCGCGCATTATGATTTTCCACTTTTATTAAAAGTCTATAATGTGTCCAACTCAATTCGTCACGCAGTGCGTGACCATTTGGAAACATCAATCTCATCTTGGCTCATCAATTCTTTGCAACATTGTCAAGTGAAGAATTCATTCTTTTTGCTTTTTCATACACGGAATCTTGTAGGTATTCTATAAATGTGCTAAACTGAACGCAGTAACAAATCGGGATTGTGCGCCCAGACGAAGGGCGGGTAGTCTAGCAGGTGAGAAGCCTGTCTGCGAAGGTCTAACCAACCAGCAGTAGCGAGTCTTGGGTGGGCTGCGGTAATGTTGCCTGCTAAGCGTAGACAGCGAGAAAATAGGGAAAGTGATTGAGCCCCGAAATTTTGACATTCGGAGGGCTGACGCTCTAATTTCGGCGGAAAGCAACACAGGCGGCATTGCTATGGTGAGATGCAGCCTGCTTCTGCGGGGTCAAAGAGCTTTTCATGTTTTACATTGCGACTATCCAGTCAACTGGGGAGAGCCTGAAGTCCCTTGTTTTTCAAGTATGGCGGACAACGCTGAAACGGAGGATGCCAAACGGATGTCCGGCAGTCGGATAGCTTCATAGTACCGAAGAAGCCGGGTAATTCCGGTGGAGGGAAGGAGGCTGCATAATAACGGTCTCTCTGAGGGCACATCAGCCGTACTCAGGGGCGGAGGTACTGATGGAAACGAAATTGGAGAGAATAGCAGACAAATCGGCTCATGAGCCGAAACCGGAATTCACATCTTTGTACCATCTGATAAATAAAGCAATGGGAAACTGCGTCCGCTGGGGATTGCAAGTTACGAGGACAAAATAGTCCAGCTGGCTTTGAAGAAGGTACTTGAAGCGATTTATGAGCCGAGATTTCTAAACTGTATGTACGGATTCAGACCAAACAGGGGATGCCATGGGGCAGTGAAGGAACTGTATAAGAGGCTGAATTTCACGAAGATATGCTATATCGTGGATGCAGACATTAAAGGTTTCTTTGACCATATGAAGCACGACTGGATAATGAAATTCCTGAATCTATACATCAAAGACCCGAATATCCTCTGGCTGGTGAACAAATACCTGAAAGCCGGGGTGATGGATGAGGGAAAGCTGGTAGAAAACGAGGAAGGTTCAGCACAGGGAAACATCATCAGTCCAATCCTTGCGAACATCTATATGCACAATGTCCTTACACTATGGTACAAGTTTATCATAGCCAAAGAGAGCAGGGGCGAGAACTACCTGATTGTCTACGCGGATGATTTCATTGCGGGATTCCAGTACAAATGGGAAGCGGAGAAATATTATAAGCTTCTTAAGGAACGAATGGAAAAGTTCGGACTGGAACTGGAGGAAAGCAAGAGCAGAATGCTGGAAAGCGGAGGATATCTGGCAAAATCGAAGCAGAAACGCGGAGAATCAACAAGGCTGGAAACCTTCGACTTTCTGGGATTTACATTTTACTGTGGACAGACAAGGAAAGGAACCGCATGGAGGATGCCGAAAACGAGCAGTAAGAAATTCCGGCAGAAACGGAAGGACATAAAAGTCTGGCTGTACGCTAATCGAGACCAGAAACTAAAGAAACTGATGGGAATGCTCAATCTGAAACTGACAGGGCACTACAGGTATTATGGTGTCAGCTTCAACGGAAGGATGATAAGCAACTTCAAACAGCAGGTAAGAGAAATGCTGTTCAAGGTTCTGAACCGAAGGAGCAACAGGAAGAGCTATACACGGGAAGGGTTCATAGAAATGCTGAAATATTATCCACTGGTAATGCCGAAGATATATGTCAGCTTATTCTGAAACTGTAAATGTTATTATGAAGAGCCGTGTGCGAGAAAGCCGCACGCACGGATCTGTGAGGGGCTGGCATCGTGAGGTGCCTGTCTACTCGACTGGAGGAAAATTTTATGTGGATCATATTTGGAATAATCAGTGCAGTGTTCTGTGTGATTGGCTGGATAATGACTGTAAAGCATAGTTCCAGAGCACCATGGGCTGCAGCCTGCTCCTTGGCATTTGTGTCTTTGACTCTACTAATGGAATATAAAATGGTATTAAATTGGGTCAATAAAGAAGATTGGAGTGCTTTGCTTGACGTTGTGCCGTCAATGTTCTCTATACTGACAGGGTATGTGATTGTCATGATTCTGGCAAACATCGTAACTATTGTCATCTCAAAGAGGCAGAATTAAATTCCAGTTTAGGGGAGAGTCGTTATGATACTATATCATGGAAGCAACACCGGAAATATTAAAGTATTAAAACCTAACCCGGATAAACCGGAAAAGTTTTTTTGCATTTCCTCCAAATTTCAAGTACAATAAAGAAAAATATTGGAGGATGTGTTCATGTTACTTACGGATAAATATGCTGACAAAA
>CAJSZT010000108.1:0-4420 GCA_910573785.1 Lachnospiraceae bacterium | reverse complement strand
GGTCAACAATCTGAGCCTGTATTGTTCTGCATCTACACAGAGATTGGAGATATTCATAATCTTCCTGTTCAATATCTAATATATTTGCGTGTGCCATAATCAACATTCCTTCCTATTATTTGATAATTTGATTATAACACTCATATATACATTTGGCTAGTTATTTAATTTATGATGTACTAGTATAACCCACTTCCTTTTTCAATGTTGCTATCCATTCTTCGATTGCTTGTACCAACAAAAACTGCTGATGTAAAACAGCCATACCCGTGGCAGGAATATCTGGAGCGTTTTCTTTCATCGAAATATTCTCCTCAAGATAAGATTTCAACACTTTAATATTGCTCTCAATATTATCCAGACATTCCCTCTGCTGTTCTTTCGCCATACTTTCTAAGTTTACGATAACAGCATTAAAATCCAAAAATATATTGATTGGTTTGCAGGATATTTCAAGCATCAACTTTTCAAATTCCTCATTTCCTGCATCCGTCAAAGAATATACCGCCTTTTCGGGCATTTTTCCCTCTTTCTCCGTACGGCTTGTGATAAGCCCCTTTTTCTCCAACTGGATCACCTTTTTATAGATGGATGGTGTACTGATTTTTACCCACTTTGAGATGTTGCGGTATTCCACCAGTTTCTGAATATCGTATGCACTCATTGATTCCCGCTTCAACATTCCCAATACAATCAAGTCAATGGTAGCCATTTAAAATCCCTCCTTTTTCTATTGACAGCTACTATAAATTATAGTATTATAATTCCCGCAACGCAACTACTATATTTTATAGCAGTATAAATAATATTATTCATCAAGAGAAAGGAGTTCAAAATGAACAGTCAAAGTAAAAAGATGGAGCTGCTCGGCAGCACATCCATACCAAAAGCACTTTTAGCAATGGGCATCCCAACAATGATTGGCATGTTGGTAAATGCTTTCTACAACCTCGTTGACGCTTATTTTGTCGGTGGGTTAGGGGAGAGCCAGATGGGGGCAATCTCCGTGGTCTATCCACTCGGACAGGTCGTTGTCGGTCTTGGCCTACTGTTCGGAAACGGTGCGGCTTCTTATATTTCCCGATTATTAGGTCGTGGGGATAAGGAAAATGCGGATAAAGTGGCAAGTACCGCTTTATACAGCAGCGTATCCGTGGGAGCAGTTATCATTATCATTTCTATGGTATTCCTGCATCCCATACTGAAGCTCTTAGGCGCAACAGACAGTATCCTCCCCTTTGCCGCCGCATACGCAAGTCTCTACATTGTTTCCTGTATTTTTAATGTATTCAACGTCACGATGAATAACATTGTAACAAGTGAAGGTGCCGCCAAAACAACCATGTGTGCCTTACTCACGGGTGCAGTGCTTAATATTGCCCTGGATCCACTGTTTATCTACGTGTTTGACTTAGGGGTAGCAGGAGCGGCGATAGCAACCGCAATCTCACAAGTCGTTTCAACCTGCGTATATCTAACTTACATCCTGCGGAAAAAAAGTGTATTCCATTTCCGGGTTAAAGACTGCACATATACAAAAGAAACCATGTCTGAGATTTTCAAAATCGGCATCCCGACATTGGTATTCCAGATTTTAACGAGTGTGTCCATTTCCTTAATCAACAATGCCGCTGGCGATTACGGGGATTCTGCCATTGCAGGCATGGGCGTTGTCACCCGCCTTATTTCAATGGGCAGCTTGTCCGTATTTGGGTTCATCAAAGGCTTTCAGCCCATTGCAGGGTACAGTTATGGGGCGAAGAAGTTTGACCGTCTGCGTGAAGCAATCAAGACTTCCATTCTCTGGTCAACAGCTTTCTGTGTGGTTTTCGGTGTGATACTGGCTCTGTTTCCTACGGCTATCGTTTCGAGATTTACAAAAGGTGATGCCGAAATGATCCGCATCGGAGCAGCGTCTTTAAGGGCAAATGGTATTTCCATCATGCTCTTTGGATTTTATACGGTGTATTCTTCTCTGTTCCTTGCTTTGGGAAAGGGCAGAGAGGGATTTATCCTCGGAGCTTGCAGACAAGGGATTTGCTTTATCCCCGTTATCCTGCTGCTTCCGATTGTCTGGGGGCTAAATGGAATTATGTATGCCCAACCGATTGCCGATGTGCTTTCCGCAATCATAACGGTATTCATGGCGATACCGCTCCACAAAAAACTAAATGAAATACAGAAACAAACTTCTACAATAAGCACGAAAGACAACGGCTAAATATTTATTCTTTCTGACAAACAGAGCCGATGATCTGTGAGGTTTCCCACAAGTTCATCGGCTCTGCGTCTTTGCGTCTGGCTCTCTAATGGCTTTACTTGAATATCTAACTCAAACTTCCCACACCGATTGGTGTGCTGAACCTTGAAAAATCAATATTTTAGTCCATAAAAAAGCACAAACCTGCACTTGATGGTATAATTGAATTGCGAATAACAATCACACAGCAAGGAGATTTATGCCATGTCAAGTATACCATACCGCAGCGTAGCTGCAAACAAAATAAAAAGAAACACCCCTTCTGCCAATGTGCATGTGCTATAATGCACTTACGGTATCTTTGTACCAATCATCAATCGGGAACGTATCTTCCCAGTAGCTACCATTGACAGAAAGAGAGTGTTTCTTATGAAAAATATTTTAGAACAATGCAGTGGAAAAATCAATGGTGTTTTTTCATTTTTTGACAGAATGGTCCTCACCGGATATATTAGATCCTTTTTCAATGTCATGCTCTACTTCCTCAGTGCGGAAAATATCCTGCTCAAGGATTACGGCGATTATCCCCAGAAGGTGACTGCGGACATCAAACAGCATGTCCTACATTACGCGGAATCCTTATCCCGTCCTATGGTTTATTTAAACTCCCCCAAAATCTCAAAGGGGGAAACTGCCTTAAAGTGCCTGGAAGATTCCCCTGTGGAAGATGGGCTTATTTGTACGATCTCCACAGTCGAATTGTGCAATACATTCTCGGTGATCTCCAATAAACAGACACACAAGTTGGAAATGTATGAAGAGAAAGTGTCTCCATTATTATTTTTATTATCTGGACAAGGTTTACGGCTTCATGTTCATTAAACTCCAAACATGGTTTCCGTTTACTTTGACCGTTTATATAAATGGCCGTGAGCTGGTGAAGAAAGCTTTTGACCAGGAAGGAATTTCTTATTCCATGTATGACAACAGTTTTTCCTTCATCAGCGACGTAGAAAAGGCACAGAAAATCGCAGATTCTTTTGATTCCCGGAAACTTTCCAGACATTTGGATCATTTTGCCGGTTAGGATCTGCGTATTTCATAAAATTGGTCCAAAACGTTATAATCTGTACACTTAATTTATGATCCGCACTGCTAAAAGGCCTCCAACAGTGGTCTAATGTTCCGAATACATACCACAATTCCGAAGAATGAAATGCCCCTGCCATATCACCTGGAAGATTCCTAGTAAAATAATATACATATGCGGAACTCTGCTGTAGTTTTTCCGTCATGTGGCTGAACCTGATCCCGCCCTCGTATAATTCACCTTTTTCGCCTTTTTTAACTTCCTCAGGATCTCCAAGGATATCATGTTCCGTACATCCCAGCATATAGGGAATATTCTTAATCAGATTTTTTTCAATTGTTTCGTTATATCCCTGTTCAAGAACATATCCGTCAATGTTGGGGGACATTGCAAACCCCAATCCAGATGTGAATGCCTCTTTCATGAAAGTGTCCTGTGCCTCCTGCAGAGCCTCCGCAGAAAGATTTCGCAGTATGTGCCAAAGACACCCAAACGATATTGTATCGTTACAAGAATCACACCCTTCTCAATCAACAACCCCGGTGCAAGCACTCAAGTACTGTGCTCGGCTCCTACGTCGCCGCTCACAGCACTTGCCTTTTCCACTTGCTCACGCAAGCGAAAAAGCGGGGTATGATAGTTTCATCGTCTCAACTTCTACCTATATCAAATATACTTGCACGTCGCACAATCCGGTGATTTTTTAAGTAAGTCACGATGCAAGCATCGGGGAATGTACCCTACTATGATTCAATGCCTTCCCATCCAGAATGATATCGCTGCCATATCTGCCCAGATAGCCGCCCCATGTATCCAAAATGCTACCGGAAGCTTTTCTTCATATCTGCCGCGGTTTCCAGATATCTTTCCCTTTTTTGTATATACAATAGTAGTTTCATAAATCTGTCATTCTCCATCTCCTCCTGTGCCTGATTATATCGAATTTTCTTACATGAGTCCATTCACTAAATAGCACAATGCTTTCATAAAACAAACTTTCCAAGATTATTTCATACTAAAAAATAACCAATGTTAACAACTTAGTATGTGCTTGGAATAAATGCCATCGAAACGTGTGAAAGAATGAGTGGTTGGAACATACAACCTTAAAAAAACGCAGACTTCCCCCT
>CAJSZT010000107.1:0-4519 GCA_910573785.1 Lachnospiraceae bacterium | reverse complement strand
GTAATGTTAATATAGCCATATGAATGAGGTGGTTATAATGCCAGACCAAGAAAAACGCAGTATTGATGAAATAATGGAAGATCTCCAACGCATCAATCAAGAGTTTAGAGAAAGGGTCCGGGATGGCTTTAAAAATCCTGACGATTTTATAAAACTTAGTGAAATCGAGAAAATGGGCAGAGAGCTGTCTTTAAATACTCAGAAATTATATTTGGAAGAAACAACTTCATTGCTTAATGATATTGATGAAAGTTTGCTTATTCGTAAAAAAAAACAGAGTACAAAGAAAAAGGGATAAATCTTACCCCTTCACAACTCGAAGCTCGAAATATCACAACGATCAATGGAGTAGTCAGCATTTTCCGCCGGAGACTACGCCCTGTAAACAAAGAGAGCAAAGCACTTTTATTAAAGACGGAAGGCGTAAAAAGCATCGCTCCGCTGGATTGTTTTTTAGGTATTGACAAACTGCCTTTTAAAATGACAGCAGCAGCCATGCTCGAATGCGCTTACTGGGCACAGGATCAAGTATCTTTCCAGCGNAGGCTGGATGCCCCATACCCCACCAAGACGGCGGTGATAGTCCAGGGATTCCGTACAGCAGAGGAAATCCAGGACATTTTCAAAGCATTCCTGGAAAATGGTGTGGCTGATACCAGCCCTTGCTTTGCTGAAAGCCTGCTGTGAGCAGTGGATGGTCTGTGAGATAGGATTCCCCATTTTCTTGCGTAAGTCAGAAAAGAACTCATCAAGCATGGAAGAAGTGGAGCGCTTGACGCTTTTGAGGAGCAGTTCCATCATAGTCCAAAAGGGAAGCTTGCCACAGTTCCTGGTAAAAGCCCCTTTTCTGAGACGGGCCCTTTTAAGTACTTGAGGATCCGAAAGGGTATTGCAGATGATAGACGCGACAATTTCCATTAATTTCATAAGAAGAATCTCCTTTCAAAAAGTGTATAATCAAGGAGCTTCGCTGCAAAATTTTCGTAATTTGTCAATAGGTAAATATTACCAAAAATAGGGCGATATATTTGTGCAATATTAAGCAAGAAAAGACATGGAAACCTGAGTTAAGGAAAAGAAAAAGCGGTATGAGAAATATGCCATACCACTAAAAAGATGGAATAAATTTATCTGCGATTAAAAATCAAAAATACAAGATATTGTGGTTAGTAGGAAGAATAATATTTAAGTTGTTAACATTGATTGACAAACTGCCTTTTAAAATGACAGCAGCAGCCATGCTCGAATGCGCTTACTGGGCACAGGATCAAGTATCTTTCCAGCGTGCGGAAGAAAAGATAAAAAGAACACTACACATTTCCATTGATGACGACACGATCCGCAAAGCTGCCGGTTATATTGGCAAAGCGGTTTTCGAGGAGGACTGCCGCAAAGCAGATGAGGCATGGGCAGAGTTCTGTAAAAGGCCTCTGGTTTCAGAGCCGAAAAGAAAAAAGGGTGTACTTTATATAGAAACAGATGGCAGTTCGGTAAATACAAGGATCCAGGACAAAAACGGGTCGACCTGGCGTGAGAATAAACTTGCGATCTTTTTTTCTACTGACCACATATATAAGTGGAAAAATAAGAAGGGAGAGATCTGCCGGAAGATCGAAAAGAAAGAATACGTAAGTTATCTGGGTTCTGTTTCAGAATTTAAGAAGCATGTATTGGCCGGTGCAATCCGTAATGGATATGGGAGATATGAAAAAGTCGTGCTGTTAAGTGATGGCGCGGGATGGATTGCAAATATGAAGGATGAACTTTTTGGAGAGGATGCCCTCCAAATCCTGGATTTTTTTCATTTGAGCGAAAATGTTTACTCATACGGGAAAGCAAAATTTAAAATGAATGAATCACAATATATACCATGGGCTGATGAGAAATGCAAAAAACTCAGAGACGGAAAATGGAAAGAAGTCCTCGGCGAACTGGATCCGGAAGAAACTTATAAAAATACTGTTAATCTATATCATTATATAAACTCGAACAAGGAGCATATTGATTACCCACAGTATTCAGCGATGGGATTGTTTATTGGCAGTGGGGCTATCGAAAGCAGCAATAAGATAATCGTACAGAGGCGATTCAAACAAGCTGGAATGAGATGGGGGGTATCAACTGCACAATATTTAATGACCCTTGTTTCCAAATGGGAAAGCGAACTTTGGGAGTCGGATGTTGTAAATAGAACCTATAAAATATTGAATTAATTTAAGCACCTGTGTATGCAGGTGCTTAAATTGTCAGATAATTACTCAGAAATTTTATCTACACCCGATAAGGCAGAATAGACTTGAATCATTCTTATAGATGTGCTATATTATAAACAGAGGGAAAGCCATACAAGCGGCTCTACCCCCGATTAACGTTTTCTTCCTATGATTTTAACATAGGCAAGCCGTCACTATGGGCGTAGTGGCGGCTATTTCTTTCTTCCCTTAAAGATTGTGTAGCACAACCCCACAAGGGCGCAAATGAAGATACAAAACTGAAATAAGTCAGCATATGTAACATACATCGGCAATCCCTCCTTTCTCTCGTCCGGAGGGCGTTTGTTCCCTCCAAACTGTACTGGAGGGGTAAAGCCGCCTATGGCTGTATGGTTTTCCCTATCGACAATATAACACAATATCCCCTATGTGGCAAGCGGTTCACCAAAAGAGAAATATCGCTTCGTGTACAAGATAAACCTGAATTATTCACGGCGGTATAAGCTCGCATAAAATTCGCCGCAGTTATCGTTACAACCACTCCCAATACCTCACTCTACCACAAAACAGCCTAAAAATGGGCAGACTTCTCCTATGATAGGTTTAAAGATCTATTGTGGCTGTCAAGGTTCGTTAACCGTTGTTATTCCAACTGTGGTTTCAGGTTATGGATGTTTTCCAGTGTCTCGTAGAATTCTTTCTTGTAGGGACAGCTGCTGCACAGTTTGAAATATTTATATCGTGCTGATCTTACCACTCTTGCGGCTATTTTCAGCAACTTTAAACGAATGGTGTCTATACGCTGTTTTCTCATGCTCACAGCGAGCGCCAGACGTCTAAACCAATTGAATAAATTATAAGCTAACGCATGAACCAGAAGGCGGTTCGCGTTTACCAGCTTTGAGGAACTGCTTACAGAGGCAAAGTCGAAACCGCTTTTGCCTTCTTTGATGAAATTTTCCATTTTGCCTCTTCCGCAATAGAACTGGATTACCTGATAGGGTTCCATTTCCAGTGTTGTGACAATAAAGGTGTATAGATGGATCATCTGGCCATAGGGTTTTTCGATTTTAAAAACCACTCTGCGAGGATGGCTCCATGAGCCAGCCTGATACAGGAACTCCCCATACTCGACAGCATAGTCCACCTGGTTGGATCTTGTTGCCCGGTACAATGCCTGGTTTTCCTCTTCTGCTAATTCACGGAGCCTTGCGTTCTCCTTGAGCCGGATGGCGTATTTGCAGTTTTTGTCCTCAAGAACTTCATACAGGTCTGGTGACGCAAAACCACTGTCACCCCGAAGGTAAAGTGGCATATCCGGGAAATCGTCGGCGAACTCCTCCAGAAGCGACTTCATAAAAAGGTCCGCCTCACGGAGTTCGCGTATGATCTGGTGCAGCTGGCTGAGCGTATCTTCATCCATGCGGTTAAAAAAGCGGGATAGGGTAGGCTGGGATGCCAGAGCTTCTTTTTCTAAAATAGCCGTCATGACAGGTTCGTTTGTCAGTTCGTCCGCACAGTCATCTTCAAAGTAGGAACTGATAATCTGATAAATGACCTGCATCAGGTTCGCGTCATCCTTATGGATGCGGAACCACGCGGTGTCATTGGTTTTAAACATACGATTGACGAGTTTAACTGCTCCAATCTTAAACAGGAACTCTTTGAACAAGAGAAGTCCCGCATCGGAGGATAAATCGCCTCCATCAAAATTTATTTTAATTTGGCTATTGCTTTCTAACCTGAAAGTCGAGCAATAGACACTAAAAATTTTCCACTTGTATGGTTGAACTGTTGTTCGAGAAACGGAAGTCGGGGATACCCTTCCTACGCACTGGAATAATTTTTAACCATACAGGCGGAAAATTTCCTATAACTCCACTCCAAGCCTATTTAAAAATAACTGGTCTCTTGCTATCGCTTCTGTCGTCCATATCTGTTTTGCATATGGCGTGGTTACATCTATCTTCTCCACAGCATCAAACCAATCAAATATTTCCTGAATAGAATTATTCTCTAACCATGTTTTTAACTGCTTTTCTTTATCCAGATTCACTTTCAAATCATGGTCATGTTCGCCGTTCGGTACCCCCAGAGTATTTTTCATCCGGGTAATCTCACCCGAAAAATGTTCATAGTAACATAGCGCGACAAATTGGACTAATTTCTTACCATCTACTGTCAGGTCATCCCATACACAGTGTTTCCTGCCTCCAACCCGCTGCTTATATTCTTCAAAAAAATCTTCAATCCATTCCCTCTTGCGAAACTTCCTTAACGACTCGAACGGATCTTTTTCCTTGTTT
>CAJSZT010000106.1:0-4717 GCA_910573785.1 Lachnospiraceae bacterium | reverse complement strand
AGCAGTCCGGAGAACCCTTCCAGAAAATTTTTCGCATAATTCCCTGCCCTCCCAGGCTGATAATCATAAAGGATGATAGACGGGAGGCCATCATTTCCTGTGAGATAGATCCACATATTATGTGACTACCCACATAATATGTGTTATGTGCTGAGTTTTTGAGAAAGGCCGGAATCCAAAAGAATGCTGTATTTCAGCCATTTATTCCAAAAACTCATAACATAATTATTTATCTTGCATTCTGAATGAAATCAGGTATATCCTGATTTTTTGAATGCGATTGCTCAAGTGTATTCGGTATATTTGTTTCCGCTTTTCTTTCTTTCAATATCTTTGAAACAGAGCCTTGATGGATACGCAGATAGATCTCTGTGGTCTGAACAGATTCATGTCCCAAAAAGTTTCTTATGTATATGAGCGGCACCCCCGCTTCAAGCATGTGAACCGCTTTGCTGTGACGGAAACTGTGCGGGGAATAACCTTCTTCCTTAAAGTAATCCGGATGATTACTTTTTGCCAAAGTTACATATTTGCAGACAAGGTTTCGGATACATGCAGTTGTTATCCGGTCAGACCTCTGGCTTGGGAAGAGGTGTTCATCCCTGTTATCTTTCAAAGTTTTCCCTCTTTCAGCCAGATATCTTTTTATCAGTTTCACAACATCTGAAGACATAGGAAGTTCGCGTGTTTTGTTTCCTTTCCCATGGATCCTGATAGTGGAAGTCTTAGCGAACGTTATATCACCAATCAGTATGTCGCATACCTCCTGTGCCCTTGCACCGGAATCATAGAGCAATGCCAGTAATGTAACCTAAAACTCGGATAATACGGACTCAAATAAAAGTGCTTATAAAAGGTTAAAATATCGAGTTTTTAGATGTTTGGATAATCAAAACACTTGATACTCTTCTAGAAATAGATATTTTTATCTGAAGTGTAAATATTTTCTAATGCAATCTATTGCAATATTACAAGAAATTCAATTTTACAGACGATAATATTGGCCTTTTTAAGACATTTTGAGTCTCCTTTAAAGGCTTTGCGGACTCAATATAATAAGTCCGCTAATGAGCTTAAACAGGGGGTTAAAGTAGTATGAAATTGTTTTGAGTCCGTATTATCCGAGATTTAGGATGTAACATCCCGGCTGTCAGATTTACCTTCCTTTTCAGGAATGCTCAATAAAATACGGATCTCTTCCGCAGAAAAATACGGGAAAACCGTCCTGGGAACTTTCGGGGTCTGTGTCTGGGAAACTGCATTGTAGGCACCGAGGGAGACCATCTCCCTGCCGGAAGCATATTTCAAAAATGAAGATAATGCCGATATGCGTTGTTTTTGGGAAGCCGCGCTATAATTCTTTTCGTTTTGGAGCCACAGCAGATATTCATCCATGGTCTTTGTGGTGAGATCCGAATAGTTGATCCTGTAATGCGGAATGCCTTTTATCTCCTTAAAAAACTGGAATAATGCCACAAATCCATCCGCATATGATGAGATGGTATTTTTAGAACACTTTTTGTTTATCGGTAAATATATGTTGAAATATTCCGCAAGCTGCTTTGTAAATAAAGTTTGTTTCATTCCAGCACCTCCGGGAAAAGCCCTTTATTGAATTCCTCCACTTTACCCAGGATATCCCGGCTGTTTTCTGTTGTCATATGGAGATAATGTTCGGTTCCGTAAAGATTTTCATGCCCCATATATGTAGAGAGTACCGGTATCTCATCGTACATATCCAGGCCGTTATTATCTAACCGGCGGAAAGCTGCCACCGCAAAACTATGGCGAAGGCAGTGCAGACAGATATTTCTGGAATGTTTCGGGAGGTTTGGTTTCTCTATACCGATATACCGGATACATTTCACAAACGCATCCCTTATCCATGAACATGAAATAGGGGTTCCTGTTCCAGAAGGAAAAAACAGGTTTTCTTTTTGAGGGATTCCACTTTCTGAATATATCTTTACGCACTCCGCCAGTGTTTCATGCATGGGTACAATCCTGTCACGGCTTCCCTTTGCATTCCGCACATGGATGATACCGTATTCCAGGTCAACATCTTTCGCCTTCAGCAGCCGTATTTCGTTTAACCGGAATCCACAACCGATATACATTCTTAGCATGACGCTAAAGCAGGCGGCATTGTGACGGTGTTTTTCAGAAGCAGAAAACACCATGGCATCTGCAGCCTGTATCAATGCTGCCAGATCACCTTCATGAAATATATATGGAGAATAATTCTTGCTGCCGATTGCTTTCTCCGGTATAAAAGCATCATACCCAAGTGACTGCAGATATCTTGCAAACTGCATATAAGTCGAAATATAAATATTCACTGTATTTACGCTGAGTTTTTCCGGAAGGGATGCAATCCAGCCATCAATGACAGCTGGAGGCAGGCTACGGCCGCTAAGTCCGGCTTTCAGCAGATACTGGTCAAGTGAACTGAACCACTACCGGCTAAAGCCGGTAGGTTCGGTTTGCTGCTGAAGCAGCCTAAAGTTGTCGCCACTTCACTTATTTCCCTTTCTACTTAACTTATCTCAAAGTTGTCCGTTTTTGTTTTCTCTTGTAAATCTTGATTTTGGATATACTCTTTGATAATTTCATCTGTCACATTCCCACTACTTGCTACAAAGTATCCTCTTGCCCACAAATGCTGCCCCCAGAATTCTTTGTTCAATTCTTTATATTCCATTTGCAGTTTCCTTGATGTTGCCCCTTTAATATACTGTACCAGTTTGCTTGCTGACAAATGCGGCGGAACCGACACTAACAGGTGGATGTGATCGGTTCCAACATGCCCTGCCATGATTTCCACTTCATTTCTTTGACAAATGGTTCGGATCAATTCTCTTGTCCGAACTGCTATTTTCCCTGCAATCACTGGTTTCCTATATTTCGTTATCCATACCAAATGATACTTGATATCATACGTGCAATGTGACGATTTTCTATAATTCTCCATATTCTTCACCTCACGTTTAGTATCTCAATTTTTCTTTTTTCTAAACTTGAGGTTATGGGGTTGACCTAAAGGTTTCGCCTAAAGGCGAGGGTTTTAACCCCATTATACAGACAATAAAGATATGGCGTATTTTCAAAACCTGGCAGCCTTGGCTTTCCCTTAGTTCCATATAAGAATTTAACTTTTCCTTCAGGCAGCTTTCAAACTGGATGGTATTTTTCATCTGTCACTTCACCGCCTTTCCTGGAAATAAGCAATCAGCTCATTGGGAAAAACGGGTACTTCTATGGCACATTCCCTCAGCCGTTCCGCTTCAACACGAATATAATGCCTGGCGGCGTCAGGAGAAGCATGGCCTAATACCTGCTGGATCTCCGGATAGGTTTTTCCATCTGCAAGAAGATGCGATGCCAGACTCGATCTCAGGGCATGAGCACCATGTCTTCTGGAAGACATATCTATGCCGGCCCGTGCAATGGCTCCGGACACAACGGCATAGATCCCCTGTGTGCTTAAGGCAGAGGCGGCTGGTCTGGGCTGCGTCAGGAATACATGAGGAAGATCGAAACCAGGCCTTGCATTGTCAAGATAATCCTTCAGGGCTTCCGCTATTTCGTCCAGTATCGGATATTCAACGGGAATATCCGTCTTTTGCTGCATGATTCGGATAAAGCCTTCCCTGTGCCGGATGTCTTCAAGCTTTAGTCCGGCTATATCACAGGAACGGATTCCCAGTCTTGCAGCTATCAGAATCATGCAGTAGTTTCTTTTACCAAGACTCGTAGTCCGGTCTATGGAATCGAGTATTCTTTCTATCTCATCTTTTGTATAGACAGAGGGAATCGGCCTATGGCGTGGGACTGTCGGGATCCAACGGCTGTTATCGTTTTCGACCAATCCGTATTTGCAGGCATATCGAAAAAACATCTTCACTGCCTTGCGGAAACCTGCTTTATCGTTTGCAGCCGCAAACCTTTCATGGATATGCTCTGCTTTAACCATAGGGAGACTGGTGATTCCAGCTGATTCCATATGCGACAGGAAGTCAGCAATTAAATGGATATGGCGCCTGGTGTTGGTAATGGTTTTTCCAGTCTGGATAAGATAAGCCTCGTATCTGGCAACAACCGCATCATAGCAGGAAGCAGCATATGGCTTTAACTTTGACTTTGCAGGCCTCCAATGAAAATCTCCGTCCAGCGCATGATTTAACCGTTCGATTGAATTTCGGTTCAAATCTGTCTGCTCCTTTGACTGGTTTTTCCTTTGGATCATCCGTATGAAGGCTTCACCCGCATCAACAGAATACATTCCCTCAAAATGCTCTTCACAATACCTTGCCAGCCTGTTGTAGATGGGCCTGACATGATGGTCCACACTTTTGGGGGAATAGCCATCCGAATACATTTCATTGAGTACTTTTTCAGATAATCCGGTGCATGGTTTCGCTTTTTCTTTCAACATAAAAATCCTCCTTAAATGATGTTGGTAATACAATTACATCATAAAGGAGAAACTATTATTATGTTATGAGTTTTTGGAATAAATGTCTGAAATACAGCATTCTTGTGGATTCCGGCCTTTCTCAAAAACTCAGCACATAACACATATTATGTGACTACCCACATAATATGTGGATCTATCTCACAGGAAATGATGGCCTCCCGTCTATCATCCTTTATGATTATCAGCCTGGGAGGGCAGGGAATTATGCGAAAAATTTTCTGGAAGGGTTCTCCGGACTGC
>CAJSZT010000105.1:4081-4776 GCA_910573785.1 Lachnospiraceae bacterium | reverse complement strand
CAGGATTGAAAGGTGAAATTTTTTCGCACTAAAAAAGTAAATAACTACTGTTGTTTGAGGCGGTTTGTGATAAAATTTAGAAAAAAGTTTTTCGCAAAGGAGTTTTTTATGACAAGATCAGAACGCAGAAGAGAACAGAAAAAGTACGAAAAGGATTTTGCCGCATTCTGTAAGATTACCAAACAATATTTCCCAGAGCTGATCCAATGGCTGCAGGAACTGAAAGACCCAAGGAAATTCTGGACTTATGAAATCGAGGTCATATTGATGACGGTCATCATGAAAAATATCTGCAATATCCATTCCATGCAGAAAATGACTGACGAATTCCTAAAGGAGGAATGTGTGGAGAACCTGTGCTGGATTCTGAATATAGAAACACACGAATTTCTTCCCCATTATGTGACAATTAATGAGTTTCTTTCCAAGATGGAGGTTTCAGAACTGGAATGTCTGAGGAAAAAGATCATCCGTGCACTTCTGCGCAGGCGGAAATTTGAAAATGCAAAGTTTCTCGGGAAATACTGGATGGTTATTTTTGATGCCACGGGTTTGTTCCATTTTTCGGAAAGGCATTGTCCTCATTGCTTAAAGAAAGTGCTCAATAAAGGGACGAAAGAGGAAAAAGAAATCTATTACCACCATGTATTGGAAGCAAAACTGGTTCTTGGGGACGGGCTGGTGATCAGTATTGG
>CAJSZT010000105.1:0-4063 GCA_910573785.1 Lachnospiraceae bacterium | reverse complement strand
ACAGAATTTATAGAAAATGAAGATGAAAATGTCAGCAAGAATGATTGTGAAACGAAAGCGTTCAAAAGGCTTTCCGAAAGATTAAAAAAAGAATATCCCCGTCTGCCGGTGTGTGTACTGGCGGACAGTTTATACGCATCCGAGCCGGTTTTCGAAAGATGTCTCAAACAGAACCAATGGCATATCCTGCTGCGATATAAGGAAGGGAGCATCCCATCCATTGCGGAGGAATACCGGAGCATTGCGGAAATGGGAGAAGCTGGGGAGTTGGACAGGGAGATTGCCAGGGAATATCCCCGGAAAGGGAAGGTGAAAGAAACGCATCACATGGAATGGGTACCGGAGATTGATTACCGTGGGTACAAACTGACGCTGTTGGCGCTGGAAATAGAGGTTTATTCAGAAAAAACAGGAAGAACCGAAACGAAAATGTTTCAGTGGCTGACGGATCTGCGAGTAACAGGAAAAAATGCCGGGGAGTTTGCAAGAGTAGGACGGGGCAGATGGCAGATTGAAAATGAAGGATTTAATATCCAGAAAAATATCCGTTATGATATCCAGCATGTAAATAGTGAGAATTATAATGCGATGAAATGCCATTATCTGCTGACACAGATCGCAGACATTCTGCTGCAGCTTTACGAGAAAGGAAGTCCGGGTCTGCGAGAAGCAAAAAGGACGATAAAAAATATATCTTCCGACCTGCTAAAAAGTTTTGGAAAAAAGCTGTCATCGGAAGATATACTTTTCATAGAGACACACGGATATGTAAAAGCCGTGGTCTGACAAAAACATTATACCAGAGGAAGTGGTCTGAGGGAAGAGGGAAAATAAAAAAATCGTATTTGCTGCGAAACCCCCGTGCCAGGCAGTACGAATATATAAGAAGGAATCCGAGAAATCATACGTGATAACGTATATAAGCATAAAGCTGCCGTCCGGGAGGACGTAAAAATAAAAGTTATCCCCATAAAACGTATGAAACAATCCCTCTTTCCATATGGATGTGAATAACTATCCAAAGCTTCAAGGAAAACTTTGAAAAATTGGCTGACAATGAATATATACGCAATTAGACAAAACTAACTCAAAATCACCTTTTAAAGCTGCAGCGGCGATGCCGGTATCGTAACAGAAAAAATAGATAAAGGGCTGATTGATTTCGGTTTATTGATCGGCCCCTTTGATGTGACAAAATATGATTACATGAGACTTCCTTTGACAGACACATGGGGCGTATTGATGCGAAAAGACAGCCCGCTGGCTGAAAAGGAATCTGTCTGCGCGGAGGATTTGTGGGACAAGCCTCTGATCTTATCCCATCAGGCATCCATCAGCAGTGAAATGATTTCGTGGCTGAAAAAAGACGTCAGCAAGCTCAATGTTGTTATGACTTATGACCTGATTTATAATGCTTCTCATTTTGTAAGGAAAGGACTCGGTTATGTAATTGCATTAGATAAACTCATCAATACCACCGGCGACAGCGAGCTTTGCTTCAGACCGTTATACCCGTGTATGGAAGCCGAATTGTGTATTATCTGGAAAAAGTATCAAGTTTTTTCAAGGGATTCCAATGAATTTATGAGCCAGCTAAAAAGAGTGTGGGGAGCAGAGCAATAATTTTTGTGCTTATATACTAGTACAGCATTGCATTAATAATTGAGTAATAATCACTCGCTGTCCATGCCATTACTGCGTTGGAGTCAGTCAACGATGCTACCGGCATCGCCTCCTTCCTCCGCCTTGTCCTGACATGGACATCAAGCGCTTATTGCTTCAAAATTAATGCAACGCTGTACTAGTACAATGCTGTACTAGTACAGCATTGCGTAATTAACGGTGAATTCTGCACCTGCTATTTCTGACAGTTCTGCGTTGTCGTCAATCAACGATGCCGCCGCATAAAAAATAGAATTTATTCCACCTGTACGGGGCTGTTGCGGGGGAAGCGGTATTATATGCATCGGCAGCTTCTGCGGTTACGGTTACCCGATATGGCGTAGTGGAAGCGCTGCCCGCCCGGGAACAGATCATGGAATTTTTAGACAGGCACAGATAGGAGGGGATTTTCGTGTTTCCTTTACAGCTGGATTTACTCCGGATGTTCGTGTCCTGGATGCTCAGCCGGTTCCTGCCTATCTGGATGTTTCTGGGATACTTATGGAAAAAATGATTTTTTCCGGCTTACAGAACCGAAGCGGGACTTGTCGCCGTACGTTTCTCATACATATGATTAGGCTTTTTCCAGATGGAAGGATATTGTCTGGCAGGAATTTTTCGTGAACGGAAAGAAAGTGGGCGCGCCTGCATTTATCGTAACGGCTGCACAGAGTCCGAATTATCACGGAACACCGCATCAGAGAGAGGCGCGTTTTCTTCGGAAATCAGAAATTCTCAATATCATATTCTGGATAGGAGCTTTACAATTGATATTCCTGATACAAGCTTTCACGTAAAGCATCGTCAGTGGCAATCTTAATAATCAGGTCACTTTTTCCTTCATTCGTTAGATGAAGGATTAAACTTCCGTATCTTTTCGCTTCCATTGTCCGTTCCTCTTCCCGGATATAATCCAGCACTTCTTTTTCGTCATATTCAAAGATACTCATGGCGATCACCTCCGCTTTGTTCATTCTCAGAAATTCCACTAAAATCCCATCTTTGATACACTCGTCCACCGCGCGCTGCACAGCATCTTTCAAATCCATATCGCTGCAGTACCTGCGGACCCGCTCTACATATTCCATGTACTCCCGCAGCGTTGGACACTGTTCCAGAAAATCCTTATTATTGCCCGGATTGATATTGATCACCAGTACCTTTAATTCCAGGAGCGGGGACTCCTGCTGCAGGATCCGGCTGATCTCACAGGAAGCTTTGCCGCTATCGCTGCAGAGCTCGGTGTCTTTGTCTCTTTTGACGACGGTATCAGACGTATGTTCCATATTGCTTCCGGCAAAACCAATAAATGGTATGCCCGCGGCTTCTGCGGTTTCCGCCGTGCCGTCAGTACTCATTTCACATATCTTATACAGGTCCGACAATTTCAGGATAAGACGTTCCGGATATTTTTTGGTGCCATTGTAAAATACTGTAAAATAAGGCGTCTGCAGCTTCACCGGTGTATTTCCGTACAGCTTTCTGCTCTCTACCAACCCTTCATATTCTTTTGAAATGTAATGCAGAAAACGCAGCGGCATATTTGGATTTATAGTTGACTGATCCTCATATAAATGGAGATCATCGGATACGATAAACGCAAGATCATTTTTCATTCATGTAAAACCCTCCTTTTCCGGGTTTCTGAAAAACAGACGCCATTCCCATTACAGACATTCGGACATTTCACATGGTATACCCAAGGGCACCCCGTTATGGCCATTCGGCTGTTTTATAAGGTATAAATCGGAAGCCTTAATCATCCGTCAGCAATCCAGAAACCCTATGCTATTTTAAAAAGTATTGAAGTAAGCATAGATTTTCTGAAATGTTGAATGACGAGAAATCAACGGAAATAGAACTTTAGAATCCTTATGCTTTGCAATGATGATAACATAGAGAGGGGATATTTACAAGCATTTTTACCAGTGTAGACTGATATGATTGAAAATTAAATGGAAATACGTTATATTAAAAGAGATTTTATCGAATGAGACAGCTAGTACATCGTTGCATTAATAATCGAGTAATAATCGCTCGCTGTCCATGCCATTACTGCGGTGGCATCGTTGATTGACGACAACGCAGTGCTAGCAGAAATAGCAGGTGCAGTATTCACCGTTAATTACGCAATGCTGTACTAGCGGAAGTTTCGACATTGATACAATGGAAGAGTCCGAAACCTTTGAAATATAAGGGGTTCGGTCTCTTATGCGTGTAGTGCCCAATTACGTTTTAATCTATAATCTTATTCCTTTCCCGGAACAGGCCCTGCTTCAGTTTGACTGCGCATTCCCAAAGTTCCTGATGGAACGTGTCTGCCTTCTCTATGACACGTTCCGCTTTTTTTTTGCCTATAAACACCCAGCCGTCATGCACTTCACCCAGTCTGTCCAGCAGC
>CAJSZT010000104.1:0-4807 GCA_910573785.1 Lachnospiraceae bacterium | reverse complement strand
ATACTGCGTTTTTCTTGGTCTGGCATTATAACCACCTCATTCATATGGCTATATTAACATTACTACATGACAGATGTCAAGAGAAAAGCAATAACTCAGAATTTTTATCTACACCCTCCAGTGAAAGAACCAGTTGATAATTTTGAGGAAAACGAGTATAATCTTTATGTAAAATAAAAGTATTAATTCGCATAATTTTTATTTTACAACAGGAGCCAGATTTTACAAGTATCTGGCTCTATTTTTTATATGTAGATAAAGAAAATTTTTTATTAAAAATAGGACTGAAGCACTATATTAGTACAACAGCCCCCTCTGTATCTTTAAATCCGGCACTGCCATTCAGCATGTTTGCCAGTTCATCCGTGATACTGAAAACACTAGTTCACCCCGCTCCAAATCAGCGAGGCTTTTTGTCTTAATGCATCATATTCTTTATCCGAAAGTTCATCCAATGCGTCCAAATCCCGAACCTGCAGATAATAAATCTCCCGCCGTTCCGGTTCATGAACCCCTCCGGCAAATGCGGCGCTGTCATCATAGATCTCACCATAATTAGAAGCGCTCTCACTATGTACGAATAAATCTCCCGGAAGCATCAAATCCCACAAGGTTTTCGTATATCGGTAATAGATAACTCTTACCTTTTCCCCGTTTCGTCGGATTGTTCTTCCCTTGGACCATGAGCCTGCATTATTCATTCCACGGTACGTAAGCCATACCAGGTTCATCACATCAAGCTTTCCGGATAGGACAGACTTTGATTCCTGAAAATCCAGGCCATCGATGTTCATCAGATCAATCCATCCATATTCATCATTGACCGTAAATACGGATGGAACCGTTTCTATAAACATACGATTTGCATCAAATGGAACAGGGATGCTGTAACGCCTTACGAACAAAATACCTGCGATCAATATGACGAATACCGCCGATATACTCCTTCTTTTTCTTTTTTGTATGCCAGCTTTCAGATCCTTTACCAGATTCATGTCCTTCTTTTTTTCCACGTCATCATATCTGTCTGACGAACGCAGATATTCATAAACTGCACAGCAATTCTTGCAGTCCGCAAGATGCCTTTTGATATCCTCGCTTGTTTCTTCACTGGTCAATCCATCTATATAATTTGGCATTAATTCTTTTACAACACTGCATGTCATCTCAAACCCTCCATATCTCTTCTTTTTTAAAGGATGCCGCTCCACACCTGTATAGCATGTTTTTTTTGTGCGTCAAACTCTCCGTCTGAAAGTCTGTCCAGTTTTTCGATACCGCCTTTCGGAAGATAATAGATTTCCCGCATTTGCTTCTCATAATTCAGGCTGTTATTACTATCCGCATACATGTCTCCCTCTGAAATCATCCTTCTGGAACGGCGGCTGTCTCCAAATATCAAATTCCACAGTCTTTTTGTATAACAGTAATATGTCACCCTTACAGGTTCTCCGCTTCGATTGATGGTTCTGGTATACGTCTGCATCTCATCACATGTAATTTCTTCTGTAAGGATAAGCTGTATTCGATCCGTCACCGCAGAGTCCTCTTCCAGTACCTTCTTCGTCTGATTGAAATCTAAATCGTCTAAATTGATCCATTGTGTCAGGCCGTTCTCGGTGATCGGCGCAGCCTTGAATATTTCTGTCCTCATAACCTCCGGATCAAAAGACACCGGAATCTTATAGTTATACATAAAAAACATAAGTCCAATCAGTATTACACATGTCAAAACAATTGCAGCCGCATATCCCTCCCGCATTCTCAATTTTATTTTTTTCAAAAAATGAATATTTTCATCTCCTGAAAGAACTTCCCGCGGGATAGGCGTCAGCATTTGTTCATAAACAGTACGGCAATCCGAGCAGCCCGACAAATGATTCTCTATTTCATCATTGACTTCTTCACAGGTAAGGCCATCAATATAAGTTGGCAGCAGATCCTTTACAACATAGCATTTCATTTTAATCCCTCCATTTTCTCTATCATTTTTTGCTTTGCCCTATAGAATGCAACCCTCACCCAGTTCTCACTTTTTCCAAGCACTTCTCCGATTTCACCATATGTAAACTCACCTGTCAGACGCATATGAACCACCTCGCGCATTGGTTCCGGAAGAGCATGGATTGCCTTATACAGATCCTTTTTTTCCATATGCAGCAGCACTTGTCCTTCTGGTGATTCATCACCTGGTATCTCTTCCGTAAGCTCCGCAGATTTTTGCTTAGAATGTTTGCCCAGCCATTGATACCAAACATGCCTGCCAATCTGAATAAGCCACACTGACAGTTTACAGCTCCCATCATAATTGCCGCTGGTCTGCATTGCGCGGAAAAATGTTTCTTGTGTTAATTCTTCCGCCAAATCCCTGTCATGGCATAGTCCGAAAAGATATCTGTATACATCTTTTGCATACTGCATATATGCTTTTTCAATATCTTCCAAAACAGCCACCCCCCTATGCCTTTTGATCCAATTCATATGCCTTTGCCTTATATATCCAAAAAATGAGATTTCGTTACAAAAAAAATTCGATTAGATAAAAAAAATCAATCAAAAGCATCAGTTATCAGGTAACTGATATCAAACTAAAACCTGCCTATGACAAACCAAAATGGGGGCTATCTATTTCCGACAGCCCCCGTCAAAGAATCCTGCTCTGAATCTGTTTTTCTCCCCCGCTTAAAGCTCCTTCTTCTGAAAAATACGCACCGTCAGCAGAAATGACAGGAAGAATGCGAGCAGTGCGCACACCAGGATAGCCGCCCCTGCCGTCATGATCTGAAAGGCAGTCATGTGGGGGCCGAACCAGCGGTTCATCAGTGAACTGGCTCCCATAATCACCCCAATGCCGCCAAGCAGGCTGCCCCCGATGAGCATCTCGCTGCGTTCCTCTCCTCCGAGATAAAACAGCGGGAAAAAGATGGCTCCCATAAACAGGCTGAGCCCGATCCCCACAACATACACCATAAAAATGTCCGTGTCTTTGTCAAAAGGGAATCCATAAAACAGGATGGACAGTGCCGCCGCGGTTCCCGCAAGCAGCATTCCTATGCAAAGCCAGGCCATTTGACTTAGAAAATAGCTTTTCACAATATCCGTACGCCTGATCGGAGCCGTCAGCTTGTATTTACTCCACTTTGACACGCTTTCCCTGCGCAGGCTTGCCGCAGCTATGACAGAAAATCCCGTCATGCACAGCAGCATATAGCCGATAATAAAAATCTGCGCATCGTGATCTATCCCAACGACAAAAATCCCAAGCACCAGCATCATGGCCGAAAACAGCTTCGCATTGGACAGCACCGCATAAACATTATTTTTCAGAAGTCCCTTCATATCCGTTCCCCCTTTACCAAAAGCAGCATGATCTCATCCAGCGAAGCATGGTCTAAAACTGTGTCCCTGTACTTTTTTTCCGCTTCTTTGCCGTCTGACACCAGCACGTCAATCTGAAAATCCCGTTTCCGATAGGCTATGATATCCCCCCGGTCCAGCGCGTCAAACTGGCTCTCCTTACAGCGCATGACCGCATAATGATAGGCCAGGTCATTTTTGGAAGCGGTCAGGAGCACGTTTCCCTCATGGATAAAGGTAATGTAATCCGCAATCTTCTCCAGGTCGCTCGTAATGTGGGAGGACAGCAGGATGGAATGATCCTCTTCCTGCACAAAATCCAGAAATACGTCCAGGATCTCATCCCGCATAACGGGATCCAAACCGCCGGTGGGTTCATCCAGGATCAAAAGCTTCGGGTGATGTGAAAGCGCCGCAAAAAGCGCCAGCTTCATCGTCATCCCTCTGGAATAGGTTCCGATCTTCTGTCCGGCAGGAAGGCGAAAATCCTGCAGATATTTTTGAAACATTGCAGGGTCCCACGCCTGATACAATCCGCCCATGATCTCCGACAACTGCGCCGCCGTCAGGTATCCGGGAAAATTATCTCCGTCATAGACCACACCGATCTTTTCCCTTATGGCCGTGTCCTGGTCCCCCATCTCCTGTCCAAACAGCCGGATCGTTCCGCCGTCCCTGGAGGACGTATTCAGGATGCAGCCGATGGCGGTCGTCTTTCCCGCACCGTTTTGTCCGACCAGTCCCATAACCGCGCCGTAAGGCAGAGAAAATGATACCCTGTCCAGTACAAAACCGTCTTTCGGAAATCTTTTCGATACCTGATCCAGTTCTAAAATATAGTCCATATCAATCATCCTCCTCGTAGAATAATGCCAGAAGCTCCGTCAGCTTTTCCAGGGAAATGCCGCTCATCCGGCCGATCTCTGCGGCGGCCTGTAAGTGCTCCTCCGCGATCCGCTGCTGCTCCTCCTGGTAAAATTCCTTGTTCTGTGCCGATACAAAACTTCCCCGGCCGACAGTGGTTTCGATAAATCCATCCCTCTGCAGATCCTCATATGCTTTTTGAACCGTGATCACGCTGACATGGATCGACTTCGCCAGAGCCCGCATGGAAGGGATCGCGTCCCCGGCCTGCAGCTCTCCGCTCATGATCATGGCTTTGATCTGGGATGTAATCTGTTCATAGATCGGCTTATTGGCATTATTGCTGATAATGATCTCCATGCTCCACCGCCTTTTCTTTTTTATATGTAAAGTGTACTTATTGTACAAGTACATTATATCATCCTGAATCTTTTTGTCAACCACTTGCTTCTGTATTTCATATCCAATGTTAACAACTTAGTATGCGCTTGGAATAAATGTCATTGAAACGTGTGAAAGAATGAGTGGTTGGAACATACAACCTTAAAAAATCGCAGACTTTCCCCTTGGTGCTTATCATTCTGAA
>CAJSZT010000103.1:0-4832 GCA_910573785.1 Lachnospiraceae bacterium | reverse complement strand
CCTGTTAATACTTTTTCTCAAGTCTGCCAAATCGTCAGGCTCAATGTTTATGCCCAAAATCAAAATACATCGTTCTATTTTTATGTTTTGAGAAAGCAATAACATACTTCGGAAAATGCTTGGCCAGAAGCCTGTCAAACTCCGGGCAGATGAGTATATTTTACAGATTAAAAGAAGGTTAGAACCTGAACTTACTAATGAAATCCGAAGCAGGACGCTGCTATGTGATACAAAAGAATTGCACTGCAAAGAAATCAGTACTGTAGATTTTGAACAGAATGGACATAATGGAGCTGACTATGTTTTGGTAATCCCGGATGATGCGGCAAATCATATGACACCATATTACTCTGTATTTGCGGCATCTATAAAGAAACAGGCTGCAGGAACAGTGTTTGATAAATTAGATGATGCGTCCAGTGGAAATGACGGGCTTTATTGGGGCAGTAACCACAGTATTTTATATGTCAGTCCGATTTTGCTGAAAAAGCAGGTGGAAACAGAATTGAAAGCAACGCTTGTGCCATTTATATTTGCGTTTGCCTATGTAAGTATCGTGTTTTTATGCGTGGCAATTTCTTTCCTTGCATCCCATCTGATCAGCACTTCGGAATCAAACAGACGCCGTTACCTGCTTTTAGAAAAACTGGGAATGAATCAAACAAAAATTGATACGGTGATACATGAACAGTTGGCAGTTAATTATCTGATTCCGCTTTGTATGGCGCTTATTCCCGGATGTCTGATTGCGAACCATGCAAGCAAAGGTTTTATTCTGGCTACGGGACTTCGTGCGGTATGGGTAAAATATGTGTTCTTGTCGTTCTTATGGATTTTAATGCTGTACATGATTTACTTTATACTTACGGATATATTTTTTAGGAGAAATATTCATCATCGAAAGGAAGGAAACATATAGGATGGAAGCATATATCAAGGTGGAAGATGTTGAGAAATATTATGGGAGTTCAGGAATCATTACAAAAGCGGTAGACAGAGTCAGCTTTGAAATATCAAAAGGGGAATTTATTGGGATTATGGGGGAATCCGGTTCTGGTAAAACATCTTTGTTGAATGTGCTTGCCACCATTGACACAGCTACGGCAGGGCACATATATTTTGAGGGAAAAGATATTACAAAAATGAGCGAGGACGTTAGAAGTGAATTCAGGAAGGAAAATTTAGGTTTCATTTTCCAGAACTTCAATCTCTTAGATACTATGACATTGCAGGAAAATATTTATATGCCGCTGATCCTTAATGAACAAAAAAGTAACGACATCATAAAACGAACGGAAGAAATCATAAATATATTGGGAATCAAGGAAGCTGGAAACAAATATCCATATCAAGTATCCGGCGGACAGCAGCAGAGATGTTCCTGTGCCAGAGCGCTCGTAAATAATCCTAAATTGATTTTAGCTGATGAACCGACAGGTGCCCTTGATCCACAGAATTCAGAAAATTTAATGGAATTGCTTTTAGAAATCAATAAGAAATTTAAGACAACTATTTTGATGGTTACACATGATTCATTTTCTGCAAGCTATTGTAACCGTATCTTGTTTTTGGAAAATGGGAAAATATCTTATGAGATATATCGGGGAGCAAGGAGCAGGGAAGAATATCTCGGAGCAATTCAGGATGCTCAAAAAACATAATTTCAAAAAATAATATGAATATATCTGTATCAGATTGAGATAACATTACTTTGATGATATAAATCGGTAATTGAGTGGAAAAGGTGAAAGGAAGGGGATTGTAATGAAGAGAACATCAAAGAGATTATTGGCAGGAATGGCTTTTTATCTGACAATTGTTTTGATATCTGGGTGTACTATAAAAGGCACTGCTAATCAGGCACCAAGGGAGATTTTAGAAGATGCTAGGCTCATTTCTGAAATGGATGCAGAGATATATAAACAAGAGAAATTACCGTTGGATTATGATGGAGAAGAAGTGAGAGCAGATTTAACCCATGTAGATTTTATCGTTCGTTTATCAGAAGATAACGGTTTTTATCTTGAATACAATATCAGTGGCAAAAACGACGAACCCCCATTGACAGTCAATATACAGGATGGAGTTCTTATCCTGAAAGAGAAAAATGCTAAGCCGGCAACTTATTATAACGGAGTATTTGTTGATGGTATTAGCAATAACTTGAAAACGAAAAAAACTGACTACACCAGTGTTGTAACATTATATGTTCCTTTTGATGCGGAAATTAAGTTGATGACAAATATGGGGGAAGGCGATATGGAACTCCATGGACTCAATGTAAAACCAGCAGACATTCATATGGATGAGGGAGATTTGGATTTCTTTGATATGACAATAGAGGGCGGAAATATTATATTAGTTAATGGAGATATTGTGGCAGAGAATGTGAAATTATCTCAAAATATCCAAATGCAAACGGAGAATGGGGATTTTTCTTTGGAACTGAATCCATCATCCCAGGATATGCTTTCAATTTATGCCAATTCAGAGATGGATATAGAAGTGTCCGAGAAACTGGGAGGAAAGTTATCGGAAAATGATGAGAAAGCATATTTTGAGAGAAAGGTAAAAGGTTCAGATGATTGCCTGACGATTGTGTCGAAATGTGGGGATATCATGATAGACTAGAAGCGGACAGCAACAGTTTTGTGAATATATCCTTATCAGATTTAGACGGCATTATTTTGATGAAGTGAAGGAATGTGTTGTGGAAAATATCACTGAACAATATCAAGAACGCATTGAGCATGAGTTTAATGCCTTATGTAAGATCATCATTCGCCATGCGTCAGCAGAAGCTAAGAGCAAAGTTTCTAAAAGATGGAAGCAGGAAATATCTTTTGAGTATTTAGTAGAATCAGGAGTGATACCAGCATATAGTTGTGGGGGATTTGAGAATGGAATAGAAGCCAGACATCCGCTGTCGCTTTGTGGACATACTGTAATTTTAGAAAATGAGCGGCTTTCCAAGGCATTATCTTTGTTGGAAAGGGAGAAACAAGAAATTGTATTCTTATATTTTTTTAAACATTATACTTACCAGGAAATTGCAGGGTATTATGGTCAGGCACATAGTAGCGTTTGGAGCAGGATGCAGACGGTAATGAAGCAGCTAAAAAGAGAAATGGTGAAACAGGAATGAAGGGAAAGAATCTTATTTCGTATGGAACGATTGTAAAAGCTGCCAATGGTGATCCGGGAGCAATCGAAACAGTATTAGAACATTATGGTGGATATATCCGATATTTTTCAAAAATGGATGGTTATGTGAATACAGATGTAGAAAACCATGTAAGGGAACGGTTAATAGACGGTATATTGAAATTCCGTTTTGATAAAGAATAGATCTAACAATGAAACGTTGTTTTGCATAAATGTAAGAAAGCAGTAAGTCTACAAGATTCACTGCTTTTTGAATTTAAAAACAGAATCATAGGAGAATGTTTGCGCAATGGCAGGCTTAAAACGGCGAATCCATGTAGGAAAGGGTTTGCCGTTTTTTATGTGCGCCCAGTATGGGCGCAATCTAATCGGTGAAAGTCCGTGACACACCCTGGTAGTGGGAAGTGTATAGCCAAGAGCAAGTTTCGCCAGAGTAACTCAAAACCCACTTTGTGGGGTTTGCTTACCCGGCAACCTTGATGGGGATTCTGTTTCCCCATGCCCTCAGTTCATGCATATTTTCCAAATATGCAGATTGGCTCCTATTAAAAATAGTCGCAGCGTGATTGTCTTACATCACGGAAAATAAAAAAACTTCCAAAAATAATCCCATTTCCTTTCCCATTAGCGTTCTCCAATCGGCTTATATAGTAGGAAGCAAAAAACAGCTTCCCCTGATCAGGCATTATGAAAAAAAGCAAGGAGGGATTCATGAGGTTTACAAAGAGTGAATTGGAGATGGTTTACAAATATGAAGCGACAACAAAAGAGGACACAGTGAAAGCCATGAGGGACGGGCAGTCAGCAGCCGGGGACGACATGACACGGATTATCATAAGGAATGCCGCAGACAAACTGGAAAAACTTCCAGAACCGGAATGCAGCCGGTTTATAGCGGACAATAAGGCACATTTCATAGGACAGGGCAGAAATTCCGTCCTGCGGAGACTGAATGAAGCAAAGGAACGGTTGAAACAGCCGGTCTTACAGGGGCATGACCTGTCAGGGCGGGAACGGTTCCAGCCGGACACAAGACATATGATCGTCCTTGATGTGCTGAATAATGACAGCCCCGTAGGATTTAAAGGGGAGAGATATCGCTTCTTCCTCTCAGAAGGGAGATACTGCAATGCCATAGAAAGTGAAAAGCGTGGGGAAATCAAAATTCGCAGCCATGCGGCGGTAGTTTCCGGGAAACTGCACCCGGATAAGAAAATGGAATATGACAGATAACAGTCCCATGATAAAAATAAGAACTAAAAAAATGTGGAAAAACGCAGCAGGGGAATTGAAAACCTGAAAAAAATATTGATAACTTCTCGGAATCTCAATGAATGAGATTCCAACCGAAGATTGACAACTGAATATGGTGCAGGAAAAGAAATTAGAGAAAAAAGGACATAAACATTGGACATAGCGGATACTATGCCTTGAAAAATCTTATGGAATCGCTTAATATATCATTATGCCACTTATAAATATTTTTTGACGCAAAATGGCAAAATTTCTGCATAAGAAAAACACTTATGCCAATGCTGGTATAAGCACAAGGTTTCTAACGGTTAATCCTGCCGCAATGACCTCTTTGCCGTAAGCTGTTGTAAAATACTTATAAGTTCCTTGAACCCGTTCAATAATCCCATGGAGACGGAGCCGCTTAAAAATTC
>CAJSZT010000102.1:0-4965 GCA_910573785.1 Lachnospiraceae bacterium | reverse complement strand
CGTAAAAATCCGCGTAACGTAAAACACCATTATAACTGTAAGTCGACCCATTAAAATAACCGCGGAGTGTGAATTGTCAGATAATGTTATGATATTTCAAAAATAAACAGTTATTTTCAGGATGATAAGCACCAAGGGGGAAGTCTGCGTTTTTTTAAGGTTGTATGTTCCAACCACTCATTCTTTCACACGTTTCGATGGCATTTATTCCAAGCACATACTAAGTTGTTAACATTGGTTTTTAAAGTGATCTCAACCTCGGTATTGACATCATGCATCTGCGATGTATCGGCGGACAGAGAGATTTGTTCCGGCGTTGGTAAAGTCATGGCATATATCAGGGATATGAACCAAAAGCCAGAAAAAACACCGAGAACCGTTTTCACAAGTTTATTCCATTTTGTATACCTTATCATTAAGAAGAGCCCAAGAGGAAAAAAGAATAATAACAGTAATAGGATCCATGCTGTTTTTTGATACCATTTCTTTTTGACAGAGCGATCACTTTGGGCAGAGGTACGGCTTTTGCTCTTTTTCGAAGGTACCTTTTTACTTTTACCATTTGATTTAGGACTCACAATGCTCCTCCTTTTCTTTTGCGATTGCCTGATCGGAAGAAGCGCCACACTTCTATCATCGCCGGAGCGGTTATAGACCTACTTACTTTTTTACAATACTATAGGGTGAAATCCAATTCTTTCAATAGCTCATCCTGGGAGATAAATTCATGACAATCAGGATCTTTGTCTATATCATCAAGCATTTTCAAATCCCATTCATCGGGAGTGACTTCTTCGATATCCTCCCATGATTTGGGCGAGAGATTTTCACGATCTTTCAACATTTAGAAATCCTCCAATCAGGTATGGCTTAGATAGATTTTTTGAAAAATAGGACTTACATTTCTAAAGTAGCCAATATTTATGCTGATTTTTTGCCATTTTCCAGAACTCCAACTCTCTTTGAGAGTGCTTCGATTGATTTCGCCTGATCTTGGATTGTTTTATCTTGATCCTGGATCATTTTTAGGAGGATTGCAGTATTATCGTTTTCCAGTTTTGTAATACGATAATATTGATTTAGCTCATCTAAATTCTTTTGCACCTTATCAATTCGCTTTTCCAGATTGATCTGTACCCTATCCAGTTCTTCAAGAATCATGTTTTCAGATTCCCGGAAACGAGTATCCATTTCAGCGATAATTTTGTTTCCAGATTCATGGACAACAGATTCCATGACACCTTTTAACATTTCTAAATCCCTTTGTTCTAACATATGATATCCTCCTCGTTTAAAATATAAAGTGTGTATGGTGACAATATTGTTTTAAGTATTACGCATATTATGACTCTGTGTAGTATTCTTTAGATAGACTTCCTGAAAAATAGGACTTACAATTATTCCATGAAGATCATACTTTACAAAATAATGTTGAAAAGAAAGCTATCAATTCGTCAGGTATCCATCCTGACAGGAGTATCAAAGTCAACGATTCAAAAGACTATGGCCGAACTTTCAAATCCAACGATCTGTACAATGGAAAAGCTGGCAGCAGGTCTCAATATCAGTATCGAAAGCCTTTATGAATCAGATTACAAATAAGTGTCCATTATAATGGACGATTGCCAGTTTTTGCATAAGTTTTTTCAAATCCACTTGTTTACTTAGTATAAATACAAAGTGGAGGTGCTTCAAATGACAAATGAAAAGTATAAAAAATACATAATTGAGATGGTTCAGAAAATTGATAATAACAAATATCTTGAACGGATATTCCATTATGTACACAGATTCTTCATAAAAGGGACAGGTGAATAGCCTGTTCTTTTTCTATGTAAATATACTTTTCAGGTATTCCTTGATAGTGTTGCGTTGTTCATCTGACAATTTTAAGTAATTTTCTATGATTTTTTTATCTACTTCATCTAAAGAGTAGTCTTCGGCGATTTCATCGACTACATTTTCGGGAGTGTCGGTAAACATAGGAAGATCACCTTTGGTAAGCCAATAATAATTTACACGGAACTCTCGGCAAATAGCTAAAATCATTTGTTCAGTTAAATTCCTATCACCTAATTCTATTTTGCATAGTGCTCCACGAGTTACACCTAAACGTTTTCCCATCCCATCTTGACTTAAGTGTAACTCATTCCGGAGTTTCCGAAGTCGTTCGTTTGGAGTCATTTTCCCACCGCCTTTCTGATAGTGCTACTATATCACTTCTATGCGTCATAGTCAACAAAAAGTGAAAAAACATATTGACAATGAATACTAAGACGCATATAATGATGGCATAGGATACATAAAGGAGGTGAGAATATGAAGAATATGAAAAGAGGTGAGAACATGCAGAGTGGAAACAGTGAGAAAAAAGGGTATAAGGTGAAAATAAATATAAAAGTTAAAACGAGAGGGTTAACAAAAGAAGAAAATTCAGAAATACATGATGTGCTTCGTAAGATCAAAAGGAGACGGAGATTTAAAGGAAAGGAAGGAATCTCATATAAGTTGGAAACAGAAAAAAGCATATGCGTGACTCGATTTTAAACGAAATCACGCATATCTTTTAAAGTAAGTTATTGCTTGCGTGTGGACTTGAAAGAAATAGATCTTCCAATTCCTTACTGTTTTCAACGGAATAAAGTTCTTCGTAATTGAACCAGAAATTAGGTTCATTAAATTTGCATCCGGAGATTTCAAGACACGCAGGAATGAAGTCACCATCAAAATCTGTATCAGAGTCTGAAATGGATAGTTGTATGTATTCAATGCCATCCCTACGGAGTTCTTGGATACATGATCGAAGATCAGAAACTTTCAAAAAAACAGAGTTTGCCATATCATATTCTCCTTTCTTCAGTACTCAGGCATGGCAGTGCCCTGTACTTAGATTATAAAGGGGATGGAAGATATTTACAAGGAAAACTGGAGGTGAAAAATGTGAAAAGTACAACAGCACAGGTGAGTTACATAGAAGAGCAAAAAAGGGACGCTGAGGAAATAATGGATATATTGAAAATAGTTCCTGAGGAAGAGAAGAAAAAAGTATACGGCATCATAATTGGATTTGCATTGGGAGTTGAGAGCAGGGGAAAGGAGGTGGTGTGAGGGATGTACATTCTTTTTGTGATTACAATATTAGTTTGTACTGGAAAGTGGTTTTCATACAAAATTGGAAATCTCACAATACTTCTCTATATGGCTGAATCAGGGATTGAACTCCCGGACAGTACAACGATAAAAAAGTATCGCGAGAAAGTTATAAAAAAATTACTGCATATCAAGGAAGATTGAAGTGTGCCTTGATAAGCATAGTAGCGCAAGATGTGGCAATTTGAGTTAAATCTCGAAGTGAGTTTGTTCCAATTTCTTTGCCAATATCTTTGACTTTGTTAAAAAAAGTATCGCTTCTGATATTTGCTAAGAACTCATGACCTATAAGAAGATGACAGCACACACAAGAAAGGAGTGATCAACATGGCAAAGCAGGAAAAAGGCTATGCGCCGGATCAGATCAGGGATGCTGAACGGATTGGCCAGATGAAGCAGAGGGTCGGTGATGCAGAATGGCCAATGATAAGGATGATCATTACGGCATATGTGGATGGCATAGGAGTCGGGATGCAGATTTCCAAGGAAGAGAGGTGAGAAAAGCGATGTCGTATGAATATTATAAGACGAAACTTGCAATGAAGATCATTACTAAAATGACGAGGGATGATGCTTATGAACTTTTCAGAGTAGTCCAGAAGGTTGAAGATGCGATTTGCGTAAACGGAATCGTGTGTGCGCCAGTGGAAGGATCAGATAAAAAGCAGGCGATTCCTTTAATAGAAAATACGCTTGAAGATGCGGGAGTGGAAATACCAGAACATTTGAGAGAGCCTTTTTGGAAATTCATGGAAGTAATGATAAATGAGAGGGCACATATAGAAGAATTGGTTTGGGAATATAACCGTGCCCTCGCGCCAGTAATACGTTATGGCTTATTTGAGCCTGACACCTAGAAGCTGGTCTGGATTCCATGGATCAGGAATTAATTCCAACTTATTTCGCTGTCCAAGGAGATTCACAAGAGTATCAACCTTGTCGTCGCTGTAGACCGGGAGATACAATTTTGCATTGTCGTGAATTTTTCCAATAGGGCAAAACCAGCCATTTTGTTTCGTATGAACATGCTCTGTGTTCTGGATAATACGGAGCAGAATATCTATTTGTTCTGACAATAGTTCACCCTCCTTTCATATGTACTAAGCTGCTGCAACAGCCTGTACCTAAAGTATAAAGGGGATGGGGGACTTTTACAAGAGAAAGAAAGAGAGGTGAGAGAAGATGGGGAAAGAAGAACAGAGCGTAATGGAGGAGTTTGAGTCATTTGGTGAGACTCAATTCAATGAGGAATTAGAAAAATATTCTACATACAACATTAAAACAGATGGTTTTGAACAAGTTTTGGTAGGAGCATTTCATATGATCCAAACAGTTACACTTGGTACAAAGTGCCGGATTGTTTTGGATTATGATCCGGCACTTCTAAACGTAACGATTGAAACTTTTATTGATAAGTCAGATGTGGAGCGAGTTCGGGAAAAACCTCATCAATGGGTTCCTTACGATTCCATGCAACAGTAAGCAATTCAATATTCTCTGTGTTCTGATAATACGGGGTATTTCATAAGGGGGAAAGTAATTGAGCTATAAAATCATGACAAAAATATTTGAGAGGATTCTTCTGTCAATGCAGCACATCACACAGAGAATTCAGAAAGGGAAAAAATGTGTTGTAACACTTAAATATGATCCTGATAAGTTATTTACGGAGATTTCAAATTTTGTTCAAGGAAAGGAAAAGCTCAATTACTCAAACTTCGCACTTGAATAAGCGCCTATGCACCTTGAAAATCCAATAAAAACTGGCAATAAAATAGCATGAAACACTCTGTTTTTGGTATAATTGAATTGTCC
>CAJSZT010000101.1:0-5582 GCA_910573785.1 Lachnospiraceae bacterium | reverse complement strand
AGAAAAAGAAACAAACAAAATAAATTAAGCGGAAAGAAGAAAACAGTCTCTACCAAAACGCGCAGCCTTGCCAGCCTTAGCTGCCCCAAGAGCCTGAATCATAACGCAACACTAACGATAAGGAAAAAATAAATGCATATTTATTTTCTACATCAACAAAAAGGAGGAAATATATGACGAAACACCAAACTACCGGATTCCTTAATACATCCGTCAAAATCAAAAAGTTCCGGACTGAGATAAATATTTATACCATTCTCCGCCCTCAAGCCCCTCACAGGGCGGAGAAAGCGACGACAACGGCAAGAAAGGAGGCGACATAATCATGCAGGAATCACAGAAACAAACGATTTTAGATTTACGTGTACAAGGGTTGACCTATGCGGAAATTGCACAGGCCATGGAGCTATCCCCCAATACCGTCAAATCCGTCTGCCGACGCAGCGGCATTAAATTACAGCAGCCGGAGCAGATCTCATCCGAATTATGTAAGAACTGTGGCAAGGCTTTACATAAACAACCTGGCAGGAAGCCCAGAACATTCTGCAGCAACCGGTGTCGTTACGAATGGTGGAACAAGCACCGTAAGAAACGGGTCTACCACTTAATCTGTCGCCAATGCGGACGGCAGTTTATCAGCTTCGGCAATAAAAAGCGGAAATTCTGCGGCAGGGACTGCTATTTAGCGAGCCGTTATGGGGAGGGATTGCCCTAATGGAGGATAAAAAGCTTGGGGAGACAAATGCCCAGCTTGCTATTGCCGGGCAGCTCTACCAGCGTGGACTAATCAGCCAAAGTGAGTATCTCGTACTTAAACGAATACTCACCAACCACCGTCTGGAGATTAGTCCCACGCAGGATGCCATTAGCAGCTCCAGCCCCAAAAAGCACAGGCGGATAACCAAAGAAAGGAGGGCAGAAAAAGAGTAACTCATAGTTAAAACAAATCGGCAGACACAGTGCGTACCAGTAAATCGGGGCGCATCCGTGGATGCCCTCCGAGCTTTGTGTTTTGACAGTGTCTGTCAGAAAAGGAGGGCAAGCTAAAAATGCTTACAAATCAGTTCGGCATAGAGGTCGAGTTTACCGGGATTACCCGGAAGCAGGCGGCAAAGATTGCCGCACAGTATTTGGAAGGAGAGCGGGAAACGCTGGGTGATTATTACGACACCATCAAAGTTTCCGATCCCGATGAGAGAATCTGGAAGTTCATGTATGACGGCAGCATCCAGTGCCAGAAAAAGGAAGGTCGGAGGACGGTTTCCGCTGACGGAAGCTACAGCGTGGAATTAGTCAGCCCAATCCTGCTGTACCATCAGGATATCAATACCCTGCAGGGGCTGATACGCCGCTTACGTAAAGCTGGCGGTTTTGTAAATAACTCCTGCGGTATCCATGTGCATCTGGACGGGGCAGACCATACCGCCCGGAGCATCCGCAACTTTATCAACATCATTGCCAGCCATAATGACCTGTTTTATAAAGCCCTGCAGATTGCCCCGGAGCGGATGCGCTACTGTAAAAAGATGGACGAGTTTCTGGTGGAACGCATGAACCAGGTCAAACCCAAAACCCTCGCCCAGATAGAAAACATCTGGTATGAGAATTACAGCGGCAGCCCCAACCGGCACTACCACACTAGCCGTTATCACTTTCTTAACCTGCATAGCTTTTTCCATGGCAACCATACGGTGGAGCTGAGGGGCTTTAACGGTACGCTTCATGCCGGAAAAATCCGGTCATACGTAGTACTTGCGCTTGCACTTAACCACCAGGCTTTGACCCAGAAGTTCGCCAGCTACCGGAAAGTGCAGGAAGAAAATGAGAAATTTGCGATGCGTGTGTATCTAAACCGTATTGGCTTTATTGGTGACGAGTTCAAGAGCTGCCGCGAGCACCTTTATCAGCATTTAGAGGGCAACGCCGCCTGGCGTTACGGCTCCCGGGAAAATGTCAGAAGCCACATCAACCACAGGATTATAGTAAACGGAGGAGAAAATTCATGAACAAAGAAAAATCCGCAACCAAAAGACCCAGATATTACATCGCCTACGGCTCTAACCTGAACCTGCGCCAGATGCAGCACCGTTGCCCGACAGCAGAAGTGATCGGAACAGCCACGCTTGCTAACTGGCGGCTCCGGTTCCGGGGAGGAAGCAGTGCGGTGGCAACCATTGAGCGTGCTACCGGCTACAAAGTACCAGTACTAATCTGGCAGCTACAGCCGAGTGATGAGAAGATGCTTGACCGTTACGAAGGATACCCGTACCTCTACCGCAAGGAAAACTTACGGGTCACTGTAAACGGCAAAAGAATCTCTGCTATGGTTTACATCATGAACGAGGCTAACCATTCTTATGGCACACCATCTACCGGCTATCTTGCCACGATCTTTGAAGGCTATGAGGACTCCGGGTTCAATCTGGAGGTCTTACGTCAGGCTGTTCCAGCCGATTATCTCAAGCAAGTTTCTACATCTACTGGCTTAGACCTGCTCTTTAGGGAGAGGCAAATAGCTACTGCACATCACAAAAGCAGGAAGGAGGATTTTCATGGAACCAATTATTAAAGAACAGATTTTGGCTATCCGGGCAACAGGGGAAGTCAATATGTTTGATGCTCGTGCTGTTCAGTATATTGCCCACTGTAAAGGATTTTATGAACTGGTGATTTACCTGCAAGACTACAGAAAAGAATATGTTGAGTTTATCCTATATGGAGGTCAGAACCAAGAGTAACCCGTAAATTTCTACACCTTTTTCTGATAAATCAAGACTTGCGTTTTTATTTAATCTGAGTGACAGATGTGTGTGCAGACTAAAGAAAGGAGCAATTATATGAGCAACCAATACCACTATAACCAAACTGGTGCAGAACGTAAGGCTTTTGTACGGGCTGTCAGCGACATCCTGCACCAGCCAGCCGTCTACCAGAAAGCGCCGACCTTTGCCTACAAAATCGGAGCCTACACGGTAGATAAAAGCGGAAACTTATGCTGCGGTGAAGATGTTGGCGAAGCAGAAATCGGACAACTGCTAGCCAAGCTGCAGGAACTGGGCTTTACACCGGAAGGGTGGACGGATGCCTATATTCCGCCTTCAGAAAATGGAACCAACCATCTTACTGTTGACGTAGCACTTTGTGACGACTTTACGGATATAGCCTATCTCAATCTCCAAAAGATCATTGACGGTAAGGCGAACCTGCTCAAACTTGCGCTTGATACCGATAATTTGGAGATCAAGGTGGATGGGAAGAAAATCAGCTTCCCGTGGTTTACCTTGCATGACATTGATCATGAATCCTTTGTCTACGCCCAACTGGTGACAGCTTTAATGGAGATGGCAAAACGGCAGAAACGGGTTATTGCTAAAGCAAAGCCCATTGAGAATGCCAAATTTGAGATGCGGCTATTCCTGGTACGGCTGGGGATGGTTGGGGACGAATATAAAATAGCCCGTAAAATCTTATTGAGAAACTTGACGGGTAACAGCGCCTGGAAAGCCGGACAACCACCGGAAAACCGGGCAGAAAGCGCAATTACAGGAGTAACAATGCTGCCAGTACTAACACCTGTGGAGACGATAGAAACAGAAACCAATGAGAAGAAAGGGGGCGCACCTTATGGGGTTCAATAACCAATTTCCAAGTCAAGAAAAGACGGCGTGGATCAGAAGTATATATCCAAAAGGCTGCCGGGTGGAACTCGTCCACTTAGATGCAGAACCGTACAGCCGCCTAAAACCCGGTGACCAGGGGACGGTGTCATTTGTAGATGATGCTGGTACCGTGTTTGTTGACTGGGACTCCGGCTCCGGTCTTGGCATTATTTATGGTGTTGACCGCATCCGGAAGATTTAACATTCCGGGGGCAAACGCCCCCGGAAAACCCAAGTACATAAATATGGAGGTAAAAATGAGAAAAATCACTAAACTGGAAAATACACAGCTAATTCCCGTTAAGCGTAAACGGGTAGCGGCTTATGCCAGGGTGTCATCCAGTAAAGATGCCATGCATCATTCCTTATCTGCACAAATTAGCTATTATAATAACCTGATTGGCAGCCGGGGCGACTGGCAGCTTGTGCGTATTTATGCTGATGAAGCCATAACGGGCACAAAAGACGACCGTCCAGAATTCCAACGCCTACTTGCGGATTGTCGGGCAGGCAAAATTGATATGGTCATTGCCAAATCCGTCACACGCCTGGCTCGTAATACCTTGACTTTGTTAGAAACTGTCCGGGAGCTAAAGGCGCTCGGAATTGATGTTTATTTTGAGAAAGAAAACATCCACACCCTAAGTACGGACGGTGAGTTAATGCTGACTTTTCTTGCTTCCTATGCACAGGAGGAAAGCCGCAGCGCATCGGAAAATGTGAAATGGCGTATCCGCAAGAATTTTGAGAAAGGAATTCCCAATAACGGCTACCTGCTGGGGTATCGCCTCAGGAACGGCATATTCCAAGTAGTACCGGAAGAAGCCGAGGTGGTGAAGCTGATCTTCACAGATTTCCTCTCCGGCATGGGGATGAACACGATTGCCAAAAAGCTCACCCGTATGGGTGTTCCAACCAGGTACGGCAATCCATGGCGACCCAATACAGTCCGGCAGATTTTGCGCCAAAATACCTATACCGGGGATTTGCTTTTACAAAAAACTTACCGTCTTGACCATATCAGTAAAAAGAAAATGGTAAACCTTGGTGAGCTCCCCATGTATGAAGTCAAGAACAGCCATGAAGCTATCATAGATAAAGAAACTTTTGCCTTGGCTCAGAAGGAGCTGCAGCGCCGGGCTATCCTATTCCGTCACATGAAACAGCCTACCGAACCCTACCTATTTACCGGTCTGCTCCATTGTGGACTTTGCGGAAAACATTTCCACCGCCGGATTGCTTCATGCGGCAAGCAATATCCTAAGAAAATCGTCTGGACGTGTTCCACATTTTTGCTGCGTGGAAAAGAGGTCTGCCCTGCCAAGAGAATCCCCGAATCTATTCTGATAAACAAAACTTCGGCAGTACTCGGCATAGAAGAATGGGACTGGGAGACGCTGATGGGAAGGTTCCAAGAAATACAGGTACCAGAATACGGTCGTTTAGTCTATATCTTCCGGGATGGATACAAACAGGAAGTGAACTGGCAGAACCCTTCCCGTCGGGAAAGCTGGACACCGGAAATGAAGCAAAAAGCCAGAGCACGCCAATTAGCACTGCTAGAAGAAAGGAGAAAAGCCAATGAATGCGCAGAATAGGATTGTCCGTAAAATAGAAAGCTTTGCCAATTTTGACACCTCTATGACGGCAGTTACCCAGCAGAAAAAACGGGTAGCAGCGTATGCCCGGGTTTCTACCGATTCTGACGAACAGCTTTCCAGTTATGAAGCACAGGTGGCTTTCTATACCCAGCACATTAAAAGCAACCCGGAATGGGAATTTGTAGACGTATACACCGATGAAGGAATTTCCGGCACCAATACCAGAAAACGGGAAGGATTTAACCGGATGGTGGAGGATGCTTTGAACGGTAACATCGACTTAATTCTCACCAAATCCATTAGCCGCTTTGCCAGAAATACC
>CAJSZT010000100.1:0-5875 GCA_910573785.1 Lachnospiraceae bacterium | reverse complement strand
GAAATCTGCTTATCATTCTGGTTTGCTTGTGTTATACTTTTATTCATAGCATGAGCCTCCGGTTTTAATTGTTTTTTGACAACTCAATTATACCAAACCAGACGGTTTCATGCTATTATATTGCCAGTTTTTATTGAATTTTCAAGGTGCATCTGTGCTTATTCAAATGCGAAGTTTGAGTATATAATATTTATAACTGACAGACTAAAAAGGCTGATGCCTCTTGTTGTTATTGGAGGGCTGGTGTGTCTAATTATAGGGTATGCTGGTATGCTGCCCGATGATTTTGAAAATCTTTCTACTACAATTGTTGCGTCGAATTTAATGGCAAATAATGTTTTGGCAGCGATTACAACAAAGAACTATTGGGATGTTGCAAATGATTACAAACCATTGATGCATCTCTGGTATGTAGGCGTGCTGTTTCAATTTTATTTTTTATATTTTTTGGCTTCTTTAATTCACAATAAAAAATTGAAGCGTGAAGAATTTAAAGATTTTAAACAAATTTTAGGCAAAGAAATTGTCTGTCTGACATTGATATCATTTATACTCTATCTACTTCCACAGTTTAGTACAGCGCAGAAGTTCTATTTCCTACCATTCCGATTTTACGAATTTGGAATTGGTATGATATATTTTTATGTGGAGGATAAAGTGAAAATTTTTAGGAATGAGGTATGGAGCAAGTTATTTTGTGCTCTTATATTAGTATTTTTATGCTGGAATTTTAGGATGATACCAGACTCGACAAGATTGGTTATAGTTGTGATTTTAACTATATTATTTCTTGCTTCGGTATCAATTAATGAAAGTATTATTGGAAAAGGTGTTTTGGCTAAAATAGGGAAAAGGAGCTACAGTATTTTCATATGGCATCAAATATTATTAGCATTTTATCGTTACTATTTTTCAAATAAAAATGGAATTTTGTTTATTATATTATACTTGGGTACTGTTTTGTTGGTCTCTGAGGTTTCATATAGATTAATTGAATTGAAATCGTATAAGTATGCAGGAAAAAAAGTAATAGTTGGCGGGATTTCGCTTTGGGCTCTTTCTACAGGACTTAGTCTGGTTGTTTTTTTTCATGCAGGAGTCGTTAGAGATGTGCCAGAACTTGGAGTTTATATGAATAATGTACATCGTGGTATGCATAAAGAATACTGCGATAGGATATATTCATACGACCATGACTTTATGAACAATGGAAGAATTAAGGTCTTTGTTACAGGATGGAGTTTTGCGCGTGATTTTGCTAATATACTTTTGGAATCAGAATGGGGAGATTATATAGACTTAAGTTATGCGCCTACTTATACAGAGGATTATAATGATAGAATTCGAGAAGCAGATTATGTGTTTGTATGGGGGAATAAAAACAATTATTTAGATGATTTGTTTGATATAAGTGACGGGGCATATTGGGGGATTGGACCAAAAAATTTTGGGGAAAGCAATGGGATTATCTACAAGAATCGGTTTTTGCAGAATTATTTTGAACAAGTGGTAGAGATCGATGACTCTTTTATGGTAGAAAATGAAGATGATAAAAAGCAGTGGGGGAATAATTATATTGATATGATTAGACTCATTCAGATCGATGATGGGGTGATTCCTGTTTTTACGGATGATAATATGTTTATAAGTCAAGATTGTCGCCATTTGACAGAGGCCGGTGCGAGGTATTATGCTACTTTAGTTGATTGGGATACAATCTTTAGAAAGCGATACAACAACTAACAATTGAATTACGTATTTAGAATAATTCCTATAATAAGCATATGTGAATGAAAACAGGGAAAAACGTATGGAATATTTTGATAAGATTATTATCGGAGCGGGGCTTTATGGTTTGTATTCGGCTTTTTACTGCGGAAGAAAGAGAGAAAGTATTTTAGTACTTGAATGCGATCAGGCCCCATTTTGCAGAGCTACATATATTAATCAGGCACGGGTTCATCAGGGGTATCATTATCCGAGGTCGATATCTACAGCCATAAAATCAGCTGGATATTTTGAAAGATTTAATAAAGACTATGCTTTTTGTATTAACCGGGAATTTGAAAAGATTTATGCGACATCCAGTAAATACTCGTGGACAGATGGTATTCAGTTTATGAATTTTTGTAAAGCCGCAGGAATTTCATGTGAGGAATTGTACCCGGAGCGATTTTTCAAAAAGCATATGTGTGATGGTGCATTCCGTGTAAAAGAATATACATATGATGCTATGGAATTAAAGAATTATTTTCAAGAAAAACTAAATGACTTGTTCAATGTAAAGATACAATATGGAGTTCATATTTATAGAGTTGAGAAGACAGAGAGCTCCTATATAATTCAAATGGAAAATGGCACGAAGTATGCGACAGGCTTTCTTTTGAATAGTACTTATGCTGCAACAAATCAAATACTTGATCTTTTAGGATACGAGAAATTTAAAATTAAGTATGAACTTTGTGAAATTATACTATGTAATGTTAATTACAGATTAAAGCAATACGGATTTACGATAATGGATGGCCCATTTTTTTCTATTATGCCTTTTGGAAAAACAGGGATGCATTCGTTAACATCCGTTACATTTACACCGCATACAACCTGCTATGATGCGCTTCCGATGTTTGACTGCCAAGAAAATAGTGGCGGAGAGTGTTCATCATTTCGACTTGGAAACTGCAACTGCTGTTCTGCTAAACCCAAAACGGCGTTTCCATATATGGAAAAACTTGCTAAAAAATATTTAAAAGATGATTTCGAATTTTTTTATTACTCTTCCTTGTTTTCAATAAAACCGATATTACATAGCTCAGAGATTGATGATTCAAGGCCTACTGTAATTCGGACATATTCGAAGAATCCTACTTTTATTGGTGTGCTTTCAGGAAAAATTAATACAGTTTACGATTTAGATAAGGTATTGGAAAATGGTGGATAAGGAAAAAAGGTTTATGTCGGCTGTTATATATATCCATAACACAGAACAAACCTTGGAGAAGTTTTTGAAAACAATTATAGTTGCAATTGAAAATAACTTTGAAAGTTCTGAGATTATTTGCGTAAATGACGAATCAATGGATAATAGTATACAGATTATTAAAGACATCAGCAAACAGACAAAAACAGCCAGTCTATCTATACTTAATATGAGTTATTTCCATGGATTAGAGCTTGCCATGAATGCTGGAGTGGATTTAGCTATCGGTGATTTTGTTTTTGAATTTGATAAACCATCTCTTGACTTCGACTCTGAAGAAATTATGAAGATATATCGAAGAGCTTTAGATGGGTATGATATTGTAAGTGCCGTTCCGGATAAGAAGGAAAAGTTTTTTTCGCACCTTTTTTACACTGTTTTTGATAAATATACGAATCTGACCTATGAAATGCATACAGAAAGCTTTCGGATTCTAAGTCGGAGGGTTATTAATCGAATCAGTTCTATGAATAAGGTGAATCCGTATAGGAAGGCGATCTATGCAAGCCAGGGACTCAGAGTCGATCATGTATTGTACCATTCAATACCATTCAAGAGAGTCGATGGGGGGGCATCACACGATAAGCAAACGAGGATCTACAAGTTAAACCTTGCTGTAGACAGTCTCATTTTATTTACGGAAGTAGGATATCGATTTTCTATGTATATGACTATTTTGATGATGCTAGTATCCCTGCTCATGACAATTTATACTTTTGTAATATATATGACGGTTCATCCAGTAGCTGGGTGGACTACAACGATACTCTTTCTTTCAGTAGTTTTTTTCGGATTATTTGCAATTCTGACAGTTATTATCAAATACCTCCAGATTATTGTGGATCTGGTTTTTAAGAGGAAACATTATAGTTTTGAGAGTATTGAAAAACTAACCAAATAGTGGGGGCAGACTATGACAGAATTAGTAGGATTTACAGGTTTTGTTGGAAGTAATATTTATTCTGTTGCTGGTGATGCAATACAGAATGTTTATAATTCCCAAAATATAGCTGATGCATATGGTACGAAACCAGATCTACTTATATATTCAGGACTTCGGGCAGAGAAGTATTTGGCAAACCTTGTTCCACAAGAAGATATGGAGTTTGTCAAAAAAGCAGAGGAAAATATTGACCGGATTAAGCCGAAAAAACTTGTGTTAATATCAACAATTGATGTATTCAAAAAAACCAAAGGAGTTGACGAAGAGACTGAGATTGATGTAAAAGGGCTTCACCCATATGGCTATAATCGTTATCAGCTGGAACTCTGGGTCAGGGAGCATTACCCAGATACGTTAATTATTCGCTTACCAGGGCTATTTGGAAAAAATCTCAGGAAAAATTTTATTTATGACTTTATTCATATAATTCCTTCTATGCTGATACAAGAGAAGTTGGAAGAATTGTCAGAATTGGATATAGATTTAAAAAAATATTATATTCCAAATAAAAATGGCTTTTTTAGAGTAAAAGAACTGTCTGAAAAAGAAAGGGTAATATTGAAGAATAAGTTTCAAATATTAGGTTTTTCTGCTCTTAATTTTACAGACAGCCGGAGCAAATATCAATTTTATGATCTAAGAAGATTATGGAATGATATATGTGTAGCACTGGAACATAGAATTACATTGTGGCATCCGGCAGTGGAACCGATATCTGCAGGAGAACTATATGAGTTTCTTGCAGGAGAAAAATTTGTTAATGAACTTAATGGAAGCCCGGCAGATTATGATTTTCGAACACTCCATGGAGAAATGTTTGGAGGAGCTGATGGTTATATTTGCAGTAAATGTGAGGTGCTGAGGTTAATAAAAGAATTTGTCGAGGGCGGATTGAAATGAAATCTTGGGAGAAATGGAAGAAAATATTTTTTGTTTTAGTGTCAATTATTGTGTTGATAAGGATAGGATATATAGTTTTTCGTGGGGAACTTAACAAACAGTATATAGAGGATACAACTTTGGATCTTTCTAATGCAGTTGAAATTCCTTGTGAAGATATTTTACAGAAGTTTACATTTGAACATGATAATATTAATAAACTGGCGGTGATTCTAAAGGGGATTTCGGATGACAAACCAGGAACGATTATGATACAGATTATGGAAGAAAATGATTTGCTTTATCAAACGAATGTGTCCTTAGATTACAGGCAAAATGGAGAATGGAAGCAAATATATACGAATATTCCCATTGAAAAGGGGGTTGAATATCAGCTGAAAATTAAAACAATTGGGGAATATACGAGAATACCAAATATTTTATATGTTGACGGTAATTTGGCGGTTAAATTTGGATATTTGGCTCCACCTGGTTGTTTGGATAAAGCTGTCAATAGTTCTATATGGTTTCTTCTGTTGATTTTTACATATATATTATTGGACAGATATGAATTTATTCAAAAATGTATACAAAAATTATTTGAACTGCTATATGCTAATATTCCCTGTGATGTTTTAAATGCTGTAATAGAGATTCTTCTTTGTTCTATAATCATTAACTGTAGTGGAATTGAGTTTCAGGAGCCAACAAAGATTCTTATGTATATTATTTCACTATGTGCTTCCTTTAGGTTACAAAAGCGGAAAAGATTTGCCTTTGAAATGTTTTCGGGTGTTTCAAAAAAAATTCTGCTATATGGATTATATTTTTACTGTGCATTTGCACTCGTCGGACAAAGAATGTTAATCTATCCACTTAATATTACCATTACTATATCTAACATATTTGTGGTCATTGTCGCTGTTTTGTGGGGGATTCCAGTTATCAACAGTATTATATATATAATAACCAATGTTAACAACTTAGTATGTGCTTGGAATAAATGCCATCGAAACGTGTGAAAGAATGAGTGGTTGGAACATACAACCTTAAAAAATCGCAGACTTCCCCCT
>CAJSZT010000099.1:0-5977 GCA_910573785.1 Lachnospiraceae bacterium | reverse complement strand
AGGAACTCGCTGACCGCATATACCTGTATTTTGAAGAGGTCAACAGGGAGCCAGTTGTATACCATTGGACTTATAAAATGGATGAAATAAGTCAGGATGAAGCCGTTAAAGCTGGCATAAAATCAAATGCTAATTAGGCCAGTTATTAATTATTCGATGTACTAGTAAATCCAATATCAGTGAGCATATTAAACATATATTTGAAGAGGGAGAATTGGAGGAGGATTCAGTTGTTCGGAAATTCCGAACAACTGGCGCTGATGGGAGGTGGTGCCAATGATCTGGATCCGGTGATCTAGAAATTGAAACTGACAATCAACGAGAATCTGAGTCGGGTACTAAGGTGGGTCAAGTTTCAACGAAAAAGTGGGTCAATTCTACTTGACAATCAACAAATGGCAAAAGGCTAAGATGAAGGAGCCGTTACGGACAAGGAATCCGTGGCGGCTTTTTCTGTGGGAAAGAAGGTGGACAGATGCCAAGCAAACCAAAGAAGCCTTTGAGTGAAAGTGGCACGCATGATCGGAGCAATCTGATTGCGCTGTGCAAGTCGTGTCACTCGACTATACACGCAAAGAGAGGGGACTATTGGGGGAACCATCGCAGGTAGGGGCGGTGCAAATCTCTATACGTAAGGCTTCCAGGGAACGGCGCGGGGGTCACGCGTGCAAAATCACGAAATGAAAAGTGAGAATCTGATCTAGATGAATTTACCTCTGAGGTAAATTACTACCTTGGCAAAATGGGATATCTGTGCTATCATAGATTTACCTCAAAGGTAAATCCGAAAGAGAGGTGATGGTTTGGATATCACGTACAAGAACAACAAAATCAAAAAGATTTGTACGGATGCCAAAACTGCAGAGAGAACCTACGGCCGAGAAATGGCCGATAAAATACATCAGCGTATAGATGAAATTGGCGCGGCAGACACTGTTGAAATGATGATCCAGTTCCACATTGGACGATGTCATCCCCTTACCCAAAATCGGAAAGGACAATATGCGGTGGATTTGGTTCATCCGTACAGATTGGTATTCGAGAAGAATGGCAACGAAATCCAAATAGCAAATATTTTGGAAATAGTCGATTATCATTAATGGTCAAGATGACAAGTCAAGGAGGTAGCACTATGGTGAGAAGTCGCAGTTATATTGCAACGCCACCTGGGGCGACAATTAAAGAGCAGCTGAATGACAGGGGTATGAGTCAGAAGGAGTTTGCAGCCAGGATGGATATGTCTGAGAAGCATATCAGCAAGCTTATTAACGGTGACGTACAGCTTACGCCAGAGACCGCTGTTAGATTAGAGATGGTTTTAGGTGTTCCGGCTAAGTTCTGGAATAACCTTGAGGCAATCTACAGAGAGAAGATTATTAAGGCAGAAGCAGAAAATGCGATGGCTGCTGATGCTGAGATGGCCAAGCAATTTCCTTATAGCGAGATGGCAAAATTTGGATGGGTTCCGGAGACCAGAGAAGCTAAGGAGAAGGTTATCAATCTTAGGAAATACTTTGAGGTAGTCGAGCTTTCGCTTCTTGGGAGTGAGCAGATTACAAGAATTGCATGTAGACGTCTGGCAATAACAGAAAAAAGTGATCTGGCATTAATGGCATGGGCACAAGAGGCAAAGATTAAGGCGCGTAGTATCCAAACCGCTCCGATCAATATCAAAGGTTTGATTTCTGCTATGCCAGAGATAAGAAAAATGACGGTTCTTAAACCTAAGGAATTCTGTCCTCAGATCAAGAAATGTCTTGCGGATTGTGGAATAGCTTTAGTATTCCTGCCGCACCTTAAAGGTTCATTCCTTCAGGGGGCTTCTTTTATGGACGGGAACAAGATTGTCGTAGGGCTCACTGCCAGAGGTAAGGATGCTGACAAGTTTTGGTTCAGTCTGTTCCATGAACTTGCGCACATTGCTCTTGGCCATGTAGGGCAGCCTAATGGTACATCTGAAGATGATGAGAAAGCAGCGGATAAATGGTCGGGTGATACACTTATTTCATCTGATGATTTTGAAGCTTTCAGAAAGGAAAGAGATTATTCAGAGAGAAGAGTACTCCAATTTGCAAAAGCTCAAGGAATTGCTCCGGGGATAGTAGTTGGAAGAATGCAGTTGGAAGGAATGATCAAGTACAGTATGTTGAATAATTTGAAAGAGAAATATGAAATAGCTGTATAAAGGATATATTCAAAAAGCTTTTGAAGGATCATGTGAAGAGCATGGTCCTTTTATGATTTTTGCCCGTACACGAAAAAGAAGCCGGGTTCTCTACTCTCCGGCTTCCGGGATAAACTGAAAATTGTCACTCTGACAAATTAGTTTCTCCATTTAACTATATCATCAATCTTCTTGCGGGGTCTTTCTTTAGGAAATTCATTTGGATAACCAAATGCAATAGCTGCAATAAGCTGTCCGTCATTCCCCAGCCATTTGCACAGTTCTGAATATGCAAAATAAATATCGCATATCCAAAGGCTGCCGATTCCTTTTTCAGTAGCGGCAAGAAGCATATTTTGTATAGAAGCGCCTATAGACTGAATATTACAGATTTCATAAACACGTTCTTCTGGTGTTAATTCTGACAGAATACTTTTCCCCAGTGAATTCACAACAAAAACTATGGTTGGCGCTTCTTCCATTATGTCAACAGTGTATTTTGCCGCCGCTATGTGCTGTTTACTTTCTGGCAACAATGCGCTATCGTTTTCTTCCCTCTCAATTCCCTGACGGAAAACTTTTAACATTTCTGCTTTTGCATTTCCTTGTATCACAATGTATTTCCAAGGTTGTCTATTTTTAGAAGAAGGGGCTTTTATTCCACTTTGGATAATATCTGTAATATCTTTATGGGATATAGGTTTATTTATAAATTTCCTTGTGCTTCGCCTGTCATAAATTGCAGAAATCATTTTTTGTTTTCTCCTCAAGTTCCGATTTTTCAGTATGACAAACTGGAATTTGCCAATGTTTTAGTCTTTCTTCATATCCAGTCTTTTTGCACTTTCTTCAGCCATGTCTGCTTCAACATCAAAGCCATTTTTACGAAGGTTCTCAGCAATTTCCTGATACAGCTTATATGCATCCTTGTCCTTCCCTATTTTTTCATATAGCATCGCCTTACAATATAACTCATCATAAAAAGGTGTTCCTATTGCGCCGGCTCTATCAAAATATTGGATTGCCTCATCATATTTTTCAAGTTTCCCACAAACTTCTCCGCCATGGATATATAACTCCCAGGCATCCGGAAATTTTTCTACGGCCTTTAAAAAACATTTGTAAGCTTCCTCTATTTTATCCGCATAAATATGTGACACAATCAATAAATCCATTTCTTTGGGATTCTCCGGCTCTGATTCTGCCCTTACTTTTTGCTGGCGGACAGCTTCCTCACCTTTCCCCACTGCAAAAAGGAAAGAAATACGGCAGGCACAGGCTCTGTAGAATAAATTTTCATCAAAGTCGGAACCTTCTTTCAAAATAGTATCATACCACTCCATCGCCGTATTTTTACAATATTCAAACATCCACTGATGAATGATTGCATAATTCCATTTATCTTCCACGGAAAGTACACCGCCATGCATAAGCTTTTTATACTCCAAAAGACAATGTATAAAATCTTCCGGTTTCCGTGTCTTTTCATAAACAGCGGCCAAACGTTGTGCATAGTTATTGTATGCAACTGCACTCTTTTTATAAAAATCATCTACCGTTACTCCATAGAGCCTTGCTAAAACAGGAAGAGTCAAAACATCTGGCAAAGTTGTTCCGCATTCCCATCTTGAGACAGTCTGTACATTTACATTCAGATTATTGGCCACCTGTTCCTGGGTATATTTTTTAGTCAAACGGAATTTTTTTAAATTTTCACAAAATATAGTTTGCTCCATATCTCATCACCTCGAAATTTATTTTTTAGAAGTTTCTGGATTAGATTATAGTAAAAAATAAAAAAGAAGGTAATGTCTTATTTTGTGAACAGTATCGCAAAATTTGTATAGCCATAACCAAACTGATGTGGTTTGAGATACGATTCACAATTCTTTTACCAGACATAGTGTCAGCTCATCATCATTCCTGTAGGCAACATCTGCTTCACATATTTTTTCTTTATAATACACACCCTTTCCATCAGGAATGTAGCCTCTTTTTATATAGAACCTCTGGGCAGGTCCGTAGTCACTGTTTAAGCAGACATCCAGATATATTTTATTGCAATACTGCCTGGCAATGTTTTCTGCTGTATCCAATAACATAGTAGCTATTTTCTTACGCCGGTATTTTTCGAATACAAACAAATCTACTATACCCGGAATATTATGGCCGGCCAGCCCGCCCCATCTGCATTTGTAGTACAAAAAGACATATCCTGCCACGGCACCGTTGTACAGTGCAAGCAATGCGGTACACTCGCCTTTTTCCTGATTATCCAACTGCCGTTTTAAATAGTCGATGTTCTTCTGGCTCTCGTCGCCATCCGCCCTGCAAATAGACGGAATATCATCATAATTCATGATGCGGATATTGATACATAAGCGGTTGAGCCTTTCCCATTCTTCTCTTAAAATAGAATAACACAGCGTATCACTTTGATCGCGGGCGTGCTTTCTCAATCGACCTTCAAAGGTAAAGGAGCATTTTTCTAAAACTCTTATGCTCTCCTTATTATGCGACCGCACCCATGCGGCGATGGCTGATAAATTCATCTCTTTGAATCCATAACCAAGCATCTTTTTCACAGCCTGCACTGCGCAGCCGTTGTTCCGGTATCTGGGAGCGATGGCATACTCTATTTCCATATAGCCGTCATATCGGTTCATATCACCCAGGCTTATAAATCCTATAAAATTATCGTTTTTTTTATCAGCAATCACTTTAAAGCCCCTGCTATTCTTCCAACATTGGATTGTGTTCCGGCTGTCAGTAATCGAATTGTAGAAATCAATCCCGCTTTTTCTCAAAGCCTCGTCAAGACACATTTCATATAAAGCCTTTGCATCGCTATCCCGCCAATTTCTTAATATCAAATCTTTTGTTTTCATGGTTTAGTCCCTCCGCAGATTGCATTCTGCAAGATATCTCTCCCACACCCCTGGCAATTTTGACTTTATAAATGAAGCATAGGAACAATCCGGGGTTTCCATCATATGTTTTTCCTTTAAGTATTCGATGCAGCATGAATACCACCACTCCAGTTGCTTTTCCGATTTATCTTCAAAACGCCCCACTTTCATTTTGCCCTGCTTCACATATTCCATAAATAGTGCATACGCATTCTCTACCCGGATGCACTCCGTCACTTCAACAGGTTCTGTCGCCAGTCTCGCACAGGGGATATTTTTAAATGGAATGACCTGTTTTTCTTCTGCAAGAACTTTATAGATATATCCTCTGACACCCTCCGATACTTCTCTCAGCGCATTCGGGTACAGTTCGTGATAAACTGGTATATCACTGCCTCCTTCAAATCCATAAGGGAACCAATAATAGGGCCTTTCTACAGCGTTGCATAAATAGAATGCGGCAACTACATCCATTGTAGTCATATACACATATGGCCGATCATGGTCAGCCTGATTAGGCCACTTATAAATATTTTTTGACGCAAAATGGCAAAATTTCTGCATAAGAAAAACACTTATGCCAATGCTGGTATAAGCACAAGGTTTCTAACGGTTAATCCTGCCGCAATGACCTCTTTGCCGTAAGCTGTTGTAAAATACTTATAAGTTCCTTGAACCCGTTCAATAATCCCATGGAGACGGAGCCGCTTAAAAATTCTCGACATGGCAGACGGACTGATATCCTCCAGATGGCGGCGGATATCCTTTCCCTGCATTCCAAAAGTCATGTATTCGCCCCGGCTGATCACTTCCAGTACCAACAGATCTTTTGGGGAAAAGAAGTTCAGCCCACGGTAGGAACGGCCTTTCTCCTTAACAGCCTCTGTTGCTTTTGTAAGATTCT
>CAJSZT010000098.1:0-5989 GCA_910573785.1 Lachnospiraceae bacterium | reverse complement strand
TTCCTTTCTTAATGCTGTATGCTATATACATGATATGTTCCTTTCTGTAGAGGGAAATAAAAAATATTCTATCTACATAGTATCACATCATAGATAAATTGCAAGATAAAAATGGAAAAAAATCCCATAAATAAAGGGCTTTATGCTGTTATCAGATTGTCTTGAGGGCGTGTAGAGGGAATTATGTAGCGGGAACTACGGATAATTCGGAAGGGGTGAAGAAAATGAGTAAGATAGGAGAAGAAATTGCAATTATGGCTGCAATTAGAACTTATCGGGAATGTAATATTGATGATGCTACTATAATAGAAAGAATCAAGGAAAGATTCCAAGTTACTAATGAAGCGGCTGTAGAATACGTAAAAGATAAATGTTTAGTATAATCTGGCGCTTTAATGGGGTAAAGAAAATGAGTAAAATTATGGATGAATTTGCGAAGGATATTGCATTTAGAGCTTCGATTAGAACAGCGATTGCAACTTATCGTGAATGTAATATTGATGATCCAAATATTATAGAGAGAATCATGGAAAGATTTGAACTCTCTAAGGAAGTGGCTACCGGATATGTGAATGAAAAATATTCAGCATGATTAGCTTGAAAGTAGTTCAGTTCATTAGCCAGATAATATTTTAATTGCGGCCCGCAATATTCTAAGCACATTAAAAAACAGCAGTAATATAAAAAGGTATAAAATAATGATTCTAACAGCAGAAGGGATAGTGCCATGATGGTATTATCCCTTTTTTCATGCTCTATTGCTATATGCCTGTAGACTTGATTCAGTCTTTAAAATCAAATAGCCTGTCAACAGAGACATCCAAAACGTCCGCAATATCAAACAGCTTATCCAGGGAAACGGATACAGGCATATTCGGGGCCTCGATATTACTGATATGTGTGCGGCTGGCGTTTACCTTCTCTGCAAGCTCCATCTGAGTGATGCCCTTGAGCTTGCGATAATATGCGATATTAAGTCCAAGCCGGATATATCGATCTGAATGCTTATACTTCTTGTTCGTGTCCATATCCATATAAATCCACCTCCATACATTAATTGTAGATAAAATATAGAGTTGCATAAACAATGCAAAATATTATATTTGCAAATATATAATGTGCAATGAACGAGGCTTCGTGGTATAGTGTTCAGTAGGAATCAAAAAGAACCAGAAAAAATAAAGTGTCTTAAATCGGCTTATTGAGCCGGGATAGGAGAAAAGATGAATTATCAAGAATTTAAAAATATGCTGAAAGACAGAATGCAGAAGATTATGGGAGATACCATACAGGTAGGGTTTGAAACATATACTAAGAATAATCAGACCCCCATAGAGTCTCTTACGTTCCAAGAAAAAGATTCCTCTGCGGCAACTGTGATTACACCTGCGATTCATATGCAGGATTTATATAACCTGTATCAAAAAGAAGGTGATGGCGAAATGTTCCAGGGATGTCTTATGGAGATAAAGAAGCTATATATGGAGCAGGAGCCGAAAAGCCTGGATTTAATCAACAGAGATTGGGGAGAAATCAAGAAAAGTATATGTATGACTTTGCTGTGTGAAGGCTGGAATAAGGGATGGATTGAAGAGGAAAATATTACATACAGTAAATTTTTGGATTTTGTGATTGTGCTACGTAGTGTATTGGGCGTATCATCCCACGGAATGAGCAGTATGGTCGTTACACAAAATCTAATGTCCCATTGGAGGATTACAGAAGAGGAATTGTGGGAGACCGCTTGGAATAACCTGTATTGTGAAAGATTTTATATCCAGAATCTGAATGAGGTGCTTCGTTCAGAAATTAAGAAGCGTGAAATGGAGATAGACGCTAAGTTACTGGAAAATGACCTTCCGTTGTATGTCTTATCTAATAAAGAACGTGTATATGGGGCAAGGGGCATCCTACGAACGGATCTACTAGAGGCATTTGCCATGGGAGCGGACAGTAACTTATATATTTTACCCAGTTCAATTCATGAATGAAATGACCTAATCCCCCAGCTATGCTGGGGCGAATAGAATAAGCCGTAGTGTTGCCTATATACTTTTAAAGCCTCCTGATGTATATTTGAAGAGGTGTTGCAAGCCAAATCAAATAAATCAGGAGGCGGTACAAAATGTACAATCAGAGTCTATCACATACGAGATGGAAATGCCAGTACCATATAGTGTTCATTCCCAAATATCGAAGAAAGGTAATGTATGGAGCGGTAAAGAAAGATCTTGTGGAGATTATAAAAACATTATGCGAGTATAAACATGTAAAGATAACAGCAGGGGCGGTAGCAGAAGATCACGTGCATCTATGTGTAGAATTGCCGCCAAAGTATGCAGTGTCAGACTTTATGGGCTACGTAAAAGGAAAAAGTGCATTACAGGTATTTGACAGGCATCCCGAATTCAGGGCTCGAGGAGATAAAGAATTTTGGGCAAGAGGGTATTATGTGGAAACAATAGGCAATATAGATGAAGCAACAGTGAAGAGATATATTGAAAAGCAGAAGGAAGAGTCCGAAAAGGGAAATGACTAAAAAGTGCCCCTTATAGGGGAGCCAGTAGTAGGCAAGTAAAGCATTCCTTATAGGAGGGCAAGTAACAGGCTTGTAACATCCCCCTTTAAAGGGGAGCACGCAGTCGCCCTTACAGGGCTCTTCCAAACCACCACTTGAAGTGGTGGTTTGTGACTTGATATTGTACGGGATATAACCAGGGATGGCAGGCGTAGCCGGACTTACCATTCCCTTCCGGCAGGCACGACCAAGGACACAGCCAAAAAGATTTGCTGTGAAATGAATCTGAATGCAGAGTTTGGAGATTTTATGCAGAAGAAATCAATGCTGTTCAGAGAATATGTGGAGGATATATATTTTCCTAAATATACGCTCTACTTGTCTCCAACTACCAAGCAGGTGTACATCCAGATGTATAAGACCAAAGATGGGGTTCGGGATTCCCTTGGTCATTATACGTTAACAGAAATTACGGTAGAAGTGTTGCAGGATATGGTTAATCGGTATGTAAAGATGGGAAAATCCCCAAAAACAATCCGAAACTTCCTATATTTTATATCCGCAGTTTTGAAACAGGCAATGAGTGATAACTACATCAAAAGGCAGGAAAGTACAGCCTGTGCATTTGTCCGCCTGCCGAAACCATCGGGGGTGGAAGGGAATGCTTATACAATCGGCCAGGTGAAGGTGATGCTGGAACGGGCCTGCCAGACACAGAACAGGGCAATGGAACTTTTAGTTGCGATTTGCTGTCTTGCGGGAGGATTGAGAAGGTCCGAACTTGCAGGACTTCGCTGGGAGGACATTGTTTTGGACAAGGATGGAGCATATATTAAAGTACAGAGATCCATTGTGCAGGTGAATGACCAGTTGATTGAGAAGGAAACAAAGACCAAATCCGGGAAGCGCACGATTCCATTAGCAGTTGGAGGGACGGTTTACCACATTTTAGAACAGGCAAGAAAAGAGCATATGAAGCTACAGAGTAAGCCCGGCTTTAAAGGGGGCAACAGCGTATTTTTGATGAATCATGCGCCGTATTCTCCGTTAACACCGATGGCGCTGTATAAGAATTTCAAACGCTTCATTGAAAATGACTGTCCGGAATTGCCGAATTATCGCTTGCACGACTTACGCCACCCGTATGTCAAGCCCACGACAAAAAAATTTACAACTTTTTTTGAGGATTTCCGGGCAGCCGCATAGCTGCCCGTAGTTGCTTAATACGGTATTCATGGCTCACGCCTCCTTTCCCGGTTCGCTTATTCCTAAGAAATCCTGCGTCACATATTCAATCTCGATCCTGTCTCCCGGAAAGATATAGACCTTACTGATAAGCCTGTCAATCAGGGATTGCGTCAGTGTGTCGGCGCTGCCTACTTCCTGAACGATCTCACGCTGTTTCAGCTTTGCTTCATAATCGCTCTGTATTTGCTTGGTCTGTGCGGTAATGGCGGCATGGACATTCCTTGCCTGTACTAGTTCCGCGTCATATACCGCCTTGTGCTTCTGGTAGGTTTCCAGGTCAATCTCTCCAAGTGCATACTGTTCATAAAGCTGCCGTTTGCTGTCCTGGATAGAGCGCAGCTTTTCTTCGTGCTCGGCCTGCTGGACCGTCTGCAAATTCAGCTTATCCTTGCTGCTGTCAATCCCCAGCGCCGGACACATCTGTGCCCGGATTGTTTCAAGGACCGCCTGCTCCAGATCAGCCATTTTCACCCTTACCCCATGGCAGGGAAGGGTTTCTGCCACTTCGGAGTGACGGCAGTAAAACCACGTTCCATTTCTAAGTGACATAGCATGGTCGCAGCAGCCGCAGAATACTTTCCTGCGGAGAAGGTAGTCGCGCCGTTTTTTATTCGGAAGGGAGAAACGCCTGATCGAAGCGTTGGCTTTCTCAAACAGCTCCATGCTTACGATTGCCGGGTGGTGGTCCGGTATTTTGAACCATTCGCTTTCATCCTTTAGCTTCATGCGGCGGCTGCCGATTTCCTGTACCTTACGCTTGCCGATCACATAGGTGCCGATATACCGCTGGTCCTCCAGCATCCGCAGGACCGCCCCGCTGCTCCAGACGCCGTGTGTCCTGGGCACATTATAATGGTCTTTCCCTTTATCCCTCCGGTATTCCCCAGGGGTGGGGATATTCATGGCATACAGTTTCCGCGTGATCTCGGCGGCCGTATTGCCGTCAGCTGCCCATTCAAATATCTGCCGTACAATCCCTGCAACGTCCTCGTCCGGCTCCATGCGCCCGTCTGCGCTCTTGCGGTAGCCATAGGGACAGATAACGCTCTGGTACTCGCCCCGGCGCATCTTTGCATATTTGGCGCTTTTCGTTTTCATGGACATATCCCGGCTGTAACATTCGCTGATAAGATACTTAAAGGCAACGTCAATCCCTCCGGTATCTCCTTTGAAATTGGCGGTGTCAAAATCATCACTGACCGAGATAAACCGGGTATGGTAGAGCGGGAACACCCGCTCTATGAAATAGCCGGTCTCAATGCTGTTACGGCCAAACCGGGAGAGGTCTTTTACGACGATACAGTCAATCTTCCCAGCCTGGACCATCGTCAAAAGTTCCTGTACCGCAGGGCGCTCAAAGTTCGTACCCGTATGGCCGTTATCAACAAATTCCAGTACCTCGCCGTCATCCCATTCCGGCAGCGACATAGCCTTTTCCCGGAGGATCAGCTTTTGGTTGGGAATACTCAAACTCTCGGTCTTAAAGTCCTCCACGGACAGGCGGATATAAAGGGCGATTACATATTTTTTGTGCATGGGTCCACCGCCTTTCCCTGGAATTCACTCTTGAAACGGAAAGTTACATGGATATTCCGCTCATGGTCGATTTCGATCCGCTCAATCAGCCGGTCAATCAGTTCTGCCGTAAGCGCATGGTCTTGTGTCAGCGATTTCGCATCCTTTTCCATTGCCCGGTAGCGTGCAAGCCGGCTGTCCAGGGCGTCCATATCTTTTTCAAGCGCCTCAATCTCGCCGGACAGTGTACGGATGGATTCCTCATAATCCGCTTTCAGCTCAAAGTATTCCACGTTTGTTAAGATACCCTGGACGAAGTTCTCATACAGTCCGCGGATCAGCCGGCGTTTCTTTTCGGTTTCCTGCCGCCTGGCCGACATCTGGGTTTTCAGCCTGTCTTTGTCCTTTTTCTGTTTTGCCTCCAGCTGAAAGAGGGGGAGGGACATTCCCAGGGCAACAGACAGCTCTTTTTCCAGAATAGCTGTGACCGTGGCGATAAGCTCCGTTTCCTGCATCATCACGCCTTTACAGCTATCCTTTGCCACACGGCTGTTGGTGAGGCAGTGGAACCAGTAAACATCCGGCCCTTTCTTGCGCTCGGCGCGCTGCCGGTGGAGGCTCCTGCCGCAGTCGGCACAGAACACCTTCCCCTTGAAAATGTTTGGGGTGTAGGGCCGCTTTGGGACCGCCCGGCTTTCCTCACAGATT
>CAJSZT010000097.1:0-6293 GCA_910573785.1 Lachnospiraceae bacterium | reverse complement strand
CGTTTTATCCCAATAAGATTCATTCTCGTATACATAAGTGGTTCCGTTGGGGTTTTTAACATAAACATATGATGCCATACTACAATCCTCTTTCCTGTGTATAATATATAATTATATTATATAATTTATACACGGATTTGTAAATAGAAAAAAGTAAAAAACATCAGTATTTATACGGGTTCTCAACACTTTTATACTAGATTATGTGTATAATTTATCGGGAGTTTAGGATCCATTCATTTATGGTTGCTCTTTTTAGCGTATTTCTCCCTGGATTTGTTTATGTACCTCTAATTCTGGTGCTATCTCCTTCTCCGGCAACGTTTCTCATACTGTTTCCAGAAACCGTCTCATAATTTCTGGCACCTCAAATTATCTCCCTGCAAGAAATTGTGCCATAAACATGTGCAATTCAGACAGACAGGCCGCCCGAAACACCCCGGACGGCCTGTCTGTCTATCCCTTTATATCATTGTCCACGTTTCCCACACACTTCGATAAACCCGTTTTTTGCGTATAGTATAGATGACCTCCCATTTTAAAGCCAGTCCCTTCCCGTATACCCGGATAATGCCCGCAAGGCGTGCGCAACTGTCACCGCGTCTGTCTCATTCATATGGGCTGACAGTCTCTCCCTGTTCCAAAATATATCTGACAAGCTGCTCAATGGGCATCCTGTATCAATGTCCGGGATACAGATATACTGGCCGCTCATATATTTACCGATCACCGCGTTTATGCAGCTGTACCTGCCATAAATAAGCAGCTCTGCCATGAACATGCTGTGGTTCTTTACCACAACTTCCCCCAGCCATTTCTCTTCCCTTTCCCCTTCTTCTGCCGGGGTGGTACATACAAACTCCATGCGCCCCTCCGGCCAGGCCGTCATCCCGCACCTCCCAGCATCTCATGGTCCGCCACAAAACGCACCATGTGTTCATCCAGAAGCCGCTTCTGCTGCTGGCTGGCATACATCAGCGCCTTTTCACATACACGGTTTATCATCCGCGGAATCCCAGCTGATATCTTATATACTTCGTCTTCTGCCCCGCTGGTGAAGATCTCTTTCTCCGCCCCTGCATACGCCATATGGGCTGCGATATATTTCCCTGTCTCCGCACGGTCCAGCCTCCCCAGCACGATGTTCATGTCGATACGCTGCCTTATGGCCTCATATGCCTGCAGCTTCAGTTTCTGCTCCCACAGTTCCGTCTGCCCCACAAGCACCAGTGACATCGGGCTTGTGGAGTCAAATTTATAATTCAGCAGGAACCGCAGTTCTTCCAGCATGTCCTTCCCCAGCAGCCGTTTGGAATCCCCGCTGAAATAATGCGGCTCCAGCCCCAGCTGCCCTAAGAGCCCCGCATACAGCCACCTCGGCGTCAGCTTGGAATCTGACAGGTATAACAGCAGGTATTTTTCCTTCCCAAGCCTCCCGTCAAGCATCCTCACCATCGTCGATTTCCCACATCCGGGATTTGCCGTCACCACGGCAAACATCTGGTGGTCAACCACATAAACAAGCCTCCCCAGGGCGTCCTCTATCCGGGGGGATGTATACAGCCTCTCCACCGGGATGTCCCTTGTGAAAGGGGTATGCTCCATTTCAAAAAAACTCTCATACACGGCTCCCCTCCCCCTTCCCGTAGTCCCCAAAGGAAAGCGCAACCGCCATCTGCCCGTGGTCTTCCTTATATTTCTTTTCCAGCGCGTCCAAAAGCCTTGAAGTTTCCGGGATGTTTCCCGTCATCCCCAAAGGCACGGGCGGCACTTTGGATGCAAATGCCCCGATCTCCATCCGGTGCGCTGCCAGCGGGGCCGCCCCGCGGCAGCATACCGTGACTATTTCCATGTCCATGGGGTCATATGCTATTTCCGCCTTCAGGTTTGCAAGCGCCGCGCTTGCCTCATACCGGTTTCCTCCGAGTGAAAAGCACCCGGCTTCATCTATCCTGCGCGTCTCACGGTGCAGAAATGCTTCCGCCACCACGGAAACATCCAGAAAGACAAGCCCCCTTTCGTCCCTCATCCATTCCTGCTCCGGCGTGATCCCGCAGGAAGGCACAGACGCCCCATAGGATTCATAATACTCCCGGATCCCTGCATGTGCCTCCTTCTGGTATTCCTGCTCCAGAAAAAACTTCCACCTGCGGTTCAGTTCTTCCACGGAATGCACATGTGCCACTCGTATCTCCGCTGTGAACTGGTCCACTTTCTGGTGGAATTTTTCTATTTTGCCCTTGTTATGTAAATCTTTACATAACAAGGGTTATCCGAAACCAAAATATTGTAACTTTTACTTATCTCTATAATGAGAACCGCATTGAACAATCTTTATCATATTATCTTCTATACGATAAACAATACGGTTCGCATCATCGATCCTTCTGCTCCAGTAAGATGCCAAATCACCGCTTAACCTTTCCGGCTTACCGATTCCATCATAACCATTTCGATCAATATCTTTCAATAACTGAAGAATTCGCCTTAACGTCTTCTTATCCTGCTTCATCCAATATTCAAAATCTTCCCATGCCGCATCCGACCATGACTTAATCATCTAGATTTACCTCATGTACTGTACCGCCTACAGCTTCCATTTGTGCTATTGAATCTCTGAGCCTGGCCATATTTTCCTGTGAGTAGAACGGATCCACGGATACTTCAAACGGTATACGCTTCTCTCTTCCCAACTTTTTAAGATAGATATTAATAGCTGTTGATAATGACATCCCAATATCAGCACAAGCCTGTTCCGCCTTTTTCTTCACATCATCTTCTATACGCAAACTGATTTGAGCCATTATATATCACCTCTTTCTTTGAATTATCTACAGTATATTCCATTTGGCAGCATTTGTAAAGTTATTTGCTATACAACTCATTAAAGCATCTGGTTTTGAAGCTGTCGGAATGCGTGTCTCTGCCATTTCATATCCTTGGCAATAGGATATGGAAAACTGCTGTTCTTCTGCCTGTTTTTTAATTTCTGTGAGAGGTATATCTACTTCATATCCATTCATAAAGCTGCTTCCGCTGCCCTCCACATTTGGTTCTGCTGCCAGCCGGTATATACTGGGGCTGGAATCCGGCCTCTTGCTGTAAGGCAACTTTAAATAGGCCGTATTTTTCTCTTCCTTATCGGATATCGATACATCTTCCGGCGATACCTGATAAGTCTCTTGTTTTCCCTTCCTATTATTTCAAGAACAGCCCATCCTGCACAGACAGGACAGGCTGTTTTTTACGATTTATTTTTCTTCCACCTTCAGTTCCCTGCCGTCCCATAAGATATGGATATCCTTCTCCCCCACCGGAAGTGTGCAGTCCAGACTCTCGAAAAATTCCAGATGCGGATGAAGTTCATATTTCCCATGAACCGGGTCTGTTACCTCCAGCCCGATAAAATATCTTGACAGCAGATAGATGGGACTTGCCGACCATGCATGGCACAGGCTTTTTCCAAATCGATCTCCATACATATCATACTGTTCTTCCTCTGGAACCGCCGGATCATATTCTTCCCAGAAGGTGACTGCCCCACGTTCCAGCATACCGCCCCAATATTCTCTGACGCGCGCCAGTACCTCCTCCAGATATCCCATCCTGTAAAGAGCATCCATCTCATAAAATTTAAAGTACGGCGTCGTGATCCGTGGAATCTGTTCGTTCAAAAGAACATTTGCCACGATCTGCTTTTTCTGCCTTTCGTCCGCTATGTCAAACAGGACCGCAAAGATATTTGCATGCCTTGCCACATGCCTCTTTCCTGAAACAAAAGAATCTATGTATGCCCCTTTATCGTTATCCCAGTAAAACAAGTTGATCTTTTTTATCAGATCTTCGTATTTTTTCTGATATTCCTCACATCGGGCCGCTTCCATTCCCAGCTTCCGGCTCACCCCGGCCATTGTATGATAACACTCTGCAAACAGCATCTGCTCGGCGCACAATGGCCCCTCTTTGTCCAGATCCGCCCAGTCAATGAAGATCCAGTCATCTTTACGCCCGATCAAGAATCCCTGTTCATCCAGCTGACCCTCGCAAAATTCCATCAGAGTGCACATTCTGGGATAAATCTGATCTAAAAACTCCAAATCCTCATATGCCTCCTCATGGGCCTTGATACTGAGGATCCAATAGAGGGTATAGTCCAGGATCGTATTGATATGGGTTGTCATAGGATCGTTTCCCCGGAGGGCAAGGAGCGTCCGGCGGTTGATATCCGCATCTGCCATCAGATACTGATTCACAAAAAAACTCTGATATGCGTCGCCGCCCCAGATCCATTTGTCCCGTTTAATTCCATCAATAAAGAAAATACCGCTGCACAGCCGAAAGGTGTGCTCCGCTACAGACCAAATCTTGTTAAGCAGCCCGTCATTGCAGAAAAACTTTGCCCTCACCGGAATATCTACGTACTGATGGACCGCTTTAATCCCGATCTCTTCTTTCCGGCAGTCGGGGATGTATGCATACCGCACCGCGCACCGCGGGCACCTGCCGGTCTGTAGATCCGGATTCCAGCTATAGTAGCAATGTTTCCTGTCCAGCGCTTCCTCTTTCGATTCACCGCAGTATACAGTCAGCGGGCGGTAACCATTTTTATATTCGATTTCCAGGGCAGCTGTCAGTTCTGTCTCAAACTCATACAAAACCCCGTCCCCATAGGTCTCCACACCGGACGGCATATAAACGTCCTCCCTGTAGTCCCAGGAAGACGGGTCCTGCTTTTCCTCTGTAAAATATCTGCTGCAGCCGGCTGCTGACGGCGGGCTGGCATAATCCTCCGCCATCCATGTGCTGTCCAAAAAGATCACTTCGCCCTTTATATAGATACTGGGAAACGCCTCGATCCGTCCTGCATGGACCGAGATTTTTATCTTTCCGGGCTCGCAGTGTATCTCTGTTCCAAACGGATATTTTTTCTCCCCTGCGAGCACATAGCCAACCGCCTGAGAGTAGACGCAAAATGTGGTTTCCTTTTCCAGATCATACTCCTTTCGGAATACCACACGGTTCCGGAAACCTTCACTCTTCCAGAATGCGGGCCATCCGTATCCGCGCTCTATTCGGCTGAAATTCTGCTTCATCGCATGATATAATTCAAAATCCCCATAATACCAGATCCAATAGCAGGTATTCATCTTCCTGTTCCTCGCTTTCCTCTGAATTTTTATTTTACAAGCGCAAAGTTTGAGTTATACCCTGAAAGTCGAGCAATAGACACTAAAAATTTTCCACTTGTATGGTTGAACTGTTGTTCGAGAAACGGAAGTCGGGGATACCCTTCCTACGCACTGGAATAATTTTTAACCATACAGGCGGAAAATTTCCTATAACTCCACTCCAAGCCTATTTAAAAATAACTGGTCTCTTGCTATCGCTTCTGTCGTCCATATCTGTTTTGCATATGGCGTGGTTACATCTATCTTCTCCACAGCATCAAACCAATCAAATATTTCCTGGATAGAATTATTCTCTAACCATGTTTTTAACTGCTTTTCTTTATCCAGATTCACTTTCAAATCATGGTCATGTTCGCCGTTCGGTACCCCCAGAGTATTTTTCATCCGGGTAATCTCACCCGAAAAATGTTCATAGTAACATAGCGCGACAAATTGGACTAATTTCTTACCATCTACTGTCAGGTCATCCCATACACGGTGTTTCCTGCCTCCAACCCGCTGCTTATATTCTTCAAAAAAATCTTCAATCCATTCCCTCTTGCGAAACTTCCTTAACGACTCGAACGGATCTTTTTCCTTGTTTGCTACAAGTACAAATACTCCGTTGTACTTTTTTGCCTCTCTTACCGCTTTCGTTTTGAATGTAATTACGGGCTTTCCATTCCGCTTTTCTTTGATATCCAAAAACTGGTCGATCATTCTCCGGGCTGCAGGTTTAAAGTCTCTTTCTCCCTCCAGATAAGCATTCCTAAGTTTATTGAGCGTTTCATCAAATGCCCTGTTCTTCTTTATGCGGTTGACATCATTGAAATAAATATGCAGATATACCCTACGGTTGAATAATTCTGTATCTCCGGCCTCCAGCCCTTTCTTTTTGCTGGCATACTTCCTTGTCCTGGTAAATTCATGCATGATACAGGTGCTGACACCATACGTCCCGGCTTCATCCGGGCACATGTTCCCCGTATCCTCCAGCTTCCTGAGAACTTTGTCAATTTCAGGCCGTATCCATTTCACATCGTACTGTGCACGAGTGATAAAATCAAAGGATGATTGTAACAATAGTGACAGGTTATCTTCGGAATAAAACCCACAATCGGAAAT
>CAJSZT010000096.1:0-6628 GCA_910573785.1 Lachnospiraceae bacterium | reverse complement strand
GGGGGAAGTCTGCGATTTTTTAAGGTTGTATGTTCCAACCACTCATTCTTTCACACGTTTCGATGGCATTTATTCCAAGCACATACTAAGTTGTTAACATTGGTTTGTCAATACCTAACCCGGACAAGCCGGAACCAAAATTTTGCCAAAATGCGCAAGATTTCGTTGTTAAGCGCCTAAAAAACAATCCAGCGGAGCGATGCTTTTTACGCCTTCCGTCTTTAATAAAAGTGCTTTGCTCTCTTTGTTTACAGGGCGTAGTCTCCGGCGGAAAATGCTGACTACTCCATTGATCGTTGTGATATTTCGAGCTTCGAGTTGTGAAGGGGTAAGATTTATCCCTTTTTCTTTGTACTCTGTTTTTTTTACGAATAAGCAAATTTTCATCAATATCATTAAGCAATGAAGTTGTTTCTTCCAAATATAATTTCTGAGTATTTAAAGACAGCGCTCTGCCCATTTTCTCGATTTCACTAAGTTTTATAAAATCGTCAGGATTTTTAAAGCCATCCCGAACCCTTTCTCTAAACTCTTGATTGATGCGTTGGAGATCTTCCATTATTTCACCAATACTGCGTTTTTCTTGGTCTGGCATTATAACCACCTCATTCATATGGCTATATTAACATTACTACATGACAGATGTCAAGAGAAAAGCAATAACTCAGAATTTTTATCTATACCACTATGCACAAATTTTCATTGAAATTGAAGCCCATTAGTGATATAATTTATATTTGCTAATTTAGGGCTTCTTTTTGGCAGAAAGGAGTCATTAAATGGGTAAAGATTTGAGAGGTAAAGAACTCGGTGAAGGAATTTATCAGTAGCCTAATGGTACATACTGTGCCAGATTCGTTGATAAGTTCGGAAAGAGAAAATCAAAACGCTCAAAAAAGTTACAGGAAGTAAGACAATGGATTGCAGACGCAACCTACATAGATGAGCATAGCGACTTAGACCAGGCGACAGATATGCTGGTTGATGCGTGGTTTGATTATTGGATCAGTATTAAGAAGAAAACAGTAAGACCTAATACCGTTAGAAATTATATCGAGAGGTATGAGAGAAACATTAAGGGGGTTATTGGTAAAAAGCTTCTTACTGAGGTAAAGCCTATTCACTGCCAGAAGATTTTTTCTGATATGGCAGATGAGGGGTACAAGACCACTACAATATACCAGATAAGAATCGCTCTTTATAATATGATGGATTTTGCAAAGGAGAATGATGTCATCATCAATAATCCGTGTAAAAAGTCAGTGAAGAGTGATATGGGCAAACCTTCTGACAAAAAGGAGGCGCTTACCATTGATGTTCAGAAGAAGTTCCTTGAGGGGGCTACTGGTCAGAGTTATGAGAATCAGTATAGATTCGTTTTGCAGACAGGTCTTCGAACTGGAGAGCTTGTAGGACTTAAATGGGATGACATTGATTTCGAGAATAGGACACTTACTATTTCAAGAACGATGGAGTTTCGTTACAAGGTTGGTGAGTGGAGAGTGGGTCCGCCAAAGAGTAAGTCGGGCTATAGAACGATTCCACTTACAGATGAGGCAATCAGAATCCTTAAAGCTCAGAAGGAAAAAAACAGTAAGATAAAAGTGATTAATATGGAGTGGGCAGATCAGGTATTCCTTTGCAGGAAGGGAGAACCGGTAAAGAACAGCGCTTACGATACTGCGCTGTTTAAGATTTGCGATAAAGTTGGTATCAAGAGATTTTCGATGCACGTGCTCAGACATACATTTGCGACCAGATGCATTGAGGCAGGAATGATGCCTAAGACACTTCAGAAGATTTTGGGCCACTCCAATATCGGAATCATGATGAATTTATACGTCCATATTACGGAGGACGAAAAAAACAAAGAGATTGACCTTGTGGCTGATGCTTTGAATGTTGTTTAAGACCGTGGCACTCGATGTGGTACTCGGTAAAATACAGAGCCTCAGAAAGCCCGTAAAATAAAGGTTTTTAAAGGAGAAATATAAATTATGAAATTAGGAATCGTGGGCTTGCCCAATGTAGGAAAAAGTACGTTATTTAATTCCCTGACCAAGGCGGGAGCGGAGTCAGCCAATTATCCGTTCTGCACTATCGACCCCAACGTGGGCGTGGTAACAGTGCCGGATGAGCGTCTGAATGTCCTGGGGGAGATGTATCATACCAGGAAGATCGTGCCGGCGGTCATCGAATTTGTGGACATTGCGGGTCTGGTGAAGGGCGCTTCCAAGGGAGAGGGCTTAGGGAACCAGTTCCTGGCGAATATCCGGGAGGTGGATGCCATTGTGCATGTGGTCCGCTGCTTTGAGGACAGCAATATCGTCCATGTGGACGGCTCTATCAATCCCCTGCGGGATATCGAGACCATCAATCTGGAGCTGATCTTTTCCGACCTGGAGATCCTGGAGCGGAGGATCGCGAAGACCACAAAAATGTCAAGAAATGACAAGACAGCCGCAAAGGAGCTGGAATTTTTGAACCGGGTCAAGGCCCATATGGAAGAGAGCAAGCTGGCGAAAACCTTTCAGACGGAGAACGAGGATGAAGAGGCCTGGCTTGCGGAATATAACCTTCTGACTGCCAAGCCGGTGATCTTTGCGACAAATGTATCCGAGGACGATCTGCCCGACGATGGGGCTTCCAATGAAGGCGTTCAGGCTGTGCGGGAATATGCGGAACGGGAGGACTGCAGGGTATTTGTAGTCTGCGCCCAGATCGAGCAGGAGATTGCGGAGCTGGATGATGAAGAAAAGAAAATGTTTTTGGAAGATTTAGGTTTAGAAGAGTCAGGATTGGAAAAACTAATAAAAGCAAGCTACAATCTGCTGGGGCTGATCAGCTATCTGACGGCGGGAGAGCCGGAGGTGCGCGCATGGACCATCAAAAAAGGGACCAAGGCTCCTCAGGCGGCAGGGAAGATCCATTCGGACTTCGAACGCGGATTTATCCGTGCGGAGATCGTGAGCTATGACGACCTGATGGCCTGCGGGACCCATGCGGCCGCAAAGGAAAAGGGACTGGTCAGGCTGGAAGGTAAGGAGTATGTGGTACAGGACGGGGATATCATCCTGTTCCGGTTTAACGTATGAGGACTCTGCCATTTCGGTACCGTGCATGACACTGCACGGTGTCCCGGCCGTATCTGTTCCGCATATTTACAGATGGACCGGCTTATGAAACATCGGGTGATTTTTTGGAAGGAGTATACGAAGTATGCATGAGAGTATCGCTTTCCCGAATCTGGGAATCGAATTTGAGCATGTGGGAAAATCCATTTCGGTCTTTGGCTTTGAGATCGCATATTATGGGATGATCATCGGCCTGGCAATTTTGATCGGCTTTGCGATTGCCACCGCGGAGGCGAAGCGGACCCGGCAGAATCCCGAGGATTATATGGACATGGGGCTGATCGGCGTGATCTGCGGGATCGCGGGGGCCAGGATCTATTACATCATATTTTCCTGGGAGATGTACAAGGACGACCTGCTCAGCGTATTCAACCTGCGGGAGGGCGGCCTGGCGATCTACGGAGGCATCATCGGTGCCATCCTTTCCGTACTGGTCTGCGCAAAAGTAAAGCGGCTTTCGGCGCCTCAGATCCTGGACACGGTTGCCATGGCGCTGGTGAACGGGCAGATGCTTGGACGCTGGGGGAACTTTTTCAACCGGGAGGTGTTCGGGGGCTATACCGACTCCCTGTTTGCCATGCGGCTTCCTTTGGACGCGGTGCGCAGCAGGGATGTGACAGAGGAAATGCGCCAGTATATGGATGTCATTGACGGAGTCAGCTATATCCAGGTGCATCCCACATTCTTATATGAATCGCTGTGGTGCTGCGGGGTGCTGCTCTTCCTGTTCTTTTACCGGAAGCATAAAAAATACGAGGGCGAGCTGTTCCTGCTCTACCTTTTCGGTTATGGATTGGGCCGGGTCTGGATCGAGGGCATCCGGACAGACCAGCTGTTCCTGCCCGGCACCACATTACCGGTCTCCCAGGTCCTGGCCGCCGGAATGGTCGTGGTGACAGGCGCGCTGCTCTTGCACCTGCGGAAGCACCATAAGCGGCTTCCGCTCCTCAGAGCACACATGGACTACAAGCCAATGCCCCCCAAGATCGAAGGAAACAAAAAACCCCGCTCCAGAGATCGGCTGTTTAAAAATATGGAATAAGATTCAGAACAGCAGCAAGAGAAAGAAAAGGTCTGCGCAAGTTTACTTGCGGCAGGCTTTTTCTTTCTCTTGCTATTGGGCGGAACGCCCATCAGCCACGGACAGGAGCTGCGTAAGCAGCGTATAGTCTGCGGAGCAGACGGGTCTGTGGCGTGCTGTTCGTCCGGCCAGATGCAATCTTACATTACTGCAGGCGGCCCGCGCAAGTTTACTTGCGGCAGGCTTTTTCTTTCTCTTGCTATTGGGCGGAACGCCCATCAGCCACAGACAGGAGCTGCGTAAGCAGCGTATAGTCTGCGGAGCAGACGGGTCTGTCTTCTGGAATAACTAATATATTCAGTTTGACAAGTATATCGAAGTGCGATATAATATATAGCAGTTCGATACATCGCAGTAAAATGGAAAGGAGGATCGTGAGAGTGAACCAGCATATAAAGAAAGTCTATGTTCCCATGACGGAAACCGCCTTTTATATTTTACGTTGCCTAAAACAGCCGAATCATGGCTATGGGATCATCCGGACCGTTGAAAAGCTGACAGACGGCGAGATACGGCTTGCTCCCGGCACCATGTACGGAAGCTTATCAAAAATGGAAAAGGACGGTCTGATTCAATTTATCCGGGAAGAGGATAAACGAAAAATCTATCAGATCACCGATTTGGGATCAGAGGTGCTGCAGATCGAATTGAGACGTATTGAACGTTTGTATCGGATCGCACAAGAGGAAATGTAAGTGGACACAAAAAAAGCATTCAGATTTTTTACATTGTTTGAATACGAAAAAGAACAGGAGTATCTTCGGGAAATGCACCGATCCGGTTGGAAATTCGTCAGAGTATCGGGCTTTGGTATCTATCATTTTGAAAAATGTACTCCCGAAGATATGATTTATCAGATTGATTATAATCAAGACGGCATTGCGCATAAAGATGAGTACGTGAAGATGTTTGGAGACTGCGGCTGGGAATATCTGCAGGATTATGTAGGCTATAGCTATTTCCGAAAACCCGCGTCAGAAGCAGCAGGAACAGAAGAAATCTTTTGCGACAGCGATTCCAGATTTCAGATGCTGGAACGTGTATGCAAGGGCAGAATGCTTCCGATGCTTCTTTTGTTTTTCTGCGTTTTTTGTATGCTGCTTATGACCAGAAAATTCCGCGGGAGCAATATTCTCGCGCTCGTGTTCGTCGTGCTGTTCTGTCTTTACAGTCCGATTTTAGCCATGTTTGCTCTGCAGTATTGGAAATTAAAGCGAAGAAAATAGAAGAGGAGCCGGTTTCTTGGAAGGGATCTTTCAGAGAAGCGGATGGATGGGAAGCTGCCGAGGGGGCGGCAAGGCTGATCGGTGATTAAAAAAGAATTGGAGGAATTATGATGAACCGTTTTCAGAAAAATTACAGTCAGGGTACCATTGAGGTGGTTGAAATCTGGGTTGACGCAGAAACAGGGGTAAATTATGTGTTTCGCAGAAGCGGAAACGCAGGAGGATTTACACCTCTGCTGGATCAGGAGGGAAAACCGGTTGTGACGTACCGAAAGTCGGGAGCTGTGCAAAAATAACTTGCTTTTTTGTAGTCTGGAAGTTACTGTTCACACGGTGTCGCGCGCTTGCCGCGCGGCATCCGGCCAATTCAGTGATGGGGCGGGCATCCAGCCCGTCTACACTCCGTTCCGGTCCGTCCTAAACAAGCGTCGCTGGCGCTTGTTTAGGACCGCCGGTGAATTTGTTTAAGGGGGACGACAAGGGAGCTATCTGGCGTATTCCAAAAGACAATTTACAATGCCCTGCAAGGTACAAATTACCGAAGTAAGGCGAAGATCCGCAAAATCCGGATTGAAGATATCCTGTGTAAAAATTACATCCTATGAAAATGATACGCGGAACAGCAGGCGATCCGATTATATCGCTTTTTCCCGGAAATGTCCTCTCTATTCTCGCGCAAAAAAGTGAAAACGATAGTATTGTTCCAGCGCCGCCATCTGTCTCTGCTCCTGATACAGCTTTTGACTTTCGGTCCGCCGTTCCCAGAAGCTGTTTTTTGATTTTTCCCGGAACAGATTTTCACCGTTCCCGTTCTGATAGCCTGGGAACCAGCTGCAGGCATTGCATTCTTCCTTTGTGGCTCCATAATGGATCACCGCATAGGCGCCTCCGCAGATGCCCGCCCAGGGATCCGGCTGCGCCCAGCCGGTTTTCAGGTCATCCAGTACCCATGCCTCGTATTCCGGGTCATGTTTCATGGCCTCAAAGCCGGCCTCCGTGATCTGGATGGAAATTGATTCCAGAGCACGGGAAGGATGGCGCGGGATTCGGGAAATCTGGTCATGTAGATACTGCTTATATTCCTCCATGGTCATAGTATCCCTGGAAATTGCTTCCGTACCGGAGATTTGCGTGCCGGGGGCGGTCTGCCGCGCGGCAGTATAGAGACTGCCGCGCGGCAGACCGCC
>CAJSZT010000095.1:0-7541 GCA_910573785.1 Lachnospiraceae bacterium | reverse complement strand
TCCTGAGATCTGTTTGCGGAAATCGGTGGCACCGCATGCCAGAAATATGTGGCTGGCATCTTCCGCCAAACGCCTCATCATAGTTGCTTCATCACCCGGAGTAACTTCAACAGCGTATCTGTCTGGAAGTCTTCCGGTATGAATAACTTCATCCCCTGACAGTAGATCATGAATCTTCCGTCAAATGCAGGAGAGGAATGCTGTGGACAGGATGACCTCACAGGACGGGATACCTCTGCGAATGCGATGGCTGGTTCCTGTTTTCCATTTCCCATTCGGGTTTCACTCCTTTCGTTATATGATGTCTATCAGTATAGCAGGAATGGATGGGAAATGCACTACGCCATCTTTTGAGGCGCTTACTTATGGTGTATGTGATCGATCATGGGCCGGGGATTCCGGATGCAGAGAAGCGATTGGTTTTTGACCGATTTTACAGGCAGGATCCGTCCCGCAGACAGAAGGAGCATTTCGGGCTGGGGCTGTCGGTTGCGGCGAAGCTGGCGGAGATACAGGGGATTGAGGTGCGTGTGGAGGATACGGAAGGCGGGGGGAGTACGTTTGGGGTTACTGTGAGCGCCCGGCCAGGGTGTGAGCATTAACCGTTTCGGGTGAGGATATAGGGTTATCGGGTTGCAATAATTGTAATGGAGCTTATTCTGTGATATGATATGGACAGTTACCGTGCGGTAAGGATCTGTAGCTCCATGCGGCAGACGACGCAAAAATGGAGCCGCATTAGGGAAACAGCAGCAGCAACGCCATCATCATTGTATTGGCGCTTTTTCAGTGGTATAGCGAATAATATAAGTTTATATTTCCTAGGGGGATACAATTATGAGAATGTTTTTAAATAGTCCAGCTCCTTTTGAAGCATATAAAGCAGCGAAAACCGGAAAATATTTTGTGGATAAATCGAACTTAATTGAGGATCTGATTCCTGCGTTTGGTACGGAAAACCGCTTTTACTGCATTACAAGACCCCGCCGTTTCGGCAAAAGCGTCATGGCGAATATGATCGGTTCTTTCTTAGGAAAAGCGGCAGACGCGGAAAGTTTATTCCACGATCTGGCAATTATGCAAAACCCGAAGTATGCTTTGCATCTGAATAAGTACAATATATTGTTCATTGATTTCAGCCGAATGCCCAGGGACAGCAATAACTATGCTTTGTATATTGACCGAATTCAAAATGGTATAAACCTGGATTTGAAAGAGGCTTATCCACAGGCCGAGCTTGATATGTCCGGTGCGGTCTGGGATAATCTTTTGAATGTTTTTCAATGTACAGGCGATAAATTCATCTTCATCATAGATGAGTGGGACGCTATTTTCCATAAGTCCTTTATTACTCCTGCTGAACAGGAAAAATATCTTGAATTTTTAAAAAACCTGCTAAAGGGTCAGGTTTATGTAGAATTTGCCTATATGACAGGCATCTTGCCCATCGCAAAATACTCCAGCGGATCCGAGCTGAATATGTTCCTTGAATATGATATTGCTTCCTCTGAAAGATTCAGCGAATACTTTGGTTTTTCAGATACAGAAGTAGACGGCCTGTATGATATATACCAACAGACAGTAAAGAACAAAAAAATCTCCCGGCAAGACTTAGGCTTCTGGTACAATGGCTATCATACCGCCAACGGAATGCGGATTTACAATCCCCGCTCCATCGTGTGCGCGTTAACAGATAATCAATTAAGAAATTACTGGACCAGTTCCGGACCCTATGATGAGATTTTTTATTATATTAAAGATAATGTATCTGAAATCCGTGATGACTTTATTTTAATGGTTTCCGGAGAACGTATTGAAACAAAAATGCGGGAATATGCCGCAACAGCAAAAGATTTGAATACAAAAGAACAGATTTACTCGGCAATGGTCATTTACGGACTTTTAACTTACGAAGACGGCGAAGTATTTATCCCAAACAAAGAATTAATGGATCAATTCAACCAACTGCTGCTTTCCAATGAAAGCCTTGGATATGTTCACCGTCTGGCCCGGGAATCTGAACGGATGCTGAAAGCCACACTCGCCCATGATACTGACACAATGGCCGAAATTCTGGAATTTGTACATGACACAGAGTCCCCTATTCTTATGTATAACAATGAAACGGAGCTCTCTGCTGTGGTCAATCTGGTTTATCTGGCTGCCAGAGATAAATATCGTGTTGAACGCGAAGATAAAGCAGGAAAAGGATATGTAGATTTTATATTTTATCCAGAACGCCGAAATGCGGACGCCCTTATTCTGGAACTGAAAATAGACAGTACGCCGGAAGACGCAATTGAACAGATAAAGAAGAAAAAGTATGCACTGCGTTTTAAGGGCCGAATCGGGGATACTTTGAAATATATCGGAAATATCCTGGCGGTGGGGATCAGTTATGACAAAAAGAGTAAAAAGCATTCTTGTAAAATTGAAGTGCTTTGAGGATTTTAAACGTAATTATGCGAAGGAAGCTCCAGACGAGTGAACGGGTGTCGGAGCTTCCCGGCTGCGGCTGGCGCAATACTCACGGCAGATTTCATTGGCCGTGAGTATAATATTCCGTATATCCAAATTCCAATATATCCGCTATCCTTTGACACGCCATACCATCCCCATATGGATTCGAAGCATGTGCCATTGCATTGTAAGCTGTACGGTCATTCAACAATTCTGTAAAGGAAGAGTAGATCACCTCTTCATCCGTACCAACGAGTTTTAATGTACCGGCTTCAATCCCTTCCGGCCTTTCCGTTGTATCACGCATGACGAGAACCGGTTTTCCAAGGGACGGAGCCTCCTCCTGAATGCCGCCGGAATCTGTCAGAATCAAATAGGAACGGCTCAGGAAATTATGAAAATCCAGGACATCCAGAGGTTCGATCAGCCTGATTCGGTCGTCATCACCGAATACTTCCGTAGCTGTGGCTCTGACCACGGGATTCATATGGATTGGATAAATCGCTTTTACATCATCATGTTCATCCAGCACACGCTTGATCGCCCGAAACATATGATGCATCGGCTCACCAAGATTTTCCCGCCGATGAGCTGTGATCAGGATAAGACGGCTGTCCTGTACCCAGGTCAGCTCCGGATGTGTGTAGTCTGTCCGCACGGTTGTTTTCAAGGCGTCAATGGCAGTGTTGCCTGTAACAAAAATAGTTTCCGGCTTCTTTCCCTCACGAATGAGATTTTGTTTTGATATCTCTGTGGGGGCGAAGTTAAAAGCGGAAACTATCCCTACGGCTTCTCTATTAAATTCTTCCGGGTATGGGCTGTAAATGTTATATGTCCTGAGACCTGCTTCCACATGACCGACGGGGATCTGTTGATAAAAGGCAGCAAGGGCTGTGGCGAATGTAGTTGATGTGTCTCCGTGGACGAGGACAACGTCTGGATGGACGGTTTCGAGAATTTTTTTCATGCCGTTCAGGACGGAGGTTGTAATGTCGTAAAGGGTTTGTTGGTCCTTCATGATGGAGAGATCGTAGTCTGGGATGATGTTGAAAGTCTCCAGTACCTGATCCAGCATGGTTCTGTGCTGACCGGTGACGGCTACGACTGTATGGAGGGAAGGGCGGGACTGGAGTTCCTTTACGAGAGGGCACATTTTGATGGCTTCGGGGCGGGTGCCGAAGACTAGCAGGATTATTTTCTTCTTAGTGTAAGGAAAAGACATTTTGTTTTTGCTCCTTCTCTTTATCTTTCGACAATAAAGTTTATAGTGTATTCTTTTATAAACTAATTCTCAATGATTTTTGATTTATCATTCCTTCAATCTGGATTATACCCCCCACAAACACTTTTCATCAATATTTTCATTAGTTCACTGTTACCTTTAAAGAGACTTATTTTTGTAGGAATTTTCCCTTTCTTTGGATATACTCTAGTAACCGGAATCTCGCAAGCCTTATATCCAAGCTGTGTAGCCCTGACAGAAAGATATGCTAATAATTCATATGTCATAAATATATCTCGTAATGGCTTTACTTTTTCATCCCGTAAATATCTTGAAGAATATGCTCGATAGGCATTTGTCGTATCTGTAAAGTGTTGATGAGCTGCCAACGAAATTAACGGAGCATGAATAAATTTAATTGAAGCTGCCCTAATAAGAGGAGTATTGACTGCAGTTCCCCCTTTTATATATCTTGACCCTTGTACTAAATCATATCCTTCTTCTAATTTTTCGATAAAATGCGGAACATCTTCAATACTGTCTTTATTATTTCCATCAATCGTTATAACGCCCTTATATTCTCTCTGTAAAGCCCACCAGATACCCATGCGAAGCTGAGCCCCCTGCTTTCCAATATCCTGTTTGACCAGAAGAGTATTCACCTTTAACTTATGGAGAGTAGAAGTTTCTACAGAACCATCCGTGGAACCACCATCACAAATAATAATGTCTACGTATTTAAATACTTCATGCAGAGCAGCTCTTTTGAGTTCTTTGATGATCCTGTCTCCCTCATTAATGACAGGAATCAGAATAACATAATCTTTTGACCTTTTCTCGTATTCAATGCATTCGAACCTTGGAACTCCTTCTTGCCTTTCATATATCATTTAATAAAATATCTCCCGCACATAATCCATAACATCTTTTATAATATTTATTTTTTCTATTTTTGCCATTTCTATTGATACAAATCCATGATATTTTTCCCGAAGCAATATTTCTTTTAATTCGCGATGAAGATTCCGTTTTACAATAATTTCTAATCTTGGCTCACTAATATGAACGTGATTAATAAATTTGATATAGCCGGTAAGTTCTTCAACAGATTCAGAATTCTCAATCATAGTCCCAACATCGAGATTCAGGCGGAATCCTGCCGAATTAACTTCTTCAATAAGTTTAATAGCCGATAGCGTATGATTGATATAATTTGTATTATAAACTGGTGGATTCGCCTCCATTGCAATAATTGTTCCATGCTCCAAGGCGTAATCACCAATCTCTCTAAAAAAAGGAATAGCAAGCCGCGTATCTACTTTTCCAGTAATACTCCTATTTCTTGGACATCCAAACACCAAATTTTTGCATCCAATAGCTTCTGCGAAATCAATAGCTTTCTTTGTATAATCAAGCAAAGTTTGACGTTCCTTTATTGTTCCAAAAAGCTGTTCGTGTCTGTTATACCAAATTGACTGCATAGATGAAATAACGAAGCCGTAATTCCTATGTATTTCCTTAGACCATTTTTCTGCTCTATCAAGCAATGTATAAGGACTTCCCGGAAATATTCTGGTTGGTGCAATCTCCAATCCTGAATACCCTATATAATTCATATATTTGTACATATAAACATCATCTTCAGGTCGCCAGGCTATGTTAGAAATAGACAAGTTCATTTTCTTGCTCCTCTTTCTGCATCAAAACTAAGCTAAGAAGAACTATGCACATGTTCATCAGATTTAATGGCCAAAAGTATCTAAAATCTGACCATCCCGTAGACAGCAACAAACTTAAAATATGACCGCCTACTGGTGCTACCAGTAAAATATACCTTTTAAATCCATGTCTCGCCCCCAGAACAGATACAGCAATTAGCCCTAGTAGCGAAAAAAAACCACATCTCCATTCTATAGCTGAAATCCATTGACTTGAAGCGGTGTAAGCAGTCTCCATTGACATTTGATCATATAGACTTCTATAAATACGTTTAGGGTAATTTTCCATCCATTCTATGTTTTCATCCATCGTTCCGGTATAATTTACACAATTCATAATAGAATCTTTTCCTTCAAAAATATCCCATATCGCATCTTCCCTGTCTATGATTGCTCGAGACATAAGAATTGGATTTTTCAAAAAAGTATCAATATAACATTCTATGAAATAGAGTAGTTCAACATCTAAATCGGGCGATTGGTCAGACCAAGTTGGTGTATATGAACATTTTGCATTATTGTAATGAGTCATAACATTAATCATTTCCATAGTTTTCTTTGATACATCGCCATCGTAGTAATAAACTCCTAAGATATCCTGACCAAGACCAATATACATTCCATATCTGCCTGTATCCTGTATCTCAAAATGATGATAGATTGGTCCTTTTATACAACCTATAAGTAAGATACTTATAAGCAGGGAACACCATGCTTTTTTATTGCTTCTCAATACTACTGCAAGTGTAAGCATAATAACTATATAGGAGACAATTCCATTTTTTCTATATAAACATACCCCCACTAAAGATACAATTAGCTCTAAATAAATATACCACTTCCTCATATATTTTTTCTGATCCATAAGCAATTTTGCAGAAATCATCAATGACCATAAAATTGATAAAGTATATGGAATATCTTTCCATATTGTATTTAAATGGATTAAATTTCCAGCATTTATTCCACAGAAAAGAGCTATAAAAATTATCATATGGTCGCACATGCCCTTTGACCTTATAAATATCAGAAATTCAATCATTACATATGCCCAGAAAAAATATTGAACAAAAATCACAGCATAGGTAGAATCCCATAAATTTAATATAGTCCTCAACACCATACAGTAAAAAGCCGGATGCCAATCCCTCATTCCGTGTAAATGCTTTGCGTTGTCTACCATTGATATAACTGTATCCTCTGATGATATTCCTGGGTTATTTGCAAATAAGTTATAAGCTGCGGGCAAAAGTAAGAGAATAATCAATAATCCAACAAATTTAAACCTGTTGAAACGCATTTTTTCTATATTTTTATGAATAATATATCGATGTCCAGTAGTTATTATATCAATGTTAACAACTTAAATATTATTCTTCCTACTAACCACAATATCTTGTATTTTTGATTTTTAATCGCAGATAAATTTATTCCATCTTTTTAGTGGTATGGCATATTTCTCATACCGCTTTTTCTTTTCCTTAACTCAGGTTTCCATGTCTTTTCTTGCTTAATATTGCACAAATATATCGCCCTATTTTTGGTAATATTTACCTATTGACAAATTACGAAAATTTTGCAGCGAAGCTCCTTGATTATACACTTTTTGAAAGGAGATTCTTCTTATGAAATTAATGGAAATTGTCGCGTCTATCATCTGCAATACCCTTTCGGATCCTCAAGTACTTAAAAGGGCCCGTCTCAGAAAAGGGGCTTTTACCAGGAACTGTGGCAAGCTTCCCTTTTGGACTATGATGGAACTGCTCCTCAAAAGCGTCAAGCGCTCCACTTCTTCCATGCTTGATGAGTTCTTTTCTGACTTACGCAAGAAAATGTGGAATCCTATCTCACAGACCATCCACTGCTCACAGCAGGCTTTCAGCAAAGCAAGGGCTGGTATCAGCCACACCATTTTCCAGGAATGCTTTGAAAATGTCCTGGATTTCCTCTGCTGTACGGAATCCCTGGACTATCACCGCCGTCTTGGTGGGGTATGGGGCATCCAGCCTATTGCGATTGATGGTTCCAAGATTCCCTTGCCTAACAGAAAAGCCCTTCTCCACAAATACGGCAGTATTGGGAGAGGCGCAAACTCTCCCACTGCCATGGCCAGCATTGCCTATGATGTGCTCAACCACCGT
>CAJSZT010000094.1:0-7595 GCA_910573785.1 Lachnospiraceae bacterium | reverse complement strand
AGCAGGCGGCAAGGCTCGCTGACGGAATAATCTCCAAAGAGGAATACGACCAGTGGCGGTACAACTATCCTAAATTTGATACTACACAAGTATGGGGAAAAATCCCTTCAAAGGCTCTGAATGACGCTTTAGTCGAAGCATTCCAGGATCTTCTAAACGATTAACCAGATGCCGGAGCATTACCTACAGGAAATTAGAGCAACAAAAACGCCCTTAGCCATGTGCATTGTTACCCACAGCTAAGGACGTTTCTATTATGATTTTTTCAAAGCCATGCAAACCACAGAAAAATCATTCTGATACCTGTAAACCACCAAACAGCAAGAATAATGCCGCTGAAATAACCGTTATCATTTTGTTATCAAAAGACCATTCCAAAGCCCGCAAACCCGCATAAACACTGGGTTTACTAAGTATTTTTGTTTATTCGAACTCTATCGTTGAAGGCGGCTTGGGAGACATATCATAGCATACCCGATTCACATTCTCCACCTCTGCCAGAATCCTGTCCGTGATCTTCTGCAGCACATCCCAGTCGATCCGTTCGATGGTTGCGCTCATTGCGTCCACCGTATTGATGGCACGGATGATCACCATGTACTCAAAGCATCTGGCGTTATTTTTGACGCCCACTGACTTAAAATCCGGAACTACGGTAAAATACTGCCATACCTTTTTGTCCAGTCCCGCATTTGCAAATTCTTCCCGGAGGATGGCGTCGGATTCCCGCACTGCAGCCAGCCGGTCTCTGGTGATCGCGCCCAGACAGCGAACTCCGAGGCCAGGGCCGGGGAACGGCTGACGGTAAACCATGGAAGCAGGAAGCCCCAGCTCCATCCCGCAGGCACGTACTTCGTCCTTGAAGAGCTGCTTTAAGGGCTCCACAAGCTCAAACTGCAGATCTTCCGGAAGGCCGCCTACGTTGTGGTGGGATTTTACCATCTTCGCGGTCTTGGTCCCGCTTTCGATGATGTCCGGGTAAATGGTCCCCTGTCCCAGGAAATCAATCCCCTCCAGCTTTCTGGCTTCTTCCTCGAATACGCGGATGAACTCGCTGCCGATGATCTTGCGCTTTTGTTCCGGGTCGGAAACGCCCTCCAGCTTTCCTAAAAACCGCTCGGTACCGTCTACATAGATCAGGTTGGCATGAAGCTGATTTCGGAACACCTCAATCACGCTTTCGGACTCATCCTTCCGCATCAGGCCGTGATTGACATGAACACATGTAAGCTGATCGCCGATGGCACGGATCAGCATAGCAGCAACAACCGAGGAATCCACGCCGCCGGAAAGCGCCAGCAGGACTTTTCTATCGCCCACCTGCCTGCGGATCTGTTCCACCTGGTCCTCGATAAAATTCTTCATGTTCCAATTTGCCTGAGCCCGGCATGTTTCAAAGACAAATTCCCGCATAGCCTCATCCGACGGCATTGCGTCCCATTTTTTATCGCATTTCGCCGTGGGGTGGTCAATGGACATCATAGGGCAGCCGCACTCATAAAGCTCGGGGCTGATCTCAACGGGTGAGCCGTCCACAATCCGGTTTACCCCGCCGTTTAATATGATCCCTTTCACATTTTCCAGCTTTTGGAGTTCTTCCAGGGAAATGTCATGGGGGTGGATCTCCGTGTACACACCCATGTCGCGGATTTTACGGGCAACCTCCGTATTCTCCGTACTGCCCAGGTCCAAAATGACAATCATATCCTGCTTCATACATTCTCTCCTTCTTCTGTATCTTGTTTTCTGCAACATAACCTAACCCGGATTAACCAGATAAACCCTGACGGAATCCGCCCGGTCTGCAAGGGCGCAGATCATGAGGCGCCCTTGGGTATCAATAAGTGTACTACATTTCATATTGTATTTCAAGCCGGACAAAAAGGCTCTTCCATTTATTTTCTCAGTATCTTATCCATGGGTTTTCCTTTTGCCAGCTCATCAATCAGCTTGTCCAGATACCGGATCTCACGCATCAGCGGATCCTCGATATTTTCCACCCTGACCCCGCAGACCGCGCCCTTGATCAAATGTCTGTTTTCGTTAGGCTTCGGAGCGTTCCGGAAAAAATCTCCGTAGGAAATGTTTTGTCCCTGCATGCTTTCCAACTCCGCCTGGCTATATCCGGTCAGCCACCGGATGACCTCATCCGCCTCTTCCTTTGTTCTCCCCTTTTTCATCGCCTTATTGAGAAGGAGCTGGTATATTTTTGTAAAATTCATTCCGTATACTTTACTATTTTCCATTCTTTTTTTCCTCACATCAATCACAGCCGGATCACTGGTTTATTCCTGTTCCTTATGCGTCCGGCCGCAAATCACCGGCGGGCCTGCTCGCCGCGGCACCATCCGCCGGATTCTTTTCAAGAGAATCCTTACCGAGATTTTAATCTGTTCCTTCTCCTTCATAGCACCATCTGGCGATCTCACCGATCAGTTCCAGCGGATGGGGCTTGTCATATGGAAGCTGGATCGTACCCTTGCTGGTCTTGTAGTCTTTCAGCTGTCCGCCGAATCTCTCCACTGCCTCCGGGCCCGGGTAGAGGCCGACGTGCTTTTTGGCCGCGGCAAACTGGATGATGTTATATTTTTTCCAGAAGGTCGGCATACTCCATGAGATGCGTTCCTCCGCCTCGGGCAGCGCCTTTCGGATCGTCTCCCGGATCTCCCGCAGATACGGCTGTGCATACTCTGCCTGTTCGGAGATATACTCGTCAATCGTTTCCGGAGCCTTTCCGCAGTAATGGCTCTGGTTCGTATTTTTAAAACCGCGCCCGCATTTTGGACATGTCCACATATCAATCTCCCCTTTCTTGTATCGTCACATGCACGCTGTCGCCCGGCTCCTTTGCGATCCGGGCACGGATATCCTTCCGCAGGCCGATGATATAGCAAATGCTGCCGTCCTCGTGCCTGACTCCCATATTTACAATGCTGCCGTCGTATGGCTCTCCGTCAAAGGAGGCATGTACCTTGACCCTCCCCCTGCCGAACTCTTCCCGGATATCATAAGGAAAGATCACGTAAGCGCCGCCCTTTTTATCCGCGCTGTAAATCTGAGAATCATATTCGTAAATTTTGCCATTCATCCGATACACCTCGCTTTTCAAAGATTTCGAATTATTCCACCTGTATGAACGGATTTGAGACTGTTTGGAGCATCCAGCTATACAGATATCATTTCATCCGCTGCCTGTTATCATGTATCATAATATTTCTCATCATGCCTGTCAATCATTGGGTGGAAATGGTTGTAAAATATACAGAGAACATTTATAATACTAAAAAAAGCCAGATGGCCGGTTATTTTTTCTCGAATAATACCAGCCGCGGAAAAGCCGTTTTGCCGGCCGGATATTCTGCGGCAAGGCACAAGAATCACAACTCATAGAAAGGACTGTTTCATGAATTATTACCAGACCAGATTTTCTGACAAATTAAAGGAAGCCTTAAAAGCGGTCGCGCCGATCATCGGGATCGTGCTGCTCTTAAGCTTTACCATTGCGCCCATTCCGCCCAGCATCCTGCTCCTGTTTTTATTCGGGGCAGTGCTGCTCATCGTCGGTATGATGTTTTTTACACTGGGAGCGGAATTGTCCATGACCCCCATGGGGGAAAAGGTGGGTACAAAAATGGCAAAGACGATGCACCTGGGAACGATCCTGTTCCTGTGCTTTCTGCTGGGATTTGTCATCACTATCTCCGAGCCGGACCTGCAGGTGCTGGCGGAGCAGGTTCCGTCCATCCCCAACTATACATTGATACTGGCCGTTGCCTGCGGAGTCGGTTTTTTTCTGGTTGTGGCAATGCTCCGAATGCTGTTTTCAAAATCATTATCCACGCTTTTGATCTTTTTTTATATCCTTGTAGCGGTTCTGACATTGTTTGTTCCAAAGGATTTTGTCGCAGTCGCGTTTGACTCCGGCGGAGTGACCACCGGGCCCATGACGGTTCCCTTTATCATGGCGCTTGGTATCGGTTTTGCTGCCGTACGAAGCGATAAGCATGCGGAGGCCGCCTGGTTATCGTAATTATAGGCCATATTTTTCCTGTAAACAGCACGGTAAAAAGAATCTCATTCAGATCTGGATCGCGGTCCTCCTTTTTCATAAACAGGCGCGTCTTTTCTTAAGCCGTGTTCTAAACTGGTGCCATTTTTACAATTATATCCGGACTTGCGCTCAGATTTAAGACTTTTTCCTATGCCGCTCCTATTCCGAAGCCTTGCAAATCTTCTCCCACACCTCATCGTCAAATCTACGGTCCTTATAGTAAAACCGCCTGTCCGCCTCCGTGATCCCGCGGATCACCCTGCAGGGATTTCCCGCGGCGCACACGTTGTCGGGAATGTCCTTCGTCACCACGCTGCCCGCTCCGATCACTGTGTTATTTCCGATCCTGACGCCCGGAAGGATCACACAGCTTCCCCCGATCCACACATTGTCACCAAGAGTCACAGCGATGCCGTATTCGTATCCGGAATTTCTGCTTTCCGGATGGATCGGATGCCCTGCCGTATAGATGGAAACATTTGGGCCAAACAGCACATTTTTTCCGATCGTGATCTTTGCCACATCCAGCATGACGCATCCGGTGTTGGCATAAAAGTTCTCTCCCACCTCAATATGGCTGCCGTATTCGCAATGGAAGGGCGGCTCGAAATATACATTTTTACCGTGTTTCATTCCGGTTCGGTTCAGACACTCCATCCCCTTTTCTGTTTCAAAGGGCATCACCGTATTGTATTCACGGATGGCATTCTTCGTAACCAATTGCTCCGCCAACACACTTTCATCGGAAAAATATGCCATCTCATGATCTCTGCGGTATCTGTTATCTATTTTCATATTGATCAATTCCTTTCTATCTTATAGTATCATGCGCCGGGATCCTTTTTACAAAGCCATACGCTCTCCGCTTGACATGGGAATATCAATCCGGACTGTTCCGAAAAGGCGCAGTACAACACCGAAAGCTTTCCCAGTCCGGGGGAATACAGGAAAAATCATGGAATCTCTTGATTTTCTCCCGCTGATATCCTATACTTATTGAATTGCAATTACCATTAAATTTTTGAAGCGGAGGGTTCCCGTCATGTCAGATTCTTCTTTTACACTTATGACTGAGGGTTCTATCGGGAAACGTATTGTTGCATTTGCGTTTCCCCTTTTTTGGGGAAATCTTTTTCAGCAGCTTTATAATACGGCTGATTCTCTGATCGTCGGCAATTTTATCGGAAATGCCGCTCTGGCCGCTGTGAGTTCCTCCGGCAGCCTGATTTTTCTGATGGTCGGCTTTTTCAACGGGATCGCCATCGGAGCCGGTGTTGTCATTGCCAAACATTTCGGCGCGCGGAATGCGGAACAGCTCCGGCTGTCCATCCATACTACCGCGGCCTTCGGTATGATCTGCGGTCTGATCCTGACCTTCATCGGTCTCTTTGCCGCGCCGCAGATCCTGGTGCTCATGGGAACTCCGGCCGAGGTTCTGCCCAGCTCCATTACATATTTCCGAATCTATTTTTCCGGATCACTGGCATTCGTGATGTATAACTTTTTCGTCGGGATCCTTCAGTCCGTAGGGGACAGCCGTCACCCGCTGATCTATCTTGTGATCTCCTCCGTCATCAATATCCTTCTGGACCTGATCCTGATCGGCGGATTTCATTTTGGGGTAGGGGCGGCCGCGCTGGCTACCGTGATCTCTCAGTTTGTCAGCGCATTCCTGTGTCTGCGCCAGCTGATGAAAAGCCCGGAGGATATCCGTCTGGAACTGAGAGACATGAAATTAAATAAAGAAATTTTAAAGCAGATCCTGGAAAATGGAATCCCGGCCGGCTTCCAGAATTCCATTATCTCCGTTGCAAATGTATTTGTACAGGCCAATATCAACCAGTTCGGACAGATGGCCGTTGCCGGATGCGGCGCCTACTCCAAGATCCAGGGGTTCGTGTTCCTGCCGATCACCTGCTTTTCACTGGCCCTCACCACCTTCATCAGCCAGAACCTGGGCGCGAAGAAATATGACCGCGCCAGGCGGGGCGCCGCATTCGGCATTTTCTGTACAGTCGCGGTCGCGGAGCTGATCGGGCTGTTGATCTATGTCTGTATCCCCTGGCTGATCACCGCCTTCAACAGCACCCCGGAAGTCATCGCCATCGGAACAGCGCAGGCGCGCACGGAGACATTTTTCTTCTTCCTTCTCGCATTCTCCCACTGCATGGCGGGAATCCTGCGGGGAGCCGGTAAATCTGCTGTACCTATGATCATTATGCTGGTCTTCTGGTGTGTGGTTCGGATCAGCTATATTACGATTGCGGTCCGGATCATTCCGGAAATGAAAATGATTTTCTGGGCTTATCCTCTCACATGGGCTCTCAGCTCTTTGACATTTCTGGTCTATTACTTTAAATCAGACTGGATACATGGTCTGGAACGGGCCTGAAAGCTCCGGTACAGGTGCCTCAGGGGAATTCTGGAATGCGTTTTCCCCTCGAGGAGCTAATCCTCCACATGCTTGCATCGGGTCGGTTCATTCTACCCATGCCACGCCAGCCGTACGCTCGCCGCATGGTGTTCTCCCGTCAGCCAGTCCACATCATTGGTGATCCAGTCCATGATCTCCAGCTGGCGGGTTTCCCATTCTACGGTAAATGCCTTATCTGCTTCGGTGGGCTCCTTCTCCATGGTCGTATCGATCTCATCATATCCGAAGATGTAGCCGCCCGCGCACCAGATGCTGAAATTGCTGTCCGGTCCCTGGGTAATGGCATCCCCCCGTTTCGCGATCAGCCCGTCGTGCCGTTTCTTGTACTCCTCCTCGCATCCCGGCTTTAACCGGGTCATGAACATCCTGTGGCGGATCAGCTCCTTGCTCTCCCTCACGATGCCGAAATCCTGGTACATCAGCCGCATGGGCTCTCCCGGCGCGGAGATCCAGTCAAAGGTCTCTTCCATCCTTTCGGTCCATTCCCTGACGGCTGGCTCCTCTTCCGCGTGAAGCGTCCTGTTCCCGGCAGTTTCGTAATACCCGAAGATCAGATCCTTGGCATTCCAGATGCTGAAATTCTTCACTTGATTCCGGTCCAGAAACGCGGTCAGCTCCGGCCAGATCCCGCCCAGCCTTCTGCGGTATTCGTCCATCTGTCCCTTTTTTACTTTCATCGCAAATGTGTGTCGTTCCATGGTTTTCGTCCTTTCTGCTTTTCGGCGAGTGTTTGTTACATGTCACGCCTTGACCAGGTGTGCCCTGTAACTCAGGCCGCCATTTAAAATCGCCTTCGGCAATGGGCGGCCTGAATAGCAGCTTTTATGTGCATCCTCCCGACCAATCAGCGTGGTGATTGGTCGGGGCGTGACATGTAACGAGTGTTTTCATGCTCAACGGTTTTCTTTCATGATAATACATTTTGGCCGATTCGTCCACCTCCCAGAATAAAAACACAGCTCTGACGCATAAATTTAATTTTATTTTTCTAAGCTATAAAAACATTACATTTTTAACAGCTTTTTCTTGGTTTTCTGAATCTCAGGGAATAGTATCCCCTTGATTTTTCCTATTTAATTTTCCTCCTTTTTGCTATCCCCCCCTTCTTCG
>CAJSZT010000093.1:0-7657 GCA_910573785.1 Lachnospiraceae bacterium | reverse complement strand
TCTCACAGACCATCCACTGCTCACAGCAGGCTTTCAGCAAAGCAAGGGCTGGTATCAGCCACACCATTTTCCAGGAATGCTTTGAAAATGTCCTGGATTTCCTCTGCTGTACGGAATCCCTGGGCTATCACCGCCGTCTTGGTGGGGTATGGGGCATCCGGCCTGTTGCGATTGATGGTTCCAAGATTCCCTTGCCTAACAGAAAAGCCCTTCTCCACAAATACGGCAGTATTGGGAGAGGCGCAAACTCTCCCACTGCCATGGCCAGCATTGCCTATGATGTGCTCAATCACCGTATTCTTGACGCCCTGCTTGAACCCATGAGCGTTGATGAACGTACCCTTGCGGTACGCCATATGGATCACATCAGACGCAAAAGCCGGACAGATCTATTATACACCATGTTCATCTTCGATAGGGGATATGCTTCAAAAAAATTGATATCTTATATCGAAAATGAGATCCATGCGCGTTATCTTTTTCGGCTCCGCTCAAAATTCAACCTGGAGATCGATGCAGTCCCACTCCCTTCCGAAGAGCATGGGGTGACCGACCAGGTGGTCACTTTATATGAAGGAATGCGTGTCCGTGTGCTGCGCTTTTCCCTTCCCAGCGGTGTTACGGAAACCTTGATCACAAATGACTTTTCTCTGGATCAAACAGCTTTCAAAGCACTTTATTTTCTCAGATGGCCGGTCGAAGAAGAGTACAAGCTCATAAAGGAGAAAGTCGGCCTGACCAATTTCAACGGCTTTTCAGAGAACTCCATCCAGCAGGAGTTTTGGATTTCTGTACTCCTTGCCAATCTTGCGATGCTGATCAAAACAGAAACCGACGGCATCATTGATGAAACGGTCAATACAGGGCATAACAAGCACAGATACCAGACAAATATGAATGAACTGATCGGATGTATCAGCAGATATTTCCCTGAATATATGGAAGCAGATACCTGTACGGAACAAAGAGAAGTCATACGCTATATTTTCTGCTTTGCCATATCCACAAGGGTCCGTGATAAAAAGGGGAACGGGGAATCACATCCCCGTAAAAATCCGCGTAACGTAAAACACCATTATAACTGTAAGTCGACCCATTAAAATAACCGCGGAGTGTGAATTGTCAGATAATGTTATGATATTTCAAAAATAAACAGTTATTTTCAGGATGATAAGCACCAAGGGGGAAGTCTGCGATTTTTTAAGGTTGTATGTTCCAACCACTCATTCTTTCACACGTTTCGATGGCATTTATTCCAAGCACATACTAAGTTGTTAACATTGGTTTACTAATACTTATATCATGTTATTTGAGCTCTCGGTGCTGGGGATTCCTGATACAAATGAAGGAAAACAAGGAAATATGGAACCTAAGCGGTATTTAGCAGCAACAATTTCTCCATCGTTCATAAGGAAAAACGCTCATTCCTTATTGTATAAAATCAAAGCCATGTTAAAATAAATATAAATTCCTTATATCTGTAATTGGCGCAGAACATTTTATCATTGGAACATTCGTAACCATTCGTTTACTTCACTCTGCTCATATAAGCCGGAGAAAAAATTGATTTTGAAATATCGTCCCGAAAGAAGGCAGAAAGGAGACATCATGAAATGGAAGCTGTTCTTATCGGAGGAAAAGAACTGAAAAAGTATAAGATATCTTTTGCCTTGACCTGCTTTGCAATCATAATAGGTATAATTTTCTTACAAAAATACCATTAACAGAACATGTATCTGCCATGGGACATTGGGGAATTATCGGATATTAGAGAAACTGTGGGAATATGCAGGACGCGGTATTATGGATGGGACGGAAGCTGCGGTTTATGAGAAAATCGCGGGTCTGGAGAAGGAAGAACCGGATCTTCCTGCTCAGGAATATCATACGCCGGGATTTATGAACGGGGCGGCAGGGATCGGGTATGAGTTGCTGAGGGAGATTTATGGTGAATTGCCGGAGATTTTGGGGCTATAAAAAAATAAATGCGGTCTGCGGAGTGCACAATTGCAGTCAAACACACGTAAGTGAAAAGAATCTTGGTACAATCTTTGTAAATACCAGATATGTTTTTGAAAACAGGAAGTATAGAAATAAAGGGAAGGAGGTAAGTATGCGAAAATGGCAGAATAAATTATTTGCTATACCAGTCATTGCTTTACTATCTGTATCCTGCGGAAAAAGTGAGCCATCCGATTATAATGCAGAGGAAATCATTGATGCGTTTAGTCATGGGGATTACGAGTACACACGAATCAGCTATCATAAAATCGGTGAAAATCCCAAAATAGTTGATGAAGAAGTGGAAGGAAAATTGATATCTAATCCGTATCAGCAGTATGAGCAAACCAAGGACGCTTCGGACACCCAGGGGATTTCTGAGCAATATTGGTATATGCGGGATGGAAATGTGGTGCACAAAATAAAAATGTCTATAACAGACATACCGGACAATTGGATGACTGTGCAGTCTGATGTAAAAGGAAGTGATGTGTATTTAAAGGAGGATTTGACGTTTGCTTTTGATAGAGAAGAATTGGTTTCGGGCAGGAAAGTACATGTGTATCGTGCGCAATATGAGGATAAACTGACCACAGACTACTCGCAATTACCAGAAGAACAGCGGAATGGTTTTACAGAGATTACTGTTCCTTATATGGCAGTCATTGAGTATTACATTGATTTTTTGGAAAAAGAAGTCGTTCAGATAAGAATTGACGGTACGGATTCAGCCAAAGCTGCTGAGATTACAAATCTTATATTTTCAGGGATGGATCAGGAAGAAGCAGAAAAGGAAATCAATGATAATAAGGAAATACAGGAATCATATGAGTCTATAATGGATATTAAAAATTTTAATACTAAAATAGAAATAAATATCCCGGAAGACTAAAAGGTTATGAATAAAATACAAAAATACTTTGAATATTTATAAAATATTGAAGAAAGGAATTATCATAAGTATGAAAAAAGAATATGTGTTTTGATGATGTTTGTAATATTATTTAGTTTTAGCTTTAACGCTTATGCAGCAGATATTTCTAAAAGTGATATAGAAGATACGAATGTAATATCATTTGAAGAAATACAAAACTTATTCCCTGATATTCCATTAAGAGAAGATGGTTTCGTAGCGGATTATGAGAGTGAATGTATGTCGGCATATTCTGCAGATGAAAAGGCACTTAGTGAAATACTTTCTCAACCAGTAGAGTCATATGATGCAGAATATAATGGAGGAATTTGCACTTTAAATATTTATGACAATGGAATATATGGTGTGGCCGGATATGAAAAATTGGACAGTAAAGTGGACAGGAATCCCGGGGCAGAAGTATATGGATCAAAATACCGTTCATATTATAAGTACGGCCTTATCGGTTTTTATTACACTTATACTATTTATTCATCAGGAAATTTTAGTCAATTCCATAATCTTTCTAATCCAACACAGCCTATGGTGAGTTATGACCCTAATTGGACTTTTGTTGCAGGCTCAACAGGTTATATCCGCCAAACACAAACAGCTTCTCTGCCAGCAGAAGTGTATGGCTTGGGATATTTCTCCTATATGCATGGCACAAATAATGGCTGCAAGTTAATTACTGATGTGAGTTATGGAAATATCAGCGTTTCAGTACAGGTGATTTAGTATTATATAAATCGTCTGAGGAATTGAAGGGCTTGAAAAAACGATTGGATATACTTAGAAAATAAAGTATTTGTTATAGCAACTATGGCGGTGATATTAAGGCCACCATAGTTGCTGTGATCTTAAAAGGAAGTATGAAACCTAAGTGGTATTTTTGCAGCAACATTTTTCGTTACAGTTCACACGGCGTCGTGCACCCTGCTGCACGGCGTCCGGCCAATAAAGTAACATTTGTCATAATATCCAGCCCCTCGCCGAAGGCGACTTAAAATGGGCTGAATACTGTTACTGGAGCACCCAAAGGGTGTGAACAGTAACCATTACTTTCCTAACGGTTTGCAATAACGGAATTTATTCTTGAATTTATCCGGGGATTATGCTATATTATAGATACAAAAGAGGAAACAACCGCCCACAAAGTGGTTGACCTCCGACTAGGTTATAAGCCTACCTTCACCGGCCAAGTGACAAGGTAGGCTTATTTATTTTCGCTTGTTCCTCTTATCGAGAAAGGCAAGCAACGCTATAACAAAACTACCAAAGGCAATCAGCAAAGCTAATATACCTATGAAAATCGAAATGATTTCAAAAGCTGTCATTTGCGCCACCTCCCCTCTTATGTACTCCGGCAAACCGGGTGTGAAGTTTAGGGAGGTTACCACCTTGCAACACGATTGTTCCTCTCTGATATTCTATCATAATTTTTCTTTTATGACAATTCCCAGATTCCCCACATGTATTATTTTTCTTTTTGAATAGTATAAAAATATTATTAATTAAATTATACCATTTTCTGTTGACAATAATAGCAACAAAAAGTATTATTTGGAATAAATTTATTGAATTGCAAAAGGAAAATAATATAGTTAAGTCAATGATGAAAGTAGAAGCCTATCGTAATATGTTATGGAATGAACATATAGAGTATAAAGCATTAATGTTTTCGGTAATCGTGGATAATGAATATGCCGGATATTGTGGTATAAAGAATACTGCGCATGAACAATGGGAGATAGCGATAGAAATTTTGAATAAGTGGAAACACAAAGGAATTGGATATAGAGCGATTAGCGTTATGTTAGATGAAATAAAGAATCGTCTGAATGTGTCGGAATTTCGTGTAAGAATTGATGCTGAAAATTATCCAAGTCAAAGATTATTTGAGAAACTTGGGGCAGAGCCCAATGGTATTTCAGAATTTTTGTTGCATGAGGAAGCGGATATTCGTAGATGTGAGGAAGAAAATATTCATTTGCTGGATGAGAGAATACAGGAATTAGCAAAGCAGTTTAATGTTGAACCAAGAAAATTGTTAAGCCATGTGTTGGAATATAAATTAATGTGGGATTAAAGAAAGTGTCTGTAAGTGTTCAAAAATAGGTTAAAATGGCTTTTCGTAACACACTTGTAGCACACAAATAGCCGGTAAAGCCTTATTTTATGCGGTTTGAAGTTCTCAAAACATAGTACAAGGAGGATAGAGTGAAGTGTCTTATAAAAACAGTGACCTTTTTTAATGGGCTGGATGCCGTTACTGTGAGCACCCGGTCAGGGTGTGAACAGTAACATTCTGAGAAATATATATATGAAAATCGCTTCATTCCTCATTGTATAAAATCCACAGCCGTGTTAAAATAAACATAACAACCTTGTTCTTGGAATTGTCGCAGATCATTTTATCATTGGATTATTCGTAACCAGTCGTTCATTTCACTGTGCTCATAACCGTCCTATATACCATGCGGGGCGCGGGGAGTATCGAAAAGGAGATCAAGATGAAAATTCTAAAACGCATCAAAATAATAACGTTCATTTATGCAATGGTTACACTTCTTACGCACCTGACAGCACTGTTTTTGGCAATCTATCGGCTGATAGCGAAAGGGGTCAGCCAAACGCAGATGAGCCGGACCAATGAACTGCTATCTTATGGGTTTGTGTATTTGTGCTTTGGCTTTATGATCATTGCCGCAATTCTGCTGATCGCAAACCGCATCTGTGCTGCCGAGTATTTACGGCTGCATGAGATTTTCTGGCTGACACAGTTCACCGGCTATTGGATTTTCAGATCGGTCATGGAGCTGATCACAGAGTATGCGAAGATGGATCTGTACTGGAGATTTATTAAGGTATTTTCTTATGATTTGACTCCGTGTTTGATTTTGTTTCCGGTATTGATCAGGCTGGGAATGAATTATGTGAAAAACAGAAAAAAAGTGGATTTTGAAAAGGAAAGAGACTCTTAGAAAAAAATAAATAAGCCGGAGAAAAAATGGAAGCTATTCTTATCGGAAGGAGATGAGATCATGAAAAAAACAAGAAAATGGATATGGATGCCTCTGCTTCTTATAGCCATGGGTATGACAATGGTCTTTTATGTCATACATTTTGCGCCGATGCCGCATCATCCATGGGGAACCTACAGCACAGGGAACGGGCCCTTGCCGGACAGCCTGTACCTTGTCCTACAGACTGACGGCCGATATACGATCTATCGGCAATTAGAGATCCTTGAAAAGGGAACCTTCGAGCCGCTCCTGCCAGGAACAGGCAAAGAGGATATCATCTACAGACTGACCGCCCAGGATACCCTGTCAAAAACAAAGCTGGTTTATGACAAGGAGTCGGATGAGGTTGTCCTGCTGGACTATCAGGATAAGGATATCCCGATGGGCAGAATGAGCAGGGATGCGGTTTTTATAAATGTAGGGGATTTGGCAGAACCTGGAATCCCTTGATTCATGCAGAGGAAATGACTTTTCACGATAAGCCATAGGGAGGGATTGCAGCATGAAAATAAAAAAATACTGTCAGCTATTCTTGTGACTGTTTTGATCATAAGCAATGCGTATTTTATCTACGAATCTCAAAAATCAGATTACGAAATATTGATAGGCGTTCCTGTAAAAGGTGAGGATGATTCCGCAGCGGTTAATTATCAAAAATCAAAACCTTTAACGGAAAAAAGGATAGGAATACCGTGCTCTTTTCCTTACTGCAGGCCAGATCAATTGAAAAACCGAAAATCACGGAACAGTTCGCGGATGCGGTCATAATGATCGGCGATCCGCAGGCGGGCATATCATATGTACAGATTACGTTATGGGTGGATGAATCTTCAATCATTGCCGAAACAGGGGATGAAGAGCTGCCTGATTATAAAGAGATTGCTGACAATAGCTATGCTGATGAATTGAGAAATATAATCGAAAAGCAAACAAGTCTTTACCGTAAAGGGGATAAAGATTGAAAGAATCTATTTGAGTGAATCAGATACCGCCAAAGAAAGGAAACGGGGCGTCATTTCCAGAGAGTCATCATCATAAATGACAGGCATGCTTTTCGCTTTTTTTAAAGCCTCTCGTTCACTGTCAGTTAATTTTGCGTCTTTTTTCAATTCATACGTTACCATAATATACGCTCTTTGAGGGTTGCCAGATGTGCGGAAATCAATCTGATTTTTGGATGGCGCACTGAATATACAACGAACAAAATTTCTTCTACCAATCCAATTGTGATAAAGCGATCTTCGTCTATACTATGCGCTTCATCATAAATTTCAATATGATTTTCACCTAAAAAACTTTAAAAGCAGTTTCAAATGATTGTACCATGTTCTCCTTCTTCTGTTTTTTGGAAGCTTTGTTAAAAGTAATCATATCATGCATGAACTGATCAGTCAAATGCAGCGCACAATTAGGCATAATCTCCATATCGGAGAGCGATTCTCCCATTTGGGGGTTGAACTGAGAAGCCGCATGCTACATACTATGAGTGTGTCAGGCATTGCCGTTTGCACGATGCTGCGCAGCGAGTGTACAACTAGTACATCATAAATTAAATAACTAGCCAAATGCATATATGAGTGTTATAATCAAATTATCAAATAATAGGAAGGAATGTTGATTATGGCACACGCAAATATATTAGATATTGAACAGGAAGATTATGAATATCTCCAATCTCTGTGTAGATGCAGAACAATACAGGCTCAGATTGTTGACC
>CAJSZT010000092.1:0-9202 GCA_910573785.1 Lachnospiraceae bacterium | reverse complement strand
AATGTGCGGGAAAATACAGCATATTTCTGTGGTTACTTTTTTATGTTTAAGAAATTAATTTGCGGTATATTTGCAGTAGCTGGGGATTTTAAAACGCCGTTTTACATCTGGCGGCTCATCGGCTTTCCTCGCGGTGCTTTTTCTCCGGCGCGGGAGAGGGCTTGTCTTTCTGGCCGCTTTTCAGGGCAGAGAGCTGGCCCAGGACGGACTCCCGCTTTTCGGCCTGCGCCTCCTGTTCCCGCATGGCCGCCTTGTCCATGAGCATCCCGTAGTCGGTGGGCGTCATGGAGCGGCTCCCCAGCTTGTTCTCCGCAAGGACCATATCCCGGACTTCGTTGATGGAACAGCCCACGACCTCCAGTTCGCCGCCCTTGGTCTCGTTGAACTTCTCGTCATACAGGTGGTAGTCCCAATGGCCCGCGCCGCACTCCACGGCGAGATAGGCGTTCCAGCCGATCTTCCACGCCGCCTGCTCCGCATCCAGCACCGGCTCCGGGCGGCAGACGCCCCCGCCGCGCTCCAGCACCTCGGCAAACTGGCAGATGTGGTAGACCTCGCTCCCGACATAGGTGTGGTAGTCGTCGATATACTCACACCTGGCGGAAAAGGTGCGGTCAGGATACTCTACCTCGATCTTCCCACCGTTGGGGAGGCGGAACTGCTCGTCATAACTGCTGTTGATGAAGCGGATGTCATCCTTGGGCAGCGTCTCCGGCTCCCAGATGGAGCGGCGGCGGATGTCCGAATCGCGGAAGTCCTTCAGGGAGGTCAGGCCCACCTGCGCCACATCGCTGCCACCCAGCGGCCCGCTCTGCAGCCCCGCCGCTCCAATAGCGGCTGCCCGCGCCGCCGCAAGATGGCCGTGGGTGGGGTCGATACCGTCCAGCACATCGTCCAGGCTGATCCTGCCCTCGGCGGTCTTTTGCCTGGTCTGCCTGTCAAACACAGTGTACGCAAAGTCCCCGCCCTGGACCTCTTTCAGGTGGAGCAGAGAGGAACGGTCAACAAGGTACACGGCCTCCAGTTTTCCCTGCGACCCCATTTCCATCTGGACAGCCTCCTGCACCGCTTGTTCCATACTTAAGGCGGCCGCCCGGTCCTCGATGCTCTCCCGGACCACATCCATATGCCCGGTATCGGCCATCTTGGAGAAGGTCCTGTAGATGTCCGCCATCGTGTCCGGGGAGGCCAGCAGCGCCCTCGCCTGATCGTCAGGCAGCTCCAGCGCCTCCATCTCCATCAGGATGTCCTCCCGCACCGCGTACTCCACGGCGTGGAGCAGGATGTCTGCGGGCGGCTGTTCCACCAGCCATGCCCGGAACTTGTCCTGCTCCGCCGACATCTTCTCATACAGCTTGCTGCTCAGTTCCGTATCAGCCATTTTATCAGTCCTCCTGTCTCAGAATTTTTACCCACCGTGTCTTCATCTGGTGGGGGTACTGCCCGCTGTCCTTCGGCTTGCGCCTGCCCGTCCACTCCACGCCCCCGGCCGGCCCCTCGCATACAAAGCCGGAGGCTTTCAGGGACACGCCGCACTCGCTGTCCAGGATATAGGTGATGACCCTCTTGTAGCCCATCGCCCTCGCCGCCCGGACAGCCGCGCCATAGAGCATACTGCAAGCGTTCCTCGCCCCATCGGTGCAGAGGCGGTTGACCTCCAGCGTGTAGCCATCGTCCAGGAAGCGGCTCACCGGGCGGCCGCAGATGGCAACGCCGGCGAGCCGTCCGTCCTCCTGGACGCCGATGGAGAACTTGTGTCCCACCGTGGGCTTGTGGTGGCGGTGGTGCCGGCGCACGAACTCGTTCGCCTCCCGCAGGGAGATGGGGACCAGCGACAGCATATCACTCACCGCCCACGGCGTCACGGATGCCCTGCATGATATACGCCACGCAGGGGACGGCGATGGAGTTGCCGAGCATCTGGTAACGCTTCGTGTCGCTGATGGCCCTGCCGTCCGCGCCGCTTTCCGTCCAGCCGTCCGGGTAGCCCTGCAAACGCTCCGCCTCGGTGGGGGTGAGCCTCCTCACGCAAAGCCCGGTGCGGACGGGGTTCTGGTAGTTCAGCGAGTAGCCGCCGGAGGCCGCCTTTGCCAGCAGTGTGCCGCTGACCTCATCCGTCTCCCGGAGGTTGCGGCAGTCCACGGCGGCGGCCCCGTCCGCATCCTCCACCACAGCCACGCCGCCCTGGTTGCAGCAGGGGTTCCCGCCGTTCAGGTCCAGCGTCCGGGAGGTGTCCGCCTCATAGAAGCCGCTCTTGGGATTGTCCGAGAGCATCCCGCCGGAATGGTAGGCGCCGACCACATACGCTTTCATCACGGCGCTCTGCTGGCCCGCCAGAAGGGTGGGGGCGGTCTCCTCCTGGAAACCGATGCTCCCGGACTGGCTGCCGGCCTTGTGCTTGAAGCCCGCGCTCACCACGCAGAAGTCCAGCTCGTTCCCCTGTCCGGCAGGGCGGGAAAGCCCCGCGCCGGAGGCACAGAGCGTCCCGGCGATCTGGGGATGGGTGACGATGGGCTGTTCCTGTTCAGCGTCACCGGGCCGGACAACATAGGGCTGTTCACTGGCACAGTTGAGCGTGGGCGACAGCTCCCGCAGAATCTCCGCATGGCTCTGGCCGCTTGAAGCGCACAGCACCACATCCCGCTCCCGTCCGCACCGCATCCCTGTCCCCTTGTAATAGCTGGCAAGCAGCGTCCCGGCAAGGTTGCCGTTGATCCCGACCATAGCATCGGGCGGGAGTCCCTCTGCGGTGACGACATGGGGGCTGCCCGCACCGCAGAGGGTGGGCTGGACGGGCTTCAAAGTGGAGCGGTCCGTCCTGCTGGTGATCTGCTGGAGGTCAAAACCAGCAGCGGCGATGGGCGGCTGCCCCTCCTGCCCGGTCTCCATGCAGACGGCGTGACGGTCGATGGTGTTGAGGGTGAAGGAGACGTTCTCGTTGATGCCGTCCCCCTGCGGCCCGTTCCCGTCCGCCCTGCCGATCACGGAGCCTTGGATGGCGTATGCGGTGATGGGCAGATTGCCGTGGGTCTGGCTGCGGAGGGTGGGCGATACGCCGCCCTTCTCCACGCTGAGGGAGTCGCCGCCTTGGTCGTTCAGTATCTCCACCGCGTCTTTCGGCGCAAAGAGGTACTGGTCGTTCCCGGTCGCCAGGGTTCCGCTCTTTTCCACCTGGAGCAGCGGCCCCTTGCCGCCGCCCTCACAGCCGCAGCGGATACGCATGGAGACGGCGGGGATCACATCCCCCGCGCCTGCTGTTCCAGCGCCGCTTTGAGCATAGGCGGCAGCTCCTTGCCGCGGCGTTCCGCCCGCCGCAAAATACCCTGACAGGCTTTTGGGGACAAAGAGTATCTCGCCGGCGCGTGTTCCTCTAAAATCTGCGACAAGAAAGATACGCCGGCGCCGCTGTGCTGTTCCGAAATATTGGGCGTCGTACACGCACCAAGCGAGGTCAACTCCTCGGCCTCGTACCATCCCGGCGTTTGCCCACCGTCCAGAACCAGGCATTGGAACTTCGGTCTCTGTGAACGCTTCCAGCACAGCCTTAAAGTCACGCCTGGAAGAACTTGACAGGGCTCCGGGGACATTTTCCCAGAGCGCGAATTTCGGGTATTCTCCATTTGTTGCCTCCTGCATCTCTCTGATGATCCTGATGGCCTCCAGAAAGAGGCCGCTCCGCTCCCCGGCAAGGCCGAGCCGCTTGCCTGATGCCACGCTCAGGTCCTGGCAGGGGGAGCCAAAGGTGATGATGTCCACAGGCGGCAGCTTGCCGCCGTGGAGCTTTGTGATGTCGCCAAAGTGTTCCATGTCCGGGAAGTGCTTCTTCGTCACAGAAACGCACTCCGGGACGATCTCGCTGGCCCACAGGGGCCTGATCCCGTAAAAAGAGGCGGCATAGGGGAAACCTCCTATGCCGTCAAACAGGGAACCGAGTGTAAGCTGGTCCGTTTTCAATTTTTCTTTCCTCCGCTGTTCTTTCCGCTGTTGTCGAACTCCATCTGGAACTTCGCCCGGCCGTCATCCTCGGTGGTGAGCAGGACATCGGCGTTGTAGGTCCTGCCCGTCCGCTGGCTCTTGCAGTCCTTCAGCCTGACGCGCCCCTCCTTCACCAGCTTCTCGGCCATGCCCGCGGTCAGGTGCTTGCCGATCTTCTTGAAATAGGCGTTGTCCTTCCAGAGGACGAAGCGGCACTCCCGGCTGGCACAGAACCAGCCCTTGTCACGCTCCGCCACATCCGCCCCGCAGTGGGGGCAGCTCCCGATCACCTTGCTGTTACCCGGCATCCTGATCTCCACTCCTTTCACCATCTCATAATTCTTCACAAGGTCCGTCACCATCCCGGCGATCTCCCGCATGAAGTCATCCGGGGCATAGTCGCCCTTCTCGATGCTCAGCAGCTTTTCCTCCCACTCCGCCGTCATGGAGGGGGACTGTATCTGCTCCGGCACTACGGCGGCCAGGGCGCGGCCCTTGTCCGTAGGGACCAGCGCCTTGGCCTTTTTATCGCCCCTGCGCTCCACAAAGCCCTTCTGCACCAGCTTCTCGATGATGGCCGCGCGGGTGGCGGGAGTGCCGATCCCTTTCCGTTCCACATCTTCGGGCATCTCCTCGGCCCCGGCAGACTCCATACTTTGCAGGAGCGTGTCCTCCGTGAACCGCTTGGGCGGGGTCGTTTTGCCCTCTTTCAGTTCCACCTTGACAAGGGGCAGCTCCGCATCCTCCAAGAGGGCAGGGATGGGCTGGGCATCGTCCCCGGATTTCTCCTCATCAGCGGCAGTGACATATGCCCGCCAGCCGGGGTCCGTGACCGTTTTCCCCTTGGACTTGAACTGGTGTCCGGCGCACTCCAGCGTGACGGCGGTCTCCGAATAGCGGCAGGGGTCGCCCACAGCGCAGACAAGGCGCAGGGCGATCAGGTCCAGCACCGCCAGCTCCCCGGAGGGCAGCTCCGCAAGGTCGGCGGCCTCCAGCGTTTTCGTGGGGATGATGGCATGGTGGTCGGTCACCTTCTTCCCGTTGATGACCTGAGCGGCGTTCACGGCGGCGGGGGCGTCCGGGGAGATATTACGCTTTTTCTGCACCATCTCCACCAGCCCCGGCAGCATCCCCGCCATGTCCTCCGTGAGGTAGCGGCTGTCCGTCCGGGGGTAGGTGACGAGCTTCTTCTCATAGAGGCTCTGAGTGTAGTCCAGAGTCTGCTTCGCCGTGAAGCCCAACTGACGGTTGGCGTCCCGCTGGAGGGAGGTCAGGTCGTAGAGCGCCGGGGGCTTCTCCGCCCTGTCCTTGCGTTCCACATTCTTCACCGCTGCCGTCCCCGCCGAACGGCAGTCCTCCGCGATCTTCTCCGCCTCAGTCTTTTCCTTCATACGCTCTCCATTCGCCGCAAAGCCCTCCGGCACAAGCTGGACCGTGTAGAACGGCTCGGACTGAAAGCCGCTGATCGCCGCCTCCCGGTCACAGACCATCGCCAGCGTGGGCGTCATGACACGGCCCACATTGAGGGTGGGGCCGTACTTGCATGAAAAAAGCCGGGTGGCGTTGATGCCGACGATCCAGTCGGCGCGCTCCCGGCACAGGGCAGCCTCATACAAGGCATCGTATTCCGTTCCCGGTCTCAGGCGGGCGAAGCCCTCCCGGATGGCGGCGTCCTCCATAGAGGAGATCCACAGCCGCTCAAAGGGCTTTTTGCATTTACACTGATCGTAGACCAGCCGGAAGATCAGCTCACCCTCCCGTCCGGCGTCGGTGGCCTCCACGATGGAGGCGACATCCTCCCGGCCCATCAGCTCCTTCAACACCTGGAACTGCTTTTTGGTGGACGGGGATACCTGATACCGCCACTTCTCCGGCAGGATGGGCAGGTCCTCCAGCCGCCACCTGGCGTAGGTCTCGCCGTAAGCCTCCGGCTGGGCCAGCTCCACCAGATGGCCGACACACCAGCTCACGAGATACCCGCCGCCCTCCAGATAGCCGTCACACCGCTTCGAGGCGCCCAGCACCTTGCCGATGCTCTGCGCCACGGAGGGCTTCTCGCAGATCACTAACTTGCTCATAGGCAGTCGCTCCTTTCTGAAAAAATCAACTGTTTTCGCCCGATTTTGGGCATGAAAAAAGCGGACAAAGATATGTGATCCTTGTCCGCTTTACGGTTTTTATAAAGTTTTGCCCGCCGCTTGTCTCAGGAAAGGTCCTCCCGGAGGAATTTGTGCGACAGGAGGGAGAGGTAGGCTTCGCCCAGCTCCATGATAAAGTCCGGGGTGATGGACCAGAACGGGGAGCGGTGCAGATTGTCAAAGGCCATCTTGAGGAAGGTGTACAATGCCGGGTCCTCCAGCCCAAGGCGCTGTTTCAGCCCCGCCTCCGCATCGGCCCACTCCGTCACGCCGCCGACCTCTTTTGTAGCCATGACATACACGAGGATCAGTGACATACATTTCTTCGAGTCCGGGTCTGCCGGGGACAGCATACGGTAGAGCCGCCCGACCTCCTCTCGGACATCCGCCAGCGTCAGGGACGTGTACTCACACAGGATGGAATCGGCCATGATGTCAGCCACAGCCTCCCGCCAGACCGCGTATCCGGCGTTCATCATGCCGTCCTCCGTCCCGCTGCCCATGCAGTAGCGGTCAAAGAAGCCGCCGCCCTCGATCTCGTTCTCACAGCAGAACAGGTGTGATATTTCATGGAGGAAAACACGGTGCAGCTCCGGCAGGGGGAAGTCGATGTCGGCGCGTACCATCACGCCGTATTGTCCCCTGTCTACAAAAGCCTGTGCCGCAAAGGATTGGAAGTAGCCCTCCGCTTTGTAGTCCTCGTCCAGGTTCTTCGGAAAATGCTCCCGGCAGAACCGTTCATAGACCTCCAGCCCGTTGTCCGGGGTGAAGAACGCAAGGACGGTGTTGTCCCTTGTGATGCCGGAGTCAAGGGCTTCGTTGAAGAAGTCCAAAGCGTCATAAAAGATGTCCCTCAGTTCCTGCTCCGTGTAGCGGCCCATATCCGCACCTCCTACTCCAGTTCTTCCCAGGGTTCCAGCCCCATCTCCTCCCAGGTGACGCCATAAGGGGCGCCCCCGGAGGTGTACCCGGCGATATAAAAGAAGCGGTCGTCCTGCTCCGGCAAGCTCTGCTGCTCCTGCGCCGCCAGCCTTGCCTTTTTCCGTTTCCGGGCGGCCCGCTTGATCGCCAGCTTCTCCGCCTCGGTTTTCTTCACCTTGGGCTTCGGCGGCTCCGGGAGGCCGTTCTTCTCGATCCGTTCCGCAAATCTGGCCTGTTTTTTCAGGAAAACATCATGGACGGTCTCATAGGACAGCCCCAGCCCACGGCCCTGTATCTTGGTGAAGGCTGTCTTTGCCAGCTTCTCCAGGTCGGCATCGGCGGGCATCTGCCCATGCTCTTTGTAATGGGCGCAGACCACGCCGAACATGACCTCGGACAATTTTTGCTTCTGTTTTGCTTTCAGGTCTTTCCAGTCCCTTGCGCCCATATCCATCACCTCCCGGCATTGCCGCCCCCATTGTAACATGGATATGGCGGATTTTCCATAGGTGTTTTGAGCGCAGATCAGACTATCCAGCGGAGGCCATCGCCGCTTCTGCCTTGCGTTCCTCCTCGGCAAAGCGCGCCTCCAGCCGCGCTACCGTCCAGTCCTTTCTGAACTGCCCCAGCGGTCCGGGACCAAACTGGGCAATAGCCCTTTCGTCCAGCTCCATCAGTCTCGCCCACAGTTCCGGGTGGTGACGGCGCAGTTTCCGCAGTTCCCCTATCCTCTGGAACGGACAGCACCAGCAGGAGGCGCGGTTGTAAATTTTATATAGGCCGCCAAAATCAAAGCCCCGGTCATAGCAGATTTGCAGGGCGTCGGCCTCGGTGATGCACCACATCACAAGGGGGTAAATATCATCTTTGCACCGCTTCGTCTCGTCCGCCGCGATGCCCACATAATGGAGAGCGGCCTTATCCGCTTTCAAACGGTTCACTTCCTTGTTGACAAGGTGCGTTTTAAGCTGCCCGGTACACCAGCGGACATGGATGCCGGGCCAGCCATTCCCATAAGGCGGGACGCCAAATCTTGCCCGGTTCTCAAGGCTGGACTTCCTCTGCTTTGGCTCCTCGAACATCATCCACTCAAAGCCCTTCGGGTGGCGGAGCGTGGTGATGTGCAGGCCACGCTCCCGGAACAGGTATTCATCCACCTTGGCAAGATGCTCATACATCTCAGGAAACTCCATCCCTGTGTCAGCCGAGATCACCGTGTCGATGGGCATACCCCGTTCGATCATCAGGAGCAGCATGGCCGTGGAGTCCTTGCCTCCAGATAGGCTCACAGCATGGTAGTGGTCTTGGGTATTGAAAATGCCGCCCTCCTTCATCGGATAGCGGCAAGTAGTATCGTGGATTGGACTGTCCTCGGACAGTTGCTTGTTTTTATCCAAGTTGTTCCTCCTTTAATTTGTAGGGCTTGACACTGCCTGGACTACCCAGCGGGTATTGCGGTCGCCGCCGGAACAGGTGGAGAGGGTGATGATCGTGTCCTCTGCCGTAGGCGTGACGCCCGTGTCGATGACAGACCGCTCCAGCCCGTAGCGGATGAAGTCCTGCTTTTCCTCCGGCCCTGAAAACTCCCGCTGGTAGGTGGCCACCGTCAGCCCGGTCTCATAGGCGGCATAGATGTCATACCGCCGTGTGCCGTCCTCATTGGCAAGGTAGACGCTGGGGTTCTCCCGCCAGAAGCCAGCATCCTTGTAGTGCTTCAAGCTGCCGAACATGGTCCCGTTCCGCATCCTGTGTCCGTAGATGAGGGTGTTGAAATCCCCAAGGCAAGCGTCCGCCCGGTAGTCCAGAAAGACCGCCCCCGCCGCGTTCTCCTCGCCGTTCCACGCATGGGAGAGGTAGTGGGCGTTGTCACCGCCCTGAAGGAGCGGATAGGAAAGGACACCGGGTATCTCAATCCAGCCCACCACATCGGTGTTGACCTCTTGCAGCGGGGACAGGTCCATGCCGCTGGGGGCGTCCACCTTTTCCTCCGCTCCGGGCGCATCCTCCTCAGGGGAAGTCGTGGCAGAGGGAGCGGGGGACGGCTCCACGGCCTCCGCCACATTGTAAAACGGCGTTTTAAAATCCCCAGCTACTGCAAATATACCGCAAATTAATTTCTTAAACATAAAAAAGTAACCACAGAAATATGCTGTATTTTCCCGCACATT
>CAJSZT010000091.1:0-9317 GCA_910573785.1 Lachnospiraceae bacterium | reverse complement strand
ACCCAACATCCTTTGATACATCTGGAAATAAACCCAAGCCTAACTATGGCATAACAATCGGTTCAAAGGATTAAATGTAGTTACCAAATAGGGTGGGGAATTCAAGGTTATTTATTAATGGATTTTCTGTAATATTTCTTGTCATAAGTAAATTCTTCTCTTATACATTTGTACTTACCCAATTTCCACTTTGATTTATCGAATAGGAGTCAATCGGTTTCAATGATAAATTCATCCTCACACTCTCCCCCTTCCCTAAACTATTTTTGAAATCCAACCACCCCATCATATACTGCTCATAGATGCTTCCGCTTTGATGATAAGAACCTGTTTTTCGATCTGATGAATTTTCGAAAAAGTCATTCCAATAAGATCCGCTGTTCTTATATCTGTAAATTTCCTTCATATAACTTGATTCCATTTTTTCTGCATATTGTGCCCTTCCAGATTCCGCCCCTTTGATCAATGCTTCCATCACATTACCGGAAAGGCGGTACTGCTCCATTGTTTTATCGTATACGCTCCACACAGCATTCTGATCCAGTCCGGCATTTCCCTGAATATCATATGCGGTCCGTGCATTCTTCCGATTATTTTCCAGCTTACGGCTGAACTCCTCTAAAAAGGCATTCAGATATCCGCCCAGCGCTTTCTGCAAGGTCGCCTGAAACGCAGAGCTCCTGTTTCCTTCTTTCCCTAATAGATCCGTTTTCATTGCAAGCACAGCAAGATCCAGACCGATTCTTTCCTCATTCGTCTCATAGGGATTGGCCTTTGCCGCCATTTCGGAAAGGCTGGAAGCATATTGCCCCAGCGCATCCAGTTCCTGGAGGGAATACTCTCCGCTTTTTGAAGCATTTGCCCCGGAAATATTCCCCTGAGCACGCAGCCTGGCCGCAATGTATTCATCATCCTTCAAAAGCCATTCGTCTTCTGTGCCCTCTAATCCTGTAAAGCCCTTGTTCTGCTCCAAAAATGTCCTATACTCTGCGGCCTTCTGATCCACACCGCTTTTGAAGGATTGGTAGATCTTTTCCTTCTCCCCGGAAACACCGTAGTCTTCCAGAATGCCTCCTACGATCTCAGAATAGCTTTTTGCCGCTCTTTCCAGGGTCGTCTCATACATCTCATTCAATCGGTCCAGCCGCTCTTTTTGCTCTGTTCCTGTATAGGTTGTTTTGATCTTATCCTCCATGGCCGCATAACGCGAAGCAAGGTACTCTACATTTTTACGAAATTCTCCGGAAGCTACGGATCGGTAAGATGCTCCTGATTCGAATCCAAGTCCGGAAAACTCGAATTTGAGCATACTGAAATCGGTATCGCTCACTTCGTCCAGCAGACCGCCCTGCCGGAGCATTTTTTCCACATCCCCGGCACTTAAGGTCCTGTTCGAAGTATCCGCCGTACCATTTAAAACATCGAACAGGTTCACTGTATTCATCTTTCTCCATTGCTTATTGACTGCATCCGCTTTTGAATAATCGGAGCTGTCGGCGGCATATAAGGATTTTGTCAGAGAAGAATACGTTTCTGTCGATGGTGTCGATTGCTCTGTGTGGCCTGTCACACCGGACGTCCGGCCATTCTCCGGCTTTGCCTGGGTTAATTGCGCCTGAAATGGTTCCGCAATGTTCACTGCCACAGGCAATCCGGCAATTTTTTCTGATATTGTCATGACTCGTCACTCCTTTTTATACTTCCATTTTCCTGCCAAAATCAAACTTGCTGTCAGCAAAATTGTATGGTATCCATATCATTCACCTCTCTTCCGTTTTTCTTAAATAATACCACCTTGTCTTCCACAAAAATCTATCTTGGTGAAAACGACCTACATTTTTGCAGAAATTGACCTTTTATAAAATAGATCTGCTCGAATGAGTCAGCTACACTTAAATTCCCCCATCTTAGCCACTTCTCTTCTTGCATAGTTAGATTTGTCTTTGGACTTCCACCAGGATTACAAAGAAGTATCACATCACATGGATTACTTTCTAACTCATCTTTAACTTTCTCATAATCATGAACTATACCAGCTTGAATAAACTCTGCAAAATCCCTCAGAACCATCGTCAATATAGAATACCCTGAGCCGCAACCTATTTCAAAAATCTTATTTATTTTTAATATAAGATAATTCTGATGTGATTATTTTGAAATATCCCGAACGCATGAAGGCCTTACGTGAGGACCATGACCTGACACAAGCGAAAATCGCAGAGATGCTGGGTGTGGCGCAGACTACCTACTCACAGTACGAACTCTACAAACGCCCTATGCCTATAGAATATCTGGTGGCACTGTGTAAGTATTATCGGGTTTCCGCCGATTACATGTTAGGGCTGTCTGACAAAAAATAATTCTCTGTGCATTTGCCCCATGCACAGAGAATTATTAATTTATTTGTTGTATTTATCTTTAAACTACGTTCCGATTCCAATACGAATAAAACTCTTTCCGGAAGTCCGCAGATTTTTCCTGTACATATCCGCTTGCGTATCCGGGAGCCTGCGTTGCAATATAGCTTGCACACCTTTCATTCCAGGGCTTCAAAAGTTCCTGATATCTCTTCACCGCTTTTTCAACAGAATCTGGATCTGTCGGGTCCATTTCTGAGAATGCATTCATAATCCCAGAAATAATCTGCGTATTCGATGCGACCGCGATTGTACCTCCGATATAATATCCCTTCCATCTGCTGTTCTGCTCCTCTGAGGCAGCAATTTCTATCCAGTGTTTGTTATTTTCCAGCTTCTGCTGTATCATTCGTTCCGCCGCTTCACTTAAGACATCCGCCTGATCCTTAGTCAATCCAAGCTCCGGCTTATAAGCATACGCCCTTGCCATCCCCATCTTCATATAATCATCATAACCGCAAGGACTGTTTCCTCCGATCATCTTCTGCAGATAGCTCCCTGTTTTCTGGATCGCTGACATCTCTTTGTACGTAAATTCCCTTCCCTCAATGGAGAACTTTGTTTTCAAGTTCTCCAAAGTATTTGCGACTCCGTTTTTCAGGTTCTCTTTCATTTCATCGACAAGATTATATACCCCTCTGGTTATACTATAGAAAAAACCATTGTTTAAAGCTGAACCCAGGGCTTTTTCAGCACCAGCGATATATCCCTCAAAATCATATTTGCTTATCTCACCTTTTGCATATTTCTCAAATATACCTACATATTGGTCAATATCATCCAAAAAATGATATTTCTGAAGAACAACAATACATCCTTCTTTTTTCTTAGGGGCATTGGTAGTATACGATGTGTCTTCATCTACGTGAAGTTCCAAGGTATCCAACCTTTTTTCTTCCGGCAGACGCATTCCCTCTAATGCCTTGGCCGCACTGCTTTCCCACAGCGGCTTTATAGGTTCAGCTTCCTTCACATATTCATTTTTCACATATGTTATATCTGATACTCTCATGGCAGGATTCCCCTTTCTAGATATACACTCATAGCTGCAGTACGAAATGTCTGCAGCTATGGTATCTTTCATGTGGTCCACTTAAATCAGCTGGATATATAGTCAGAACGCATTAAATGATATACCCCATCACTGAATATTACTTGACCATATGCGCTTATTACAATTGCATCTAAATCATAATAATCCCTGAACATAAAGGGGCCATTACGTATATAGGCATATGAACCTATAGACGTTGGCAGATCATTTGGCGATGGAAGATTGCTCGCCAGTGTCAATACAGCAATCCCATCATTACCTGTTTTACTTGTTATATTCCGATATTTATTATCAGTTTCTTCCTTATCACCGCATTCTATCAAACCATCCGCAAACATATGCTCTGTCAACACATTTGCTATATGCTCTGTCATTCATCGACTCCTCCCACACTGATCACCTTATAGTTTATATTTTTTGTTTCGGCACTTTCAAAATAAAATAAATATCTATTGCAGAATCAGGAATTTTTTTGCAGAATCAGGAAAACGCAAAAAGCAGATACCTCAAATCGTATCTGCTTTAAAACACTCTTATTATTGATCCGGAATCAAAATTGTAAACCGAAAACTGCTTTCATCATATTTGATCACACAGGAGCCGCCATTCTTTTCCACAGTCTCCCGAATATTTTCTATTCCTATCCCATGATTTTCCGTATCTTCTTTGGTGGTAATAAATTTATTTCCAATTATACAAGGCTCTTTTGACAATGTATTTACAACTGAAATGATAATCTGATGGCATTCTCTTATAAATTTCAGCTTAACAACAGGCTCATTACTTTCAGTGCTTGCTTCGATTGCATTACTAAGCAGGTTTGATAAAATCAGAACAATGTCTTCATCTTTGATTCTCAATTCAGACAAATCATTTACTTTGACAACGAATACGATCCCTTTTTCTCTTGCTTCTTTATATTTGGAATTTAAGACTGCGTTCACAATTACATGATTCGCATCGATCAGATCTGTATTTTCTATCATTTCTTCGTTATATTCTTTCAGGTAATGATTTATTTCATCTATCTTATTGCTGCGGGCCAATGCAGCAATAAATGCCATTTGGTTTTTATGCTCATGTTCTCTTTTCCGCTGCTTTTCATAGTTTTCTGAAATCACCCGATACATCCCCGTTTCATTTTTTGCTCGTTCTATTAACAGTCGATTCTCTCTAATCAGCGCTTCCCGCTTCAATATATCGTTAATCAAATGAAAAACCATCAAGTTCATCACAAGCAGTCCAAATGCTATGCAAAGCAGGATATTTTTTTGACTGCTGCTTTTTGGTATTTCAAAATTGGTTAAAAGCGCAATCAATACGACAATTGTAAACGCCGGAAACACAGTAAATCTGGCCCATTCCATTGCTGTCAGCATCTCAGAAGACTTTTTTACTCCATACCTTCGCAGCAGCATGATAAAACAGATCAACAGCATCTGGCTCAATATGCCAATCATCAAATTTATCAGCGGTTCATTCAACCGTTCTATGGTAATGGCAGAAAAGCACTTAGAAATCACAATGACAGCAATATAATCAATCACAAAGCAGATTCCCTGATACAGTATGACCAATATTGCTATTTTTGTAATTCTCTGCCGAAAGATGCCCCACATAAAAAGGATTCCCAGCATCATAATCACAATCTCTTTCAAAACAATATTACTGTCCAGCATCACAGAAACTGCATAGTCCATTACCGTCAGGCATATCCATGCGCCATCTCTATATATTTTTTTTGATATATTACGCTTTTCTTCAAAAGTCTCAATAAACATTCTGCATAGCAGCACATATATGATTGTATAAAAGACACCATATAAATGTGTTTCCATTATATTTCACCTCTGTAGCAGATCCATTCGTCTCTTGTATGAATATATCTTGACTTAGAAATTGCCAGGCTGCTGCCATTTAACAGCTCTGCTTTATACCTTTCCACATGTTCCACGTACCTCAAATTTACCAGACAGCTTTTATGAATCCTGCAAAATCCGGCATCATGCAGCAAATCCTCAATACTGTCTAATTTTTCATACATCGTGTATTTTCTGTCTGGGTTTCCCGCCATATGGAAGATCAGTTTATGTAGATTGCTCTCAACATATAAAATATCCTCGAAAAAGACCGTAACCTTTCCCTCCCGAAATTCAAATATATGCTTATGCTCTACATAATTCAGCTTGTATATAACCGTCTCCAGGCATTCGTCAATTGCTTTTTCTATCCGTTCGTCATCTTTTAAAAGATAGCGTATCGCATCTACCTCATATCCTTCCGGAGCATATGTAATAAAGGCTGTAACGAAAACAATATAAACCTCTCTCGTAATTTTCCTGATTTCTCTGGCTGTTTTCATGCCGTCTATTTCTTTCATGTTTATATCAAGGAATATGATGTCATATTGGGGAATCTTTGATTTTTCTTTTAGCAATTCTATTCCGGAATCATAAATATCTATCCTGAATTTATAGCTTTTACTATCCATATACTTCGCAACCAGTTCTCTTTCTCTAATGCGAAAATATTTTTCATCGTCACAGATTGCAATATAAAACATTCTTCTATTCCTTCCTGTATATGCAGAAACATGTTCATGAAAGAAAATACCTCCTGTGCTTAGATAGTTACTGACACCAATTGTTGGTAATAATCTAAGGAACAAGAGGCTTCCCAAATGAATACTACAACGAACAGGATAAAAATGCAACCCCAAACTATCAATTCACACAAATTGAAACAAAGTTCACACGGCATCGTACACTGGCCGCAAGGCATCTGACCATTACAGTGATGAAGCGGGCATATAAAATACATTCACCTCCGCTCCACTATCATCCATGTGAATCTGTACATAGTAATCCCGTATATAATATGACCGGTTATGCTCCTGCAAGGAATATAATTCCATAGTCTGAAAATCGATCAGGCACAGATCCCTGGGCTGTGCTTCTTCTCCCTCTAAGCCATAGCAGTCCAGCACATTCAGCAGCTGATCCAAACATTCCTGGCACAGCTGATCCTTTACCGTCTCCAAATCAAAAATACTGTTTTCTCCGTAATCAATTTCAACTTCTGAAATTCCACAGCTGGAATCCTGACTAATCTGGAAAAAATCCCCGCCTTCTCCAGTTCCAAACCAGATTCCCTTTTCTATATTGTTTCAAAGCTGCTGAAGTTGATTTTTATTTGAAAAGGAATCGGGCAATCCTCATATATTAGAGAGTAAATACTTTTTCTTCCACATTTCTTCACTCGCTATCCATAATATACTTTGATAATCCTCTATGTTATTGTTTGCTGCCATATCTAATTTAAAGCTGTTCTCTATAGGCTGTATCGACTCGCTTTTTGATGTTATATCCACTTCCTTATATAAATCTTCTATTTCTCTGATTAATGATGGCGTTATATTTTTCTGCCAGGGTTCTTCATAATTATTTGTCCCATGAGTCACTGAACAATTATATCCTATATTCCCATCTGCATCTACTGCAACAAATTGGTTCATTCCCAAAGTACATCCAGGTACTAATTGCTCATTGATCATAATTTCTCTTTGAAAAAAATTATCAACTTTACTAAGTATATCATTTGCATATTGTATATCTTTTTCCATTCTGTCCTTTACATCAGGATGAATCATAACTGCACGTGTTCCTTTCGGAATGCGTGCCCTGTCAGCTTGAATATAATCTTCGAATCCTGTAGGAATATTTGAGTTTATCTTTGGTTTCCATAATGCCAATTTTTCTAAATCGATATTTTCCTCAAAAAGTTTTGATACTGGAAAATCCTGTCTATATGGTATTAAATTATTTTTATCAAGCATTGCAATATCACCCACATTATATACTACATCGGGATATTTATTCCGTAATATCTGCCATGGATCTGTTTTAATATCGATCCTTTCATTTGCTTTATAAATATATTCAGAGAAAGAATTTGTCTCTTTAGTATTATAGCAATATGGTTTTGCATTTAAACTCTGCTTTTCAATCCTATTTATCTTCATATTTTTAGCTGCTCCTTTTACATTACTTAGAGAAAAAAATGCTGAGCTGCCTCTTCCCTTTGCCTGAGATACCGCCCCGATACCTTTTACTTCTGCAGCTTCGGCTTGTGCTCGGGCCAGTCTCCCGCTGTTCTTCTATCTTATTTTCCAAGATCTGCTTTCGGAGCATTTTCTTGCCATACCAGATATCATCCGCTCTCTTGCTGCTTCGGAATATAGTTCCAATTTTCTTTTATTTTCTTCGGCAAAATCACTGAAAATATCTGGCCCCAATTCAATATGGTTTCCAATCCGATCCGCCCTGGTACGATTTTCCGTGAAGCCAAGCACGAAATCCAGATCCTTTTCATGCCAGGCGGCTTCTTTCGATAAATGCAGCCTGCTGCAGGACGCAAGCCTCTCCCGAATCATGGCAACAAAATCAAACCGTTCGTTTATCCCCACATCTTCCTTCCCATAGAGATTGCTGGTACTGATCGTATGATACTCTCCCGGTTTAAAATATGCCAGTGCGTCTATTTCAAGAGGGGTGGTATTGTAAGGATCAATCTGCTTCACATCTATTTTTTCTTCAAATAACTTTCCATGCTCATCTACACCTCTCGCAACCAGTACCGGATTCTCCTCTGTGGATTCGGCCGCATGAAAAAATCTGTATTCTATCCCTGGAGCCTTCCAGTGCCATCCAATCGCTTTTTCATCCTTGAGCGCATACTTACATGGTATTTTATCCACTTCGGCACAGGTTTCAAAATTTCCTCTCGATACAGTTTTAATATAGCGCTCCTCATGAAACACATTTGTCCCATAGGTACCGTTCCTGCTGCTTTTTTTGCTGCTATTCGCTGCCTGATATTGTAACTGCCCTGCTGCCGAAGAATAACTCCCATAAGAAATCCCTACCATCAATAAATACCTCCTGCTTTCATTATGTATTCTAGGAAAACACTACTAATATTCATTTCATTAGTCATTCTATAAAATAATCACTTCCTTGTCCTTGATACAAAGATTTAATTCTATCTAACGTTTGTTCTTTAGGATATATTTTTACTTCATCAATTTTCTTCGCATTATTGCGATGAATCACTACATCATAATCTCCTTCTCTTTGCATAGCAACTATTCCTTCATTTTTTCCAAACTTATTATCCTCAAAATATCTTACATTTTTTCCTTTATACTTAAACTGTTCTGAAATGATATTATAGCTGATCCCATATTTCCTATATTCAAAACAATCTAATGAACCATTTAATTTTTGGCAAAGCATGAAAAGCAGAAAAAGCAAAACAGCTATATTTATAACCAATGCCTCAACAAAAAACATTTTATTTAATTTCTTTTTCATCTGGAAGTCCTCCTATACAATTCACAATAATTTCTTTAACTCTTCTGCTTCTTCCTCAGACAATTTTTTGTCGCCTATAAAGGCAGCAAACAGCCGGCTGATGGAATTGTCAAAGCATTCCTCTACTAAATGCCGTGTCCAGTTATGGATCAACTCCTCCTTGCTGCACAATGCATAATACATATAATGTGTAGAACTTCTGTCTGTTCCTACCATTTTGATTTTTTGTAAATTGATCAAATACGTATTTAAGGTTTGTGCTTTCCATGTTTTTTTCCATTCATTCTGCGCTACGTCCATGATCTCTTTAAAAGACATAGGTTCCCCCGTCCGCCACAGCAGCTCCATAATCAGCATTTCCGTATTAGATAACTCAAACTTCCCACATCAAAAATGGGATTTGCACATTGAAAAATCAATACTTTAGCCTATAAAATATTTTCAGGCCGCTATTTCTTTCCGTTCCAAGGCCTC
>CAJSZT010000090.1:0-9448 GCA_910573785.1 Lachnospiraceae bacterium | reverse complement strand
AAACTGGATTGCTGTAGCTTATTGTATCATATCGTATCCCATTTAAAAAGCCCCTTTTCATGGGGAGGGGGATTTTATGCCCTTTTGCACTCTACAAGTCCTACAAAGCTTTCATACTTCGCCTACCGGCTCATTTTGTCCTGCGGGAATCTTGTTGGGGTTGCTGGCTGACAGTCATAGGCGCGTTCCTCCAAATAGCGTTTTAGTAGCTCAAAAGAGCTGTTGCGGCGATACTTCACTGTTGTCCTCGGAATGTTGCAGAGCCTTGAAATCTCGGTTTCGCTCATATCGAAGAAATAATACAGCAGGATAGTTTCGCGCTTTTCTTCCGGCAAGCTCCGCAGGGCTTCGGCAAGCAGCTTTGCGGTTATCTCTTTTCCCGCAATAATGAAAGACTGTTCAGCTTCATCATCTGCAAAATATCTGTCGTAGGTAACAAGCTGGCTTTCTTCCAGTGGTGACAGATCGGAGAATGTTACTTCCCTTGACTGCTGCCGCTTTGTGTCCCTGTGGGCGTTCATTGCTTCGCGCTTCAATGCCTGTTTGCAAAAGCCATTAAAAGCACAACGTATTTGCCATTGGGTACGGTTCGGTTCATTCATGTTCTCACCTCCTTTCGCAGCCGCGAAAGCGGGTGATTTTTTCTGATGTCCCCTTTCATAAACCCTCAAAACCGCGCACCCCCGAATAGGCGGTGATTTTGCAAACTTTTTGAAAAAATTTTGCCGGGGGAACACAAAACGCCCGTCTACAAAGTTGCAGACGGGCGCAGAGGAATTGTAAGCAGTATTCAGTTGATTAGACAGTTCATATTCGTGGGTAGAATTTCCCCCGGCGGTGGACGGGCTTTTTTTGATATGTCAATGACCGTCGGATTTTGTCGATACGGTATGTGCTTCATGGCGGCTACCTCCTTTAGCCGCCGCTTTTAACAGTGAAACCGCGTCATTCCTTGAGAAGATAAAAAAGAAACGGCGGCTTTGATTTTTCAAAACCACCCATTATGTTGATTCTTGAAAATGAACGCAAAAATCCTACCTGTCAGCGGTTTTTGTCTTTTCCCGCATTAGCAGGTATTTCCATTTCTTTTGTTTTATTTAGATATTATCAAGTCAACATCAAATCCAATATCTTGAAATTGTAAAATCCATGTAAAACAAAAAAGCTGCCGTATGCAGCTTTTTTGAAAAATGGTTATACAATTTAATGTTTCATTTTGGAAATGTTACAATAACCGTCGTGCCTTTTCCGACATGACTTTTTACATCAACTTTAGCATTATGGATTTTAGCGGCGTGTTTCACAATAGAAAGCCCAAGCCCGGTTCCCCCTACTGCCTTAGAATGGCTCTTATCAACACGATAGAAACGCTCAAAAATCCGCTCTTGATGTTCGGGTGCAATTCCTATCCCCGTGTCCTCCACTGATAAAACTACCATGCCGTTTTCATTCTGTATGTTCACCATTACTTTTCCGTTTTCATGGTTATACTTAATCGCATTGTCACAAAGATTATAAATCACACTGTATAAAAGCTGTGGTATGCCGTTAAGGGGAGCCGGAACGCCGGAAAGCTCCAATGCAACACATACGGTATCTGCCTGTGGCTCTAAGCTCTGTACCGCCTTTTCTGCCAATGTGTATAGGTCGATATTTTCTCTCTGCATATCGTCCGCACCTTCGTCAAGGTGCGAAAGACTGATAATGTCCTCCACAAGCCGTATCATTCGTCCGGCTTCATCATAAATCTTTCCGGCAAAGGGTATTTTATCATTCTCCTTTACCATATCGTTTTTCAAAAGCTCCGCATACCCGGAAATGGAGTGAAGCGGGGTTTTTAATTCATGGGACACATTAGCGGTAAATTCGCGCCGTATCTGTTCCGCTTTTTCTTTTTCTGTCACATTGAAAAAGAAAAGCGCGGCTCCTTTCACAATGTTTTCAGAAGTGATCGGGTCAGCGTCAATTTGATAGCTTTCTCCATGTAGCCGGATAATGTTTTCGCCCCGTTCTCCGTGCAAGGCTTTCGTAAGGATTTCCTGCAATTCAAGATTACGGCATAAGGACAGCATATCAGAACCGATACAGTCTGTGCCAGCGTCCAACAGTTTTCTTGCCGCAGGGTTTATACTGATAATTTTCCCTTTTTGATTTAGGAGAATCATGCCCTCATTCATGCTGCCGATAATCGTATTTAATTCATTCTCTTTTTGGAGAAGCTCGGCTTTCTGCCCCCGTAGCTGTCTTTGCTGGCTGTCAATACGCCGTAAAAAAGGGGAAAGCTCATCATAGCCCTCATTTGACAACGGATTATCAAGATCAATTTCATTTAATGGCTTTACTATTTTTTTTGAAACTTGAATAGCTAAAACAATGGAAAGAATCAGCGCGATCACAAATATAATGCAAATCGGCTGTGTCATACCTAAAAGGAGCGTCAAAATAGAATTTTGAGATATGGAAAGCCGTAATACAGTGCCATCATCAAGTTTCTGCGCGGAATAAAACGAACGCTCCATCAAAGTAGCAGAATACCGTTTACTTTCACCATAGCCCGAAGAAAGGGCTTCCCGCACTTCTTCCCGCTCTAAATGATTTTCCATTTCCGCAGTATCAGACGCACTATCAAAAATAACATTTCCCTCTGTATCAATCCATGATATACGATAATTTTTCACTTTCAAATCATGGAAATAATCAATGCCCTCATTTGTAACGCCCTGTGCGGCAAGGGTTGTCTGCATTTTTAGCTGTGTCTGTTCAACATTTGAAAAGTATTCATACAGAACACCCATGAACAGGACAACAGACGCAAGAAAAACAGTCAATGCGACAAGGCAGATTGAACGAAAAATTCGTTTCGTCATACTTCCCCCTCCATTCGATACCCAACTCCCCGTACCGTTTCAATATAGCTCCCACATTCGCCTAATTTTGTTCGGAGTGTTCCAATGTGAACATCTACGGTTCGGGTTTCTCCTATGTAGTCAATGCCCCATATCATTTCAAGAAGCTGATCGCGTGTAAACACCCGTCCGGGGTTTTCCATAAAAGTATGGAGCAGCTTATGTTCTTTCAGTGTCAACTGAACCCGTTCGTTGTTTACAAGTACAATATATGTTTCCAAATTCAATTCTAAATTACCAATTTTTAGCTTTTTAGTTTCTTCTTTCGGACTTGTACGGCGCAATACCGCTTTCACACGGGAAATCATTTCCATCATGCCAAACGGCTTTGCAAGGTAATCATCAGCTCCCAAATCAAGCCCGGTTACTTTGTCGTATTCGGTTCCTTTGGCTGTCGCCATAATAACAGGAATATCCTCTGTCGTCCCCTGCATACGCAGCTTTTTCAATATGGAAATGCCATCTTCGCCGGGAAGCATTATATCAAGCATAATAAGCTGGGGTTTTTCTGTCTGCAAAGCGTCAAAAAGGGTGTCCGCGCCGTCAAAACCTTTTGCTTCAAATCCGGCAGAATTTAATGTGTATATCATCAGATCACGGATAGAGCTGTCGTCCTCAACACAATAAATCATGTAAATCTGCTCCTTTCTTTCCTGTGGCAATATTCCGAACTCAATCATACCATATTACCTATATTTCATCAATGGCGGTATGTTCACCCCTCTTTGTTCCCTGTGATTGAGAACAGAACCCATTTTGCAATATTGACCGCATGATCTCCGATACGTTCAAAATATTTTGCAATCATTAACAGGTCTATGGCATACTCACCGTCTGTTTCGGGCTTGCTGAAAAGTTCAATCAGCATTTTCTTCACCTTATCGAAAAAGGAATCCACCACATCATCATAATCTATCACGGCTTTCGCCATCTGCATATCCTTTTTCACAAAAGCGTCAATACTGTCCGTTACCATTTTAATGACAGCAACCGACATATCATGGATAACTTGTGTGTCGTCGGTGGCGTGGATATTGGCTAATGTGATAATTTCCGCTATGTCTGCGGATTGATCTCCGATTCTTGCCATATCTGTCACCATTTTCAGCGCGGACGATACAACCCTCAAATCTTTTGCCACGGGCTGCTGCTGTAAGAGTAGCTTTAGACACATAGTTTCAATTTCGCGCTCCTTGTGGTCTATCTGAACAGAGAGATCGGGAACAGCCTTTGCAAGCGCGGGATTCCCCTCTGTCAGAGCTTTTGCGGACATAGCAATCGCATTTTCACAAAAAGCCCCCATTGTAATCAACTCTTTATTTAATAAATCTAACTGTTCATCAAATTTTAGGCGCATTATCCAAACCTCCCCGTAATATAATCCTCTGTCCGCTTGTCCTGCGGCATGGAGAATAATTTTTCTGTTTCTCCAAACTCCACCATTTCCCCAAGCAGGAAAAACGCTGTCCTGTCGGAAATTCGGAGTGCTTGCTGCATATTATGTGTCACAATGACAATGGTATAGTCCTTTTTTAATTCTGCGGCAAGTTCCTCTACCTTTGCCGTAGAAATAGGGTCAAGTGCGCTGGTCGGTTCGTCCATCAACAAAACTTCCGGCTCCACTGCCAAAGCGCGGGCAATGCAAAGACGCTGCTGTTGACCGCCCGACATACCAAGCGCAGATTTTTTCAGCCTGTCTTTTACCTCGTCCCAAATTGCCGCCCCTTTTAAGGAACGCTCTACAATTTCGTCCAGCGCAGCTTTAGAACGGATACCATGCGTCCTTGCTCCAAAGGCAACATTGTCATAAATGCTCATAGGGAACGGATTCGGTTTTTGAAATACCATTCCCACACGTTTACGCAGTAGGTTAATATCCATATTTCCATAAATATCTTCACCGTCTAAACGGATAGTCCCTTTGATGTGGCAGCCCTCCACCAAGTCATTCATTCGGTTCAATGTTTTTAATAATGTCGATTTACCGCAGCCCGACGGTCCGATCAGCGCGGTAATTTCGTGTTCCTTAAACGCCACATTTATTTTTTTCAAGGCTTGAAAGTTTCCGTAGAATAAATCCAAATCCTCAACCACGATTTTATCCATCTGTGTTTTTACCTCCTATCTTTTTTGCCACAAACCCAGAAAGTGCATTTATCAGAATGACAACAACCAATAATACAACCGCAGTTGCGTAAGTCTGCTTGATATACAGTCCCTCACCCGAAATAGAATACATATGGACGGATAAAGTTCTTGCCGACGAAAAAATACTTGTTGCTATTTCTGCAACGGTTCCGGAAGTAAAGATCAGTGCCGCCGATTCCCCGACGATACGCCCGATTCCAAGAATAACGCCGGACAAGATACCCGGAACGGCGCAGGGCAGGACAATAGAGAATACGGTTCGTAGCTTTCCGGCTCCAAGCCCGAAGCTGCCCTCGCGGTAACTGTCGGGAACGCTTCGCAAGGCTTCTTCTGTTGTCCGCATAATAAGCGGCAAAATCATAATGCTTAATGTCAAAGCCCCGGACAGCAAAGACAACCCCAGCCCAAGATATTTCACGAAGAAAAGGGAACCGAACAGCCCATAAACGATTGACGGAATCCCGGACAATGTTTCAGCGGTAATACCTACGATATGAACCAGCTTATTTCCCCGTCTTGCGTATTCTGTCAGATAAATTGCAGCACCAATTCCTACGGGAACCGCAAACAGCAGGGAAAGCAGCATAATGAACAGTGTATTGATAAGTGCCGGAAGCAGGGACACATTTTCTGTTGTATATTTGCTGTCAAATAAATCCAGCGTTAAATTTGGAATCCCTTTTATCAATATGTATGCAATAATAAAAATAAGCGCAAGCATTGTAATCAATGCTGCAAGGCATACAGAAAGAAAGAGAACAAAAGATTTAGGGTCGCGTCTGTATGCGCACCATTTCCGTTTCAATTTTCCAACCATTTATTTCACCCTCCTTCCCCACAGGGAGAGGGACAGATTGATAATGAGAATGAAAACAAACAGGACAACAGCCGTACCAATTAACGCTTCACGGTGTAAATCCGTAGAATATCCCATTTCCAATACAATGTTTGTGGTCAGTGTCCGAACGCCGGAAAGCATACTGTCCGGAATGGCCGGTTGATTTCCGGCAACCATCATAACCGCCATTGTTTCACCGACTGCCCGCCCAATCCCCAATACAACCCCGGCAAAGATTCCGCTTTTCGCCGCGGGGAGAACTGTAAAGAATACGCTTCTTTCATGGGAAGCTCCAAGAGCAAGCCCGCCCTCATAGTAGCTTTCCGGGACAGCCTGGATCGAAGCTTCCGAAACGCTGATAATGGTAGGTAAGATCATCAGCCCCAACAGGACGGAAGCGGTAAGGACACTCATCCCGCCCTCGCCAAAGGTTTCCCGAATGAAAGGCACTAAGACTACCAATCCGAAAAAACCGTACACAACTGACGGGATCCCCGCCATCAGATGAACCGCAGCCTTCATAGGCCGATAGATACTTTTCGGAGCAAACCTTGCCATGAACACTGCTGTCAATATTCCAATCGGTACGCCAATGATCAGTGCCCCGGCTGTTACATAGAGAGAGCCGACGATCATAGGGAGAATCCCATAGAGATTATTTGCGGGTTTCCATCTTGTACCCAGCAAAAATTTGAAAACGCCTATTTCTTTTATTGCAGGGATACCGCTTGCAAACAGGAATATGCAGATTAGAATTACCGCTGCTATGGAAACAAGGGCTGTCAAGAAAAAAAGCAGTTTCATCACTTTTTCTTTTATATTCTTCATAATCATGCTCCTTATTGAAAAGGGGCGGCGGCTTTCTTACCGCAGCCCCTTAAAATCCTACTGTGATATTTCACTCCAACGAACCGCATTACCCATAAAAATATCTTTTACCTGTTCACTTGTAAGATTATTTATGGGACAGTCATTATTAACAATCACTGTAATACCGTCCATTGCAATTACGGTAGCGGTCAGTCCTTTTTCCATTTCGGAATCTTTCAGCTCACGGGAAGCCATGCCTATATCGCAGGTTCCGTCTATTGTGTCAGACATACCAGTAGAAGAATCATTTTGCTGTATCTCAATCGTAACGCCCGGATTTCTCTCAAGATAGGCTTCTTTGAGTTTTTCCATAACCGGGGTGACAGAGCTGGAACCCGCTACAATAATTTTGCCCGAATCCATTTCCCCGCTGTAACTTCCCGCGTCAGATACAGAAATATATCCATTTTCTTCAATCACTGCTTGACCGTCCGCACTCATAATGAAGTCGATAAAATCCTGCGCTGTGTCACTTAAACCGTCCTTTGTCGCAATGTTAAAGGGACGCGCAATCTTATATGTACCATTTTTGATATTTTCAATCGTTGCTTCGCAGCCGTCGATCTGAATCGCCTTTACAGTATCATTCATGGAGCCAAGAGAAATATATCCGATAGAGTATAAATCCCCGGCAACCGTTGTCATCATAACAGACGTAGAATTTGTAACGGCGGCGGTGTCTGCTGTATAGTCGATTTTTTCTCCCGCTTCATTTTTCTGCTCGATTCCAAACAGCTCTATGAACGCGCCGCGTGTCCCCGAGCCATCTTCGCGGGTAAGTACATTGATCTCTCTTGCTGTGTCAAATTTGGCTGAATCGCCCTCGTTCTTATTACTGCACCCCGTTAATGCAGACAGCATTAGAACACTCATAAGGGCAAATGCCAAGTATTTTTTTGATGTTTTCATTTTTTGAATCTCCTTTGCTTTTTGTTTTTCTTGAAGTTTACAGCTATATCATACAGGACAAAAATCAAATCCAATATCGCGGCATTGTAAAATTGATGTAAAGTTTCTATGCAGAAATAGGAATTATTTAAGCTATTGATAGGTACTGTGTAGACATATCCAAAAAGAAAGGTGAACAGTAAAATGTAATAGGGTGAATGAATATGGCAAAAAGACCAGTACCACGATACGACTTTAAGGCTTTTGGGGAAGCAATTAAGACAGCCCGGAAAGGGCGCAAGGAAAGCCGGAAAAAGGTATGCGACGAAATGTATATATCCCCGCGCTACCTTGCGAATATTGAGAATAAGGGGCAGCACCCCAGTTTACAGATATTCTTTGAGCTTATGCTGCGTTACAATATCTCGGTAGACCAATTCCTTTTGGAGCAGCCCGCCGGGAAGAATACCCAGCGGCGGCAGCTTGACGCTTTGCTGGACGATATGAGCGATACGGGAATCCTGCACAATCAGCATACCTAACTTTTTGAGCTGCTTTCCAAGCTGTTTAATGTCAAAGCAGACAAGGCGGTTGTTAAGCTCTACATTTGTCCTGTGGTTAAAGACGTTAAGGCTCCCGGAAACGTAAAGCTCCAATGCCGCCGCAATACGCGCCGCTTCCGGCTCCAGCTGCTTCAAAAGCTCGTCGTAAAGGTCGCCCAAAATCGGCATTTTTGCCGGGTCGGGGGCTGCAAGGAAAGGACGGTACACGTTCCTAACAGCGCGGTCAATGACGGTCTTATCCACGGGCTGCAAGCCCTCCTTGCCGCCGACGATCAGCTCACAAAGGGAGAGGATAAAATCGCTTTTCAGCGCAAGCGGGTTGTCGTCCTCGGAATAGTTGAGGTTTATATCCATAGGGTTGACGTAGTGCGGGCTGGTGGGGGAAAGCCTTATCACCTGTCCCTGTAATCTTTGCACAAGGGGGTAATACTCGGCTTCGGGATCGCAGATAATAATGTCGTCGTCCGTAATGAGGAAAGCGTTTGTCATTTCCCGCTTCGCCGCAAAGGATTTCCCGCTTCCCGGCGTTCCCAAGATCAAGCCGTTGGGATTTTTAAGCTGCTTGCGGTCGCATAAGATCATGTTGTTGGAAAGAGCGTTCAGCCCGTAATAAAGGCTTGCGCCCCTCTGAAAAAGCTCCTGTGTGATAAAGGGGATAAAGATTGCTGTGCTGGAAGTCGTCAAGCCCCGCTGTATGGGGATAAGGTTCTCACCGATCAGCTTTAAAAGGTGATTTTGAGTTAGTTTTGTCTAATTGCGTATATATTCATTGTCAGCCAATTTTTCAAAGTTTTCCTTGAAGCTTTGGATAGTTATTCACATCCATATGGAAAGAGGGATTGTTTCATACGTTTTATGGGGATAACTTTTATTTTTACGTCCTCCCGGACGGCAGCTTTATGCTTATATACGTTATCACGTATGATTTCTCGGATTCCTTCTTATATATTCGTACTGCCTGGCACGAGGGTTTCGCAGCAAATACGATTTTTTTATTTTCCCTCTTCCCTCAGACCACTTCCTCTGGTATAATGTTTTTGTCAGACCACGGCTTTTACATATCCGTGTGTCTCTATGAAAAGTATATCTTCCGATGACAGCTTTTTTCCAAAACTTTTTAGCAGGTCGAAAGATATATTTTTTATCGTCCTTTTTGCTTCTCGCAGACCCGGACTTCCTTTCTCGTAAAGCTGCAGCAGAATGTCTGCGATCTGTGTCAGCAGATAATGGCATTT
>CAJSZT010000089.1:0-9781 GCA_910573785.1 Lachnospiraceae bacterium | reverse complement strand
ATCTTTGCATAAACTGTCAGTTCATAATACCAGCAAACCAAGAGACTATTTCAAATCCCTTGGTCTACTGGTGTTTATAATTTTAAATCGACTGTGAATAGTAACACCTCCGCCTTTATTATAACGCAAGAAACTTGACAAGTGTATGGCAAGTTAATCAATATTATTTCCTGTTATGACGGTATACGCTTTCTGAGATTGATGAGGCTAAATACATCATCCATAATTCCTCTATCCCTTACATCCAGCATCAACCATTTCTGTCCATTACCGATTTTCGTGTTTTTGAATACTGTCTGAACATAGTCGGAACATTGCGGCATAAGAAACTCTGCCTCCGTAAGTTCACGACTTCCTACAACCACGAGAGCGATAAAATAGCCTTGCATCGGATAGAGCGTACAAAGAGACTTTCCACCTTTTTTATACTTAATATTCCAGCCTGCCTGCATGGAACAGCGGCTGTGTTCCATGCAGGGCTTGACCTGGTAGGCGGACTGGATACGCTCATTGAAGTCCGCCCATAACGGGCTACCTATATATTCTGTGATCTGCTCCCACGTAGGCGGCGTTACATTTGAATAGAGCAAATTCCAATCCATTCTTATTTTCCTCCTTAGCTTTTATTTTTCAGCGGCAGGGGCTTAACCCAAATTTCCATACAGGCCATACCCTCCAAGCCACGATAATACTTTTCTGCCGAGAAAGGCTCCGTGGTTAAATTGTGATGGGGCAGCCATATACCAAAAAGATATTTGCTGGCCTGATCTAAAGCAACCGTTACCAAATCCTCAAAATTTTCTGCTTCGACTCTGCAAACGATGTATTCTCCTTCCGAGAGTTCTCTCTTAACAAAAACATCTTGCAGCCGGTCCGGAATATTTTGAACAAGGCCGCCTGCAAAATAAGTGAAAAGGTTTTGTGCAGTACCTTCCGCATGGGACATTCCCATTTCTACAGCAGTATTTAGATTGGCTGCGAATAAACGACCCCGCAGCAAGCTGCGGGGTATTGAGAGAGGTCGCCCCACTACATATAGTCGAATATGCTATACTGCTTTGCCTCCGGTTCTTTTTTATATAGTTTCTTATACTCATTTTCTTTTCCTTGATTTTTTACATAGTTTCCTATTATTTCTTCATTTCCATGCTCTCCCACCGTCGCTACATAGGCCGACAAAAAAATTAGACCGACAAATTACTGGAAAAGCTTTATTATACTTGTATGTTCAAATTAATTTATCGGTCTAAAATCTCACTAAGATTGCCCTTCAACCCTCTTTCTTTCATCTGGGCTTAATGACGCATATATGTCCTCCTGATCTTCTTTAGATATCTGTTTTAAGGAATCTCTAATCATATCTACATCGGTTTCAACATAGATTTCCGTTGTGGACTCCTGCTCATGGCCTAATAGTTTTGCAATCTCCGCCTTTGACATATTGTTTCTATATAAAACGGCTCCGTAAGAATGCCTGAGCATATGTGGATGGAGTTTAGGAAAATCACTGTCAGCCTTTCTTACCATATCGGCATACTTCCTGATAATTCTCTGTACATTATCAGCCGACATTTTATGCCTGTCTCCATCATGGATTGTATATATGAGAAAATCATCATTATCGGTATTTTTATGAAAAAGATCCAGGTAGACTTTTAGGTTATCAATCATTTCTCTGGTAATTGGAATCACCCTTTCTTTACTTCCTTTTCCTTTGACATAGATGTAGGAATCTTTGCCACATAAGTGAATGGAGCCAATCCGGCATTCAAGCAGCTCATTCAATCTCATTCCAGTAGAAAAAAGCAGCAGCATAATAAAACGGTCTCTGATACCGGTTCTGTTTTTAGGAGGCTGTTCCAACAGACTCCTTACCTGTGCCGATGTTATCCAGTTGTGTTTCTTTGGCTGAACCTTCTTTGTTCTGATATTTGAAACTTTTAACTGCAAAGGCAGTAAGGTAATGTCCTTTTCCGCACAGTATCTGATATATCCCTTTATCGAAATAAGTTTTATGTTTCTTGTAGACAGGGAATGTCCGGATTCTATCAGATACTTAAGGAAGTTCCTGATTGTATCGTCATCAATATCGCTGAATCGGATTTTTTCTATATTCATCCCCATTTGACCACATAGGTAGAATCTGAAACTTTCCAAGCCCTCCATATAGGTTGTAATAGTCTTTTCGCTTTTAAGATCAAGTCTGAGTCTCTCGATATAATCATTGACTGCAGAGAAAAATAAATCAGAATTCTTCATAGGCCACCCCGATTCCTTCCGTAATACTGCTGATCTTTTCCTGATATTCAGGAATCAGAGCTTCCACCATGTGCAGATAATACATGGTTTCTTCTGTCGATTCGTGTCCCATATATTTACTAAGATATTTGATCCAGTTTCCGAAATCTTCTCCCTGTTCCAGACATTTTTTCATGCTTTTTACTGCAAAAAGATGTCTCATCCCATGGACTGTTGGCTTGACGGAAAACTCTTTATCAAGTTCTGTTTTCTTTAATATAAGATCAAACCAGTCATCTGTATTATATTTTGTTGGGTGCTGCCGGTTTCTTGAAATCTGAAAAAAGTACTCCCGCTCTGGCAGTATGGAAGAATAAACGATATCAAATCTATTGCACAGATCTGTCAGCGTTCTATCCATGAAGACAATCCTGTCCTTATCGCCTTTAGAATGGATGACTCTGACAATGCCCTTCTTAAGGTCAATATCCTTCTTTTTTATAGTACATGCTTCTGAGTTTCTCAATCCGCACGCATATATTACCCGAAACAGTATGGGCGTTATATATTCCCGGTTTGGTGTCCGCTTATTGGCCTTTAACCTGTCTGCGCCTGCAAAGAAGCGGCATAGCTGCATATCATTGAATAGTTGGGGATGCTTATGAAAATCCTCCTTCACTTTAATATCAGGCATATAAGCATCGATACCAATTGAGAGCAGATACCGGGAAAGATATTTCACTGTCAGAATTCTTTCACGCAGTTGTTTCTTCGAATCTGTTTTTTTTAAATAAATCCAATCTGTTGCTGATTCAAATGTCACCGTAGTCTGCTCCGGATATGATTTATCATAGAACAGATCCAGTTCTGTCAGCTTCGGTTCAAGATAATCAAGAGAGTATCCAAGGTTATGCAAGGTCTGCAGCATGTTAGGAAAATATTGTCTCATGGCACTCATTAGTACAATCCCCCCTCATATGAAATCTCATCGACAGGCAGGGCGCATTTCCTCATTTTTTCTTCCTCTACTGCAAGATACCTATCAACAGTACCAGTATCTGCATGCCCGAGGGCTGAAGCAATCAGTGCTACACTGATTCCCGATTTTAGTAGCTCTGACGCAAAAGTTCTTCGAAGAATGTGGAGACCGTCATGTACGGGCTTGTCACACTCCGCAATCTTTCTGAATCGGGTTTCTGTCCTCAATGACGAGTGATGGGTAAGTTTTCTGACAGGTCCTGTCACTGTCACAAAAACATAATTACTGCTGCATTCCCGGCGTTCTTCCAAGATATATCTGATAAGGGCATTCGAGACCTCTTTATCAAAAGGGATTACCAAAACCTCCTTAGTTTTGTTTTGGACCAGACAGATTGTCTTTTTCTTGAAATTTATGTTCTCGAATTTCAGGTTCATGATATCGCAGGTGCGTAGGCCACATTTTAACGCAAGCAAATAGGCTGCACGGTTTCTAAGATTTGTCTGCAGCGCCTGATATTCACTGCAAAGAACTTCTACCTGCCTGTCTGTATAAGTAGAAACGATTCTCCTGCTCTTATTCTGTCTGCTAAAGCAAGCATGGTGAATGCCTGTTTTTATGAAATGTCTGTCTTCAAGAAATCTTAGGAACTGTCTGATCCCGATAATCTCTGTTGAAACTCCATTTGGAGCCCTGTTCTTAAAATGTGCGGAACTAATATAATCAGAAACTGTAAAAGCTGTAACCGGCTTTACATCGTCAAATCCAACAGATTCCAGATAGTATAGGAAACCATAGGCAAACGACATTCTGATATAAATAGTTTTTTCTGCATACTCACAGGATTTCAGATAATCTTCATAATGACTGGCTGTTCTCAGGAAACCTTCCAATTTCGGCATTAAACGATGGACAGAAGGAAAAATCTTCCAGTAATTCAGTTCTCCGACATAATTATTGTCCAGTAGGAGAATAATCCTTCTATATTTTTTGTAAGTGTAATCGCTGTAATTGTTAAATACGATGAAACAGTCAAGCCATTTTTGGGCGCGTGAAAGAGAGAATACCATTTCTGTGCCAACCATTACTTCTTTGAGCATTTCAACAATACTATCATAACGAGATAGTGTTTTGGGGGCATAATCACAAAAAGAAAGCAACTTCTGTTTTGTATCAAATGCCAGTTCATCAAAATCATTAAATTTTTTCATTGTAATAATCCTCCTTTGGAGTTATTACAACGGTTTTAGACCGATAAATCAATATAAATATTCTTTTAAAACGGGGATCTTCCTGTGATTTGTCGGTCTAATTTTTTTGTCGGCCTATGTGGAATTGAACAAAATCGCTGCGCGATGGCTGTTGTAAGTCATGTCGCAATGATTTTATTTTTCAAGGTAGAGGTGCCTAAAAGCAAATGCTCCTACCCCTTCATCGTGATCGAAAGCTGTTATCTGTGAGGGGATAGCCGCATTTTGGCACCTGAAAATTTTAACAATAAAGCAGTAGCAAATGAGTCCTAAATAGGGTATTCTTAAATCATCACAAATAAAAACCTTATGCAAACAGGATCTTCACCACTACTGCTATGAATAGAATAACACGCTTCACTTTTCATGACAAGTTTTTTTATTACGCGCATGCTCCTCCTGAGTATCCAAAATCCATAGATAACCAATCCCATTATATATTCAGGAGGACAATAGAATGAACGAAAAATGTCTTGTAAAACTACAGAAGGATATGCTGTTAAAAAATTTCACTTCCGGAACCCGCGAGGATTATTACCGTTTTGTAAAGAAATTTCTGGAATTCGTCAATAAAGAGGCTATGTCTGTTACATATGCGGATATCCGAAAATTCATATTTCACTTAAAAGATGACGAAAACAAAAAAGCTTCTACAATCAATGTTTATACTGCGGCAATCCGTTTTTTCTTTGAGTATACACTCGGATATGTATGGGATTCCAAAAAAATCCCTAAAATGAAACGTGATCGACAACTCCCTGTCATTCTTTCCCGGGAACAGGTAAACCAACTCATTGAATCTATAAACAATTATAAGCATAAGGCCATTACCGCGACCATGTATTCTTCCGGCCTGAGGGTCAGTGAAGTCTGCCATCTCCGGTATGAAGACATCCACAGGAAACAAAAGATGATTCATGTTCCCCTGTCAAAAAACCGACAGGACCGCTATACAATACTTAGTGATAAAAATCTGGAAATCCTTACCGAGTACTGGTATCGTTATGACCGTCCAAAGGGATGGCTGTTTCCCAGCACAGTAAGAGATGAGCCATTAACAAGCGCTACGGTGGAACAGTTTATCAAAAAATATGCCCAGAATCTGGGGCTCCCCAAAGGGGTGACTCCACACACCATGCGGCACTGCTTTGCCTGCCATGCGCTTGAGGATGGAATCAGCCATACTTATATCCAGCAGTTATTGGGGCACCGCAGTCCAAGTTCTACGGATGTCTATCTGCAGATGACATCTAAGGCACTCATGGGAATCCATAGCCCTTTTGATACATTTGAGGCAAAAAGGGGGAACAGCCGTCATGATGGATAACCCAACCATGCAGGATGTCCTCCGGCATTTCTACCCCAAATATCTGGATTCCCATACACCGACCGGATGCCAGGAAAAGACGGTCCGCCACATCTTAAACTGTAAAACGGGCGCATACGGCTTTAACCTCTCAAAATGCAGCAAATGCGGGCATATACAGTACCATAATAATTCATGCCGTGACAGGGGTTGCCCGATGTGCCAGGCATTATCCAATGAAATGTGGGTTGATGCACAACAGGAGTCCGTACTGGACATTGACTATTACCATCTTGTCTTTACCTGCCCGAGTGAGTTAAATCCATTGTTTTACTGTAACCAGAAAGAGTTGTATTCTCTTTTCTTCCATACTGTGGCGGAAACAATCCTGGATCTTTCCATGGATCCGGCGTATATGGGAGGAATGCCTGGCTTTATCAGCATCATGCACACATGGGGTTCAAACCTTTCCTACCATCCGCACATCCATTATGACAAGCTGATTATTATGGGAAGAAATTGAATCAACCCTTCTATTTCAGCTATATCCAGCTTTGTTCTCTTTACATAATTAACGCCCAAGACTGTTTAACCAATCCATGAGATTTTTATCGTTTGTCCAATCTTTTTGCGGCTTTCTGGGAATAACATTGGATCCTTTTAGTTTTTCAAGTGCCCTCCGCTTCATTTCCACACTTGTTTTTGAATAAATCTGTGTCACCTTCAGATCTGTATGACCCAGAAAATCTCTGATATAGATTGGATTGATGTCAGCCTCTGTCATATGCATTGCCTTACTATGGCGGAGAATATGGGGCGTGGCACCTTCAAGCCCCAACGGTTCCGTATATTTTTTCAATATGTAAGTGATTCCCTGCCGTGTCAGTTTATTCCCATGGCAGTTATAAAACAAGGGAGTATCCTGCTTTGATGGATGCATGAGTAGATTTTCTTTTATGTAGAAAGTCAAAATCTCTTTTGTCTCATCAGTCAGCGGTATTGTGCGTGTCTTTCTTCCTTTCCCCGTTACCGTAACCTGTGCGGGTGCAGTCAGCCGGATATCACAGACTTTGATATCCGCCAGTTCCTGGACCCTGCACCCGCTATCATACAGCAGGCATAACAAAGCCTGGTCCCTCCTGCCATGACTTGTATGTGTATCTGGTGATGCCAATAATTCTCTGACCTGGTCTGTTTCAAAATGTTTCACGGGCTTCTGTTCCTTCTTCTTTTCTGGTATGGCCAAAATCTGCTGCGAAACAAATAGATATTCCGGATCTTGTGTACTTATATACCGAAAAAAGGAATGGATTGCGACAAGCCGCTGGTTTTGGGTCGCAATGCTATTTCCATGCTCTGTTTCCAGATAGTCCATGAACTCTTTGATCCTCTCCGGTGAAAAATCCTGTATTCCCAGTTTTTCAGGCCTGATAGAATATTTTTCATTCATAAATGTAATAAGAATAACAAACGCATCCCTGTACGATACGATGGTATTGGCACTGAGATTTCTAGTTCCGGCAAGATAGCCTGTCAAAAAAGATGATACATACTGCGCAAAATCATTCTTCTTCATATGGCATCCTCACTTTCTCCAATGGGGCTGGTATTGGAAAAATATCTTTTGTAGCCTCCTCGATCTTTTCCATAAGATCAGGAAATGCTTCTGCTGTTAACTGCAGATATCTTCCTGTTGCAGATAAAGACTGATGCCCCATATAGGAACACAGCAGCTGCAGCGCGACACCATGCGGGATCCCTTCCCTTATCATTTTTTCAAGACTATGTACACAAAAAGTATGCCTGAGGCAATGAAGATGCGGTCCGCCACCCTTAAAACCACGTGTGGGAATGTTGGCATTTGCTATCATCCGGCTAAAGAAAACCTGTATATTGTTCCTATAATAACATCCTGTCCCACGATTACTTTTAAAAAACAGATCATCTTTATGATAGAACGGATGTATTTTTCCCTGGTACCATCTACAGTATTCCGTAACAGAATCGCTGATTGGAAGAATTCTATCTTTATGATTTTTTGGATTTATAACGCGCAGAACCTGTTCTTTCAGGTCTACATCATCCATGGTTAAAGAAAGCGCTTCCGAAATCCTTATGCCCGTTCCATAAAGCATTCTGAAGAGAACCGGATAGAAAATATGCGAGTTGCGGCAGTTGGGCCGGATGTTATCGGCCATGGCAAAGAACTGATCCATTTCCGTATGCGAAAAAATATAAGGCTTAAACTCCGGCTGCATATTTCTCATAACGGCATATCCGGCTCTAAAGGCCTGGATATCATGTCTCAGCAGGTACGCACCAAAATTTTGTATAAAACTGATACGCCTTTTCTGTGTTGTCGCCTGCCAGTTCGGCTGGTATCCGGTAAACGCGTCTGCCAGTTCGGCAGTCAGTCCGTCAGAACAGTCGTAGTTAAGGCTGAGCTGGTCAAAAATAAATGAAAGTCTTTCCTCTTCCTTATACCGGCATCCAAGAGAGCGCTTTTCTTCGATAAATGCCCGCAATAACTCCGCAAACCTTCCCTGGTATATCTTATTCCCTGACATAATCCATTACCTCCAGATCCAGCATACATTTTTTGAGGGACTGTATATCCAGTTGAATGTAATACCTTCCTGCTATATCAGGATCGCTGTGGCCCAGTATTTCAGATATGGTCGGCATATCCACATCACTTTGCAGAAGCATCGTTGCAAGAGAACGTCTGAATGTATGCCATCCAATGTTTTCTTTCTTTTCAGGCGGGATATCGGATTTATTCAATACAGACGACAAGATATAGTTTAATGTGCTGTTCACCGGAAACGCATCATATGGCGGACGGTGTTTCACAAATACATTCGGGCTGTCAGTAACAGGACGTCCATTTTTTATGTAATCAATCAGCGCCCAGCCGGCTTCTTCTGTTAATGGAAGAACCAGAGCCTTTTTCGTTTTGCCCTGGATGATTGATATTTTCTTTTGAACCCAGTCAATATCTGTGAGTTTCAGATTACGGATATCACCTATACGCAACCCTGATTCAGCGGCAAGGACTATCATCGCGTAAGAACGTTTCCCAGCCGGACTTACTCTTTCCGCGCCCGCCTTAATCTTTTCGATTGTTTCCTGATCCCAGACGGTTGGAAATTTCATCCTTCCATTGATGTTTGCCTGTGGCAGTTTTTCCGCCAAAGGAACCCTGATGTACTGATTTAGATATAAGAATCTATAATACCTCCGAAGTACGCAGAGTTTTGTTGCGATTCCTTTGGGGCTGAGTTTGTAATAGCTTTTAATGAATGCGTCATTATGCTGGGCGGTAATCAATACAGGATCGGATATATTCTTTTCATCCAGATACAGAATCAGGTCTTTAATGACTTTTTTTGAGCTATTAATATATCCATATGACAGCCCGTCATTCACAAGACCCTCAAAATACCTCTCCGTACACGAACGAAATCCTTCAGGCCAAATGAGCTCACCGTGAAAATCAGTTCCGGTATGAATGATTCCAAAGTTATAATACTCAGCCAGAATACGGATACATTTAAAGTAGTAAGTTTCACTTCTTGAATGTTCATCTGTTATGGAGATTCCGCCATCAGCTTTAAATTTTTCAATAAGAAACTTAGTTCCTAATGACTGATGATATATTTTTTCACCTCCAAACACAGAAAATTCATTAAGTACTTTTCGATACCGCTTAAGAGTATCTTCAGATAGTTGTTGCCTTATGAGTTCCTGCTCTAATTCCGAGCATAATTCAAAAACAAGCACTTTTCCTGGCATTTTTGTTCCCTCCTTTTTATGAAAAGGATACCGAAAAAGAGAAAAAAATACGAGTCTGTAAATATATTTTTTTTCATCTTAATCTAAAGGGTTAAAATACTTTTGTTTTTGAATTGCAATCAGAATTATGTAAAGGATAATCGTAAATAACCCGCATTACTGCTACAGTTTTATCACTTTCGTGTCATAATTACTTGCTTGTCATAATGTATA
>CAJSZT010000088.1:0-11065 GCA_910573785.1 Lachnospiraceae bacterium | reverse complement strand
GGGGGAAGTCTGCGATTTTTTAAGGTTGTATGTTCCAACCACTCATTCTTTCACACGTTTCGATGGCATTTATTCCAAGCACATACTAAGTTGTTAACATTGGTTTCAAAAAAGGAAAGATTTTATTGACTTCATTAAAGGTTTCTGAAATATTCTCTGCTGATAATCTCCTTTATCCCACCAATGACTGTTTCATAAGGAACATATGTAAATAAAAGTTTACCAGTAATTGTTTCGTAATCATTCCGATATACTTCCTTATTTACAATCTCTGCCAGAACGTCATTGATACATACCCCTGTTTTAGCAGACGGACAGACCAGAAGAGGTTCCCGCAGGCTCCGAACTTCCTGTACAAGTCCTGACAAAGATGCATCCGGCTTCGTGTATTCCATAATCTTGTAAATATCATATAAATGCCGTGAATGTCGGTCAACCTTATCTGACAGATAATAATCACAGAGGGCAAAAACCTTATCAATAAGAGTCCGTTCAATCGCCTGTGTTGTGATCTCAAAAGGCATAAGTCCAAATTCTTCTGCCATTTCCCCCTGCTCCGTCATTTTCAGGAAACGGTAAATATAGTTATCGGCCATACGGCTTACTGTCGGAAAGGGCAACAGGGCGATATAGGTCTCAATGACTAATTCCGGCTTTAATTCCAATAACGAGGAATAGATGCTGGAATAACTGGCTCTGTAACAGTTATAACTACGCCGGCTGCGGGTTTCTTCGATGTTTGCAACAGAGAACCCCATAGACTCTATGGAAGAAACAACCGCCTTTTTTAGCTGCCGCTTGCGGCTTTCGCCAGGAACACCTTCCGATGCTGCATAGGAAATATCAATATCTTCCGAAAAGCGTTCCAATATCTGATAGCATTTTGTCAGGGATGTCCCGCCCTTAAAAACCATTCCCTTTACCCTGGAGGCCAGCTCCCGGAGCGCAAGTGTAACATAATAATCTTTTTCAATGATTCCGGGAGGTATATGCAGTTCGTTAGAAGCAGCGATGATAAGCTCACTAAATGCTTCGTGGTCATGATGTAAATTCATAAATAATTCCCCATTCAATCAGTTTTTTTGCAGTAGGACCCGTAATGCCAAGCAGCACGCCGGAAAGAAGCTCCTTACTGTAATTTTGCTGCTTTGCATAGTTTTTCAGAAGAATCCCAGTATCAGAATCAGAAAGCTCGGAATATTTTTCTGCCTGGGAAACGGCATCCAAAAATTGGAGCAGTCCTGCATTTTCCGATGTTATAGTTGTGGCGGGCCGTTTCAGCCGGACGGCCTGGGAGCCTACGGTAACGGTACGCCCCTTTGTCGATTCTTTTGACGTTACAATCTCAAGCGTTGCCGGCATCTGGGTTGTTAGACCAATCTGATTGGCAAAAGTGGCTCCGGCGAAGTATCCATAGGTTTCTGTTGTACTTTGCACATATTTGCGCATAATGACTTTCATGGGATCTAAATAACTTTTTTTCAGCAGCCGTGATGCTTTGGGAAGATAATAAATCCCGGTATCAAAACGCGCCAGATCGCCTGACCTGAGCATCCGTTTGAAATACTGGCGCAACGCATTATCATTAAGCCCATCCAGCCGGATCTCATTTATGAAGATTGGTTCGTTATAACCATAGTTTTTTTCCAGATATTCCTTCAGCATACAGGTATCCACTCCTTCCACCTCCATACTACCATATTTATACCCAAAAGGTCAATAGATATGTCAAAATATAGTTTGTATGTTTTTTGCAAAATTATACAGCGAAGATAAAGAAGCGGATACCTTTGGCTGTCTATAAATCCATATGTTTTCGTATATATTCAAAGGCATACATTGGTTAGGTAACAGAACCTTTTTACCGTTCTCCGTCTGGCCGGTCATACCTCAAATGCCCCTGCGACACTTTTGCATGATTCAGAATCCGGATGAAAGACCTGCCCTGATTCTCCAACGCTTTTTTATATCCGGCTTCTGTCAGAAACAGCCGCATCCGTTCACCTTTATCTCCTATGGGAGATTCCCTCGAAAGCACATCAAACACAATCATATGCGTCACTTCCGGGTCAAAGCGTTCCAGTGCCATGATGTCATGCCCTTCCAGTTTCTGGACACCGGATTCCTGTCTTGCCACAGCGATCATCTCTCCAACGGTCCTTGCTTTCCAGGGCAGGTGATAGTTTCTTTGAATATCACAGATCAACTTCTTGCAGTCATCCTCTGAAAGCTCACGGAGTTTCTTTAGCAGATTTTCTGCAGTGGCCTTTTTATTGTGGTCACGAGTATACCGACAGAGCACAGTGATCTCCTGTATCGCATAAAAAAGGCCAACAACATCCTGCGGGATATTCGGAAGAAAATCGCCGGCCTGACAGATTGGATTAAGGCCATAAAAGAAGAATTGAGCCAGCCCCAGGCCCCGACACTTGCCGCCCTGTTGACCGACTACTATGAGGGCCGGAACGCCGGAGCATGGAGCCGCAACGCCAGGATTGGGAACCTCAAAGATTTTGCCGAGGCCGTCAATTTTCTGACCGAGAGAGGCATCGTCACTCTGGAAGATTTGGAGGCCCATATCGCCGCCCAGGGTGAGCGGGCCGAGGCCATCAACACGTCCATGAAAGCAAAGCATGAACGTCTGAACGAGTTGAAGGAACTGCTTCATCTTGTTGACCTCTACCGGGATACCAAGCCCATCTATGACGAGTGGAAGGGTATCAACAGAAACGGAAAGCCTATTCTTCTTACAAGCAGGCCAGGGCTGATATGAAGGAGCTCCATAATGTCCGGGCGAATGTGGAGCATTTGCTGGACATTCCCACCGGGCGGGAACCGCAGAGGGAATCGCAAAAATCACGACAATAGGTTCTCTCCGCTTTTGTTTTTCAGCGTTCCAACGGAATGCGCAGCCATTGCCAACGGCAATGATCTCAGGGGTTTGGGGATATGTCACCAACAAGCATTTAGCAGAAATTCCGGGTACGGGATTTCTGCTAAATACGCAATCTTACGGAAGATTGCATTGCTTGCCGGTAGTTGAATCTGTTTACAGTTGCCGCATTGATAAACCTTTGATAACTGCCTATAATAGAGTTATTATTTTGAACTGCTATAACAGAGAAATGCAAAAATTAAATTTTTTGTCCGCTGTAACATTTCGCGGACATTTGCCTGTTATACTATCTGCAAAAAGCAAAGGAAGTGAGAATATGAAGCAGATTTTAATTGTCGAGGACGACAGTTTTTTGAATAAGATGTTGGCCTATAACCTGACCGCAGACGGCTACGGCGTGACTTCTGCCCTAAATGCCAGAACCGCAGCCGACGCCATCCGCCAGCGGGAATTTGACTTAGTGCTGCTGGACATCAACCTGCCGGACGGGAATGGTTTTGAGCTGTGCAAACTGATAAAGCCCCAGCACCCGGACACCATTGTAATTTTCCTGACCGCCAACGATCAGGAGAGCGACCAGATACGGGGCTATGAGGTGGGCGCGGTGGACTACATCACAAAGCCCTTTGTGATCGGGGCCTTGCAGCGAAAAATCAAAGCCATGTTCGCCATGCTGGAACACCACAAACCGGCCAAGGACATTTACGACGACGGGCGGCTGTTTCTGGACTTCTCGGAGCAGACGGCTTCCTTAAACGGCAAGTCCCTGACCCTATCCCCGATGGAGTATAAAATGCTGAACCTGTTCCGTAAAAATCCCCGGCAAGTGCTGACCCGTGGGCAGCTTTTGGAAAAGCTGTGGGATATAGACGAAAGGTTTGTGGACGAACACACCCTGACAACCTCCATCAGCCGGATTCGCAGCAAGATCGAATCCGACGGCGGCGCGCCCTACATCAAGACCGTTTACGGCATGGGCTATCAATGGACGGGAGGCGAGGCAAAATGAAGTTTCAAAACCTCTCGGTAAAGCGGCTGTTTGGCCGGGTGGCAATGGGGCTTGTCCTCTCCATGTCCGGAATCACCATAGCCCTGTTTCTTGTGACAAAACAGATTGCGGTGCTGCTGACGGGCGGGGCGCTGCTGCTGTGCGCCCTTGTGGGGATTTTTGTACTGACGCAGGCGTTTGGAAAGCGGCTGTCGCAGTTTACCGCTGACCTGTGCCAGACTTTAGACCACATGATCGCCGGGAATGAAGCGCCCCAGCGCCCGGAGGACAGCGAAACCCAGCTTGCCAGAATCGGACACCGGCTGGCAAGGCTTTACCAGATCATGCAGGAGAACCGCCGCCGGGTGGACGAGGAACGGCAGGAGTTACAGACCCTTGTATCGGATATTTCCCATCAGGTGAAAACGCCGGTAAGCAATCTGAAAATGGCGACGGACACCCTGCTGGAAAAGCCTATGACCGAGGCGGAGCGCACCGACTTTATCCGGGGAATCCGCAGCCAGACGGATAAACTGGACTTTCTCTTTCAGGCCCTTGTGAAAACCTCCCGGCTGGAAACGGGCGTGATCCAGTTGGATAAGAAATCGGGCCGCCTCTTTGATACCGTGGCGCAGGCCATGAGTGGGATCGTGTATGCAGCGGAGAAAAAGGAAATCGCCGTGTCCGTGGACTGCCCGGAGGATTTGACCGTTTCCCATGACAGCAAGTGGACATCCGAAGCCCTCTTTAACCTGCTGGACAATGCAGTGAAGTACACCCCGGCAGGCGGGAAAATCACGGTGTCTGTGGTGCTGTGGGAAATGTATGTGGAGATCAAAGTGACCGACACCGGCAAGGGCATTTCCGAAAGCAATCAGGCCGCCATCTTCCGGCGCTTTTATCGTGAGGAAGAAGTACACGAACAGCAGGGCGTGGGCATTGGCCTGTATCTGGCCCGCGAGATCGTAACGCGGCAGGGCGGCTATATCAAAGTGTTTTCGGAGCCGGGCAAGGGTTCGGAATTTTCCATTATGCTGCCTACAAAATAGAACGCGGCGGACGGCCATTTCCGGCTGCCCGCCGTAAATTTTTTTGAAATGTCCGAGCATTGTAACATTTCACCCCGATTTTCAATGAATTTTTTGGGCCGCTGTAACATTTCGCGGACATTTGGGTTTTACAATAGCCTTATCAACAGGCAGAAAGCCTTGAAAGGAGCTTTGAATATGAGCGTTTTACAGACGATTGACCTGAAAAAGCATTACGGCGCAGAGCCGAACATTACCCGCGCCCTTGACAGCGTGAACTTTTCCGTAGACGAGGGCGAATTTGTGGCCGTTGTGGGAACCTCCGGCAGCGGCAAGTCTACCTTGCTTCACATGATGGGCGGGCTGGACACTCCCACCAGCGGAACCGTGATTGTCCGTGGCGAAGAACTGGCAAAGAAGAACGACGAACAGCTCACCATCTTCCGCCGCCGCAACATCGGCTTTATCTTCCAGAACTATAACCTTGTTCCGATCCTGAATGTGTATGAGAACATCGTCCTGCCGGTGGAGCTGGACGGGGACACGGTGGATCAGAAGTTTTTGGACGAGATTGTTCACCTGCTGGGGCTGGAAGATAAACTGAAAAATATGCCGAACAATCTCTCAGGCGGCCAGCAGCAGCGTGTGGCGATTGCCCGCGCCCTGATTACCAAACCGGCTATCGTGCTGGCCGATGAGCCGACCGGCAACCTTGACAGCAAGACCAGCGCCGAAGTGCTGGGGCTTATCAAGCGCACCAGTGCGGAGTTCCGGCAAACTGTTGTGATGATTACCCACAATAACGACATAGCCCGTCTTGCAGATCGGATTGTCCGCATTGAGGATGGCAAGATTGTGGAATAAGGAGGTGGCAGGCTATGACATGGCCTTTTGAAAATGATACCAGCGCCATTACAAAGAAGCTGGCAAACAGAAGCATTAAAGCAGATAAGCGAAGAAACATCTTTATTATTGTAACGATTGCTTTTGCTGCCTGCCTTATGACCGTTCTTGCGCTCTATACATTCGGAAAATCACATGAATTGAAAACATTCTTACAGGGGCGCTACCAAGCGGCAGTTATTGATGTGGATTTGGAAACAATCAATGATTTAAGGCAAGATTCCAACATTGAAATGGTAGGAACAGAGGCTTTAGTTGATAGTTTCCGTGTTGATGATTATACATTGAATGTTAATTTTCGGGACAGCAATAATCTGTATTTGTATTCCACAGAATTTGTTGGGAACTTACCTGATAAGGAAAATGAAGTTGCAGTTTCGGAAGCCTATTTGAAACATATTGGCCGCCCTGTTGAATTGAACCAAGAAATCGAATTACCGTTGCAAAATGGGAAAAATGCAAATTTCACTGTATGCGGTCTTTTACATGACGATGGTGCAAATAGGCGGTATCAAGTATTGGTATCTGATTCTTTTCTGCAATCGTATTTTCAAGATCACATCCCTTATAATGCTACACTACGGATAATGGGAAGCGGATCATTCAAAGAGGACGAATTGAAAAATTTGATTAAATCTTGTTTGACCCCTTATGGAATCAGAGAAGAACAGATCGCTTATAGTTCGTCTTACTTTGATAGTGTTGATAACTCAAGCCGAGATATGCTGGGTGTAGCGGCAATTAGTATTCTAATTGTGATTGCCTGTTCCACCGTTATATACAGCCTATTTTATATTTCAGTCGTTGGGAAAGTCAAAGAATATGGCCGTTTAAGGGTAATTGGCATGACCCAAAAACAGATTAAACGCATGGTAAAAAGAGAAAGCTGGCAATTATCCCGCACTTCAATTCCATTAGGGATTGTAGTTGGCTGCTTAATAGGATATGTGCTTGTACCCAAAGGCTGGAATTGGCTTAATACATTGGCAATTATCGTTGTTATCTCCATATTGACTGAATTATCGGTTGTTCTATCAATTCGCAAGCCGATTAAAATTGCAGCAAGCATTTCTCCCATTGAAGCTGTACGCATATCAACGACAACTGAAAACGAAAAGTTAAACACCAAAAAATTAAGGAGAAAACTAACTCCTGAAAATTTAGCTAAAATCGGTTTTATGCGAAACCACAAAAAAGTGATTTTGACTTTAATATCATTGGGATTTTCAGGAATTTTACTGATGAGTGCAGCAACATTTCTGGCTTCTATTGATGAAGAAGATATGGCCCGGCAGTCATTTGGTGATAAGGAATTTTTGATTACACTTTCCGATGAATATAGCGACAATTCCTTGAAAGATAATCCGCTGGACGATAGCATGATAAATCTTTTGACAGATTCTCCATATATCACAGATGTTAAATCTATAAAGGGATGTTTCGCAGACATTTTACTTCCAGATAAAAAAGAACCGTCCTCGTTCCGTGAAATTATAGGATTGTCGGACGATGAATTTTCCAGCTTATCGAATAACCTACTATCAGAGGAAATAAGCTACCAAGAACTTGTCGAGAAAAATGGTATCTTAATTGACGATACAGCCGGTATGCTAAAGTCATGGGAAGATTATAGTGTTGCTTTAGGAGATGTGGTAACAATAGTATCTTCTTCTGGAAAGAAAATCGAATTATCTGTCGTCGGAACTATTGACATGAGCGATACGGACTACAACGGAACATATTTCTTTGTCCCGGAAAATATACTATCCGAGATATATCAAGAGAAGAAGAATTTTAATACTGAATTTGTCATAAATGCAGATGTGAACCAACTTCCTGCGGCAGAAAATGTCGTCTTAAATGCAATCGGTGACAATCCTGATATTCAATTTAATAGCTTTGATGACGCACTATCTTCCATAAAAATGCACATGACAGGGTATCAGATTCCGATCTACGGGTTAATTGTTTTTATTGCAATTTTCGGTATTATCAACCTTTGCAATACCTTGATGACGAACCTTGTATCCAGACAACAAGAATTTGGCGTATTGCAATCTATTGGTCTATCAAATAAGCAATTATATAAGATGTTGAGAATGGAATGTTTGTATTATGTGTTTGGGACAATGGCAATAACATTTATTTTCGGCACAGCAGCAGGTTATATTCTATGCCAGATATTTAATCAAGTTGGAGTGTTCGGAAAATTGCATTATACTTTCCCATTCTTGCAAGTGCTTCTATTTTTTGCAGTCCTCGTAGTAATTGCATTGATATATTCGACTTTAGCCATTCGCTATTGCCATAAGCAATCTCTTGTAGACCGCATTAAGACAATGGAATAACCTTTTGGGATCGGCGGGGCGGCGTGTGCTGCCCCGCTTTTTTCGCCATTTCTCAAAAAATTTTTGAAATGTCCGAGCTTTGTAACAATTCAGCCTGTTTTTCTGTCGAAATCAAAGTCACCTCGGACATTTGTGTAACATTTGTAGTTTATGCTTGTGGTAAATCAATATTGGGGGTGAGGACACATGAAAAAGATACTGCTGATCGACGACAGCGACACCTATACATGGTGTCTGCAAAAATACTTACAGCACCGGGGCTACCCGGTGAAAACGGCTTGTACACTGAAAGAAGCGCGGGCCGCCATCCAAGAGGAAATGCCGCTGGTGGTCTGCTGTAATCTCGACCTGCCGGACGGTTCCGGCATGGACTTTCTGGACGAGGTGCGGGCCGCAGACAAGGAGCTGCCTTTTATTCTGGCGTCCTGCCATGACAAGGACGACTACGAACAAGAGGCTATGCGCCGGGGCGCAACGCTGTGCATGGACAAAATGAAAGGGCTGCTGCTGCAAGATAAGCTGGTGGAATACGCTTACCGGCAGTTATCCGGCGAACCAGATTCAACTTTTCATAAGCTGCTCTTTGTCCATGCGGAAGATACCAGCGCCGGGGCGTTGCAGGCGGCTATGCTGCAAAAGGGCCTTGACCTGATTCTGGTTTCCTCGATAGCAGACGCCAAGTGTCGGATTTTTGAGGATGAAGAAATAGAACTGATCTTGTGCGATCTGGAACTGCCGGACGGCACAGCAATGGAGCTGTTTCATACGCTGCGACGGGTGGCGGGGATGTTCCAAATGAAGAATCCCCCTGTCCGGCTTCTGCCGTTCTTTATCCTCACCGAGAACAACGACCTTGCCACGGAATATGAATACCGGCATGAGGGTATCAATGACTATTTCATGTCCCCGGTCAATATTCCGGAGCTGATACGGAGAATTATGTATTTTGTTGAAGATTCAAAATAATGGTAAAAATCTTGAAATAAAGTTGATTTGAAGGAGGTGGTGACATGGGAAATTAGCCGTATTGGATATATCTGAATCCGGCAGACAAATTGGAGAAAAATTGTTTGCTTTGCTTGATACAGAGCAGCAGAAAGATTTATTGCAGTATATTCTTAATAGAGAAAATCTGAGTGATTTTCCCGATATTTTCCTATGTACTGTTTCTAAATGTCACGGTTTCCAGAATGGTTCAGTTCAACCATTATTGGAAATCCGGGAAGGTGATCTGTATTTTTGCCTGGAAGAAAGAACGGTGTGTGTCGGCAGTCAGGAGATAGAATTAACAGCTAAAGAATTCGATGCACTCCACTTACTGATTGTCAACAAGAAACGGGTATTGACCTTTGAGACCATAGCTTACCATGTTTGGGGCGAAGAATATATTGACGTTACACCGAAAACAATCCATAATCTGTTGAGCCGCCTTCGCCAGAAACTTCAAATTGCACCTGAAGCACCTGAATATGTTATCAGTGTGCGGGGCGTCGGTTATAAATTTGATGCTGGAATATGACAGATAAATTTAGGGCATTTTTAGGCCACTTATAAATATTTTTTGACGCAAAATGGCAAAATTTCTGCATAAGAAAAACACTTATGCCAATGCTGGTATAAGCACAAGGTTTCTAACAGTTAATCCTGCCGCAATGACCTCTTTGCCGTAAGCTGTTGTAAAATACTTATAAGTTCCTTGAACCCGTTCAATAATCCCATGGAGACGGAGCCGCTTAAAAATTCTCGACATGGCAGACGGACTGATATCCTCCAGATGGCGGCGGATATCCTTTCCCTGCATTCCAAAAGTCATGTATTCGCCACGGCTGATCACTTCCAGTACCAACAGATCTTTTGGGGAAAAGAAGTTCAGCCCACGGTAGGAACGGCCTTTCTCCTTAACAGCCTCTGTTGCTTTTGTAAGATTCTTCTTTCCGCCGCTGTGGTCATCAAAGGATGATACGAATTCCAGATACCGGTAGTTGGCGGCTTTCATGATTGTGAATAACTGATACAGGCTATAAATACTTTTTTTCAAAGGCGCTTTTTGTTCTGTGGAACTGCCGTCCCTGTGTTCCACTTTCCGTTTTACACGAAAAGTCCCGATGTCATTGCAAGTACTTTCTATCCGTAAAACACAGCCAAATTTATCATACATTTTAATTGATACATCACCCATATGGTGTTTGATTCTCGTACCGAGAATACGCTGGTTATAGTTTGTACCGACTTCTTTCTTACAGTTATAGGTAATGCGCTGTCCCAGGAATGCAGCGATGTTATCCGGCTTTACCGTAAAGATTGCCGTCCGGATGATCTCATCATAAAGGGGCTCCAGGTCACAGGCCTGTTTGAACATGATATCGGTTGCGCACTCAATCTGTTGGACTGTCCAAGTGTAGCCGAGACCGAGCGATTCCGCAATGGGACAGTAGCGTTTTGCAAATACATCCAGGATTTTATGGAGACCTTCCGGGTTGATTCTGTCAGATAGTTTCTGGGCAGTTTCGACATCTGAGATTTCAAGGAAGGCGTTATCATGCATACGGTAAGTGATCCCTTTCTTTTGCAGCTTATGGGCCAGAAGATTATGACCGTTCATGTAGAACTGCAGTCGGAAGGGAGCCCAGGTGGGGACCCGGAGATAACACAAGCCGAGTTCTTTATCTATAAAATAAAAATAATAATGGAGACATTTGCTTTGGTCAAACTTAAGGAATGTTTTTCCGGTTGTTTTATCATGCCATGGCTTATAAGTATTGCATTGTTCCATGGCAGAAAAGATATGAATCAGCCCCTCAGACTTACCGGTTTTCTGAATGATCTCCTGGATGCGGTCATCTTTTCGGAACGCCCGGAGTTTCCGGATGAACTCAATCTGGATGCCGTTTTCATCTGCAAT
>CAJSZT010000087.1:0-12613 GCA_910573785.1 Lachnospiraceae bacterium | reverse complement strand
AAAGCGAACTTTGGGAGTCGGATGTTGTAAATAGAACCTATAAAATATTGAACTAATTTAAGCACCTGTGTATGCAGGTGCTTAAATTGTCAGATAATTACTCAGAAATTTTATCTACACCCGAAGCAATTTGGTACAATATATAGTACCAACACGCAGAAAGGAGATGATAAAATGTCAATCGTTAGATATGTAAATAAAAAAACAGGACGCGTTGCCCTCTATGAATCAACCTCCCATTATGACCCAGAAACAAAACAGTCCAGACCCATCCGCAAATATCTTGGCACCGAAGATCCCGAGACGGGGGAGCTGATCCCATCGTCAGGAAAGCGCGGCAGGAGAAAGGAACCGGATGTCAATTCCAGCTATAGCAAAAAGAAAAAAACGGAAACCGACTACCAGCTCCTTGCTGAGACATAAAAAAGGAATGCGCGGAAAAAGATGCCAGGATCAAAGCTTTAGAACACCGCAGCCAGTTGCTGTGTTCCAGTTTGGAACGTATAAAGGAAATCGCTTCCCATATACCGGAAGCGTAAACAGGATACCTACAGGAGGCAGCCATGAACCGTCTGTTTTCAGAATATACCACACTCCAATACCAGAATAAGGCCATGCGCCAGGAATTAGAAGCTTTCCGGAACGGGGAAAGATATAAAAAACTGCAGGAAGACCACCATAAGGTGGTTGCCGGGTATATCAAGGAGATTGGGCGGCTGAAAAAAGAACTGGCAAAGGCCCATGCCGCCACGGTCACCGTTGGGAACATCTGGTTTGAGGAATGTGACTCAGACTGGGAAAAATACCAGGCCGAATTGAATGGTATATACTGTTTTCTATAAGACATCATCCTTTGCAGGTTATTGTTTTTAGGCAAAAACAGTATACACCCAAAAAGGCATGATGTCTTTAGTTTTAAGCAATTTTAAATAACTTTGGTAAAATTTCAAATTTGCTCATTTATAGTTGACAATATTTTTTAAAACTTACGAAATTGTAAGACTATTGTAAGGAAATTGTAAGATATATTTGATATTATACTACTAAAGATATAGATATGAAATATTTTGAAAGACGGCATAGCCGTCTGGACTATAAGGTAACTTCAAAAACTGCCCCCATCAAAGAATATATTTTTGTTTAAGTATATAATGTATTGCGCTTTAAAAGTATATAACAAAATGGGGGATTTTTGAAAAGGAAATCCAGAAGTTTTATGTGAGATGGATTTTAAGGCCAAAACTAAGTATACGAGGAGGAAAGAAAATGAAAAAAAGAATTATGTTGGCAGCCTTATGTTTGAGCTTGAGCCTTGGTTCTACCCCGCTTGCTGCAATGGCATCAAGCACAGATACAGCTGGCGTACAGCGGGCACAAGAATGTGTGAATTGCGGTAACCGTGGTTCATACAGACTTTATGAGACAGCTGGTTATTGGGTCGATGTTGGGACGGTCGATTGTAATAAACTTCAGTCAGGGATAGATATTATTAGAGAAAGACCAATTTATGGTGAGTATCGGTGTAGTTCATGTGGCTTTTTTCAGCCAGTAGGGACAACAAGGAAAGAACGCAAGGTGGTATGCAACCATTAGGGGGCACAGCCGTGTCAGATAATCTGTGTAAATAAATTGCCTGAATATTCGCATTGACTGCTTGATTATCATAACTCGAATTGCCGGAATCCTGTCAAGGCAAGGGTTTCCGCCTTTACCGGATTTTGACAATTCGATAAAATCAGAATTGCGGTCTGAACAATTTATATAGATTGTCTGACACTTTTTGTTTCTATAAATATTTGTATCTGCAAGATGGTTTATAGCTTCCATGATTGCTATGAATCCCATAAAATCAGCAAATATGTAAAGATTTTCTTGAATTGTTATAGGATACATGAAGGGATATGCTTAAAACATATATTTGTAAGGGATAGTAAGAAATATCTTCAGCTGTACGGTTAGATGATTAAAAGGTCATTCAACCCTTTTATCCATTTGCATAATTTGTGCCAAGGACGATGTATTTGATCAAAGAAATGAGGCGTTTTATATGCTAAAAAGACTTAATAAACTATTTATATTTCTATTGATACTTATTTTGCTTGTATCGTGTAGTGAAAATCAACCGTCTGATTCAATGGCTGAGGAAATCATTCGAGACTTCTGGCATGGACAGTATGAATATACAAAGACCAGCTATCTCGGTAAAAATCCCCAAATTATCACGGAGGAAATGGAAGGTAAATTAATATCTGATCCCTATCAACAGTATGAACGGGCGGTGAAGGTTTCGGAAACAGAGGGAATTACCGAGCAATATTGGTATATTCAGGATGGCAAGGTTGTACATAATGTAAAAATGTCTGTAGGGGATACATTAAATCAGTGCTTGTCTCATGAGACAGATGTAAAGGGAAGCGCTCTTTATATAAAAGATGATTTATCATTTAATCTTGACAGGAAGGAAAGCATTTCAGGAAGAGATGTATATATATATCGGGCACAATATGAAGATGAACTACATATCGATTATTCTTATGTACCAGAAAAGGAAGTAAACGACATTACAGAGATTAGCGTTCCATATACAACAGAAGTTGAATATTATATTGATTTTTCAACAAAAGAAGTATTACGAATACGGATTGATGGAACTGGCTCTGCCAGAGCGGGAGCAATCGCTAATCTAATGTATTCGGGAATGTCTCAGGAGGAGGCGGAAAAGAAAATACAGGAAAAAGAAACCGTAGAACCTTATGAGGTCATAATAGAAATTAAAGCTTATAATGAAAAAATCGAAATAGATGTTCCGTAAATAAAACAAATTGATGAACTCTAGCGAAAGGTGGTTTTAAGATGAAAAAAGAATATGGGGTTTATTAGTGCTTATCGTATTATTTTCTTTTGGTATGAACACTTATGCAAAAGATACTTTGGAAAATGAAGCAGAGAATACCAGTATTGTACCATTTGAAAAATTACAAACTCTATTTCCTGATGTTCCTATAAAAGAAGATGGGTTTGTAGAAGGTTATGAAAATAATCAGCTGTCAGTATATTCTTCCGATAAAAAGATACTTGACGGAATGATATCTAGCCCTGTAGAATCATATAGTGCACAATATAATGGTGGACTATGTACGTTAAATATTTATAATAATGGCCAGTATGGTGTAGTCGGATATGAAAAATTAGATAATGTAGATAGAGCAGGTGCTGGTTCGGAAATATATGGTTCAAAATATCGATCATATTATGACTTAGGCGGCGTTGGCTTTTTCTATACGTATACGATTTATTCATCTGGAAGTTACAGCCAATTTCATAATCTATCATATCCTACAGGACTTCTCGTAGATGTTAATCCATATTGGAATTGTACTCCTGGCGCGACAGGTTATGTCCGTCAAACACAAACCGCTTCTTTACCAGCAGAAGCATATGGATGGGTGTATTTCTCATATATGGGTGGATCAGGAGTCGGGTATAAACTAATTACAAATGTAAGTTATGGAAATATTAGTGTTTCTATTCAGGTTTCATAAATACTACCAGTAAAAAGGCTTTTGAATATGCCATAATAACATTAAGTATATAATGACTTAAAATGATTTTTGTCTGAAACATGCGTAATATCAAGCATTATGCTTTAAGCAGCAATAACAAGTGACCATAACTTAGATTTTAGAATGTTTGGAAAAGGCAGGCGAATAGCCTGCTTTACATACTCTCATATATATAACGAATTTCCTGTGAATCTTATACCTTTCAAGCGGGTGTGTAAAAAAATTAAAAATATTTTCTCAGGGGTTTAGATGAAGGAATAAAAAAGAAAAGCAGAAAAAGAGCGGAAATATGGGATTTAAAGAGTTTCCGAGACCGCTCAGTATTTACGAATGGAGGCATTTCCATGGAAGAATGGAGTATTTTAATCGTAGAGGATGATGAACCGGTAGCCAGAGGATTAACAGATATCTTAAGCGGGAGCGGTTATCAGACAGAGTGGTGTGCAGAGCCCGAGAAGGTTCTGGAGATTCTGAAAAAGCAGCGGCTGGAGCTGATCATACTGGATGTGAACCTGGGGGAGGAGAACGGATACGACCTGTGCAAGAAAATCCGGGAGATTTCCGATATCCCGGTCCTGTTCCTTACCGCATATAAAAGCGAGATGGACGTGGTGCGTGGCTTTAAAGTGGGAGGCGACGACTATATCGCAAAACCCTTCCGCATGCAGGAGCTGATTGTCCGGGTACAGGCGCTTTTGCGGCGCGGAAAACAGTTTGACGGGCTGCGGCTTGTCTCCGGGGAACTGACTTACGATATAGGAAAGCATCAGGTCTATCGGAATCAGTCCGCGCTGGATCTTACCCCGATCGAATTACAGTTAGTGCAAAATCTTCTCATGGGCTGGCCGTATACGCTGAGCCGGGATCGGCTTTTTTATGAGGTCTGGGATAAGGACGCGTCCTTTGTAGATGAGAATACCCTAAGAGTCAATATCAGTAGGCTGAGAGACAAGCTGGGGACTTTTCAGGGGGACGATTACATAGAAACCGTGCGGGGAATCGGCTACCGCTGGGCAATACATGTACAGAAATGAGAGTGGGAAGATGGAAGAGAAGATGATAGCCCTGGCAGGATTTATAATCATATCAGGGCTTTTTGTGTTGGAAAGGTACAGGCGTTACGCGCTGGAGAAAAAAATCGACCGGCTGGTACAGGAACTGGATTGTTTTTTATTAAGAGGGGAAAACAATCTGGAGGAAACTCTAAAAGAGGGAAGGGTGGAAAACCTGAGAAATGAGCTGGCGGCAGTGACGGCTCAGGCACAGCACCAGATTCAGCACCGGGAAGCGCGGGAAAAGCGTCTGAATCAATTTATGGAAAATATGGCCCATCAAATGAAAACAACGCTGACCGCCCTGCAGATCCGCATTGATCTGGCACAGTCCAAGGCGTCTCTCTCGGATGTGCAGACAGAATTGGAGGAATGCCAGAAATGCATGGGAAGGCTTACCGGGGAAGTGGACCGGATTCTGGAGTGCAGCCAGCTTGGGGAGCAGAAGATCAACATGTGGTTAGAACGCTGTGATGTGAGCCGGCTGATCCAGAACACCATCACCGTGCTGGAACCATTATGGAAGAAAAAGGGGGTCAGAATCGTATATGAATCCTCGGATATTTCCGAAATTTCTGAGATCTGTCTTGACAGCTACTGGTTTTCACAGGCGTTTGAAAATGTTTTGAAAAATGCGGTTGAACATACCCCGCCCGGCTCTGCGGTCACCATTCAGGCCAGCGACCGCATCCATAGCCTTGTGTTGGAAATCATGGATGAAGGGCCTGGCATCGGGGAGGACGAGCTGCCCTATCTGTTTGAACGGTTTCACCGGGGAGGCTATGGGAAGACAGGGTACGGGATCGGGCTGAGCATGGCGGCAGATATCCTAAAGGCGCACCACGGCAGCATACAGGCGGAAAACAGAAAAGACGGCGGGGCATGCTTCCGGCTGGAGGCGCCCATCCTGGAGGGTAAAAGACCTTACGAGCTGCAGAAAAATAACTGACATATCCGAAGAAATATTCTGCGCAATCTGTATTCGTTATTTTCCTGTTACTGTTCACACGGTGTCGTGCACCTGCTGCACGGCATCCGGCCAATTCAGTGATGGGGCGGGCATCCAGCCCCTTGCCGTCAGGCTACTTTTCAATGGGCTGGATGCCGTTACAGTTCGCGGCCGGTTAGGACGTGAACTGTAACATTTTCCTGAAACCCTTACGAAATCGTAAGGGAAATTGTAAGAGAATCGTAAGGTTTGAGTGCTACAATAAAACCGGAGGTGAGAAAATATGCATCATTATTTATGTGATATTGCGCTGAAAGGTTTGAAGGGGAAGAAGAGGAGCAGCACCTATCTGTTCCTGGTATGCTTTTTATCTGTCGCGTTTGCGGTAGTCAACGTCAGCATTACGGGGAGCCTGAACAAGACACGTGAGGAGCTGCGCTATGATACATACGGGGAATGGGATGCGGCCATTTACAGTCCGGAGCCGTTATCTGTCTCAAAGGATGAACACATTCAAGGATGGGGAACCGCCCAGGTATACGGAAAGCTCCTGGACGGCGGTGAAACAGTTCTTACGGGAATCGGAACCCTGGATGAATCCCTGCTTGCGATCGGGCATCTTGCTGTACAGAGCGGGAAGTTCCCGACAGAGGACAACGAGATTGCCATAGAGGCGGACATCTTAAGCGGCCTGGGATACGACTATGAGCTGGGACAGACCCTGACACTGCGGATTTTGAACAGAGAGGAAGAGGTGGTGGACAGGAAGTATACCCTTTGCGGCGTGCTCCGGGAGTATACGGATCTGTGGAGCACCGGGACGGAAAAAGTGACGCTGGCGGGGGCCTGTGTGACGGCGGATGCGGCAAAGGAGATCGGAGAGGTATGCTCCTATCAGTATTTTTTGTCTGCAGAGGGAGAAGAAGGTTATCCACTTTACAAGGAGCTGAAGGGAAGCTATGCGCATGTTGTGGAAAATACGGCTGCCAATGGGCAGATTGCGGAGGAAGAATATCATTACTTTAATCTTGTTCTGATTTTATTCACAACTCTTGTTGCCGTCATTGTCATCTATTCCATACAGATCAAGGAGCAGACGCGTTCCATCCGGCTGTTCCGTATTATCGGAGTAACAAAGAAGCAGCTCTCCCAGATCATTTTTTATGAAACTATGGTGATCTTGCTGCCGGCCGCAGCCGGAGGAGTTGCGGTTGGGAGCTTGGCTACCTGGGGATTGCTTCGGGTCCTGATGGAACAAAGCACAGGGGGCTTTTATATCGCCATTCCCGTTGTGCTGATCGCAGGGATTTTGATGCTCTGGTTTGGGGCTGTTTTCGGCACCCGGTTTCTGATTTTCTATTATGCTTTGAGGGGACGCCTGTCCGCGCAGGAACGTTTTTTACTCCGGGCGGACAGAAGGCAGAGAAAACAGAAGCAGCTGGGATTGCTGATTCTTTCCTCAGCCAGTGTATTAGCGGCGCTTTTCTGCTATGGAGAATCATTGGCGCCTGTTTATATTGATGATACCTGGTCAAAAATGAGTTCCTATGGCATTACCAAGGGAGAACAGAACGACTATATCTCAGATAAATATATAGAGAATGTCAAGTGCTTTCCTGGAATCGAAGAGGTTGTAGCATGGCGGAATCTGGCGGTTACATTGGAATTTCCGGATATGGAGAAGAATCCGTTTCGTGCTCTGCTGGCACAAAATTTTTATGGGCCGCGGCCATGGGAAGGTGCAGAGGATTCATACGGAGAAAACATGTCAGCAGCCGGTTCGGAAGGGCTGTGGTGCTATGTCTATGGAGTAGCCGAGGACAATTGGGATCAATTTTTCCAGTATGTGGATGATGAGATTGACCGGGAGAAATTCAGGAACGGAGAAGTGGTTCTCCTTTACATTCCTTATAACCAAGAAACAGGTGTGGATCTGGCCGGAAGATTATATCAGGATTTTGGTGTGGAACCAGGGGATGTGATCACCGCGGTGAATTACGGACTGGGAGAACTGTCGGAGGACGGTACGGGGCAGGTATGGACGGAGGATGGGGCTAAGCCCTATGAGCCCTATGAAAAACTGACTGCGGTCAGCAGGGCGGAGGCGGAGGTCGCAGGGATCATTACAGCGGATTTATTTCAGGACCCTTATCTGATGATACCGGCAACCAATTATTATTCCATAATCGCCTCCGATGCATTTGCGAAAAGGCTGACAGAAACTGACAAGGACGGAATTCATCTGATTGACGGAAGCTGGAGCAACCAGGAATATGGGTATTCGCGTGCAAGTGTTTATACCGGAATGGATGCAGAATATCTCTCCACAGATTACCTGATGGCCAAGTCAGCGGCGGACAATCACCTGAATTTTGATAACAGCCGGGAACGGAATACAGCACTCCGTCAGGAGGCCATACAGTCCCTGCTCCATATCTGGATCTGCGGTATCGGTATCTTCCTGATCCTGATGCTGATCCAGCTGAATATCGAAACACTCCGCGGCCTGACTCAGAAGCGTTCCTTTGCTCTGCTGCAGGTCATAGGGATGTCCCGAAGGCGGCTACGGGTACAGCTGGCGGCAAAGGGGCTTCTTATGAGTGTGTATTCCTGCCTGCTGGGGCATCTGGGATATGCCTTGTATTTTGTGATCAAGCACATCGGAACTTACCACAGGTATGTGGAGGAATTTGAGTATACAGACAGCTTTATCCAGCTGCTGAAATTACAATTGAATGAGTATTTGACTGTAGGCTGGAGCCTGCCGATGCATCTTGCGTTCTGCGTATTTGGCATGGCCTGTGTATTCCTGCTGTTCTTCTGTCCGCAAAACCGGGTATTGAAGGAAAATATCAGAGAAAGCCTGTCTTAAAGGAAATGCTGAAAATAAGAAGGAGGGAAATGGGATGGATACGATTTTAAAAACGGAAAACATCCGGAAGACCTACGAATCGTCTTCTGTGAAAGTAAACGCATTGAACGGGATCGACCTGGAGTTTGCAAAGGGAAGGTTTTATTCCGTGATCGGGAGGAGCGGCTCCGGAAAATCGACCCTGCTGTATATATTGAGCGGGCTGGATCAGCCTACCGAAGGGAAGGTCTACTTTGAAGGGAAGGATCTGTCGGAATACTCGGACGGAGAGATGGCCATTTTCCGGAGAAGGCATATGGGCTTTGTATTCCAGCAATATAATTTGATGGAGGAGTACAATGTGCTGGAAAATATCTGCATGCCGGTGAAGCTGGACCAGCGGAAGCCGGATCCGGAGTTTTTGCATACGGTATTGGAAACCCTTGGACTGGAAGATAAGCAGAAGAAATATGCCTCAGAGCTGTCCGGCGGGGAGCAGCAGAGAGTGGCCATCGCCCGGTCCATTTTGTCAAAGCCGAAGATTATATTTGCGGATGAGCCAACCGGAAACCTGGATAAGAAGACTGCGCTGGAGACGCTGGAGCTTCTGATTGAAAGCGCGGAAAAATTTGGACAGACCTTGATCATGGTGACCCATGACCTTGAGGTGGCAAGGATGTCGGAGGTGGTCATAACCATTGATGACGGAAGGGTGATCAGCTAGGAAAGCCGCCAAGATTTAGACAACGAAACGTTAGATGGGCTGCCTTTTTTGAAGAACCCGGGAGGGAAATGAATCGGATGCGCAAGCATAGAAAAAGAGTAGTCTCGGAAAGTAACTGTATAGAGAAAAAAATAGCGGATTCTGTGTATCAGATTTGGAGAAAAAGCGGACAGAGAAACAGCGTGCCTGATATTGTGGCGGAGTTTATCAATAGAGGGCATGACTTTAAGACCTCCCTTATGGCAGGTTTTTGAAAAATACAGATAGAAATGGAAAGCAGATTTATGCAGCCAGTTTCTGCCGTTTCTTCAGCCGGGCATCCAGATGGATGTTGATGCAGATGACCATGGTGAAAAAAGAATACCGTTTTCTGGTATGGATTCCCATATCATGGAGATGGTAGTCATTCAGAACCCGGTTGTTTACCCTTTCGCAGGAAGTCCGGTTGTTGTAAATCTTTTGGTATTCATCCGTGCCCCGCGCGACGGGGGGATAAAGGCGGATATCCCATTCCGGCTTCGTGTAGACGCATCGGCCATAAGCAGAAGGAGAACATTTTTCTTTACATGGACAGGAATCCACCTTGCCACAGGCAAAAAGGGCAGCGCCATTTCCGGGAATGTTTTTGTTTGATGTATCCCCAGTTGACCATGCGGTAGCCAGCCATGCATAGGGGCGTGCCATCCTGGTCAATCGAGAGGGAGTCCGGAATGGAAGTCGGCCTGCCGCGGTTTGTGTTCAGGTCAATGAAAGGCCGGATGTCCCATTCCTGGCAGAGGCCATAGGCGGCATAGTTGTCATGTGCGGAATCCAGGCAGAGATCCCGGATGGGGATATCCGGATTGACCGTTTTAAATTCACGGAGGGAAACAATGGCGCTTACACTGTCGTGCCGCCTGGCATTCAGGAAACGGATATGCAGGGGCAGGTCAATGCCAATGTCCGGATTATGGGAACAGAGCATGTAAAGGGTGTGGCCGAAATAAAAGACCTCTTCATCGCTGTCCCAGCCCCAGTCAGCATCGGGATCAGAGAAATGGCGCCTGCAGGAGCAGTGCTGGATTCCATTTTCCCTACATTTGCAGACTTTATGCCCGTAAGGTGAGGAATGGGAATGGACACAGGTGCCATCGCCGGAAAGGGTAACGCCGTCAGCGGGGAAAAGCCCGTCCCGTAAGGAAGGGATGAGGGCCGCAAGCCGGAAAAACTGTTGGAGCCGTTCTTCATAATGAAAAGGGAACGAATCATGGTTTAGGGCATAAGTGGCCAGGGTATCGGTAATCCCAGAATGCTTATTAGGAAGCTTTTTCCCTTTGCCGGGTTTCCTGGAAGGCTTTTTATTGTTGTGTGCGGGAAAGAGATCTTTGCGTCCCGTATTCTGCAAAGCTGTTGGCTGAGACCAGAGCCTGTCCATCAGGCCGAAGTAAGAACCCAGCGGGGCGAGGGATGCGGGGGCAAAGCCAGCCAGGACAGCAAGGAGGCTGTCGGCTTTGAGTTTTTCAACCCAGGCGGTAAGGCTGGTAAAGCGTAAGCATCACCATGAGGATAAGGGAGCGAATGATCTGCACCTGGTTGATAGCGGGCCGTCCGGTGTGGGAATAGAACTGGGAGAGATCCTCCATAACCGGATCCAGATTAAGAATCCGCAGTTTTTCCCGGACAGCGGCAAATTCAGAATGAAGCCTTATGCGTTGGGAAGAGTCAAGATGTACTTTTGTCTCATGCAGGAAAGCCAGATATTCCTGATGGGACTGCCAGTGAATTAACATAATATGTGTCCTCCTTTGGTATGGTTGAAAAGTGGATAGTTCTTCTTAACCAAAGGGCCGCGTTATTCATTGCATTTTTTGGCAATGAATAACGCGGCCGCACAAACTGGCAGATTTGTCAATAGGAATTTGGGAATTTTTTGATAAAAATATAAAAAATGTAAGCCCCCCTGAAAAGTGGAGGTGAAGAAAAATAAGGGAACTCTGGAAACGCAGTGAGTTCAAGGGCTGTGAGTTTCCGAGAGTACTCAAAAACAAATAGGAGGTGAAAATAAATGAATAATACGGTATAAAAGAACTTGTTGGGAATTTTGGAAAAAGAAGTAAGGGCTGAGATGGGGAGAAAAGAAAAAGTATCCAGCAATATTGTCCTGTAATTGTGCATCAGCCAAAGCGATCAAAGAAAATTGCAGAAACGGAAGGATAAACGATTTGATTTATGGAAGGAGAGACATATGAAAAAAATTTTATCTGTTGTAATTTCTATAAGTATGGTATTATGTATGGGTATTACGTCATTCGCGGAAGAGCCGGAAATGGTGAGTACTACAGAAAATGAACTGGAAGTACGAATTGTTGAAGAGTTCGAGACACCAGTTCCGCGGGAAGTAGATGCCGCTGACCTGGTAAAAGCAGAGGATCTTCCGATAGACGCTCCGGCAGTCACAATGCAGGATTTAGAGACAGGAATCCAGCTTACGGATACCGACGGCGTACAGAATCCGGAAAAAATGGCGCGTTCGGATTCTGGTGTAATACAGTCATTGACAGGTGCAATTGCAAATGAAGGTGAGTTTGCATATTATATCCTGAAAGTCGAATAATAGTCACTAAATACTGATTCTACCGAATTAAAAAAGCGATAAAAACCTTGAAAATACGGCCCTTTTCCTTTGAAAAAATACTTAGTATCTGTTATAATATAAGAGAAAGATAGATACTAAGTATTTGGAGGGAAATATGGGCCGTATAGCTTCTGGAAAAGAACGTGTGGATCTGATCGAAAAGGATCAGGGGAATGGAACCGTATATGTCTATAGGCGGGTTAGCATCTACAATAAAGAAAAAGGATATTATGTCTCAAAAGAACAAAAACTGTTGGGGAAGAAAGTGAATGGATCCGATGAGATCGTACCCACGCGGGCCAAGGCATCCAATGGATCCCGGAAAAAATGTGCGGCAGAAAGTACAATGAGCGAAGTCGGCGTCACAGCCGCACGTATTCGGATTGGCGCATCAGCAATCATCGGCCATATCGGTGCAGCCAGCGGAATAGATGACGATGTGTATAAAAGCTGTGACACGGCGGTAGCCAAAAAGATTATTGCCTTGGCGAGATATTATCTGCAGAGTGACGGCGAGGCTACTTCGCACATTGAAAAGTGGCAGTTGACACATATTATGGAACCCTATGGTTATCCCATTTCTGAAGACACGGCTCATGACTTGTTTGAACGTGTCGGGGCAGATGAGACGATCTCGCAGAGCATTTTCTTTAACAGGGCCGCCCGTTTGGAAAACGCACGGGTTCTGGCGTATGATTCTTCTACGGTTTCGACCTATGGATTGAACCATGGCAGGGCCAGGCAAGGATATAATAAGAGTGGTCTCGGAAAGTCACTGAAACTGCAATAGAAAATAAAGCAGTATGAAAGAGCTTAGCAAGTGAAGAGAAAAAATGGTCATTTTAAAATTATTCAGGAGA
>CAJSZT010000086.1:0-12764 GCA_910573785.1 Lachnospiraceae bacterium | reverse complement strand
CAAGAGGGCGGATGCGCTGGAAAATAGAGAATGAAGGATTTAATATGCAAAAGAGGAATGGATATTATCTGGAACATTTATTCAGTAAAAAATACCAGGGGATCAAGAATCATTATTACCTGATCCAGATTGGGCATATGATTTCAGAGATTTTGGAGTCATGGGCACAATTATGGGAAGGGATCAGGTTGAGCATAGAGCAAAAACATCAAAAGCTAAAGGATTCATTTAAGATCGTCAGGCTGAAAGAATACAGCGGAACAGAAAAGAAGATACAGATACGATTACAATAGAGACACCTCGAAGAAGGGGGGGATAGCAAAAAGGAGGAAAATTAAATAGGAAAAATCAAGGGGATACTATTCCCTGAGATTCAGAAAACCAAGAAAAAGCTGTTAAAAATGTAATGTTTTTATAGCTTAGAAAAATAAAATTAAATTTATGCGTCAGAGCTGGGATAAGGCAGAATAGACTTGAATCATTCTTATAGATGTGCTATATTATAAACAAAGGGAAAGCCATGCAAGCGGCTCTACCCCTTTCATGATTTACGTTTTACCTATTCTTTTGAAATAGGCAAGCCGTCACTATTGCGAGTAGTGGCGGCTATTTCTTTTCCCCTCTAAAGATTGTGTAGCACAATCCCACAAGGGCGCAAATGAAGATACAGAACTGAAATAAGTCAGCATATGTAACATACATTGGCAATCCCTCCTTTCTCTCGTCCGGAGGGAGTTTGTTCCCTCCAAACTGTACTGGAGGGGTAAAGCCGCCTGGCTTCATGGTCTTTCCCTATCGACAATATAACACACTATCCCCTATGTGGCAAGCGTCATAAAATGAAAGCAGCTCTGACGCTTAAATTTATTTTTTTCTTCCAGGCTATGAAAATTTCATATCTTCCACAGCCTTTTCTTAGTATTATGGATTCCAGGAAACAGTATTCCCTTGGTTTCCTCTATTCAATTTCCAGCTTCCTTTTGAATCCCCCCCTTCCTTCGAGACCTGCCTATTGTAATCGGATCTGTATGTTCTTTTTTATTCCACTGTATTCTTTCAACCTGACAGCCTGAAAGGATTTCAGTATCTTCTGATGCTTTTGTTCCATACTCAGATGCATCCCTTCCCACAATCTTCCCCATGTCTCCATAATCTGTGCAATCATGTGCCCGATCTGAATCAGGTAATAATGGTTTTTGATCCCCTGGTAGTTTTTACTGAACAAGTACTCCAAATAATATCTCTCATTTTTCCATAAAATGGGAGGTTTTTTTATGATTTCCTATCTTTTTGTGATTTTAGACAAAGCCATCAGATAATTTCTGCGTTTCTTCTGTATTATAATATACACAATATCCGTAGGACACTCTGGTATTAGGGCCGAAAACCACCCGATTCGGATTTCTTTTTTCCGGAATTCCGCGTTTGGCAAAAGAGGTTCTCTGAATTTCAAAAAATCGAAATGATTCAAATGAAGTAGCAATCACATACAGCCTTGATAGTGAAGCGCTGATTAACAATGGGGAGGAATATGTAGGGATTACCCTGGGTGATGAGCATAATGTAGATCCACTGTCTACAATCACTGCTTATCATTTAGTTATGACTGCATCCAATTGCGTGATTATTTCTTTGCACAACCACCCCTCTCTTTCCAAATTTTCTTTACAGGATGTACAATTTCTGATCATGTATGCAAGTATAAAGATGATGTGTGTTGTTACAAATCTGGGCAGCATATCTTATTTGGTTAAAAGTAAAAAATATAATAGAAATACAGCAATGGAGATTTTGAAAAGCGCGCTCAAAACGCATAATGATTCCGACGAATTAAAGGGTTATCAAAAAGCGGCAAAATATTTTTTAAGAACTTGCCACAAAGCAGGTATTATATATGAAGATGGAAATAAGGAGGCGACTGATATGATTAATTATCCAAAAGTTTCTCTGGGTGAGAGTCTGGAAGCCAGCCGGGCGGCGGCCTGGATACGTGAGAGTGAAGCACGAGAAATAGAATGCCGGGAATTGGGAAAAGAATTGATGAACCGATTGACTCCACTTATTCTAAAAAATAGTAAATAGCGTCTGAGATATGACAACCTAAGCATGCATGCAAAAAAATGAAGAGAAAAAACGCTTCTTTTTTCCAGACGGCAAAGGGCTTGATGCCTGAAACCTGCTTTATCAGCCGGGTGCCTTGCAGCGAAGTGCAAGGCGCCGTAAATAGTAACCGTTCTATTACTCTGTTGTGATCAATAAGAAAAGCGCCGCCTGCACAAGGAGCATCAATGGGACTCCGATCTGGAAACGCATTTTCCGGATCTTATGCCGGAACAGATACATCCCTGCCAGCCCGCCTGCTGCCCCGCCGATGAGCGACAGACCCAACAGGGTTGATTCCCTGATCCGCCATTTTCCGTGAATGGCCTTCCACTTGTCCAATCCGAACAAGATCCATGTCAGAAGGCTGACTGCAAGTATATATACGGTAAGAGCCTGATCCATACCGGTCATGATGTCTTTCATCCCAATGCCTGCCGCTTCATGCTGTGCTCCGATACTACCTTTTTCAGCAGTTCCATGTCCTCAAACGCAGACTCCATTTTATCGGAATAATTCCGGTATCTGCTGTATGTATCCGTGTAACAGGATTCGATCGTATTCAGCCGCGGCATGATGATATTTTCCTGGTACAGCTTCATGTGACGCACGTCATCCTTTACTGTCTGTACTTCATTCTTTACTGCCTGCAGATCATGTTCTACGGTCTGGACTTTATCCTTCACTGCCTGCAGATCTTCCTTCACCAGTTGGACTTCATTTTTTACTAGCTGGACTTCATTCTTTACTGTCTGGAGATCATTTTTTATAGGCTGCAATTCACATTTTAATTTTTGATCCATCATATGAGATATAGCCAACAACAATTCATTCTCAGTCATGATGCCCTTCCCTTCGAGCAATTCCATTTCCGCCTGCATTGTTACATATAGCCTTTTCTGATCAGCCATCGCCTGTCCCTGACAGACCGATCCTCTTATGAAAGTATAGCACAGGGCACAGATGAAGTCTATTGATATTTTTTGTTGGTTAGAAAAATTTGATGTAAGAATCTTGATTCTCTGTTATAATAGGAATTGCGCTGAAGCGCAGTCGGAAAGCCAGACACGCAGAGCCATTCACAGCATTCCATACTGTACCGTAAAGGAGCCCTCCCATGAAACCCAGACTGCAGAATTTTTTCGATCGATTCCGTATTAAAAATAAGATCATCGTGGCATGCGTCCCATTTCTGATCCTGAGCTATGTCATCCTGTTTCTCAGCATTACGCTGATCATGTACCAGCAGATGCGGACCATGATCTATGACCAGACCCGGCAGAACATCATTGAAAAAACGAATCTGCTGAACACCCTGCTCAACAATTACGACCAGATCACCACCAATTATCTGTATTATACGAAGGACATCCAGGATTATCTGATAACGGACCAGGAGCCTTTATCCCAGGATTCCGTAGAGGCGCTGCATCAAAATCTTGCTTCCCACACCGCCCTGTTGCTGACGGACCATAATCCGGAGATTGCGCAAGTCAGCCTGTTCAATAAAACTGGAGATCTGTATACAAACAACGCCATATACTCAAATACGCTGGCGACGACGAAGGCCTATGCGGATTCCATCCATTCCCATGCCCGGGACTATCACGGAAAGCTGATCTTGGAGGAGATTCCGTCCAAGCCCCATGTTCTTACGGTTGCGCGGACCGTATATATACCAACCCTGGAAAAGAGCGATGAAGAGATTGGCTTTTTGCTGCTTGACATTTCCCGGGCCTCCCTGGAAAAGCAGCTGAAAATGCAGCAGAACTCGGACGCCATCTTTACGCTCCTTACAGATTCCCGGGGGAAGATCCTGATCAATACCTCCCCGCTGGACGATGAAGCATGCGAAGAGATCCTGCTTGCAGGCAATTCCGGAAAAAACAGGCATTACACGGTGGACCGCCGCGCCCTGTCCTACGGCGGCTGCTTTGTGACAAGCATCATCGACGAATCCACTTTGTTCGCCGATACCTACAAGCTGTTTATTATAGAGCTTCTCATCATACTGCTGTCCGTTTTTATCATCCTGTTTGCGATCATGTATTCCGGAAATATGATCTCTGGGCAGGTATCCCGGTTTATCCGGAAGCTGAACGAGACGCGCCAGATCGACGAAAATGCCTATATCAGCGTAGAATCCCGGGACGAGTTTCAGGAGCTGGGACTGGTCTACAACAACATGCTCTCACGGATCGACCGCCTGATCCATACGGTTTATCTGAAAGAGATCCTGACCCGGAATGCCCAGCTGGAGTCCCTGCAGGCGCAGATCAACCCGCATTTTCTCTATAATACGCTGGACTGCGTCAACAGCCTGGTGGATATGGGGGAAAAGGAACATGTCAAGAAGGTGGTCACCTCCCTGGCCAGCATCATGCGGATGTCCATCAAGGGCGAGACCTTTGTCACCCTGGAAGAAGATCTTTCCTATATCAGGCAGTACATTTTTATCCAGAAGATGCGCTTCCAGGATAAGATCCTGTTCCTGACAGAGGTTCCGGAATCCCTGTACCGATACTATATTCCCAAGCTCACCCTGCAGCCTCTGGTGGAAAATGCCGTGATACACGGAGTTTCCAACCTGGCGGAGACCGGCATGATCGGCATCTTCGGTTCTGAGGATGACCAGAATCTTTATATTGATATCAAAGACAACGGGACCGGGATGCCGCCTGAGATCACAGAGAATCTGAAGACCCTGGATGACAGCACCTCCATTTCCAATAAGCACATTGGGATTTTGAATATACAACGGAAACTGCAGATTTTATATGGAACGGACTACGGCCTGACCATAAGCCCCATCTCCCCCCATGGGACCAGTGTCACCATATGTATTCCGAAGTCCACCGTTCCCTACAGAAAGGATGCCGCCGTTCACAGCGGCGAATCCGGCCTGTTTCTTTAAAGAAAGGATTTCTCCTATGAAATTGTTGATCGTTGATGACGAACCCTTGATTCGGAAAAGATTAGAACAGCTGATCACCTCATCTCCGCTGGGGATTCACGCTGTAGAGTCCACCTCGGATCCGGTCCGGGCCATGGAGCTTTTAAAAGCTGCTTCCCCCCAGATCCTGATCACGGATATTCGGATGCCCCGAATCAGCGGCCTGGATCTGGCACGCTATGTCTATGAAAACCAGCTGGAGACCCTGGTCATATTCATCACCGGCTACTCGGATTTCGAATACGCGAAATCCGGGATCGCCTACCAGGTATTTGACTATCTCCTGAAGCCCATCGATGAGGAGCAGGCCATCAAGGCCATACGGAAAGCCATCCATACCCTGCAGGAAAAGCAGAAGCACGATGAGATCCACAGCCTGTTCCAGAACTATTTTTCCACCCATTTTTCGACCGCCAGGCGCCAGTTTATTGAGAAGCTTCTGTTCCATCCGCTCACGCAGACGAAGGAGCAGCTCCTGTCCGTACAGAAGCAGTTTCAGATGGACGCGGCCTCCTTCTGTCTCTGCGCGCTCCGTTTTACCTGCAGCAGCGGTTTCGGGGAGGATTTTTACTATTCCCACATGATCGAGCAGCACCTGACCCGCAGTGACCCGGATTTTCTGACCTATCCCTTCGGCGATACGATCTATATTTTATGGATGTCCGCAAAAGAAGCGCCTTCTGCCGCTGACATGTATGAGAGACTGCGGGAAATCCGCGGGAATCTGGAGCAGAGCTACCCGATCCAGGTGTTGATCGGGGTCAGCGATGCGGCCGACGACCTGTCCCTGATCCCTTTTCTGCGGAAACAGGTGACCCGCTGCCTGGAAAACGCAGGCATTCGGAAGACCTCACCGATCACCTTTTTCAGCGATCTGCCGGATACGCTTGTGCATGAGGATTATTTTGATATCATCCAGTCCATCACCAGTCTGATCCGGCTGATGCGTCTGGGGGAAAAGGAGCCGGTCCAAAAGGAATATGAAAAGATCACGGAACAGTTTCAGGGGCGTTCGGAAAGCTATGTGACGGAGGCGATCGACCTGATCACCTCCAATATCCTGCTGTTCATCCAGGATCTGTCCATTCCGCCCACGGAAACGGCAAAGATTGAAAATAATATCCTGACCCCTCTGCGCCGGCAGACCGAGATTCGGCTCAAGCTGCAGTATCTCCAGTACTGGATCGATTTTATCGTGGACTGGGTCAACGACGCGCAGGCGGCGGAGCAGAATCATCTGATCCAGAGCATCTATGATTACATTGACGCCAATTACGGCGAAAGCATCGGGCTTGCCTCCCTGTCCGAGCACGTCAGCAGAAATCCTTCGTATCTCAGCCGGTTTATCAAGCAGAATACGAATAAGAACTTTTCTCAGATTCTGACTGAGCGCAGGATGGAGGAGGCGAAAAACCTTCTGCGCAATACCAATCTGAAGGTGCCGCAGATCGCGGAGAAGACGGGATATCCGAATGTACGTTATTTTACCCGTGTATTTCACAGCCAGTTTTCCATGTCGCCAACGGATTACCGGAAGATCACCACGGCATTTTTTAAGGAACGGTAGGAAAATAACCGGACCAGATTACGCCGGAGATACGGGCCAGCAAGGTATTCCGGTTATTTCCATAGAGTTCCTGACTCCTAAAACGCAGAAAAAACATCAGACGCCGCAGAATACAGCTGTCTGATGTTTTTTATACGCAGGTTTTCTACTTTACTGCCATGCTCTTATCCTCTTGCCCGGTCTAAGGTATACAAAACCGACGCAAGCCCGTACTGGAAAAAGTAAACCTGGCTCTGTGTCATGCCGCACGCGTCCTTTTCCCCTGCCAGGGGATTTTCCATGATCTTCCGGACGCATGTGATCATGTCTTCGATGTACCGCTCTCCGATGGGCCTGATATAGTGCCCCGGGAAGATCAGCTCATAGTGCTCCTTCAAAGACTGCAGCTTTTTCAGGGATTCCAGATAGACCTCCATCGTATCCGAGAATACATCCAGCATCAGCGTGGGGGTGCTGACGATCGTATCCGCGGAAAATAAAAGCTTATTGTCTCTGTCCAGAAGACAGATGCAGTCCTTTGTGTGGCCGGGGGTAAAGAGTACTTCCAGCTTCCGGCCGCCCAGGTCGAACACCTCTCCTTCTTCGATTCCCTCCAGCTCATATTCCGCTGTTTCCTCCATATACGCCTGCAGGCTTGCCCTGTGGTTGTACTCCAGCCTTGCTTCCTGCTGCAGGAAAAATTCCTTTCTGTATTCCGTCCGGTTCTGCTCCCGGATCACGGGAACCGCATTTTTATGGGCAAACACCCTGTCAAAGTGTCCGTTTCCTCCCACATGGTCATAGTGGTGGTGGGAATTGACTGTGATGACCGGTTTTTCCGTCATCTCCCTTACGACCGCGTGGATATCTCCGATCCCGATCCCGGTATCGAAAAGCAGTGCTTTTTCCTTTCCAAGGATCAGGTACATGATGTCGATGCCGAACTCATCGATCGCCCAGACGTCTTTTGCCGTCTGCTGTATCACAAACCCGTTGATCTCCCGGATATTCATATTGTCTTTGTAAAAAAATGGTGCCATTGCACACTCCCTCCTGTCATTTGACCGCACCTGCCGTCAGGCCGCTGGTGATATACTTCTGCCCCGCGATGTAGATCACGATGATGGGGATCATGGAAACCACGAGCCCGGCGATCAGCAGATTCCACTGCGCGTTGGTGGCGGATTTGAACATATATAAGTTGACGGTAATGGTTCTCAGGCTCCCGTCGCTGATCAGGATATTGGGAAGCAGAAGGTCGTTCCACGTCCAGAGGAAAAACAGGATCCCCAGTGTCACCGTCGCGGACTTTACCAACGGGAATACGATCTGCATCATAATGCGGAACGGCCCTGCGCCGTCGATTGCCGCAGCCTCTTCCAGCTCCCTGGGCACGGTTTTTAAAAATCCCACATAGGTCATAATGCCGAATGCCGTGAAAAACCCGCTGTTAAACAGGATCAGGCCCAGATGGGTATTGTTCAGATGCAGCTTTGTCGCCATAACGGATATGGGGATCATGACCGTATGGAAGGGGATGATCTGCCCCAGCACGAACAGGATATAAAAGCCGTCGGAAATCTTTCCCCGCAGGTGTGCGATCCCATAGGCCCCGAAGAAGGAAACACTTCCGGCCAGCAGCACCGTACAGATGGTCACAAATACCGTATTCTTAAAAACCACCCAGAAATTCATGGTTTCCATGGCCTGTATGAAATTGTCCAGGTACAGTTCCCTGGGCAGTGAGATGAAGGATGTCAGGATCTCGCCGTTGGGCTTGAATGCATTCATCACGATCAGGAGCACCGGCAGGATGAAGATCAGCCCCAGCAGAAAGCACAGCAGGCTTTTCATCCATACCTTTCCTTTTTTGCCTTCATAGTTCATATTACATCTGCACCTCCCTCTTCCTCGTGATCCGCAGCTGGATAAACGCAATGACTGCGACCATCAGAAACAGCACCATGGATTTTGCGGAGGCGTAGCCTGTCTTGTAGGCGCCGAACGCATCCGTATAGATATTCAGTGCAATGGTCTGGGTGCTGTTGGCCGGTCCTCCGCCGGTCAGGGACAGCGGGATATCAAAGGATTTGAACGCACCTGCTATGGAGACAAACAGATTGATCGTCACCGTCGGCATGAGCAGCGGGAGCTGGATCCGGAATATTTTTTTCAATCCCACGCAGCCGTCCAGCATGGCCGCCTCGATCACATCCCTGGGGATCGTCTGCAGCCCCGCCACATAGAGCATCATCAAAAATCCCGTGGACTGCCATGTGGTCACGATCACCACAGCCGCCATTGCCATATCCGCATTTCCAAACCAGCTGATATTTCCCAGGAGATCCAGGTTCAGCCGTTCTCCTATATTTGGAATGGCATTGGTAAAAATAAAGATCCACACGAATGCGACCATCACCCCGCTGATGATATTGGGGATGAAAAAGAAGGACCGGATCACGCCTTTTCCCCGGACATTGCGGTCCAGCATAAATGCCACCGCAAAGGCCACAAGATTCGACAGCAGGATCGATACCACTGCCAGCATGACGGTAAAGCCTACCGCATGTATAAACTTTTCATCCTGGAACAGCCGGATGTAATTCTCCGGCCCGATAAACTCTTTTTTTCCTTTGATCAGGTTCCAGTTCAGGAATGAATAGGGGAGGGTCCCCATCAACAGGGGACCGACCAGGGCCGCTCCATAGAGCAGCAGCGCCGGAAAAAGCAGTGAAAGATAAAATTTCTTGTTTTTTTTGTATAAAAACTCTGACATACCGCACCTCTTTTACCGCCGTTTATTCCAGCAGTTCCCGGCATCCGGTATCCATTGCTTCCAATGTCTCCGCCAAACCTGTGCTTCCCGCAAAGTACCCCTGAACCGCCGGCCCGACCGTGTCGCCGATTCCGGAGGGAAGCTGCAGGTAGATCCATGGCTTGGAATTTCCGGATTCCATGTATGCGGTGTAGTCTTTATAATACTGCTTGTCCATCTGCATTTCAAATTCCATAGCCGGAGGCGCTGCTCCCATGGCATCTGCCGTGTAATGCATCCAGCCTTCCGCATCTGTATTGTCCGCAATGTAATTCAGGACCTCCAGCGTTTCTTCCAGGTGCTCTGATTTTTTGTTGACCGCAATGCAGATTCCCACGTCTACGTCCAGCTTTGCGTCTGCCTCATCGTCCGTATTGGGCACGCCGAACAGTCCCACATTCAGATCCGGATTCACACTTTCCGCATTCAGCAGCGAGAATTCCCCGCTGGCGATCATGGCTGCTTCGCCTGAGGCAAATGCATTGAATCCGGCGGTGGAATCCGCGTCCATGAAATTGGAGCCGGAGTTTTCTTTCATCAGATCCAGGAAGCGGAAGACCTCTTCTGATCTGTCATTTGCAAAGGAGCCGGTTCCCTCGTTCATCTCCTGCACCCAGGAATCTCCCACAACATTTCCCTGCAGGCAGCTGAATAAGTGGTTCAGCGTCCAGTCGTCCTTGTAGGTCGCCGCAAAGGGCGTGATGTTCTTTTCCTGCAGTTTTCTGCATGCCTCTTCCATCTGTTCGAAGGTTTTGGGAATCTCTGTGATCCCGGCCTCCTCAAACAGGTCTACATTGTAGTAGATTCCCAGCATTTCCAGACACATGGGATATGCATATGGTTTTCCGTCATAGCTGTACGCGTCTTTTACCGAATCATAGATCCTGCCGGAAAATTCCTGGTCGCTTAAATCCAGGATTCTGTCATTTTCCGCAAACTGCCGCACCTGCGAATAGGGATTCAGAAAGAACATATCCGGCAGATCATCGGACGCAACCTTTGCCCCCAGATACTGGTTGTAATCCCCGGTCTGCATCTCAATCTGAAAATCAATCTTATCCTGGCGGCTGTTGAATACATCCGCTCCCTTCTGGAAATTCTCCGCCGCTCCGGACGACCAGACCACCAGCTTTACCGTGGTCTTTTCCCCGCTGCCGGAAGCATTCTCCGATCCGCTCTCCTGCTCGGCCGGCCCTCCCTGGCAGCCTGACAGCCCCAATACCATGAGACCCGCCAGCAGAACACTGATGACTTTTTTCTTCATAACCCTTTACCTCCTCGTACGTTTTGTGTTTGTCTTGCGTTTGTTTTGCGTTTCATGGGTTTATCATAACACAATGTACGGGAGGCGGGGAGACACCAGATTTTTACAAAAGATGCACAGATTTTTACTGGGGGAGGGTTTCGGGGGAATGATGTTTTCTCTACGCAATCTCAAACACGGAGCCTTTCCCCAGCCCCGGCAGCGTCACTTTTCTGATCAGACATTTTTTCTGGAAAAATGCTGCCCCATAGCACTGGATCGTTTTATATCCGTTGAGATATCTGGAAGCGTATTGCTGCAAGTCGGCCTGCCGCAGGGCTTTTTGGCAGTCCTTTTCCATATCCGCCTCGGAATCGGAATGCTTTGCTTCTATGATGAGCACCTTCCGCGTCCTCCGGTCCTTCACGACCACATCCGACCTGCCGAGTCCGTTTTCATCGTTGGATGTGACCAGGTATCCTGCCCCGGAAAAAAGCCCGGCCACAAACGCGTGGTAGTAATCCTCCCTGTAATCGTAATAGCTGATCGTGTCATTCAGGATAAATGAAACCGCGTCGGTCACCGCATTTTCATCTCCGCTCCACCATGCCCCGAACATCTCACTGCGCTCCACCGCCCGGATGCCGATTGTCTCGCCGAACCATACTATGATCGTATCTCCGAAAATAGTCCTGACCTCCTCGTTGGGAATCCTGAGACTGACCTCCCCGTCCCGGCAGTCTGCGTCCTCCCTGTCAATGGTCAGGTACCCAGTAAAGTAAAGGATGCTCCAAAAATCTGTTTCCCCGGCATGTTCCAGATCATAGGTGGAGTCCTCCGTAAGCCTTGTCCGGACGCTCCCTCCTGAGAGCAGCTTCTCCAGCTTCTCGTTCACATCCAGACCGTCCCTTCCGATAAATTGCCTGATGATACTGTTATGGCTCGTATCCTTCCAATAATTTTCCGGAGCCAGATCCGGAGCCAGACGCGCATCTGATACAAAATTGGACACATCCCACGGGCAGTAAACGTCCTGCTTTCCAAAATGATATCCGTTATACCACTGCCTGACGGATGAAAGCCTGGAAGTCAGGCCGGCATCCTGCAGCATCCGCACTACTTCCGGTTCCGTGAATCCGAAGCAGTCCAGGAAACGGTTTCCGGAGATGGAGTTACATTTAAAATGATTCACTCCTGTAAAAATGCTTTCCTTTGCGACACGGAGACATCCGGTGATCACCGCAAACTGCAGAAACGGATTCGACTTAAGGGATTTGCTCATGACCGTACGGATCACATTCAGCATCTGACTGTAATAGCCGTGTTCGCTGGCCTTTGCAAGGGGAACATCATACTCGTCGATCAAAAGAATCACCGGCTTTCCATAATAGGCATGCAGCATCCGGGTCAGGATGAACAGGCTGTTCCTGACCTCTGTCTCCGATGCTTTCCCGGCTTTCAGCCTTGCGAAACAGGCCTGGTCTTCCAGATCGGTCTTCTCGCTGTCCAGCAGGTAGGTATGTTCTATACACAGGCTGGAAAGCTCGAATTGCAGCTGTTCGTAGGAATCCTCAAAATTGTCATTTGCCACGTCCTTGAAGGAAATGGAAAGTACAGGACTCTGGTTCATCCATTCCGCGCATAATTCTTCCTGCTCCATGATCTCCAGACCTGCAAAGATCTCCCTGCTGTCCCTGCGGATATCAAAAAATGCCTCCATCATGCTCATATTTAATGTCTTGCCGAAACGGCGCGGACGCGTAAACAGACTGACTTTGAAATTCTCCTCCAACAGCTCACGGATCAGTTTTGTTTTATCGATATAGTAGCATTTCCTCTTTCTCAGGAGTTCGAAGTTTTCTTCTCCTATGGGGATTCTGATGTTTTCGGGCATGGGGCCACCCCTTTCTGGATTTTCTTTGGGAATAGTTTATCATAGAAAATGAGGGGAGTAAAGTGGGGGGTGCTTCCTGCAAGATATGGTAGGGCAGGTAATTGAATTGTAAGCGCTTCAAAAGATGGCGTCTAGTAAATCTCACATAGATTTGTTATACTGAGATCATTATTTATTGAAACGTTTGTTTTTTCTTTATCCTGAGCAGATGGG
>CAJSZT010000085.1:0-12898 GCA_910573785.1 Lachnospiraceae bacterium | reverse complement strand
GTTCCGTTGGGGTTTTTAACATAAACATATGATGCCATACTACAATCCTCTTTCCTGTGTATAATATATAATTATATTATATAATTTATACACAGATTTGTAAATAGAAAAAAGTAAAAAACATCAGTATTTATGCGGGTTCTCAACACTTTTATACTAGATTATGTGTATAATTTATCGGGAGTTTAGGCTGTACCATTTTGTTAAGTTCCTGCTGTAACTTTTTCTGCTGTTTCTCCAACTTCTCATTTTCGGATAGCAGCTTTTCCTTATCCTCTGTCAGTGTTTCCGTCTGCTCCTTTAGCAGAAGATTTGTAGCGGAAAGTTCCGATACTTCCTGTCGGATCGCTTCGCCCTCTTTCCGTATCTGTTCCGTTTCCTGTCCTGCCGCTATCTGCTGATGAAGAAGACCGGCTAATTCCTCTTTACTGCCGGAGATTGTCTGCTCCAGTTCCGCAACTTCTTTCTGACGCTCCTGCTTCTCAAAATCTAAAACAGATAAATGCTTTTCATGTGTTCCCTTTTTCTCCCACTCAATGCCATGCTGTAACATAATCTCCGCAAGCCGCTCTTTCTCTGCCGCCACCCACTGGTTGCGTTCCGTTTCGCTCCTTGTGCCGCCCTTAAATCCAAGTTCTGCCAGTGCCTTTTTTAATGATACCCTTGTTTCAAGCCCTCTCTTGCTTCCAGTCGTATAGGGTATAAAATCTATATGCAGATGTGGCGTGGCTTCGTCCATGTGGAGATGTGCCGAAAATACCCTTAATGTAGGATTGCGTCGGTGGAAATCCTGCATATATTCATCAAGTATTTTTGCCGCAAGCTGTCCGTCCTCGGTCTTTGCTCCCATATTATCTTTGTTCCCGATTTGTAAAATAATTTCGTGAAATGGCTTCTCCTGTTTGCCGGAGCAGATTTTCTCATAATAATCATCAATCCTGCGGTCACTTCTGGTCTGCTTTTCATTATATCGGGCAAGTGCTTCATCAAACAATTCATGGTACACGTCTTTGATATTTTCGTTGCAGTATTCCACGTTGAGATAACTCCGCTCTGGGTCAGTGTTCTTTGCATGGAATTTTCTGCTGTTATGGTTGACAGAGCCTTTCCCTGTCATAACGCTGATAGTCCGCTTCAATAAATTTTCCTTTCTCCCTTACCGGGTAGTGAGCGCCGGATACGGCGCATAGCCTTTGTTACTTTCTGCGAAAGTAACGCAAAAGCACTTTCGACAGGCTACGCTCTATCAAAAGTGCCTTTGCGCCCTGCCGGGGCAAGCTGTCCGTTGGACAGCATACCGTCCTTACGGACGGGGCGGCTTTTCGCCGCCTTGATACCGCCGCTTTCCGGCTTTCTCCCAACACCGCAACATTGCAATGTCTATAATTTTTGCAACCTTGCAATCTTCAAGAGCGCAATTCCAAGACTGCAAAATTCTAATACCCTGCATTGTTGCGCTGTTACCTTTCCTGTCCGTCACTGTCTGATTTTATCCAATTCCCAATACCATGTATTGTTTATCCGCTTCGCCCGGACACCTAACTCTTTCTTTGCGTTTTCCAGTGTCCGTTTTGATATGCCCTGTTCGTCCGCTAGATTAAAAATCTCATTGCTCTGCATGGCATTATTTGTTTCTGCCAGTTCCCTAAGCAAACGCTTCGCCTGTTCCATTTTATTTGCTTTGGGAGCAATGCCGCCTAACACTTCATCAGCCGTAATCTCATAATCTCCTAGCCACTGAAAACCGTCCTCTGACAGTGTAAATGCTTTCGAGTGTCCGAACGCCGCAAGGTTGTTTTTAATCTGCACCACAGCCCTTATATTTTCTTCTCCCTCAACCCTGCCTACTAAGAGAACGCTTCTAGCAACTGCAAAAAAATCAATCGAACCCATTCCCCGGTACGCCGCCTTATTTCCTGCCGCCTTGTTCATATGCCCGACAAGGACAATCGCACACTGGTATTTCTCTGCCAGTGACGCTAATTTCTTCGTCATATCCCTTGCTTCGTTTGCCCGGTTCATATCCATACCGCCGCCCAAATAGGCTTGTATTGGGTCTAAAATCAGCAGCTTTGCGCTCGTCTTTATCACAGCCTGCTCCAACCGTTCATCTATCATGGATAGAGATTTTATCTTTTCATCAATGACCGAGATTTTCTCACAGTCTGCCCCCGCATGTTCCAATCGGGGCTTTACCGTATCGGCAAGACCGTCCTCCGCACTCTGATAGATAACATTCAAAGGCTCTGTAAAATTCATTCCACTGTCTAAACTTTCTCCCTTAGACAGCTTCGCCGCTATATTAAGTATAAATGTTGTCTTTCCGTCACCCGGATCGCCTTGTATGATTGTCAGCTTGCCATAAGGAATAAACGGAAACCACAGCCAAGAAACTTCCTGCGACTGTATCTCCGATAACTTAATCAACTGTAATTCTGTTTTTGTTTCTTCCATAATGCCCTCCATTTCTGAAAAATCGTTGTCGCCGGAAGAAACCTCTGCTATACTGATATTGTGAGATTGATAACAGAGGTTTTCCAGTTATCACAGCCCTAACAGTTGCCGCTGTCGGGGCTTTTTACTTCTCCGTTGGTGTTTCCCTGCCACAAATATTTTGCTCCGTCCAATACCCACAGGATAGCTTTCAGCATATCAAGACAGTCATTCCGCATATCTTCCAATCCCTCCGGCGTTAAATCTACCTCTGTCTTTTCAAACTGTTCCGTCACTTCCCGGATATTGGTCTGCATTATCTTTAGTTCCTCTACCAACTGGTAAACCAGTTCTTTTTTACCGACCACGCACACCCGGTTATAAATACAGGAACGGACAAAATAATCTTTTTTAGAAAGTCCGCTTGCCAAAATCCTTGCTTCGATTTCTTCCCTCTCTCTGGGGGAAATGCGAAAGCTGATTGTCGGATATTTATGCACTCCGCTCATTCTTCTTTCTCCCTGCTGTTCTCCATCTCCAATTTATCTGCAAGTTCTCCCTGCTTATTGGGATATAAATGTGAATAGGTATTTAATGTTGTTTCGATTTTCTCATGCCCCAACCGTTCCGCAATCGCTAATGGCGTAAAACCCATTTCCACGAGTAACGAAGCGTGGGAATGACGAATATCATGCAAACGTATTCTTTTCACTCCCGAAGCCTTGATACCTCTGATAATCTCATGCTCCATATAGGATTTTGTAAAACGGAACATTCTTTCATCTGCCATAATTCCGTATAAGTGCGAAGTATACTCTTTTAATTCCTCTGTCAGAAACGGCGGTATCGTTATAATACGCTTGCTCTTTGGCGTTTTGGGCGGTGTAATAATATCCCTGCCCTCTATCCGCTGATAGGACTTGTTTACGGAAATAGTGCGCTTCTCTAAGTCAATATCGTTGTAGGTAAGCGCAAGTAATTCTCCAATCCTCATGCCCGTCCAGTAAAGGAGCAGGAACGCCATTTTTGTTTCCGGCTTATTCTCCACAGTCACAAGAAACTGCTTAAACTCCTGCTTCGTCCAAAACTCCTTTTCTCCGGCGTGGCTCTTTCCGATACTCCCGGCTTTCCTGCATGGATTGTCTTTCAAGTCATAGTACCGAACCGCATAATTAAAGATAGCCGACAACTGATTATTGACCGTTTTCAGATACGTTTCCGAATATCCTTTTTTCATCAGCGCATTTTGCCACGCCCGAATGTCGGAAGCCTTAATCTCATTCATGTTCTTTTTCTTGAAATACGGAATGATTTTCAAATCAATAATGAATTTCTTTGTACGCATGGTATTTTCACGCAGACGGTGTTCCATATCCTCATAATAGATTTGTACGAAGTTTTCAAAATTGATGTCTAAATTCCTCTGCTGCTGTTGCAGGAAGTCACGTTCCCACTGTTCCGCTTCCGCTTTTGTCTTAAAACCCCTCTTGTTCTTCTTGTGGCTTACGCCCTGCCAGTCCTTATAATAGAACTGGCAACGCCACATCTTTCCGTCCCTTGTCGCTGACATAAAATCTCTCCTTTCCTACATGGCTACGGTCAGACCGTAGAATTTTTCTTCAAAGTATTTTGTCGGGACTTTGCCACAGATTGTCCGATAGCCCTTTGCTTTTAGTTCCTCATTCAGCCCCCGGATAATCTTGTAGGCATAACCCGTTGATACACCAAGCATTTCAGCCGCTTCCTCTGCCGTTACATACATTTTCTTTCCATTCTCCATATAGTCCTGTCCTTTCCTTTTTTATTTTAGGTACACATATGTGACCTTTGTGTTTCTATTATACGGTACACTTTTGTGAACGTCAAGTATTTATTTTAATTTTTTATACACAAATGTGTCCTGATGTGATAGAATTGAACTAAGCACTAACGAAAATCACATAAATTGGAGGTATTAGCATGACTACCGGGGAAAAGATTAAACACTTTCGGAATTTGCGTGGTATATCGCAGGAAACGCTCGGTCAGCTTTCCGGCATCAATTCCGCCACAATTAAAAAGTATGAGTATGGCATCCGCAATCCCAAGCCCGACCAACTGCTAAAAATTGCAAATGCTTTGGGTATCAGTATCAATGTTTTCATGGATTTTGATATAGAAACAGTGTCAGATGTATTGTCTTTGATTTTGAAAATGGACGAACAATTAGATATGAACTTTGAAGCAGAGAGATACGAGGACGGAAGTTTCAATCCTGCTACAATCAAAATATCCTTCAAGAACTCCCTGCTCAATCATAAGTTGGGCGTATACATGAAAGCAAGGGAATTGCAGGAGAACCTTTTGAATGATACGGAACGCTTCTCGTCAGAGGAAGAACACCAACGGGCGATTGAAGCACTCTCAAAGGATTTAGACGCTGTTAAACAGAGTATTCTTGATGACAGCAAGATTGTGAAAAAAGGTGTTCGGGGAATATCCGTTAAAATATATCCCGAAAATGAATGAAAAATTTTTGAGCAAAAAGTATTGACTTCCACGTAACGTGATACTGTATTCTTTTCTCATAGGAGCAGAATAGATATAAGCCGGCAATCTCTGTCTTGCTTCTTCACAAATTTAAGGAGCTGATAAGAATGCAAACCATAAGCCAAGTTGCAAAATTAACAGGCATAAGCACACGAACATTACAATACTATGACGAGATTGGATTGTTAAAGCCAAGCGAATTGACCGAATCCGGCTATCGCCTGTATGGTGATGACGCCTTGCAGAAGCTACAACAAATCCTGTTTTTTAAGGAATTGGGATTTAAGCTGAAAGAGATCAAAGAAATTCTGCAAAAACCAGACTTTGATAGAATTAAGGCTTTCAAAAGGCAAAAAGAGTTGCTTTTACTGAAGCGCAACCGGACAGACAGACTTATACAGCTTCTTAGCCGTTTAGAGAAAGGAGAACAATGTATGAGTTTTAAAGAATTTGACCTGTCTGATTACATTACCGCTTTAGAGGATTTTAAAAATAACAGCACTGATGATGTTATCAAGCACTGGGGAAGCATTGAAAATTTTGATATGTTTATTCAAAAAATTAAAGATGATGAAGCAGAGGTAGCTAAACTTGCTATTCAACAATTCGGCAGTATCGAAAAATACACCGAATCCATGAAACATAATTTAGAGCATTTCTCTGAACTCATGGAAACACAATTAACGGAAGAAGTGAAAAAAATTGGAAAACAATCTGATATTCTGTATGGCAGACTAACCGCCGATTTGTCAGAAGATGTTTCCTCCCCTAAAATGCAATCCATTGTACACGAACTATTGCAGCTTATACAGGAAAATAGCACCAACGTATCCCTCGGTAAGCCCTATATCAATGTTCTTATTGACACATATTCAAGCGATTATATCAAAAGCATGACTGATAACAAATATGGAGAGGGGGCTTCTGACTATATCATAAAAGCGTTCCATTACTACTCGGAGAATAACGCTTCCGAAAACAATTAGAGCCATTTTAGAGCCAACAGGCATAAAGTAATCCCGGAAATTCCCATTTTATCAGCATTTCCGGGATTTTATCCGTTACTCGAACTCGATAAGATTAAAACAACTTTGTTTAGATATTATTATCAGTTTTATCTATGAGTCTTTCAATTATTTTAATTATTCATATTATTCTGCGTGTATAGGCTTCTGTTATCATTTTGTTATCAGTATTGATAACAGAAAAACTATTTTTCAAGCAAAGAAGATATTTATCTCATACAAGCATTTTCTACTTTATGCCCCCATTACAACACGGTCGAATCCTAGATTAATAATTAAAAATTATTTATCACACAAATTCATTTATCTTAAATCTAATATTCTCTCAATCTTCTTTTTCTTTGCTTCTATCATTCGTGCTAAAAACTCTTCATAACTTTCATCTGGATAGAGTGGATTTTTTTCACTAACCCATTTCCCGTTGAAAGATTTAGTCATTTGTTTAAGCATATCTGCTAACGATTCAGAGATTCCTCCCATTCCTCCCTCATAATGACCTATTGTAGGCTTAATCTTATCATATAATGTTTCTAATTGTTCTAAATGCTCTTCTAATTCTAATGTCTTTCCAGAATCAGGATATTCTACATCTATTCTCCTCTTAACTATTTTTGTGATTTCTTCCTGTGTAGCCTCTTCAATCGCTGTGCCTCTTCGTACATAAATTCTATTTTTCTTTAAATCATCACTATCCTTTTTGGACATAAATGGCAAAAACTTAGGACTATCCTCAATTACAAGCATTTGATATTTATGATGATTAAGCTTCTCATATTCCGATGAATCATAAACAAAATCATAAATATCATATTTTAAATCTGTCGATATTAAATTTTTAATCTCATTTGAAACTATGGCCTTGTCCTTAATCTTTTCAACACCATCAAAAGAAAACGATTTGTCTTCATTTTCTTGAATTCCAAAAACAATTATACCACCACCTACATTAGCAATAGAAATCATTTCTTTTGCCAATTTCTGTTTTTCAATCCACTGATCCTTAAAATCTATAGTATCATGTTCTCCAGTTTGTCCCTTCAAAAATTCACGAAATCGATCTAATGTTGGTTCCTGAAGTAATTTATAAACAATATCTTTTATCTGTTTAGGGAACTCCATATCTCTTCTCCTATCACTCTACTATATAATATATTACTCACTCTTTACCAAACGGAATTTACTTACTATTCTTTTTTAGACAAATCACATTTCTGTTTTTATTGTTTCTGCATACTCCTTAAGTTGTGATATATACACTCGGCTTAACGATGCCACTACTGCTCTTAACTGCTTACAAACATTTCGCACTGTATCCCTATTTTTTAATCCGCCTTGTAATGCCGGCTCTAAAATATCATGAAATGGAATAAGGATGTCAATAATATTATTCCATCTTTCTACTAACTTATCAAAATCTTGATTATCCTTATAAATCAGTCTCCACAAATCAAGAATCTTTTCCCCCAACAAACTTTCCATACAATTACTTATAGCCTGTATTAATAGCATTTTAGAACCACGTTTGCTTAAAAATGTAAGTTCTTCTTCCTCTACATCTGTCCTCTGCTCTTTCTTTCCTTTTAAATTAAGCTTATACTCATCAATTGCCCTTCCTAAAGAATACACAAAAATAATATGTTCAACTGTAAGTTGATCTGAAAAGACATTCGTGTATTCCTTATCTTCATCCCATATAGCTTTTTTAGAATTATATGCTGTAACACAGTCTCCATGAAAAGCAACTAAAGTTTGTGCTACTAAATACGGATCAAACACTTCCTTGTTTCTGACACTTGTGCTATCTCGTCTACCTCCACTATAATATAATTGTGGATATTTTTTAAACTCTCTTCTCAAACGCACTTGCTGTTTATCATTGCTTCGCAAATCTGATGGTAAAATCTCATTTTGCTTATTATTGTTATTAATAATTTCTTCAATTATTTTAGGATCGCTACATACAATAAATCGAATAGGTATGAGAAAATCATCTCTAAAATTCTCCACTGCTCCAATTGCTCCTGTTGATTGTGCTCCATTAATTATAGTGATTCCACGAACCGTTTTTAATACATCATCATCTATATCATACCCATTTACTAATGCAGTCAAACCATTATTATATGCCCAAAAATTTTCTGGTTGTTTCTCTACAGTTTTCATAATCCCCAAATTAATTTTATTTTTTCTCTTTCCTGCCCCAAGAAAATTTCTTGGATTTCCCGAAAAGAGATCATCTTTATATGTAAGATATAAATGGCGTACCCATGAACCTTTTACTGCTGTAACACATGCTTTCCATTTATTTCCATTAATTTCAAACGCTTTTCCTGTCCCTTTTACTTCAATTGCGTCTTCGATTGTAATGCGTTTATTAGAACTATTATACCATCTTTCAATTGTATTATTACCTACTTCTAATGCTACAATTTTAACAGAATTATCTCCTACCACATTGTTGACCAATTGTTGTGCTGCAATTTGAACAGTATTCAATTCTTCTTGAACCTCTGGATTATTTTTTTCATTCAAGTTGTGTACATACCAAAAATAAATAGTATTGATATCCCCTTCTTTTATCGCATCTTGTAACTCACTAACAGAATCTTTAATCCTTGCTGGTATATCTTCAATATTCCTTGTAAAAATCCATGATGCAGCTACATTTAAATCACTAGCCTTATTTACTTTTGCCAAATCACTTTCTTCTGGACTCTGTTTCATATAAGCTTGTGCTATAACGGCAAACCCCGCATCTCGATCAATATATATTAAATCACATTTCTTATCATCACTTCCGTCTGTTAATGCTTCCGATGCAACAGCTATAATATCTTCAATATCATATCTCAATTGTAAAGCGTAAAGTAATAATGCATTATTTCCATATAAATCAGTCAAGTCGGTTCTCCCCTTATAATTATTTATGTAATTATACATCACTTTCATCTCCTTATCATATGTTCTAATACATATTTCTATAAACTTCAAAATTTTATTTTGGATTACTCCGCTTTTTAATCTACATATTTTCCAAAACCCTTTACATCTCCGCAAACTATATTTGTCCACCTGTTTAATAAGCGATAAATATATTCTTTCCATCTAAGTTGAACAAATGATTTCTTTATGAAATGAGTATAAACAAAATTCGCGAATCAATAAACATTGAAAAATCTATTCACCTTTTACTCTCACCCCAAACCTCTCCCCATCAGTCCTCCCCATACTAATAATATCCCCCTGCATACTGCAAGTAAATGTATACGACACTTCATCCACTATAACCTCTATCGTCATTCCATCCATCTCTAACATACAAAACATACTAAATTCCAGTTCTTCTTTATCACGGTTTAAAAATCTACCAATTGAATCTTTAGTCTGCTCTTCTAATAATTTCCTCTCTTCTGTCACGTCCTTCCAATCACGGTATGCCAAAACAATCTCATTGTCTGACGTAATAACCATAGATGAATGTCCCTCTTCCTGCTTTTCAGTCTGCGAACACCCGATTGTCATTAACAACGCCGCTGCTAACACTACAATAATTCTCTTTTTCATATTCTGCCCCTTCTGGCAGATACGCAAAAAGCCCCCCGTTCAGGTCACTTTACTTTAACTTCATACCTCTCACATATATCTCAACTGCCGCCTTCTCTTTATCCGTCAAGGATTCCCATGTTTCCAGCACCTTCTTTTGCTCCGAAGACAGTTCCAATCGTCCAATATCTTCCGAGAAAAATTGTGGTAACGTAATCCCCAATCCATCGCAGATTCTATCCAATGTATAAAAAGTAGGAGTACTTCCTCTTTTCATCAAATTTGATAAAGATGACTGACTGATACCAGTCTTTTTAGATAGAGCATACATAGACATCTGTTTTTTATCACAGAGCTCTTTAATACGATTTGCAATATACTTCTCATCTAACAAGCAACCTACACCTCATTCCCGATATATGTTGCTTTTATTCTACCCTTAGTACTATAAGATTATTAGATTTTATATAAAGAAGTATAATACTTTATATTTGAGTAGTATTTAGTCAAAAAAATAAGCGCACTGCCCAATATTTATTTTTTACCACATTTCTGTGAGTTCTTCTAGTTCTTTGTTTTGCAATTTATTAATTGCAATTATAACCATTTTTTCCGATAAAATCAATATAAATCTCTGGTATATGATAGTGTGTAATAACGAAAGGTCAGCAAGCAGTCATGTCACAAAAACTGAAACAGACGCAGGATATCTGAGTGGTCTCGGAAAGTCACTGAAACTGCAATAGAAAATAAAGCAGTATGAAAGAGCTTAGCAAGTGAAGAGAAAAAATGGTCATTTTAAAATTATTCAGGAGAAGCGGTCTGAAAAAAGGGCATAGAGTAGTAAGCCTGTTAGAAATACGTTTTTTAACAGGATAAGCAGAGGGTTTGTTTATGGCATTTATAATAGATCAGGCATCGTACAAGTGTGCCGCTTTATATCTGGCATCAAGGTGTATACAGATGCCAATGAGCATACTCCAGAATGAGAAATGATCCCTACCGCGTATTTTCAGGCTCTGCAGGCAATAGTCATTGAGAACGCGGTCGTTGACGCGTTCACAGGCGGTACGCTCCTTGTAAATATCCTTATATTGCTGGGAATCCCTGGGGATACGCGGCTGGAAACGGAGGTCTCCTTTATTCTTTATGTAGACCGTGCGTCCGTAGCTGCCAGGGGAGCATTCGGCGGCGTAAGGGCATTCCTTAATACGGTTACATTTCAAAGGACATCGGTATTTACGCGCGTCTTTGACCGGATCATTTCCCCAGGAGCACATTTCGTGTCCAGCCCTGCAGATTGGATGCCCTTCCTTGTTGAAAGTGATATCCTTAGGGGTATTTTCGGAGGCTTTTGTCCTGCTGTTGAGGTCAATCAGCGCATTCATATCCCATCGCTCCAGCAGTTCATAAGTAGGGATATTGTCATGGGCAGAATCGAGACAGATATTTTTGGGAGAAAGCCCCAGGGTATTCCGTCCGAAATCGTCAATTGCGTAGAGGAAATTTTTACTGTCATGGCGTTTGGCATCCGTAAATTTCATGAGTAATGGCAGATCCATTTTCAGGGTATTATTTCTGGTACAGAGCATATACAAAGTATGTCCGAAATACCAAGTTTTTTTGTCGCTGTCCCATCCCCAGCCGGCATCAGGGTCGGAATAATGGCGTCCGCAGGTGCCTCTGTATGGGCAGGACTGTCCGCATGTTGGAAGATGTCGCCCGTAAGGGGAGGCATGGGAAACCACGGCAGTGCCATCACCGGAGACGGTGAGGTCGTGGGAATCGACCAGTCCAAGGCGCAGGGAAGGGAAGACGGCAAGGATGGAAAAGATCTTTTGAAGAGCCACTTCCGGATTTTCGGAGGCGGGTTTTCCATCCAGGATACTGTTGACGATATCCCTGGTAGTAATGGAGGAAGGATCTTCCGGTTCTGTCAGTTTGCCATCAGGCCCGATTTCCTTTTTTGGTTTCTTGCCATTTTTGCCGGCGGGGAGCAGAGAGGATCTGGAATAACTATCCCGTGGCGCCAGCCAGAAGCGGTTCATAAAATCATAATAGGAACCGAGGGGCGGAAGTTCTTCGGTGGACGCGCAGCCGATGAGGACGGTAAGAGAAATGGATTCTGGAAGAACTTTCCTCACCCATAGAGTAAGGCTTGTATGAGCTTTTGTCTCATTAAAAAGCAATACAAAAAGGATCAGGGAACGCAGGATCTGGGCCTGATGTGTTGCGGGACGCCCCCCGTTGGAGTAAAAGTCCGGGATGAACCGCGCGAGCGGGTCCAGGTTGAGGTTTAGGAGTTTCTGGTATTCCTCTTCGTAAGAGTCAAAGGAATATTTGGGATTGTTACGTGAGAGCCTGCGGCCGATCTTAGTAACCAGGGTTCGATACTCGTTGTGGCTCTGCCATAATTCGGGTTTGAACATAAATGTGACCTCCTTTTGTTTAAGCAATGAAAGTGTAAAAATACGCCTTAAACAAAAGGGCCGTTTTTGCTGATCTTTATCAGCAAAAACGGCCGCACATTTTAGCATGTATGTCAAGAGTTTTTTGAAAAAAATAGAATAATTTTGTTACTATTCACAGTTGATTTAAACCAAAGGCTTATCCACTAGAAATTTTGAGTACAAACATAACAAGAAAATTTCTATTTAGAAAGTCGCTAAAACACTGAAAAAAATGTTGTTTTTAGCGATTTTCTTCTTGCATTTCATATCGGTATGTGTTATAATTAACACATACCGATATGAGGAGGAATATTACATGAGCATTGTTTATCAAACGGATAAAAGATCTGGAATTACTTATGCTTATGAATCGAAAGCATACTGGGACAGCGAAAAAAAGCAATCCCGTTCTAAAAGAACATTGATCGGCAGGGTTGACCCGGAAACCGGCGAGATCAGAAAAACAGACGGACGATGCCGAAAAAATAGCCCTTATCAAACCGTACAGCTGACGGAACAGGATGAAATTTTAAACCGGTTAAAAGGCATGAAGATTTCTGAGCTAAAACAGGAAATATTACGCCTGGAAATCGAGAACAGGGAACTCAGGAATAAACTGGAATCCCAGTAATCAAAGGAGCAGCTATCGTGATCTACAGTAACAGCAAACGTGTCAGCCTGGAGCGAATGTCCGCTGAAATCATAAATCTAAAAGACAGGATACAGGATTATCAGGAACGCTGCCATTCCCTCACCAATGCCCTGGCCAGATGTGAAAAATCAAAAGAAAAAATGAAAGCCGCTTATGAGGAAATGCTTTCCGAAAGAGACGCGCTCATCAAGGAACTAACAAATAAGGTGCTGCATCTTGAAGCTGTAGCGGCTCATGACGGCACAAACACGGGAATGTCTACTGCT
>CAJSZT010000084.1:0-13598 GCA_910573785.1 Lachnospiraceae bacterium | reverse complement strand
GTAAGCGATGAATAATCTAACGTTTTTACAAGTCCCGAAATCTGTGCGATAATCTCTTTAACTGGAGAAGCATCTCCCCATTTCCCGGTTTTTGCATTCAGAGCATGTTGGCTATCCAATCATTCGATTGCTCTATGCACGCTTACTCCAAATAAAGTAGGAAGAGGTGAGCTTTCATGGCTCAGAAACGTATCAAACGTACAGATCAAGAATGGTTCGATCTGATCAAGGATTGTAAGACCAGCAGCTTGAAAGTCAAAATCTGGTGTGAACAGCATGGGATAACGGCAAAGGCTATTGACTACCATACACGTCGTCTCCGCCAGAAGGGCTATACGATCCCGCAAAGGATCCCACAGACATTCCCCTGTGAAAAGCAGGAAATTGTCTGCCTGGATATTTCCAAAAGTTTATTTGCCAGCCAGGAAAAGATCCCATCATCGGATCCTGGGGCTGCCAATACGGCTGTGATCCAGCTCGATTTCCAGGGGACACAGATTGGGATCTCTAATCATGCAGCGAAGGAAACCATCGAAAATACCCTTCTTGCGCTGCGCAGCCTGTGTTAGGCGATATTTCCGGAGTATCAAAGCTCTGCCTGATAACAGGGCGTACAGATATGAGGCTTTCCATCAATGGCCTCATGGCGATAATCCGGGATATTTACCAGATGGACCCTTACGCAAACACACTGTATCTTTTCTGCGGCAGGAAGACAGACCGGCTCAAAGCACTGTATCATGATAAAAACGGTTTTGTCCTGCTTTATATGAGGCTGGATTCCGGACGTTTTCAATGGCCGCGCTGCGCGTCTGAGGCAAGGATGCTTACCAGACAGGAATACCGTTGGCTCATGGAAGGGCTCTCGATCGACCAGCCCAGGGCATTGCGTCCATCCGGAAAACGGGATTTCTAAGCCGCATTTGTGAAAAAGAGAGAATTTAAAAATCTTTTTCAGGCCTTTCAGAGTCGGAAAAAGAAACACGATCCACAAGACCGCAGATTTTCCGGAAACTTATCCACAAATAGCCGTCTGTTGAAGTTTTTTTGTGGATAACGATCCTGTCAGATGGTGGATAAGTCTGCATTTTGGGCAGTTATCCACACATCAGGAGTTCGTCAAAATGCCGATAGACGTATTCGGGCCTGTTTGCGGACTGCCATGTTTTCCATTATAATAAAAGGAACAAGAACAGAGAGGCGGAATAGGCTGTGGCGGAATATAAAGACGATTTGATCGAACTCCTGTATAAAACAATTGAAGAAAAGGACGCACAGATCCAGGAACTCCAAAAAACCATTCAGGAACTGAACATTACGGTTGCGAACCTGAATGAAACCCTTGAGGAATTCCGCAGGAAATTTTTTGGTACTTCCAGAGAACGGGCCGCTGGCAGGGTCCCGGATGAGGAAGCAGGGCAGGAAGACCAGACGGAGAAATCCACTGTCCGCAGCCATACCCGCCGTAAACCGAAAGCCAAACGGGAAGAACTCTACAAAAACCTGCCGGTCAGGGAAGTACGCTGCCCGATGCCGGAGGACCAGAGGCTTTGCCCGGATTGTGATACTGTGATGGAAACCATCGCGTGGCAGTTTGTGCGTGAAGAACTGCGGATCACCCCCGCAAAGGTAGAACGGATCCAATACATGCAGGAAGTCCTTGCGTGTCCGGTCTGCCGTGAGGAAGATACGGGCACGATCGTCAAGGCACCGGTACCGACTGCTTTGCTGGCACACAGCCCGGCTTCGCCGTCTATGGCTGCTTTTGTCATGTATCAGAAGTTCCTGAATTCGGTGCCATTCTACCGTCAGGAAATGGACTGGCTCCAAATGGGAGCCCCGCTTGCCAGGGAAACGACTTCTAACTGGTGTATCAAATGCGCGCTGACCTATTTCGAGCCTGTTTATGACCGGCTTCATGAATATCTTGTCAAGCGTGACCTCCTCCATGCGGATGAGACTGTCTGTCAGGTTCTCCATGAGGAGGGGCGGGCGGCGGCTTCTACCTCATATATGTGGATCTATCTCACAGGAAATGATGGCCTCCCGTCTATCATCCTTTATGATTATCAGCCTGGGAGGGCAGGGAATTATGCGAAAAATTTTCTGGAAGGGTTCTCCGGACTGCTGGAATGCGATGGCTATACCGGATACAACAGTGTAGAGAATGTGATCCTGGTATGCTGCCTTGCCCATTGCCGGAGATATTTCTTCGAAGCAGTTCCGGCAGCCCGCCGAAAAAAGATAAAACTGCTGGACATCAACTCACCGGAAGAGATCCCGGAAGATGCGGCTGATCCGGAAAAAGCAAAGGAGGGCAAGAGGATCCCGGCAGAGATCGGACTTTGCTATTGCAATAAACTTTTTCGTATAGAACGGACACTAAAAGCCATGTCTCCGGAGGAACGTAAGAACAAACGCCTGGAGTTGGAAGTCCCTGTCTGGGACAGTTTCTGGTCCTGGCTTGCAACGGTAGAGCCATTGGGCGGAAGCCTGTTGGAAAAAGCAGTGAACTATGCGGCTAACCATAAGGAGCTTCTGGGTAACTACCTGCTGGATGGGAGATGTGAGATCTCCAATAACCGGGCGGAACGATGCGCAAAATCCTACGCGACCGGGAGAAAGAACTTCCTTTTCCACGATACCGTGAATGGAGCGAGATCGAGTGCTATCATCTACAGCCTGGTAGAAACGGCAAAGGCAAACAACCTGAACGTGTTCCAATACCTTTACACACTATTGCTTTACATGCCGGACTATAAACAGGAGCCTGCAGGTGTGGAGGCCATGATGCCGTGGAACGACTTTATAAAGGAACGTTGTTCCAAGGTGATGGACACGGAAACAGAAACACCGGAGAACCGGGGGCAGATACCGCTGTGATAGCTGCCCCTTAATTGTGATGAAAAAAACAAAAATCGCTGATAAAGAGTTATATTTCGCTTATAGTTCCCGGATATGGAGCTTTCCGGCTTTGAACTTATGATTCTTATATACTTCGGTTGATTAAGAACTTGATTATAAACAAATCTTGAATCACGTCTTTCACTTGTCAGTCAAAAAGATTATCCCACAGATTTTAGAATATGTAAAACCGGCAGATTATTCATCGCTTACCAAGAACATGATATTGATCTACTTTCATTTGATATGTAGTATTTTGCGTATGCAGTGTAAAGATTTTGTTTTCCTGGTCAAGTACGATCATAATGAAACCCCCTGATAAATATTTGGTATAAAACCAGTCCCGGCTGGTTTTATACCGGGACTGGTATGAAAAATCCAATTACAACTTTTATATCTTCCTGCAGACAGCGCGGCAAACGCACAGCCCTGTTTCAAAAAGTTCCCACCTATTTTCCGCCGGTACCGGCAATCCCTTCCACAAATTGACGTTGGAAGATCAGGTATAGCACCACCATCGGCAGCATAGCCAACAGAGAACCGGCCATTAACACCGGGAAGTTGGTGGTGAACTGGCCGCGCAGCGTGGAAAGTCCTGAAGACAGCGTCATCATCTTGAGATCGGAATTTACCACCAGCGGCCACATCAGGTCGCCGTACGCGAAAACCGCGGTAAAAATGGTCAGAGCTGCTACGGAAGTCCCCGTCAGCGGAAACATGATCTTATAAAATGTCTGCCATTGGTTGCAGCCGTCCAAATAGGCGGCCTCACCCACCTCATTCGGAATGCTCATATATGCCTGACGCAGAAAGAACACGCCGAAAGCACTGACCAGCCCAGGAAATACCAAGGCAAATATAGTATTAGCCATACCCATTTTCGCAACCACCTGATACTGAGGAATGATAAAAATCTGGCTTGGCAGAGACATCTGGATCAGTACAATACCAAAAAGAATATTCTTGCCTCTGAATTTCAGCTTGGCAAATGCATATCCCGCCATAGAACTGAATAAAACGGCGCATACCACCCGGAAAAATACCATCAGTATCGTGTTCCAATATAGATTGGCAAACGGCAGACTGGCGATCGCTTCTTTAAAATTATCCAGCATGAGCTGCTTTGGAAAAAAAGTCGGCGGAATCAGCATACTTTCAGGAACCGTCTTGGAACTGGTAAGGATCATCCACAAAAAAGGAAAGATCATAGTAACCGCGCCCAGGATCAGGAAGAAATAAGTAAGAGCCTTATTGATCATATAGGAGCGCTTCAAAGAATTTGTATTTTTCATTCCAATACCTCCATCATATTAAATATCATATGTAACCCATTTCTTTTGCCCCTGGAATTGTACCAAGGTCACAAGAAGTATCAATCCAACAGTCCAGATCACGATAGCGGAACCATACCCTCTGTCTCCTGCTACAAAAGAGGAGCGGTAGAACAGGTACATCAGACTCTGCATATCTGTCAGAGCCGGATTGGTCTCATCTGCCATCATGTAAATGAGGTCATAAATTTTCATGGAAGCCATCAGACGCATGATCAGTACAGAAAACAAAGTCGGGGAAACCATCGGCAGCGTAATGGAAAAAAACTGCTGAACTTTTCCTGCGCCGTCAATGCTGTTTGCCTCATAAAGCGACTTTGGAATATTCTGCAGTCCGGCAAGGAGAAGAACCGCGTCATAACCGATACTGCTCCAGACGGACACAATGGCAACAGCCAGTACAGCCGTTTTCGGGTCCGTAATCCATTGAATCTTTACCCCCAGTATCTGGTTAAGAATACCATACTCACCGTTGAAGATCCAACGCCACACCATGGCAACGGCTGCCGGGGCACAGACCAGAGGCAGGAAAAAAATCGTACGAAAGCCTCCTTTAAACCTCACATTTGCGTTCAACAGCATAGCAATCAGCAGCGCCAACGCAATTCCCACAGGTACCGTCAATATACAAAAGTAGATGGTATTCCAGGTTGCTTTCCAGAACTCCGCATTCGTAAACATATCTACATAATTTTGCAGGCCTATGAACTTGTAATGCCCAAAGCCTTCGTGCTCACAAAAGCTTGCATACAATGTCTGTACAAAAGGCCACAAATTTAAAACGACCAGACCTATGATCGTAGGCGCTACCATAAACCAGCCCCAGTTTTCTTCCCGCCGGGCTGCGGCAGATAATTTATTGTTCATAAAAATTCCTCCTACTACTTTTCTAATTTCTTAGCGGTTTCTGTATTGACAATACGTTCCATATTCTCCAGACCGGCCATAAGATCCTGGTTGCCGGAATAGATTCTGGTCAATTCGTCTATTACCTGGCTCTTCCATTTCGGGCTGGCAGAATTATAAACGGCCTGCACCGCATAATCGAACTGATCGAAAATAACATCCAGATCCAGCTTTTCATCGTAGGAATCAAATGCGGCGCGCCAGGTCTCTTCACAGCCAATATAAGCAGGGATAGCAGCACCATTTTCTCCCTGGATCCGCTGTGCCTCTTCCGTACCAAAAAACTTGATCACATCCAGGGCAGCCTCACGATTTTTGCCGCGGGCCGAGGTTGAATAGCACAAGCCATTGGACATAGTAGCACGTCCATCCTGATCCAGGCTTTCACTGTCCTCTATTGGATCCGCACATTTCGGCAGCTTGGCCAGATCTTCCCAAGTCCATTCTTCGGTGGGGTAAGAAATCCCGGCCGCATCAAACATTTCCTTATTATACACCAGAAGACCATTATCCTTATCTTTCGGTACACCATATAGATGACCGTCACTTCCACTGGCATTTCTGCGGGAAATCTCCGAAAAATGTTTTTCATAATAATCCGACTCTACATCGTCATAAAGATCTGTCACATCAGCCAACATACCGAAATCCGCGTAATACAAAAGCTGATTGGTATGCATCCCAGATCTGAAAAGTGAGATGTGTCTTTCCATCTGCGGTTTTTCCACATCCGGTGAGCGACAACAACAAGATCAGCATCAAAACCGCCACTTTAATACGCGATAATTTTATCATAACTCCACTCCTTTATTTTTTATCAGATAGATATACCCTTTACAGATCATATCTGCCTGACCCATTTTTTACGGTCACAAATAGAAATACATCCCGGGCCTGCATTTTCTCTTCTGTAACCTCTAAAACCAGTTAAAATTATAATAAAAGGGCACTCTGCTGTAAATGAAGCAGTGTGCCCAACATATACCCTGATTTCACAAAAGTTACATTTTTATATAAATATATTACCATTTATATCTATATCAATTTTTTTGTGAAAACTATCAAAATTTTTATCTTCATTTTTGTATAAAACTATCAAAGTGATTTTAATGCCATTCTGCAAATGATAGCAGATGCCCGCCGGAAAGCTTCCTATCAAGTGAATGCCACAATGATTGACCTTTATTGGGGAATTGGAGAATTTGTTTCCAACAAGGCCGTGCAGGATGGCTGGGGACGTTCTTGCCCAAAGACAAAATCGGATGCAGAGAGATTATTCTATTTGAAGCTGGCCTCTCGGGAAAAGTATAAAGCAAAAGAAAATTTCAAACCGGAATACTTGGGAAAAATGCAGTTTTATCTTGAAGCGTTAGACCGGGATGTAAAGAAGCCCCACGAAAATCCCAGCGTTGGCATTATTCTTTGCAAAAGTAAGGAAGAGGACGTTGAGAGTTTTTCAAAAAATCAATTTATTATGTTAGTACAAAATAGCTACTCGGAAACCTCCGTTTCTCTGGCTTTTTTCAAGCCTTCGGCTGTCGCTTTCATAACTACGAGTCCCTTCTCGTTCATGGTGTTCAGCATTACATCAATAGACTTTCGGCAACTGTCCTCGCCTCTATGCCCTTCCGTGTAGAAAAACTGGTCTACGGAAATATCAAACATTGTGACAAGCTGGAAGAATAAATTAAAACTGGGGTGCTGCCCCTTATTTTCAATGCTCATAATCGCGCGATCAGTCTTTCCGACTAATTCCGCAAGGTAGGCCTGCGTCCAGCCCCGTTCCTCTCGGGCCTGCTTGATAGCCAGCCCTAAACCGTGAAAATCAAATCGTCTTCATCTTGGTTCATTCTCATATCACCCTATATCATTGTACATTTCGGGTTGACTTATGAAAATGTAATGAAATTTGATATAATGTAGTATTTTATTTCTTATTCACATAGTTGCACTTTTATCTAAATCCGTATAAAATTATATAGAATAGTAGATTGGAGGATAAAAATGGCGATATGGAATCCTTGGCGTGGCTGTCATCGTTACAGTACAGGCTGCAAATTTTGCTACATACATAAGGGAGATTATAAAAAGGGAATTGACACAAACATTATTAAGCAAACCGAAAAATTTTATGACCCTATTGAAAAAAACAAAAATGGAACTTACAAAATAAAATCGGGGCAAATGGTTTATGTATGTTTTTCATCAGACTTCTTGATAGAGGACGCAGATAAATGGCGTACTGAATGCTGGGAAATGATACGGGAACGCTCCGACTTACATTTTCTCTTTCTGACAAAAAGAATTGAAAGATTTTTGGATTGTGTTCCGCATGATTGGGAAAGTGGGTACGAAAATGTTACGGTTGGCTGTACGGTTGAAAATCAAGAAAATGCCGATTACCGATTAGACATTTTTTCCAGCCTTCCTATTAGGCATAAAAATATTATTTGCCAGCCATTGATTGAGAACGTCAATCTCTCTGCATATTTGCACGATATAGAATTAGTTGTTGTCGGCGGAGAATCTGATAAAAACGCAAGGCCGCTTGACTATGACTGGGTATTACAGATCCGGGAGCAATGTATTTTCCATAATGTACACTTTGAGTTTAGGCAATGCGGTACACACTTTATCAAAGATGATAAATTATATACATTAAAAGTCCGTGATTTATGCACTCAAGCAAAAAAAGCAAATATAAACTTCTGACACTCTCTTTTTTGTGCATGAAAAGAGAGGAAATAATCAATCCAAAGAAATATAATTGTCACTGGAAAGGAGTAAAAAAATGGAATGGATAGAAAAACTGAATAAAACAATTTCTTATATTGAGGAACACCTTGCAGAAGAAATAAGTTATGATGAACTTGCGCGCATAGCATGTTGCTCTACATACCACTTTCAAAGAATGTTTGCATATATGGCTGGTATTCCGCTTTCGGAATATATCCGTCGCAGGCGAATGTCTTTAGCCGCTATTGACCTGCAAAGCGGAACTGAAAAAATTATTGATATTGGTATGAAATATGGGTATTCTTCCCCGACTGCATTTAATAGGGCATTTCAAAATGTGCATGGCATAGCGCCATCAATGGCAAAGAAAGGAGGCGTTCCTATGAAGTCTTATCCCCCTATCAGCTTTAAAATAACTGTAAAAGGAGTAGAGGAATTGAATTATCGCATTGAAGAAAAAGCAGCCTTTCGCATTGTGGGAGTATCTCATCCGCTGGATAAAGAAATAGAAAACAATTTCGCAGCCGTACCGCAAATGTGGCAAAATGCAGCTGTAAACGGCACATTAGAAAAAATTGCACCGCTTATGAATAATCAGCCTATGGGTGTCTTGGGTGTAAGCGTGTGCATTGACGAAGAGGACTGGCAATATTTTATAGCGGTATCTTCCTCCGCTGAAATCGACAATTCCTTAGATGAATATGTTGTTCCTGCTTGTACATGGGCTATTTTTAGCGGAACTGGTACAGGGATATCCATTCAAGAATTGGAACAACGCATCATAACAGAATGGCTTCCAACCTCTGGATTTGAATTTGCCAATGCTCCTGATATAGAGGTTTATCTAAACCCTGACCCCAATAATATGCAATATGAAGTTTGGCTGCCAATCAGAAAAATATGAGGTTACAACATGATAGACAAAAATTATGATGAATTTTTAGAGACTATCGGTGCAAGCAGAAATTTTGTAGAAGATATAAATCATTTTCTTCTGGATAGCAACTGCAAACGTGAAATCAAAACAGCTAAAAGCGGCTTTACTGTTTCCTATCTTTTTCGGGATACAAAAAGGACATTAGCTACTTTCGTTTGCAGAAAAACGGGAATAAAGATTAGAATTTTCCCACAGCATCTTAATGAGTACATGGGGTTTTTAGATACGCTTCCGGCAAAGATGAAAAAAGAAATTGCAAAAGCATCTGTCTGCAAACGCCTTGTGAATCCTAATGACTGCAATCCTAAATGTGTTATGGGATATGACTTCATTATGGATAAGGAACGCTATCAAAAATGTAGATATATGGCGTTCATGCCTTCTATAACCGAAGAAAGCACACCTTATATCAAAAAATTTTTACAAAATGAACTGTTGCAGTAAAATGATAAAACCGCCCAACGGAAAATAAAAAAACCGTTGTTCGGCGGCAAAGTTTTCATGCGCCCGACAGAATAAAGATAGCCTAATGGCGGTTTTGAATAAAATCAAAGCCGCCGTTTTTCTTTGCGAAAAATCGAATATATGGAGGGTGTGTTAAAGTCACCCTTTTTCAAGGATATGGCGGTATCAAATGCTTAAAAGCATTGAGAGGTATCACTGTGTCCTTATTTATTATCCAACTATCTGAACCGTTAAAAAAAGCCCGCCCCCTTGGAAGGGTAATTCCGGCAATCAATGTGAAATAATTATGATACACCAGACAATAGCTCCTGCTAAGCACAGCTGGAATTTTTATCGGCAGAAGCTGTCCCGAAGCAAGATAACACTCCGTAAAAGAAACGGGAATATATCGATGACCTGCAGCTATCACACCGCAATCTTCCCATCCTCAATCCGCACCACCCGATCCGCCATCTGCGCAATCTCCGGGTTATGGGTGATCATAACAATGGTCTGGCAAAATTCGCTTCCGGTCATCTTGAGCAGCCCGATCACATCGTCGCTGGTCTTGGAATCCAGATTCCCGGTAGGCTCATCCGCAAGGATGATGGACGGCTTGGAGGCCAGGGCCCGGGCGATGGCCACCCGCTGCTGCTGCCCGCCGGACAGGTTGTTGGGCAGGCTGTCCAGCTTGCTTTCCAGTCCCAGCATTTCCACAATCTGCATGATAAACTTCTGATCCGGCTCCCGCCCATCCAGCGAAATCGGAAACACGATATTTTCCCAAACGGTCAGCACAGGGATCAGGTTGTAATTCTGAAAAATAAATCCGATCTGTTTCCGCCGAAATACCGTCGCCTGCTCGCTGTTCAGCCCGGCCAGCTCCGTATTGCCGATCCGGATGCTGCCCTCCGTGGGCGTATCCAGCCCGCCAAGCATATTCAGAAGGGTCGATTTTCCGCTGCCGGATGTTCCGATAATGGCGGTAAACCTGCCCTGCTCAATCTCCAGGTCAATACCGTCCAAAGCCCGCACCTGCGTCTCCCCTTCCCCATAATATTTTTTCAGACCCGTTGCTTTTAAAATACATTTCATATCAAATATCCTCCTGTTATTCCTAATCATAATTTTATACGATGTTGCAAAACACTGTTTGATGATTTTCAAATGACTGAGGTCAAATATCCATGCAGGCATGGCTGCTTGGCTCGTTGCTTTGCGGTAATCAATCACTCCGCCACCCGAAGCTGCTCCACAATACTTTCCTTATAGAAGAACCGAAGCGCCAGAACCGGCACCGCCGTTGACAGAACCAACAGCAGGGCGCTTACGAGCAGCGCAGGCAGCAGCGTAAAATGAAACGTAAACTGCCACATTTTTCCAAGCATTCCCCTCACCAGCGTCAGATCCAGAATTGCTCCCAGCACGATCCCCAGGGCACACGCCCCTCCCGCATAAAACATGCCTTCGTACACCATCATTTTTGTAAGCTGCCGCTCCGTCATACCGATGCTCTGCATGACAGCAAACTCACGGCGGCGGGCCAGGATCGTGGTGACCAGCGTATTGATCAGGTTCAGCACGCCGGCAAATCCAAAGATCACACCCACCAGCCCGCCTACGAGCCGGATCACCATTCGGAAATTTTCCGCATGTTCACGGGCGGACTGGGAAGAAATGTAATAGACATCGGAATTATTTTTCACATAATCTTCCAAAAACGCAGTCATATGCTCCTGTTCCCCCTCTTCTACATCAAAGGCGTATTTATAAATTACAGGTTCGTCATACAGTTCCTTAAAAATGTCCGTCGGCAAATACAGGAACAGCCCGTCTCCGCCAACCTTAGTCGGCCCGTTAACGGAAACGCCGATTTCCTGGTCATCCCCGTTCAGAGCGGCCTTCGCCAATACAGGCAGTTCCATCGCCTTCTGTCCGTCCTTGTAAACCGTGATCATGTCGCCCACCTGGATGAAATCAAAATCCTCCATCAGGGACATATCCGCCCGGTCGGTATTTATCCCTGCCAGAATCCCCTCCCCGCGCATCATTTTCTCATAGAGGGCGCTGGCGTCGGTCTCCCCCTCCCGCAGATCCATCCGGGCAACCGTACTTTCCTCCATCCCGTAAACGTTGCAGAGCGGCCGCCCGTCATCCCCAAGTCCGAAGGTGAAGCCCTCTTTGTCACAGCGAAACGGAATCTCTGTTTCTTCATGAATATATTCCTCAGCCGAAATATCCCTGCCAAATTCATAAGTCACATTTGTATCTTCCGCCGTATTTTTATAGACAGGCACGGCATCCTTCACCCCGGGCTGAGACTCGATTGCCGCCATCACCGACGGCTCCACCGCGTTCTCCCGGAACCGGAAGCCTTTCAAAATATTTCCGGTTTCCGCACCGGTCACGGCAAAATCCGTCCGTATCATAAAGTCTACCTGTTTTTCCACATCCATGCTGCCGGCCGCCGTTCCGACGCAGTTGAGCAATGTCACGCAAAGGGTCAGGGATATGACGATAAATGCGCTGCGGCGTTTATTTCTCCCCAGATTAAACCATGCAAGATGTGAAAGATCTGCGCCGGGCATGGACTGTTTCCGGGCCGCTGCTTTTTTTCCGCGCTTTTTGGAGCCGTTTCCCACATTGTTTTCCACATACCGAAATGCCTCCACCGGAGGAATATTGGCCGCGATCCGAACCGGTTTGCGGGTGCTCAAAATCACTGTCAACGCCGTAAACAATGCAGCCCCCAGGAAAATGAACGGCGAAGGGGATACTTCTATGGCAACATTGCTGTACTCAATCGACATAAGCCCCATAATCATCGGCAGCGCCGATTTTCCCACAAAGAAACCGATCACCTCCCCCAGCGGGATTCCCGTGCAGGACAGCCAGAATGCCTGCCGGTTGATCAGTCCCTTTACCTGCTTCCTGCTCATCCCGATGGTGCGGTAAAGCCCGTAGCGGCGGATTTCCTTCATCACCGCAATGTCAAATACATTGTAGATCAGAAGATAGCCGCAGAATGTAAACAAAACGACGAGCACGGCTGCCATGGCAATGAGTTCCATATCCGGAATCGGATTGGTCACGGTATTGACCACCGCCGGAAGGGAATTGTCCGCATTGATATCATACGGGTCGCCGCCCATCTGGACGGCAAACTGTTCCATCTTATCCTGCAGCCCAACTGCGCTGTCTGCGGTAAAATCAGAAAAATATGTTCCTGCCAGTTCTCTGTCCTGGTCATAGGTGAACCGGAAAATCTCCGGATGGGCGTCCCGAAATGCCGTTCCCGCCCACATCGTGCTCATCTGGTCGCCTATGGCTTCATACCATCCGGATACCACCATTGTGAGATGGTATTCCTCTCCCCGGACTGTAAAATCAATCTCCACCTCCGCGCCCGTCTCCGGCTCTGCGCCCAAATCCATCAGCGCCAGATCCGAGGCCACGATCTCGTTTTCCGCTTCCGGCGCCCTGCCATGGGTGGGGCTGCTGAATGTCAGATCCGCCTGAACCTGATCCCGCACCTCAAATTCCACATTGTGGCGTTTTGTATTTGACAAAAAGGTGATCGGCATCCTCAGCCCGGCGGACTCCACAAAATCCGCCTGCTGCAGCATTTCAAACTGCTCGGCCGTCATATTTCGAAAATCGCCGTCCGACTTGCTGCCCTTCTGCATCTGCATGGTGACAGCCATGGATTCCGATACTCCCATGCCGATCGTCGTGACCGATGTAAATAAAACCGCAGTCAAAGCGATGGCCAGCACCGCGATCAGGTTCTGCAGCCTGTTGGCCGCAAAGCTGCGGCGGTTGAGGGTTTTCAACATTTCTCTCATGGGTCTTTACCTCCGATGTATGTGATTTCATAATTGTTCTTACTGACTGATATCATAACATCCCAATGTTACAGTGAAGGTACAGAAAAGGTACATTTTTGTAACGTTGCATAAATGTTGTTTAGACGGTGCCATACACTTGCTGCAAGTCATCCGGCCAATTCCGGGAACAGCAGAAAAAAGCGTCCCGCTTTTTACGGAACGCTCCATTTTGTATTCGCTATTCGTCCACAATCCTCCCGTCCCGCAGGCGCAACATCCGGTCCGCAAGCTGGGCAAGCTCCTGGTTATGTGTAATCATGATCAGGGTCTGGTGAAATGTTTCCGCCGTCATTTTCAGGAGCCCCGCCACATTCTGGCTGGTCCTGGCGTCAAAGCTCCCGGTGGGCTCGTCGGTAATCTGTACCCCATCCCCTTTATGCCTTGAAAATACAGGCTTTAACGGTATGCACATTTGTGTAATGTGTCACTTTTCCCAAAAGTCCCTAAAACTAC
>CAJSZT010000083.1:0-13797 GCA_910573785.1 Lachnospiraceae bacterium | reverse complement strand
CCACGGGGCGCATACCGCCTTTTCTTGTTATCCAGCCCTCCGGCTGTATCGGTTGAGCAAAAGTCCGCGTGGGATTGATGTGGTATCTTTAACTTTGGGAAACTCCTGTTTCCCATTTGGATACTGCCCTATCTGTAATGTTCAGTTTTTCTGCCAACTGTGCTTGAGTTAGTTTTTTCTCTTTCCGACATTTGGCAATAAATTTTCCAATCTCTGTCTGATTCATCATTTTTTCTCCTTTCGCCTTGAACGATACATCTAACTGTATGTTTTTCACATGAACCAACGGTTGGTTTGGGGAGATTCAACCATTAGTTGGGAAGCCTTTTTTGTCGTTTTCTGAATCATTTTAGCATACGGCTGTGAATTTTTCTATCTTGTGCTTTTGACATAAAAAAGAATGAGAGGGATTCCGTAGTAGTCGGCATTGGTGGTAAAATCTAAACTTTTGAATTTTCCCACAATGCCGAAGGCGGCGGAATCCCACCCACTCCCTACATTTTATCTCAATATCCTTTTGGCATAAGTATTAATCTGGCTTATGCTCAATGCGGTGATAATCGGATATGATGTTTCCTAATGTGATGCTTTCTAAACTTTGGCATAGGTCATTTCTTATTTTCTCATAAGAGCAGTCCAATACATTATGGATATTTTTTCCTATGGGGCATAGCTGCGAAGGCAGTGAATGAATGCCTATAAGTTTGGAACTAAAGGCTGGCTCTATCGCTTTACATATACGGTATAAGGTCACTTCATCCGGCGGACAGTTCAGTGTTGTTCCGCCTGTCCCGAATTTCACAGATATTATGCCATCCTTTTTCAATGAACTTATAATATTGCGGATTGTGACAGGATTGATCCCGGTTGATAACGCCAGAAGTTCACTGGTTACCTTCTGCTTATCCCCATATTCATAAATAAAAATAAGGCAATGAATCGCAACCGAACATTTTGTACTGATATGCATGATATTACTCCTTTCCACGTTAGATTGTAGCACATATTTTTATTGCTGTAAATCTTGACACTACACCATGTGCCTGTTATAATGGTGTAAATTTTAGATTTACAGAATGAACAGGCATGAAAGTTTCACAGATTATTTTTAGCCCGACAGGAGGAACGAAAAAGGTTGCAGATACCATAACAAATACATGGGGACTGCCTGTAAATGAAATTGATTTGTCCAATGCAGAAACCGATTATTCCTCGCTTAGTTTTGAAAAAGATGATATTGCGCTTATTGCAGCTCCGTCTTTTGGCGGACGTGTTCCAAGCCTTGCCACTCAGAGAATCTCAAATATTCATGGCAGTCATACCCCCTGTGTAATTGTCTGCGTATATGGTAACAGGGCATATGAGGATACCCTGATTGAATTAAGCGATGCTGTTGAAAAAAGCGGCTTTCAGGTAATTGCTGCCATTGCCGCCATCGCGGAACATTCTATTATGCACCAGTACGCTGCAGGCAGACCGGACACTAAGGATAAAAAAGAATTAAGCAGCTTTGCGAAAAAAATATTAGAGAAAATAAACAATAATCTGACCAGTCTTTCCACACCGCAGATTCCGGGAAACCGCCCCTACAAGAAAGCGGCTGGAATCGGCTTAGTACCCAAAGCGGACAATAACTGCACAGACTGTGGTCTTTGCGCCAGACAGTGCCCTGCACAGGCAATCAGCAAAGAAAGTCCAAAAGTTACGGACAGTAAAAAATGTATTTCCTGTATGCGCTGTGTTGTACAATGCCCGCAGTCATCCCGTAAAGTAAATGGGGCTATGGTTTCTGTTGCGGCATTGGCAATGAAAAAAGCCTGTTCAGCAAGGAAAGGGAATGAGCTTTATATTTAATTTGCTTCCGATTATATCCAATGCCATATGATATAGTCTAAAAACCGCAAAAAATAGGAGTGCCGAAGCACCCCGTTCCCTAAACCCTCCTGCAAAATCCGCAGTGTTGGTTTATAATCATCTTAGAAGCCGAAGGATTCAAGCACGTCCGACGGTTGTTCAATCGGAAACAATAATCAGTTTAAAGAGCAAACGTATTACAAGGCTATCCTCTATGGCAGTAGAAGATAGCCTTTTCCGTTACTTGCGGTTGTGTTTATTGTCTATGTATGTCAAGGCTGCAAAAATCACCAGCATCAACGTAAGCGCTTCTAACGTATTCATACCGACTTCCTTTCCGTTTCCAGAAAGGACAACCGCAGACTATCCCTACCTGCTCTAATCTGACTAAGAGAGTTATAGCGCGTCATGTCGAATAATGCTATAAAGGATTTGCGTTAATCACTCCGCTGTTTCCAATGCCGTTGCAGTTCACGGCCTGACCGGCCGCAAACTGTAACGCATCCGGAACGTCCGCTATCCCCTCCAAAAAGTTAATCTGTAAAACTGCCCCTGCACCCCGACTCCCCAATCTACCTGAAAGACGAGGATGCCTGTCCACCCTCTGCGGCTTGTCGGGGATATGCCGTCCGAAAGACCAACTAACAGTTTATATTTTCTTGTTCGCAGTCTTTCAAGAAAAATCGTAATGACATAACTGTAACTGCAACTTTGTATTTTATATCTTCTGGCACTTTCTTGGGTGGATTTGATAACATCCTCTCAATATCCTTTACCTCTACCCCTGCCATTTTCGCCACTGCCCGTTTAGACAGGCCATGATAGGAAACAAGCACTTTCAAGAATGCGCATAACTTTAAGTCCTTATCCTCCACAGCACTAAGATAAAGGAACGTAATCTTATTAAATATGTTGAAACGGTATATAGGATCTTCTGGCAAAAAGCCAACATCCCCCTCAGACAGTTTCCTTATCCGCTCCACGGGCAACCGCAAATATTTCGAAAGTGTATCCATACTGAACTCATACATATCAAGAAGTTCTTTCAGTTGCTCTGTTACATTCTCTCTTTGATTCATACTATCTTACCTTTCAATTTTAATTGTCTCCCATCAAAACCACATCCGCATACATATTGCTCAGATAAATTTTATAGTCTTCAATTTTCTCGCTGTCCACCTTATCATTCGTCTTTAACGATAATTCGATTGAATACCGCTCTGTTCCTTCATCGTAGGATACTGTTGCATCTGCCGATTCAATCCCTTCTTCATCTGTGAACATACTTTCTGTAAACTGTACTAGATGATCACAGTATTGTTCAGCCGGTTCACTTTGCCACATCATCAAAGTTTACTGACACGGTATTTTCTTCCATATCTGGCAGTAAACTTTCTTCCTCTGCGCTGGCTATCATTCCACATCCTGTTAATGGCAGAATACATATCAGTGCCAACAAAAATCCTGCTTTTTTCATCAATATCTCTTTTGCCTCCACTCATTTTTTTATCATTTAGTGGCCCACCACGATTCCTCTATCTGCCGTAATACTGGGAATACCTGTCCTGTCCCTCCTCTGTGGCTTATTGGGGATATGCAACTGTGGGATTATATGCTTTTATTATCACAAACAAGAATTTATCCTAACTACACAAATGCTGTATAGCATCAAGCGGTGTTAAATAGGAAATAGGCGTATTCAGATTTTCTTTTTGCCCCCATCCTGCTAATGCAAAGTCAATTCCTGCTCTCATAGCACATTCCATATCATAGACACTATCGCCAATATATAATAATTCCTTTTTATCACACTGCACCAATTCCATATATTTTAATATTGGAGCAGGATTTGGTTTATGCTCGTTTGTATCATCTGCACACACAATCGTTTTGAAATAATTGTCAATTCCAAATACACTAAAATCACACATGAATTCTTTCTTAGTTTTTGATGTAACAATCCCAAGTTCATACCCACATGATGTCAATTGTTCAAGTAAGTTGTTAATATTGTCAAACACCTGAACCCGGCTGGCATATTTCTCCATATTCTTATCCCACAACGATAACACAAAAGGAATATCCGCCATTCCAAGTTGCCGTAATGCATCTTCACCTGTAATTCCTAATGCAAAAATAAGCTTTTCAATTTTGGGCTTTGTACCTGTCATGTATTTCACGGTATCTTGTAAAGAGTGGAGTACTGCATATTCTGTATCAATTAAAGTTCCGTCAACATCAAATACAATTTGTTTATATTGCATATCTATCCTTCTTTCAATCAAATTCGGCTATCCAGTTTTTGTTGTAATATGCATTAAAGCACATTTCAATTTGCTCTTTTGTATTCTTTTCTGTTGCAAGTTCTGGTAATTCAGCTTTATTAAAATAACGGAATTCCGTTGTTTCAATGTTTTTTTTCAAATTCCCCGCCCATAACAGAACATAAAACAAAAATTTTGCATACGCCGTAAGCAATTCTCTTTTACTAAAAGTATTTTCTCATGTTCAAATACAGCCGCTCTTGTATCAAGTTTTGTTGTTTAGTATCCGATTTTATTGTAAAACAAATTTTTTGCTTTTTCAACGGAAATGTCTGTTTTATATGATCATATTTCAGCAGAAATATCCCTTATCCACTCATATCACTCCCTATCATAAGCATCTTTTCCACAGATCAATCCTGCCTGAGCCAGGCTTTGTAACTCAATCGCCCATTCCAACCATTTTTCATTCTGCTGGTTTTACAGTCCTTGGTCAGCTCGAACCATTCCTGATCGGTACGTTTGATACGTTTTTGAGCCATAAAAGCTCACCTCTTCCTATTGATTTGGAATAAGCGTGCATAGGGCGGTGGAATAATTTGACGCACAACAAGCCCTGAATGCAGAAACCTGGAAATTGGCAAAGGCTTCTCCTGTAAGGGAATTATCGCATAGATTTCAAGCGGGATTCCAAGGGCTGTATCAGAGTGAAACAATACTTTCAGACCTTTCTTCGCCGCATAGTAACCAACTGCTAATTGCGGGAACACACTCTGATATTCCTTTTCACATTCCCTGCATCCCTTCCCGTCTATCGCTCTTTCAGAAATCTTCCCTTTCCATCATACTTCTTTATTTGAGCCGTAGGTTACTGTATCGGGGGTAAACGGCAGATTGCTCTCCGACCATTTGCGTACAAGTTCCGGGTGCATATTTGCTAAACCATTTTTCATATCAGCCTCCATTCTGCCGACTTTCAGTTAGCGGCACAAATACAGTATAGAAAATATCTAATATGAAGGATCGTCTGTGAATTGCCGTGTATATCCCAAAACGCAAAAAAAGGCTCTAAGAGTTTCTTTCCTCCTAAAGCCTTTCCCATAATTCACATATTTCTTTGTTCAAAATCCAATAGCTTTGTATGAAATGTGCGATTTTTTTAGCTTTGCACATCTTTCTGCATCGAATGGCGTAAGTTTGGTGTAAAGGCGTAAATCAGACTCCTAAAAACCTTGATGTTTTTTATCCTTCCATCCGCCTTAATACAGCTTCGCCCCCGCCGGGATATGGTCGTCCACCATCAGAAGATGGAGCCTTTCCTCCCCTTCTTCCTCATGGATTGCGCTTATTATCATTCCGCAGGAATCAATTCCCATCATAGCCCTCGGCGGAAGATTTGTAATGGCAATCAACGTCTTACCAACCAGCTCCTCCGGCTCATAATAAGGGTGAATCCCGCTTAAAATCGTGCGTTCCGTATCCGTCCCATCATCCAAGGTAAACTGTAACAGCTTCTTACTCTTAGGAACCGCAACACACTCTTTCACCTTCACCGCCCTGAAATCCGACTTGCTGAACGTCTCGAAATCCACCATATCAGAGAATAATGGTTCAATTTTCACCTTTGAGAAGTCAATCACTTCCTTCGACGCTTCAACCTCTTTCCCCGCCGCCTTCTCTTGACCTTTCTTAACCTCAGAACCACCCAAGGACTTCATCGTGGGGAATAATATTCAGGTTAAAGCATTATCATGTATTATCCCGTATTTACGCCTTTTCCAACAGTTTGCATCAATGCATTATCACGCATTATTATGTACTGTCATTTCAAAACTCGTTGCAATTTTGTTGCAAAAACTCTTTTTTGTTACATGAGTCCCACCCAAGGACTCTTTCCTAAAATACATCGTATTTTTGTGCTAAATTCTTCATTGATTCCGTTTTTTTCATGTCTGTAACTTCGGCATATATATCCATCGTGGTTTCTATGTTCGCATGTCCCATAATGGACTGGATTACCTTGATATTGGTTTCCTGTTCACAGAACCTTGTGCAAAAGGTATGCCTCAAGTGATGGCAGGAAAAATGTGGCAATATAATCGGCTGCCTTTTCTCTCTTTTCGCTTTCAACACTTCCTCCGCATTATAATTCTCTGAAATACGCCGAATCGTCCGGTTGACTGTCTGGGGATTATGTACGTTCCCAAAACGGTTGCAGAACACAAACCCTGTCATACCGTCAATCTCCGTGCAGTTGAATCCATTCTCTTTCTGTGCTTCGTGTTCCTCCTGAAAAGCATCATACACCGCATCCATCATCGGAATTACCCGGATACCGGCTTCCGTCTTTGGCAAGGACACCTGTAAAACACTCCGTCGCTTTTTTGCACCATCCATTGGATAATACACAACACTGTGATTTATACTTATTGTCCTGTTTTCAAAATCCAGATCCTGCCATCTCAAGCCGATGATCTCACCAATCCGTCCACCTGTTCCAAGTAGCACCGTAAATAAAGGCGCCCAATGGCAATATATCGGATTGTTCCTGGTGTATTCCATAAATGCTCTCTGCTGCTCTAATGACAATGCATGTCTAACACCATGATTCCTTCCCGGTTTCTTCTTGACCTGTGCCATAGCTCCGTCACTGGGATTGACACGGATGATTGCATCCCGGACTGCAAGCTGGAATGTTGGATGTAGCACCGTATGAATGGTTTCCAATGTATTAATCTGCAGATTTTTCTCATTCAGCAGATGATAATAAAAATACAATACATCGGAATACTTAATCTCCCCTATCTTCCGTTTCCCAAATTCCGCCCTTACAAAATGGTCATACATATATTTGTAATTCGTATATGTTGTTTTCCGCAAGTCAGTTTTCGTTGATATGTAACGGTCAAAGACAAAATTCAAGTCTGCGTTTTCTGCGGCATAGACATCCAGGCCGTCAAGCTGGTCTTTCAGCAGCTTATCCTCTTTTTCACGAAGCGTCCGCAAATCATTTGCGTAAATGTAACGTCTTTTTCCATAAGGATCAGTATATGTGTACATATACCTCATATCCTCTGTCCGTTGGCTTTCCCCTTTCCTTAAAGCCCTGCCCTTGTTATCTTTTCTTGCTTTTGCCATCTCTGCTCCTTCATTAATGGAAAGAGATTCTGCAGCACTTCAAGCATTACGGATTCTGGTATAATAACTCTATTCCTTTTACCAATGCTTGTGTCATGGTCATATTATGACTGGCAGCATACTTAATGAACTTTTCGTATTCACTATCAGAAAGCCGGATTGTTATTGACTTCAACTTAGGAGACTCTTTTTTAGGTCTCCCGATTTTCGCCATCTATATGCACCTCCATTCATAACTAAGTCTATTATAATTTCTGTAAGACAAAAAGTCAAGTGTTTTTGTCCGACAAAAATATTTTTTCAGAATCTCTTCATTTGACTATCCTCTAACTCTAAATGTTTCTAAATATTCTTCAAAAATATCGCAATTTACCAATACCAGCTTATCCAATTTATAGATTGCATTTGCATCTTTTGCCATCTGCTCGAACTTTCTCTGGCACATACTGTATAACTCCGCGCCCTCTTTGTATCTGACAAATCGTTTCTTATTTATATTTCGTGGCATTTTCTACCCTCCTTCCAAAAAATTTTACCCTGCAGGTGGCTGTCAGGAAACAGCTCCATTCGCCATAGAATACAAAAAACTGCTAATAACAGTTTTCATGTAGGAATTGCAATCTTTTCAGACCGGAACAGCTTACTCCGGAAGTATCATTATCAGAAACAGCATCATCGCCGCAAAGTTCCTGTCCCTTTGCCAGTAATCAAATATCTATCGCTCGTATCTTTACTTCAATGTCCGAATCAACATTCCATCGTTTCCAATACCTACCACTTTACGACATGATGTCGCAAAGTGGCAGATACAGATAGTCATGGCGTATTCATTAAATAGCTCCACTGCTCCATACGTCCTGCAGGATTCTCAATATGAACTTGTCAAGGTACAATATTTTTGTCAACTTCCGAAAGGGTAAGGAAACTATTTGCCGGTTATGCTATTTCAAAATTCAATATTTTTGTAATCAGCTTTGTTTCCAATCTCTTACGCAAGGTTTCATCCACACAATAATGCGGCTGTCCATATTCATCGTACAAACACTGTATAGAAAGCCTTGCTATGTAACCTTCATAATGGCTCAACACTTTACGAATTGCCCCTATATCTCCTTCTGATGCTGCCTTAATAATATGGAACGGCAGCAAATTGACATTCTTAGTCTGTTTACCTTTTCTTTTCATCCGTATGTTCCTCCATAATATTTTTCATCAATTCTAGCGAACGCTTTCTGTGTTCATAGACTGTACTACGGACAAGATTCAATGCCCTGCCAATTTCTGCATCGCTCATATCCATAAAATAAGAAAGCAGAACCACATCCCTTTTCTTTTCAGAAAGTGCCTGCAACGCCTCCGCAATCAACATATCCTTCACTTCTATATCATAGCCAAGTACCTGGAACCATTGATTTTCCACTCCATAGTCATCCACAGTAAAAAGTCTGCCCATATCCTTTTCTGACAATTCCGACAGCATCACCTCATGCTTCTGCCTGTAAGCGATATGTCTGCGGTAGTCTATCTTTTCGCCTTTCAATGCCAGTTTGCATATCCGGTCAAATGTAAGCAGGAAATAATCTGTACCTGTTCAAAATGATCAGCATTTGATAAACTGTTCCTTACTTACCAAACAATGAATTCTTCTATAAGCAAAAATTCATTTGGACTTTGACAAAAAAATCCACCCAGCAGTTTCTGCTAAGTGGATGCACCTGGACGATTTGTACGACAGGACTCCGGTATGGATTCTGACCATGGTAATAGTTTCTGGAGATCTTCTTTTGACGGGAATGGACCCAGATCTTTCATGCGTTCCAGTATGTAAGCCACATAGTCATATGGCTTAAGCCCATTCAGTAACGCTGTCTCCGTGATGCTGTATACGGTCGCGCTGGCCTCCGCGCCTTTGATGCTTTTGGAGAACAGCCAGTTGCGGCGGCCAATCGCAAAGTTCTTGATCGCCCTCTCAGCCGCCGAGTTATCGATGCTCAGATGGCCGTCTTCCAGATAGGCTTTTAGATATTTTTCCTGATTTAACGCGTATAAAACGGCCTCCCCTATTTTAGAAGACCTGTTTACAGAGCCTTCCAAAGTATGCAGCCACCCGAAGAAAGCCTCTAAAAGCGGTTTTGACTGCTTCTGACGCTCGGTATATCTTTCCTCAGGAGATTGGTTACGGATCAGTTCCTCTATCTTATAAAGCATGCCGATCCGTGCCATTGCCTGGTATGCAGTTGTTTCTTTCAGCTGTTCTTTGGTAAAGCCCTTTTTCAAAGGGGTAAGGGCTTCATCAAAACGCCGCCTTGCGTGTGCCATGCACCCTGTCACGGTGATCTGCTCCGGAAGGCCGTGGTAAGCCTGGTATCCATCACAGGTCAGATAGCCACGGAATTCATCCCCCAGGAATTCTGCCGGATGGTATCCACCCCTGGTCCTTTCATATTGGAAGAGGACCATCCGTGGGGATCCGCTGTATTCATCCGTAAGATACACCCACATCCAGTTCTGGGTTGTCCCTTTTTGCTCGGGCTCATCGATCACCTGGAGTCGGGTTTCATCACAGTGGATATATCTGCCACGCAGGAATTCTTCCCTCATCAGGTCATAGACCGGCTGCAGGTACCGTTTTGCGCACAGGATGATCCAGTTGGCCATGGTCTTTGTTGACAGGTTCAGGTTATATCTTGCGAACCCCCTCTCCTGTCGCGCAAGCGGCATCCCGTTCACATATTTCGCGTTCATAATGCCGGCAACGAGGGATGGTGTCGCAACACTGCCTTTGAGAAGTGACGGATCTTTCTGCGGGCGCTTCATCATTCCGCATTTGGGACAGGCATAAACATAGGTAGTCTCCTCCACCACTTCAAATCGGGCAGGGATGAATTTCAAATATTTTACGGTCTCCGTAGTCACCACTTTATATTTTGTCCCACATTCAGGGCAGAATCTGTCGTTTCCTTCTAATTTATGTTTGATCACTTCCGTGGTTTCAAAAGCGGAAAGGTCCTCTTCCTTTTTTCCGGTTGGTTTTTTCCGTTTATAAGATTTTGGATGGATCTCCTCCATCTCTGGCTCGGCTGCATTGGGATCGGCCTCTTGCTCCGCCTCATTGAACAGGTCCATCTGCTCATAGCCTTCCGCGTATTTTTCGCTGGAAGAGCCAAACTGCTTCCTCTGCGCAAGTGCCAGCCGATCCGAAAGCAGTGCATTCATAAACTCCAGTTCCTTCGTTTTTTCTTTCAAGAGCTGGATCTCTGTTTCCTGTTTTTTCTGATGCACCTGCATGGCCTGTATCAATGTGATGATATTCTCTTTGCTCATATCCTGCAATTGTTTTTCAGAAAAAAGCGATTCCATGATCCAGCCCTCCTATCTCTTGTGGTCTGAGAAAAGTATATCATGAAACCGCTCTGTTTTCGAGAGGAAACCGGATGGAAAAACAGAGGAAATTTTACAGAAAACTGCCGCATTTTCAGCTTTTTGCGAATTGACAGGAAAACCGGTGCGGATCAGATTGTGATCTTCGGATGATGTTCCTCAAAAGCGCCTTTTTGGTTCAGGGACAGTCCTTCGCATAACCAATGAATTTCCTTTAAGGTCACTTTTTTCAACTCATCCGGCGTATCCGGCCAGCGGAATGAATTGCGGTCAAGCCGTTTCATCAGGATCCAGAAACCGGATCCGTCCCATTGAAGGATTTTGATGGATGTCCGTCTGCGGTTACAGAAGGCGAACATGCAGCGGGAATACGGATCCAGATGGAATTTTAACTTTATGATCGCGGCCAGGCCGTTATAGCTCTTACGCAGATCCGTACTGCCGCAGGCCAGGTATACGGTAGTCCCGCCTGCCAGGTCAAGCATAATTTCTTAGTGTATGGATCAAAGAGGCCATCAGTTCACGCGGGCAGCCGGCGCTGACCTCGATCCGGATGCTTCCTGGAAGATGGATCGTTATGGGGGGAGACTCCGACAACGGCTGGGAGGAGACCTCTAACTCAGTAGAAGGGAGTCTGGCAAAGACCGGATCCATCCCTTGATCCAATTCGGACGGCTTCTGCATTTGTTTTCTGATCCAATAACTGAGAGTCGACAGAGGGACTTGATTTTCCTGACACCATTGTTTTCTTGACAATCCGCTTTTTTGGAAATCCTGAATTCGCTTCATCCAGAAATCTTCTTTTGTAAGGTTTGTTTCATTCATAGGCAATACCTCCTTGATTTGGAGCTATTGTATCAAAAATAATGGGGGATTCATAGATACGGATTATTTCGTGCTTACGGTCAAATTGTTTCCGGACTGCCATTTCATCATAGGAAGAAGATTTCCTCATTCGAGTTCACCTCCTTCCCGTCCTGCCGGATTACGGTAGGATTTCTATTTTCCCTTTCATTCAATAGCCCGAATGGGACAATGCGAATGTTCGGGTCTGGAAGAAAATTTTTAATAATCTTTCAGAAATATAAAAAACGCCCAGATGGACAGATGCCCACAGGACGTATTTTAACAACACATAAGTTGTAACCCTAATTTCATTATAAATTTTTACCCTGGATTCAAGGTTAAGAGTGTTAAATGGTCAGTATACTATGTCTCAATCATTTTTTTACTAATACAATTCCCGCTTTTCCTTATGGATATTGGATTTGCATGGTTTTTATAAATCAAAAAAATGATTGAGACGCTATACTAATATAACCCACTGCAAATAAATAAGCTTTGGTACATACCTTTTTATCAATTAATATAGCTATCGCAACACCACATTCCTATACTGTTATTTTGCGTTTTATTTGAGGTCATTTTGAGTCAAATTAGTCGAATTATATAATCCCTTTTTTATGCCTTGCCACAACAATCATTAGATGGCTGATTATTGCTGTGGCAAGGGTTCCAGGGGTTTGGGGATGGAAGACCCCCCACGGTAAACGCATATCTCTGTTTTCACAAAATACTCAGAGCAGAACTGATTCAATTTGGCAGATGTGCATAATTGTGCTCTTATAGTAATTGAAGTAATTAAGCTCTGAAAGGTACAAAATTTGTTTTTTCATTACGAAAACTTCATACAGAGCAAAATAAGCAAAAAGCTTGCGTTTACCGTGGAAGACCCCCAAGGTTTTCTTGATAAATTAATTTGCTTGAAACTGGAGCAAATAGCGTGACGTTCTACACTATACCTTTAACCCAAAATTTACCTACATAGCTTAGTATGGTTATACTAGCTTATTTTTCTTAAAATCACTTTAGAAGATTCAATTATTTCTGCAATAATTTTCAATTCTTTCTGACTACAATCTTGTATAATATCCATAATTTCATTCTTCAAGGCAGGTGTTTCAATTTTCATACATTCAGCCAGTACCATCTCTGGTGGTATATTTAATTCATTTACAATTTTAATGAAGGTAGATAAACTTACTTTTGTTTTTCCCGTCTCTATATTACTAATATGTTGACTAGTGACCCCCACTAACTCAGCTAGTATTTCCTGTGTCATGTTACGCCTTTTCCTTATATCTTTTATGTGCGCCCCAAGTACTTTTTCATACTCCATAACTATATGACCTTCTTGAGATTGCAGAATCAAGATGCACAGATAAATCCACCATCTTTTGTACTCAGTATGAACCGGTAGAGTGGTATTCACGCATTACTCCAACAGAGGCTGCTGGAAGTCCTATTTCAGAAGCAATCATGGATCGAATCATTCACAATTCATATGAAGTGTTGATTGATGGTAAGGTATCCATGCGTGAGCGTCACGGATTGAAAGCAGCCCAGAAAGGAGGCATCCATGAATAATTATTGTGCATTCAGTAAAGATCATCATTGTATCAAGTGGCAAGACTATGTGTTAGCTCGTCTTGAACTGGAAGAATGCGATGAATTATGTCATGGCAACTGGATTGAAATAGAATCTCTCCAGCGTCAGGTACATTTCCTGAAAAAGCTTCTGGAAGAAAACGGCATTGTATTACCAGACGATTATTATGACCTATGATTTATTCAGTTGTATCTATAATTAACAGGCAGTTGCCTGATAATTAGCATAAAATAGCATTGGCTCAGTCTCCGTGAGGGTGGCTCTCATCCTCCGTGGGACTGGCTCAGTTTGACCGTGCAAGTGGTTCACTTGGAACGGAATATACACAATTAATGCTGTAGATGCAATATAGAGCACTTTTCCTACAATTTCTTTACTTTTTTCTTCTTTATTTTCGACTACTTCAATACCTTTTAAGATATAATCTGTAGTAACATTAAAATAATCACTCATTATAATTTCTAAGGAATTTTGGTTTTTCCGAATTGAACAAAGTCGTGTCCGGTATATGGGGATTCAAACATCCATCTCTTTACCTGGGTGAGGCATTCATCATCTCAAATTTCTTCTAACCTACTGCCATTTCCCGGACTTTTGGGTATACCTCCCCCTTTCCCCCAATTTTGTGTATCCTATATTTTATTTCCTCTGGATTACGCGCTGTTCTTTCTATACATCCATCCAGAGCAGGCCGCATAAATCAGAGTGCCG
>CAJSZT010000082.1:0-15081 GCA_910573785.1 Lachnospiraceae bacterium | reverse complement strand
ACTATAATCTGGTTCATTTCAGGCATAGTATACACGATTTTCGATGTCAGATAAAGAGTATTGGAAAAATATACCTTCGTAAATATGCATAATTTTTTCTGTAATACCCCTACATGTTCATTCATGCGTTTATTCTGGTGCTTGTATACACAAATCTTGACGAAAACCTGCTCCCTGTATATAATTATTTCATTATAGATGAATTGAATTAACTGAAAGGCATGATGAAAATGGGCAAGCAAGTATTGTTGATAAATGATCTGGCAGGATATGGAAAGGTGGCATTATCGGTCATGCTTCCATTGATGTCATATATGGGGTACCAAATATATAATCTTCCCACTGCGTTAGTATCAAATACGTTGGATTATGGCAAATTCGATATTCTTGAAACAACAGATTATATGAAGAACACTATTAAAGTATGGGAGGAATTGGGATTCTGCTTTGATGTGATAGCGACAGGCTTTATTGTTTCAGAGGAGCAGGTAAAAATCATAGAAGAATTTTGTCGAAAGGAAAGCATGAAAGGAACCCTGATATTTGTTGATCCAATTATGGGAGATGAAGGAACCCTGTACAATGGAGTTACAGAGCAAACGGTTGCACATATGAAGAAACTGGTAGGAGTAGCCGATTATATTGTACCAAATTATACTGAAGCGGCCAGACTTACAGGAGTGGAGTATCATGAATCTGCAACAATCTCGGAGGTAGATGAAATGATTCAAAGGCTTGGTAATATGGGCGCAAAATCGGTAATCATCACAAGCATTCAGCAGGATGGCAAAGATGTGGTTGCAGGCTTCGATCATAAAACGAAACAAAGATTTACAATTCCTTTTTATAACATTCCGGTCAGGTTTCCGGGTACGGGCGATATTTTTTCTTCCGTTTTATTGGGAAAACTGATGGAGGGAAACAGCCTGTATGACAGTACAAAAAAAGCCATGGACACTGTGAGCAGCCTGATTGAAAATAATAGAAACAATACAGATATATATAAGGGAATACCGATTGAGAAGGAGTTGGAGGTGCTTAAAATATGAAAAAACCTGGAATCCAGATCACATTGATTGATCAAAAAGGCACGAAAGGATGTCATAGGGGTCACAAAATAGGTGATAGTTTTGATTTTGATACAGAGCGTGGAAAACTCTGTCCTATGGCTATGCATGTTGCATTTCCATATATTGATATTTTAAGATACGGCGGCGAAATACCCGGACAGGAGAAAGGGACAGCGGTTTTTGCCTGCCCTGATGTGGACACATTAAATGTCTTTAAAATAGAACGGATTGATGTTTTGGATGACGATTCGCCATAAGGTTGGCTTTTAATTGTACGATGTGACTGGTAAGTTTGTGGACTATTGGTTATAGACGATGTATAGATAACAGGAGGAAATGATATGACTGTTTCAGAAATCATGGTTAAAATGGTAAAGTATTCAAAAGGAAATCTTCATGATATCAATCATTTTATGAAAGTGTATGCCTATGCAAAAACGATTGCAGAGTGTGAGAAAGTAGCGGATGATGAACAGAGAATAATAGAAATTGCGGCTATTATACATGATATTGCGTGTCCTTTGTGCCGGGAAAAATACGGAAATACAAATGGAAAACTTCAGGAAAAAGAAGGCGCTGTATTAGCTGAAGAATTCCTGAAGGGTACAGGGCTGTCGAACGAGATGGTGAACCGTATCATCTTTTTGGTCGCACATCATCATACTTTTCAGGAGGTTGACGGGATTGATTACCAGATTTTGCTGGAAGCTGATTATTTGGTTAATGCTGACGAATCCGGATATCAGGAAGCCAATATCAGAAATGTTATAGATTGTGTTTTTAAGACATCATCAGGAAAAATGCTTCTGCAATCCGTTTATGGGATTGCAGAAGGCAACCGCTGATTTGATAACAAATATGTATTTTGTAAACAGGTCAATCTGCTATGTATAGATTGACCTGTTTTAATTTGTGGCATTTGGACTTAATTCAAAATGAGAATGAAAGGTTTTCAGAAGCCCTTCTTTTTGCAGCTTTGATAATTCTACAGACATTGCTGCACGTTCTACACAGAGGAAGTCGGCAAGCTGCTGGCGGTCAAAGGGAATGTCAAAAGAAAGTGATCCTTGTCTGGCTGCTTCAGCAGATAAATAGGAAAGCAGCTTATCACGTGTTTTTCGCTTGCTCATGTGCGTTATCTTCTCGTTAAACAACAGGGTCTTTTGGGCAAAAGCTGTAATCAGGTTTTTAATCAGGCGGTTATGATGGCTGCAGGCAGCGGAACACATGGTAATCAGGCGGTTCATATTTATTTCCACAATTTCACAATTTTCTGTCGCAACAACACTGACGCTGAGAACTGCATCAGGAATGGCGGCAAAGGGTTCGGCAAAGTAGTCGCCCGGCATAAGATTTGTCATAACGTTCCGGTTTCCCCATAAATCTTCCTGAATGACTAAAGCAGTCCCAGACGCAAGCAGGCTGATACAGTCCGTACAATCTCCTGCCTGAAGGATGTATTGATTTTTGGCGTTTTTTCTGACTTTTGCTCCGATACACTTTAGCGAGGTTAAAATCTCGTCATCGGATAATCCTGCAAACAGCGGGCATTTTTTTAATACGTTTAAAAATTTTTCCAAAATCTCACCTCTTTATTTGAATTCAAACATACTTGCTCTGCTTATTTTACTATAATGTAATCACCAAAGCAAGAAAATAAATAAAGGAGGATATCATGATAAAGTACGAGGAATGGAAGGATAAAAAGAAAGACTTCTTCAAAGTGGATGTACGCCATGTGCAGGGAAATTTCTTTCCCGGCTTACAAAGACGTGCCATGACGCTAAAAGCCGGGGAGGGAATTGAGGTCATACAGACTTTTGAACCTTACCCGCTATATAAGGAGATGGATATGCTGGGGTATATACATCATACAGAGAAGCTGGCAGAAAATGAGTTTCATGTCTGGTTTTACCGGACAGAGGAAAAAGAGCCGGAAGGCTCTGCACCATACCGTCCGCTTGCATTGCTGAATTATCCTATGATTGATGAGGACTTAGGGCGTATCGCGGCGGATTTTTGGCAGGCAACATGGCAGAGTGAGAAGCGCACTCTCCCCTATGAAATGCGTCTGCTCCTTTCCCTGACAAATGCAGTTGGCGCAGGAAGAATGAGGCAGGCTGTGCGGGAACTGGTAAAGGCATATATCTATGGTCTTGAATCCGCAGCGCTGGATGATGTGTTTGAACTTTTGGCATGGAATCAGGGGATCGGATTTTTCAGTTCGGAAATTGGACCTTCACCGCTTTTTCAAGCGTATAAGATGATTAAGACGCAGGAACAAAGAGGCATAAGCAGGGAAGAAATCTGCACCGAGATAAAAGAAAAGTTTGGCGAAAAAAATCAGGAAGTGCAAGTGTTGTAACAGGAAAGAAAGATAGGAGGAAAATAATATGGCAATCACAAAGGAAATGTTACTTGGAGAAATTTTAAGAACCAAACCGGAGGCGGCAGAGGTGTTGATGCAGATGGGGATGCACTGTTTAGGGTGCCCGTCCTCACAGATGGAGAGCCTTGCGGATGCCTGCATGGTGCATGGGCTGGATGCCGATGAACTCTTGAAAAAGCTGAATTCATAGGAGGAGTGCAATGAGCGCATTTTTAGGTTCGATTCATCACTGGCTATACGGAAAAATAGAGTTCCAAAACGGGCTAGTTGAAAGATTATCAGATATGATAAGCAAAAACGGGTATGATGATGGCATTCTTTCCGAAATGGAACAAAAGTATGGGGCGGTGGAGAAAGGCAGTCTTGAAAATATGATTGATAACAGTAATATACATGGCTGGTTACAGGATAAAATCGCTGCCGCTGAAAACCGCCTTGCTTTTCTGGTCATCTCAACGATGGATGCCCATTCTGAATGTATGCCGGATATTGCGAATGCTGCATATGAGTATGGACGGAGCAGGAAACTGTCGGGGAAAACAAGCGCAGAAGAAGTTTATAGGCATTTGGATAATCTGCTATTGAACGGAATGCCTTGTGACAGGGTTAATACTGTGGTTTCCATAAGTCAGGAGGCAGTAGTATGGAAACAGACTGTGGATATACATTTGCCATATTGGGAAGCATTACAAGGAGATGTCAGTCATTATTATGACCTGAAGGAGAGGCTGGTCGCAGGTATTTTGGAGGGCAGCGGTTTTTCCTACAAATATTTAGGAAATCAGACATTCACATTGATTAAGGAGGGATAAATAATGTATGGAATTGATTTACTGATGAAAGAACATGAGAATATCGTAGCACTGACTAAGCATTTAAGGAGAACCTGCTGTGCTGTGATTGAGGGGGCAGACATTGATGTTCAGGAGTTTCTGGAGTGTATTGATTTTGCAAGAACTTATGCAGACAAGCATCATCATGGAAAGGAAGAACAGATATTGTTTCGGTTTATGCTTAATAATTCCGATCCTGTTGCAGAAAAACTGGTGCGCAATGGAATGCTGGTGGAACATGACTTCGGAAGATTCCATATCGGGGAATTGGAGAACGCAGTTAAGCAGTATGCCAGTGTTCCGACTACAGAAGGAAAGCTGGATATCGTCACCCATGCATCGGGTTATGTGGATTTATTGCAGCGTCACATTGAGAAAGAAGATACCGTCTGCTACACTTATGCATTACGAACACTGTCAGAGGAATGCAAAGCGCAGATTGATGAACAGACAAGAGCGTTTGAGAAAAAAGCGGAACAGGACGGCATACAGGAGAAATATATTACATGGTTAGAAAAAAGGAGATAGGCGAATGGGTAAAGTTGTTGATTTCACAAAAACAGTTTCAGAGCTGGTAAGTGAAAATCCTGAAATAAAAGAGGTATTGGCAGAAGCAGGGTTTAAGGAAATTATAAAGCCTATGTCTTTAGCTGTAATGGGTAAGGTAATGACGATACCAAATGGAGCTGCCATAAAAAATATTCCTATGGACAAACTTTTTGAAACTTTTGAGAAACATGGGTTTGAGGTGAAAACAGAAACATCTTGAACGGGTGGTTAAAAATCAGGCTGAGGGAAGGAGCAAACGAACAGTATGAAAAAAATAAAAAATATAGACAAGGCAGAAATTTTAGTTTTAAAAGAACAGGTTGCTTACCAAAGCAATCAGGTTGTAAGCAGGACTTTAGCACAAAATAATGCGCTGAGTGTCACATTGTTTTCTTTTGACAAGGGAGAAGAAATCAGCAGCCATGAGTCCAGTGGTGATGCCTTTGTGATTTGTTTGGATGGCGTTGGCGAGATTACGATTGATGACAAAAAGTATGAACTGCATGAGGGAGAATCTATCGTAATGCCCGCAAAACACCCTCATGCGGTCTTGGGTAAAGAGCAGTTTAAAATGTTGCTGGTTGTTGTATTTTAGCGAAAGGGGGATGCGGCATGAGGGTGAATGTAGATCAGAATGCTTGTATTGGATGCGGGCTGTGTGTTGGGATGGCACCTGATGTATTCCGTATGAATGACGATGATAAGGCGGAGGGGTATCAGGACTCTGCACCGGAAAACGAAAGCATGGTACAGGATGCCGTTCGTTCCTGTCCTGTTTCCGCTATTGAATGGGAGGAATAGAGATGATAAAAACAATTAACCCAAGAAAAGCAGCAGTCATCGGCTGTGGATTTGTAGGCGCTGCAACAGCATTTACACTGATGCAGAGCAGGCTGTTCACTGAAATGGTGCTTCTTGATGCAAATTATGATAAAGCAGACGGAGAAGCAAAGGACATTTCGCATGGCGTTCCGTTTGCCGGACAGATGAAGATTTATGCAGGAGGCTATGATGACCTGATGGATGCTTCTATTGTCATTGTGACTGCCGGGGCAAACCAGAAGCCGAATGAAACAAGGCTCGATTTAGTACATAAAAATGTTGCTATCTACAAAAGCATCATTCCTGAAATTGCAAAGCGCAATTTTAAAGGAATATTGCTGATTGTATCAAATCCGGTTGATATTCTTACTTATGCTGCTGTAAAGCTGAGCGGGTTTCCTGAAAAAAGAGTAATTGGTTCCGGAACGGTTCTTGATACCGCAAGGCTAAAATATGCGCTTAGTAAACATTTAGGGGTAGACAGCCGTAGCATTCATTCCTTTATCATTGGCGAACATGGGGATAGTGAGATTGCAGCATGGAGCAGCACGAATATATCTGGTATTCCATTGAATGATTTTTGTGAGATGCGTGGACATTTCAACCATGAGGAAGCAATGCGGGAGATTGCGGAAGATGTAAAAAACAGCGCTTATGATATTATTTCTAAAAAGCAGGCTACTTATTATGGAATTGCTATGTCGGTTAAGCGTATCTGTGAATGCGTTGTAAGGGATGAAAAATCTATTCTTCCGGTATCTTCTATCATGCATGGAAATTATGGGATTAAAGAAATTGCCCTTAGTATGCCCGCTATTATAGGGGCAGACGGAATCGAAACCCATGTTCCTATTTCTTTGAATGAAAAGGAAATGGAGAAACTTCACAATTCGGCAAAAACTATAAGAAAAATTGCAGAAGAGCTTGATTTGGAAGTTGTCCCAAATTAGGAAAAAGGAATATTTACACTGAAACTTAGGCGGGAAAGCGTTTGTTGGAAGAAAACCAATGAGCGCTTTTCTGTTTCTAAAAGCAACAATACACTGCCGTTCCCCGCCAGTCCTAACTTCGTTTCAGATAAATCAATTTTTCAGAAATAGAGGACAGGACATTGATAAACAAAGATAAAAAAGACAGGGTGGTGCGCCAGTTTGTGACATACTGCCGCATGGCATTGAGATACGAAAAAATTAACTATTACAACGAACGCAAGCGCATGGCGGAACGGGAATCGCACATGGAGATGTTTTCCGAAAAGCAGTTGGAAACGGTTGATAAAATCTTTGATACATACCACGCTGACTATTTTTATGTCATGGGTTATGAAATCGGCATAGTGGACGGTGATTTGGCACAGGCATTAAGGGAACTGTCGGACAGACAGTTACAGATTGTGCTGATGTATTACTTCATCGGATGGACGGACAGGGAGATTGGGGGAATCCTCGGTCTGGCAAAAAGCACTGTCTGCAAATGGAGGAATGATACGGTAAAAACACTCCGGTGGCTGGTGGAGGGAATGTGTCATGGAGAATAAATTTAAAGACAGGGACATTTCCTTTGAAACACTGGAAAAGGCAGTAAATGGCGATTATTTTGCTATGCAGGAGGTGATTCGGCTGTTCAAGCCGTACATGGCAAGGCTTAGCATTGAGGAAGGCAGATTCAACAGGGAACTGTACGAAAGGCTCGTGCGGAAAGTTATGCTTATAACGGTACGGATTAAGACGGATTATGATGAAAAATAAACAGGCGTGACAATAGAGATGAAGGCGGAGCCGGAAACGCCATTCATTGCACAATACTATGTCATACAGAATGCCGATGGCAGCAAAGCGGAAAGGGCATATCAGTATTTTTCAGATATGGATACGGCAGTCACTGCCTACCATGAGATTCCGAACCATGTGGATAAGCGGCTTGGCATGGAGAGCAGCGAACAGCCGCCCTCCAGAATGTCCCTGATTGAGTGCAGGAATGGGATAGAAACGCTTACGGACATAGAAAAATATTCCCTGAGTGGGACATGGGTGCGTGAGGAAACGATGTCGGCATCGCAGAAAGCAAAAGAATATCTCGACAATTGTGATGCTGAAATTGCATACCAGACCGGAAAAGGCTATTTTTCCATCCAGACTGTTTCTGACGGCTATGATTATACAATTTACGGTAAGGATTTCCGGGAGATTGACGGAGGCGTGTATGACAATCCGGATATTTCCATTGGTGAAGCGATGGAAGAAATCCTTTCTGATGAAGGGATCTCTATAACAGCGTGTAAGGTCATGGATTATGAGGAATTGCAGGGAAAAGCGGAAACGGCGGCACAGGAAGATCTGCAGAAAGCACAGGTGAAAGAAACGGAGAAGGGGAAGCTGCCGCTGGTTTCTGATATGACAGAGCCGGAGCCTGCGTTAAACGGCCAAAGCCGTGCAGGGATAGAGGAAACTGTACTCTGCTATGCTCAGGCGCAGATTGATGAAATGGGGCTGTCGGAGGAGGTGGAGCTGCTTGGCGCAAGGGTATTTGGGAGCCGTTCCAGGGAAGGAATGTACCATGAAGGCTCAGATATAGATGTTGTAGTGTCTTACAGCGGCGATTTAAAAGAGGATGCTTTTTTCAATACATTACATGAGGGAGGTTTAAAGATAGCGGGAATCCTGGTTGACATCAATCCAATCTCTATGGAAAAGACGGGGACGTTGGAGGAATACTTAAAAAGTGCGGAAGAATATCTGGACGAAAAACAGAGCCATATGGAGATTCCTAAAAACAACAAACAGACAGAGCAGGAGGCAATCATTACGTATTATGTGGCGGAATGTACGGAATTTCCTGTGCTGGGGGAATACCATGAGCGGCTGAAAACATTGCAGGAAGCGATGGAGCTGTATGAGAAAATTCCTGCAGAGAGGATGAATGGCATTAAGGGGATCGGCTTCCGCTTGGAGGACGGCAGCATCTATGACGGGAATTTTGATTTGATGGTAATGGGAGAAATGCAGACGGAATTTATCAATGAAATCCCTCAATACCGGGACAGCCCCTTAGTGCAGAAAGCGATTGCGGATATGGAGGCAATCCTTTTGGAACGGAGGCCGGAGCAGGATGTATCGGAATTGGTAGAGAAAGCAGAAGAACCGCAACAGCCAATGCCAGAGGTAAAGGAAGGAAAAGCTGTTCAGATGGAAGAAAGCAGGAATCCAGTTACAGAGGTACGGAAATCTGTTGGAGATACAGAGGTATTGGAAAAGCAGTCTGCAGAACTGAAAAAAGCGGCTGAAAATGCCCCCAAAACAGACAGAGCCATATCCGGCGGCAGCAAGAAGCAGTCTGTCTTAAATGCCCTCCGGGAACGGCAGGCAAGGATGAAAGCACAGGAGAAGGAAAAGCCGGGACAGGAAAAACAGCGGCAGAAGGCACAGGCAAAGAAGAAAGGAGAACCGGAATTATGATGGTGAGGTTTGAGGAAAATGAATATTTCCTGATGGCAATGTTCCAGAAGGAAAGCAGGCAGGCAACCATGGAGGAAATACATAATGTGATCCCCTACATCGGCAGGGATGAAGAAATGCTCGCACTTATTAACAGCACACTGGAAAAGCTATGGTTCCTTACGGATGAAGCATTTTTAAACATGGATTTGGAACCGTACAAAGAGGAACTGGCGGAGGACGAATGATGGATGTGAACCAATTTGCAGTCTACCAGCTTAAAAATATCCCAGAAAACAGGCAGATACGGTTTCGGCCTTACAGTGCGCTGCAGGAGAAGGGAATCCAGATACAGTATATGGATTATGAGCAGGTGTACCTGGCACGGATGCAGCCGGAGGACGAGCCAGGACAGATCCGCAAGCGTTTCAATGAGAAGCTGCCAAGGACATTCCACGGGCATTCGATCAGCGTCAGCGATGTGCTTGTTTTGAATAAGGACGGTGTTGTGACTTCTTACTATGTTGAAAAAGAGGGGTTTACTGTCATAGCCGGGTTTATCCGGATAAGTTCGTCCGGCACACTTGTGTCTCTTGATACAACAGATTTCCACATCAAGGGGAAGGAGGGGAAATGGCTTGCCTTTGACAGCATTATGATAGAAGGCAGGCAGTTCTTCCTGATGGAGCATGAAACCTATGGAAAAGAAGTGGCATGGGTTGTGTTGGATGAAGAAGGGAAGATAATTGTAGACCATACATATCAGGGTTTTGGCCAGACGGCCTTACAGCAGATTAAGGATTACCTCAATCTGCCGCAGCTTACCGCAGAGCTGCAAAAACAGGAAATACCCGATGGGAATATCCAGACGCAATCCGGCAATGCTATGGATAAGCCGCCTCTTGAAAACTGGCAGAAATATATGGAGAATGGGGAGTATCTCCGCAGTTCCGAGATAGATGAAGAACAGAATTACAACATGATTGACGGCAGGCGGAATAATATGTCCCCAAAAGGGAAAAATGGCAGGGTATCAGTCCTGGCAAAGCTGCGCCGCAAACAGGCAGAGATTGCAAAGCGGAGTGGAAAACCTGCACAGCAGATGGCAATGGCAGAGGATAGGGAGCGCAGACGGAAGTAAGAAAGGGAGAAGTGTCTGGCGAATGCTGCCGGATGCCTCTCCCTTTTTATGTCTTGAACAATCGGGAGTTTCTCTGTATAATAAAACCATAAGGCAGGGCATAGCCGATTTGCCGGACTGATTGGCAAAATCTGGAACCGAGGTGATATGATGCAGGGTGAAATATTACAGGAAGAACCAAAAGAGAAAACAGCGGAGAAAAAGGATGCGTTTGCAAAATATACGGCGAAAGACAGTGTTTTTTCAACGCTCTTTCAGGATAAGAAATATCTGATACAGTTATACCGTGCGCTCCATCCGGAGGATATGGAGACGACGGAAGATGCGCTTATGGATATTACCATAAGGAACGTCCTCACGAATGGAATTTATAACGATCTGGCTTTCAGGGTTGGGGATAAAGTCATGTTTCTGGTCGAGCATCAGTCTTCATGGACGATGAATATTATTATACGTGTGCTGATGTATTTAGTGCAGATTTACCATGACTATTTTGAGGAACAGGATGCAGATTTATATGGGAGCAAGAAGGTTCATGTTCCAGAACCAGAATTATACATGATTTTTACCGGAGAGCGTGCCGGCAGACCGGAAACAATCTCACTTTCCAAAGAATTTTTCGGCGGGAAAGAATGTGCCATTGAAGTAAAGGTGAAAGTGCTTTACGGCGATAAAGGGAATGACATTATCAGCCAGTATGTTGCGTTTACAAAAGTATATAATGAACAGGTGAAACAGTATGGAAGGAGCCAGGAGGCTGTCACGGAAACCATCCGTATCTGTAAGGACAGGGATGTGCTTCGGGAATTTCTGGCAGGCAGGGAAAAGGAGGTTATATCTATTATGATGGCTTTGTTTGATGAAGAGAAGATCATGCGTACCCATATAGCAAGCGAAAAGAAAGCCGCTTCAAAAGAGACTGCACGGAAAGCTGCAGAAAAGATGTTAAGGGATAGGAAAATAACGGTAGACGAAATTACTGAATATTTTTCAGAGCTTTCAGCAGAGGATATTCAGGAAATTGAAAAAGAGCTGTTTCAAACGATATAATACCTGGTGACAAACAGACACACAAGAAAGAATATTGGAATCCCCGGCTGCAAATGAATACAGCCGGGGTTATTCACGTGGAGGATAAAGTGAAAGAATCAGAACTGATAGGAAAAGTATATTCTGCTGTCTATCACCAGTGCCAGCAAAGAGGATATGCCGCCCCTGCTGATGTGCTGGTTGATATAGGTGTCCTGCCTAAGCAGAAGTATGAGGACTGGAGATTCGGGAAAGTACGGTATCTGGAAGCGGTGTGTACGTGTAATTTAAAGAAGCTCTCCTTTATTATGAAACAGATTCGCTCCTATGCAAAGAAATCGAGTTTGAAACCATCTTTCTGCTATTATAAGCGGTGGGGCGTGAAGAAAAGGCATGGCCATAAGCCGGTAATCCCCCTGCGGTTCAGCAAAAGCGGAAATCCGGAGATTGAAAAAGCATATGCGACACACTATGTGGATTTAGGGCGGACAGAGCAGTTGAAGAAAGAAAAAATGGGGAAAGCGGCAGCTGCAAACCAGGCTGAAATACTAGACGAAACACAAGATATGCCGGTAAATATTTCTGACAGCAGAAGTGGGGCATAAAATGGGGAGGAAAGATGGGAAAAGAACCGGACAAAAAATATGAAACCATGAAGAAAATCATGGATGCTTTAGAGGATATTCTATGCTCTTATCAGGGCAGGGGACATCAATCAGTATATGTTGACCTGGATTCCCTTGCACTTTTTACAAGCCTGATCGCATACAGACAGATACAGGTAGAAAATTACAGGTATGACTATGATGATAATATCCGAGAGGACGAAGAAGCCAGACGGATTTACAGGGAGCTTGCACCGCAGACAAGATGGCGTGTGGGACGGCATACCCAGATAGAACCGATACGGATGAATGCATTGAAGCAACTTTCATCCTTGGGTATGCCGGCGTATCAGGGACAGATTTATTATGCAGATACAGGCTCTGTCCTGATATGTGGGGAAATCCTGCCCTATGAGATTTTCCAGTTGCTTACAGATATGCCGGAAGTGAAGAAATTATATGTTTTCCCCTACCCGTTCCGGGAGGGATGGGAAAAGCCGCTCTATTTTTCTTTTGAGCCGACAGAAGCGGCACGGGAGGAAATGCGGAAATATGTGGATAAAAAAATGGATGAAATGCTTCGTATAATGAGGGAAAAAAGTGAAAGCCTTGACGGAATCATCCCTAAAGTGAATGAAGATATTTTTTAATCATATTCGTTTCGTTGGGAAAAAGACAGCCGCAAAATTCTATGTAATCCTGCGGCTGTTTTTCTGTTCAGAACGGTTAAGAAATGCCGGCGCTTTTCTGCTTTTCCGGCTGTCGGGTGTTTGGCTGCCCTAAAATCTTATCGACATTGGAGCAGACGGTATTCAACTCTTTTTGGTAATCCCGGTAGTAATGGTAGGCTTTCTGTGCCTCTTTTTTCTGTTGGAGCAGCTTTTCCTTTTCTGCTTTCAATAGCTTCATGGAGGGGAGTTTCCCGTCTGCTGACTGCCCTTTCAGGAATTTCCGTGCGGCTTCATAGAGTGCGATTTCCGTTGGATGCTCCTGCCGGAACTGCCCTTTATTCTTTGCTTTCACAAACTTTTGGTAGACAGGTTTATTGGCAAGGTACTGGCCGGTGTAATGGATCTGCTCATTTACCTTCCGGAGATTATCTTCCACAGATTTTAAATCTTTTTTGGAAGTGAAAGCATGGTTCTTAATCTCTGAAAAGGAATTTTCCAGGGAATCCCTTGTATCGTACCCATGCTCCTGTATATAAGCGACCGTCTTAGCCATCTCTTTCAGGTTGGAAAGTTTCACTTTGTTAGCGTATGCGGCATTTTGCTGTGCCTTTACGCAGTCCTGCAGATTAACCACCAGACGCAAATCTGACTTGATAAACAGGATTGATATAGCTTCCCCTTGCAGTAGATTGGATGGATGGGGTGCAGACTTCTCCGATTCCGTATTATATTTTTCCATATCAACCGTTTTCTTTTTATTTTCTTTAGGCTCTGCATTTTCCTTAAACAGCTCCCGGAGGTAATCTTCTTCATAATGTGTGCCGAGCATCCTTCCAGTGATATGCTTGTTCCGTTCCGGGTGAAGGTAGCTGAACCTGCCACGACTAACTTTCAGCTTGACATTATATTTTTCGAAAAGTAATTTCTGAAAATCTTCCTGGCTGCAGGAAACGGCTGCGGCATCTTCGATGGCAGACCGTAAGAAATCTTTCTGTGTTTGGAATACCATTTTTCGTGGTGTAAGTCCGTCTGCACGGAGCTGTCTGTTACGTTCATCCAGTTTCTTTTGCCCTCTTTGTCCTGCGTGGTATTCCCGGTCTGTAATTTTCTTCCCTGCCGGGGCAAGCAGATCTATCTGGTGCAGATGTTCCCGGCAGCATATATCCATGAGTGACTGCTTTAAGTGGATCAGGTAATTTTTAGTAACATGATGCTTATACCCGGCATGGGAATCGCAAGCCCGCTCCATAAAGTCCTGGCGTTCCACATCATATTTCCGTAAACTGTTGATTACGATATGTACGTGGATGTTGCCGCTCCCATTATGCCCGTCCATGTGGGTACAGACAAGAGCCTGATGTCCTGGGAAGTTTTTCTTTGCATATTCCATTCCGATCTGCTGTGCCTGTTCCCCGGTCAATCCATTTTCTGTGGCGTCCTTTGGATCGAAGCTGATGATGTAATGGTGGGATTTGATTTCATCATAGGATTCATTTTTGCGGTATAGGGCATTTAGTTCCCCACACTCCATGTCGAACGTGAACGGATCACAGTTTATGCCATCCATGATATATTCCTTACGGGGAATCCATTCACCATTTTCATCAAGTATCGGTTTGTTGGTATCTTCATCATGTTCAAACATGAGATAACGCTGTATCTCTGCATAGTTAGCATTTTTACTCGCTATGTGTTTCAGGATTGCCATGAGAATGCCCTCCGGAAACCGCCTGGAAATCTCCCGCCATCTTCAAGACTTCAAATTTCATTTCATAGATTCTGGCCACGCTCTGGTCGATTGCCCTGCGCATTTCCTGTGAATGGATGCCGCCGCTGTTAAAGTGCCTTGCAATCTGGTTTAAATTGCTGCCAATTTTCCCAAACTCTGCAACCAGTTTTTTCAGTTCCGGCAGGTCTGCCACAATTTCATATTTCGCTGTGACCTTCTGCTTCATAATTTGTTTTCGGACATATTCAGCCAGTGGGAGGTGCGCAGCTTTAGCGCTTTCAGAGACGATTTCATATTCCGTAGCGGTAAGGCGGAGCATGATCTGGTGCTTGTGTTGTAATTCCTTTTCCTTTTTTGGTCTTGCCATTACATAGTTCCTTTCTGTGAAAATTGTAAGGATGATATTTCTTTCCTGATTATAGGGACTTAAAAAGAGTTCCTATCATATAAGCCGATTAGGGAACGTCAATGGGAAATGAAAAAAGGATTTTTTATAGAAATACTTAGATTTCTCCGCGATTGGGACAATCACGCTGCGACTATTTTTAATAGGAGCCAACTTGCATATTTGGAAAATATGCAGGAACCGAGGGCATGGGGAGCGGAATCACCATCAAGTTTGCCGGGTTAGCAAAATCCACGAAGTGGGTTTTGAGTAACTCAGGCGAATCTTGCTTTTTATGTCAGAACTGAAATAAAAAGCATTGAACAAAATCGCTGCGCGATGGCTGTTGTAAGTCATGTCGCAATGATTTTATTTTTCAAGGTAGAGGTGCCTAAAAGCAAATGCTCCTACCCCTTCATCGTGA
>CAJSZT010000081.1:0-15165 GCA_910573785.1 Lachnospiraceae bacterium | reverse complement strand
GGTCAACAATCTGAGCCTGTATTGTTCTGCATCTACACAGAGATTGGAGATATTCATAATCTTCCTGTTCAATATCTAATATATTTGCGTGTGCCATAATCAACATTCCTTCCTATTATTTGATAATTTGATTATAACACTCATATATATTTGGCTAGTTATTTAATTTATGATGTACTAGTGTCTTTTACGTGGCTCCCCTCTGTATCTTAAGAATTTGTGCTGCTCATATCTATGCTGGTCCTTATCATTTTCAAGAACTTCAACCCTCTTAGAAAGTGCATCAATTGATTTTTCATGATCCCCAATCGTTTTTAAAAGGATTGCGGTATTATCATGATCCAGTTTTATAATACGGTAGTACTGGTTTAGTTCATCTAAATTTTGTTCTACCTTATCAATTCTCTTTCCCAAATTGACCTGTACTCTGTCCAATTCTCCAAGAACCATATTTTCCGACTCGTGGATAAGAGATTCCATTTTGGATTCCATTCTGTCTTCTGACTCGGAAATAAGAGCGCCCATTTTGGATTCCATTCTGCCTTCTGACTCGGAAATAAGAGCGCCCATTTTGGATTCCATTCTGCCTTCTGACTCGGAAATAAGAGCGTCCATTTTAGATTCCATTCTGCCTTCTGACTTGGAAATAAGAGCGTCCATTTTAGATTCCATTCTGTTTTCTGACTCGGAAATAAGAGCGTCCATTTTGGATTCCATTCTGCCTTCTGACTCGGAAATAAGAGCGTCCATTTTAGATTCCATTCTGTTTTCTGACTCGGAGATAAGAGACTCCATTCTGGATTCCATTCTGCCTTCCGACTCATGGATACGAGATATCATTCTGTCTTCCGAATTTTGAACAACATTTTCCACAATATCTTTTATCATTTTTAAATCTTTTTGTTCTAACATATTGTATCCTCCCCGCGAATTTTTACGTAATAGACTGTGTGAACGAACAATCTCCAAACGTTTGGATTATCAACGAATACACAGTTTTTGTGCACATGCTTCTCTTTTTCTGATGTGACCGCGGCAGTACCTGCTGTTTGTCCTTTTGCAGAAAAAGAAGCGGTATCTTGCTGCGAACGATCTTCGCAGCTGTTCTTCTTCGTTCCATAAAAAACCTCCTTATTCTGTTGTTGTCAGGAGATTTTCCGGAATCCTGTCAGAAAAGCTCCTGCTTCATGTGGATCAAAGCATGAATTTTCTGAAAGGCAGGACGCTGAGGCCCTTGTGAAGATATGTCTTATACAATGAATAGCAGGTATTCGGAAATCCGTACCTCATAAAACGGCCGAATAGCCATAACGGGATGCCTTTTGGGGATGATTCATTGTACCAGAACCTGGATATATCGGAAACAGATGTTCCGATATCATGAAACTTTAGAAAATATGCTTTCGTTATTCTAGCATATGGAGACGGGGAGTACAAGAAGAAAATAAAATTTGCAGGCAGTTACAGTTCACTGGCCAGCCAGCGAACCAATGTCATTAAATATCTTTAATTAAGGTAAAATCATTTTCAGGCTGCCCGGTATATAAAATATCGCGGTCTCCGCAAATGGGCTGTCTTCAGCCTGGGATACTGCCGTTCATTCCGGATGGGGATCAACTTGCGCTGAAGCAGGGCGGTTACATTGATTGAGCCTTCTTTCACAGAAGGGCGTAGGAACACCCTGCAAATATGGGCTGCTGTACCAAAATGTATTTTGTAATCATGCGTTGTCTTCTTTTGATGGACCACAGCAGTATGGTTGATGATACTTTCTGTCAAGTTGTAGGCGATGAGTTTTGCCCATATTTCCTGTTTGACAAAGTCCGGCTTATAAGAATGGAAATGGATCAATCCGATGGTATATTTCAGTTTCCGAAATGAGGATTCCACGCCTTTTACGAACTTTCGTATAAGATATTAAAAGATGACGCAGATAATGAAAACATTCTGCGGACCGCAGGCTTTGAATGTATTTCCTGTTCACAATATATTGCTCTTTTACAGGCGCAGGACAGAGAAACCGTTGTAAAGCAGCTCCCAATGCTGAATGATCATGAGTGTATTTTAGCAGTTCGACATTCTTGCTGATCGGCTTTCTGGTTGTCCTGTTTTTTATAGTAACCGGCAGCATCATGTATTTTAACAACGTACGGTCTGCGGCCGGCTGGGCCGTAATCTGTAACTGGTCGTGAAATGAAGCAGGTGGACAGAATTTCTAAAAGCGAGGCGATACAGTTACGCGGGGACCGGACAGTAATTTCAGTATCTGGTGTGCAGGTGGCTACATCTTTGGATATGACGAGATTGATACGACCATGGAGAAAGAGCCGACAGAGGCGGACAAGGCGTTTACGGTGGAATGGGAAACCCGTCAGTTAGAGATCATGGACTGGATCACCAATGATGTGGACTGGCTGACAGGAGAACATCATGCGGCAAGCGTACGCCTGGCATGGCATGAGTAGGCAGGCGGGGTAATCTTATGGCATCACGTATCAAAAATATGACAGAGGGAAGACCAGCTTCGCTGATCTTCTCTTTTGCGCTGCCGCTGATGGTGGGCAATTCCGCAGTACTTTCCCTGCTGTTCTCTTTTGTACTGCTTGGTATCGGACAGCTCGCAGCACATCCGGTTTTAACTCTTCTGCAGACACCTGCGGAAATCCTTTCCAATGCTGCCGGGGCTGTGGTTGCAAAGGATGTACCGGATAATTGTGTTGTAGGCGGTGTGCTCATCAGTCAAAAACGGTTGGTGCTTTTTCTATGGAATGGGGGCCTATGTGCCTGGTGAGCGAGGCGTTCCTACAGGAGGCAGGGTGTCACAGGCAGAAAATGATATAAGAAAGTGGCTGGATCGGAGTGATCAATAACGAATTTTTCACAGCCCCGAATTGACTTTCCGAAATTGATTGGCAGACATCCCCACTTTACTCTTAAAAAGCCGATAAAAATAATTCTCATCTTCAATTCCGACCATGGTTCCTATCTTATTTGCCGGAAGTGTCGTGTTTCGCAGCAAATTCTTTGCGCCTTCGATCCGCAGCTGCAGCAGGTATTCTTTGGGAGACAGGCCGAGATATTTCTGGAACAGCCGGCACAGATAATATTTGCTGATATTTGAAAATTCTGCCAGATAGTCCAGTGTCAAAGGCTGCATATAATGCTGCTCCATATATTTTACAAGATAACGCAGATTTTCCGGGATATTATATACAATGTGCTGATAGCTCTCGGAGTGGCAGAGAATCATCAAAAGGATGTGCTCCAGCTGATGAGAAATCTGCAGTTCTCTATAGGGCGCGATAGATTCATGCAGTGTCAGCAGTTTCTCCAGTTCGACCTGAAAAGGGTTCTCGGGAATCTCAAAGTGTACGATTTCATCTCTTGAAAACTGCTCATAAATATAAGAAAAAGGCGAACCGAAAAAATGGATTTCACAATGCTTCCAGGGCTTCTTTTTTAAACGGTATTCATGAGGGAGCCGACAGTCGATGACAAATCCCTGATTCGGTGCCAGCGTATAGGTTTTCCCGTTATAGATCAATTCGCCTTCACCTTCATAGGTGTACTTCAATTGGTAGGAATCTAAATTTTTCCGTTTTGTAAAATACGTTTGAACTTCATAATAAGCAAAGCTTTGTATATACAGAAAGTGCTCTTTTGCATATGGGGATAAGGGTTTATTTATTGTTGCCCATCCAAATCCGTCCAGATGGTAAGACGCGTTTTGGATAAAATCGAAAGCATTGGTGAGTTCCATGAAAGCTTCTTCCGTAATATCTGCAAGAGTGTGTTCCAGAGGGGCTCGGGAAAAGTCTGTTTTATATAGATGGAACTGTTCGAATCTCATATTTTTCCTCCTTGTATAATGAAGCGCAAAAAAATGCTTGTTCCAGGCAAGAAATAATGGGCAAGAAAATGCTTATTATTAGCAACAAAATATCTGTTTACTATGAAACATTAACTTCTGGGTAGTCAAAAAAGCGCAGACTTCCCCTATGAAGCTTTAAAATGTGCATTTTGAGCTTGACAGACAGGTCTATGCGGCAACTACAGGAGCCTCCCAGCTAAGTGCTTTTAACTTTTTCAGATACGCATTGATTTTGCGTTCCTTATTGAACTGATTATAATATTCAGCACCTAAGTCCTTGAAAACTACACCATCCTTAAGGATATGATAAATTGCTATCAGCATAGAGTGGGCAACTGCAACGTAGGCTCGTTTTTTCCCCCGGTGTGAACTGATCCTCATGAACTGCGCATAAAAATAGGATTTCTTATTTTTGACGGCTGCATGCGCACAGGTAATCAGGGTGGTACGAAGAAGAGCATTCCCCTTCCTTGTTTTTCCTGATTTTCGCTTCTTTGCGCTCTCATTGTCGCCGGGACACAGGCCCGCCCATGAAGAAATGTGAGAATCCGTAGGGAATCGTTCCATGTCGGTACCTATGACGGAGATAATTGCCTGGGCGCTGGTATTTCCAATTCCGGTAACGTCCTGAATGGCGGCTGATGCTTTCTTTTCCTCTGGCTTCATGAAATGGTCAATCTCATCATCAAGATTTTTGATGTGGATATTCAGTTCATCCAGATGGTTGAGAAGCTCTTTCATCATTCTGCGCTGTAGTGGCGACATGATACCATTGAGGTCATCCACGATCTGCTCCTTTGTTGCTTTGAGATTATGGGCAATGATCTTTTTCTCATACATCTCATCGTACTTTGCGCCGTCAATAGATTCACCCGTGAGCAAATATTCAAGAATACTGCGCGCACTCTTCCCATTAATATCGGAGACGGTTCCGGAAAGCTTGATATTTGCACCTTCCAGCATCTTTTGGAGCCGGTTGAGTTCGCTGGTTCGCTCTCCAACAAGGCTTTTACGATAACGAACAAGTTCCCGCAATTCACGCTGGTCTTTATCCGGAATATAACTGGGTCGTAACAGACCGTGCTGAAGGAGGTCCGCGATCCATTCCGCATCTTTTACATCTGTTTTCCGACCGGGAACTGCTTTCATATGGTGAGCATTTACCACCATGGCTTTCAAACCGGAAGATTCGAGGATGTTATACAAAGGCTTCCAATATGAAGCAGTACTCTCCATTGCGGTCATTTCACAGCCGCTGTCCTTGAGCCAGTCTGCCAGTATAAGAAGTTCCCTGGTTGTTGCACCAAACTCCCGTGCCTCCTGCTTGTTACCCTTTTTAAAGCAGGCAACGATGAGTTTTTTGTGCACATCAATACCACAACATTTGTCGTAAATTCGATCCATAATGACACCTCCATGGAAATTTACGGCATGGTTTCCTGTCTGTTATCATTTTACTATACGTCCTTTTGTCAGAAGAGACTGGACAGATGGTGGTGCAAATGAGGAAACCCGAAATCAGTTTAGTTAACGGGCTGCAAGCCCAAAAATAAATTGATCTTTAGTAATGAAGTCTTTCCGCTTCCCCATGCGCCATACAGACCCACAGTAAAGGAAGTAGGAAAAGCTGATTGCAATATAACATTGGCAAGGCTTTTTACAAACGATTCTCGATTTAGTTTATCTTCAGAAGATTTCATAATGGGAAGATCCGGACTGATCATTAATACCACCTCACAATATCTGAATAATTTATATCAGTTAACTTCGATAGCTTTCACTCTCTATAAAATTCTGCATCTCTATCCATCTAACTTTCAAGTAAAGTCACAGGTATATAAGGTAATTCCATAGTGCTGCCTCCTGTCATAATATTTCGGAAAAGGCTCTGCTTTCATTACACCTTACTGTAAATCAAAACATCTCCAGCCATTTCACTTCAACCTTTTGCCCCTCACTCACAGCGCTGCTCTCAATATTGATATTTCTCAGCATTTGCTTGAATGCCAAACGGTCGAAGTTGGAGCCACTGTGATTGGTGCCAATATAAACTTGGCTGATAAATAATTCATGCTCTGTAACCCACCTTCCTGCTTGCGTCAGATTAGGCAAAATTATTTTTTATCTTCCAACTCTTGTAATTCTTCTATACTTTCAAGAAAATGGCATTCCACCGGAGAAAGGATATCCTCCTGCTTTTTCCGATATTTGTCGTATTCTCCATGCGCCTTTTCAAGAGCCTGTTTATGAGTAACTCTTCCTTTTGTAGTTAAAATATCCCTTCTTGTCATTTTCAGATAGTCGTCAATTGTTTCCAGCCAGTCTTTCATATACATTGGTTCTTGATTCAAGGCATGGACTTCCGCAATATCTAAATACGCCGTAACGATTTTATTTAACGCATCTATTTCTTTTTCGCTTAAATAATTCTTTGCAACCTCTACATCAGAACGTTTAATCTCTCTTCCGGCCCACGATGTTAATCCCATATTGTCCTTATCTGCATCTGCCCGCTGATAGATTACTTCTGCCGCTGTGTGCTTATGAGCCGCCCAGTGCATTTTATTTTGCACCTGCTTAAAAAATATAATCGAACTCTCTGCTTTTGGGTCATAATCAATACTTGTTGCATATATTTCCAGAACTTTTCTCCAAAACACTTTTTCAGAAGAACGAATATCACGAATACGGGCTAACAATTCATCAAAATAGTTTCCGCCTCCAAGATTCTTAAGTCGATCATCATCTAATGCGAACCCTTTTTTCATATATTCCTTCAAAATAGAAGCAGCCCATATTCTAAACTGTGTTCCTCTCAGGGATTTTACCCGATAACCAACGGAAATAATAACATCTAAATTATAGAAATCCACCTGATAGGTCTTACCGTCAGAAGCAGTGTAGGCAGATTTTGCCCAAACTGCTTCTTTTGCCAATTCTCCTTCTTTAAAAATATTTCTTATATGTTTTCCGATTACACTTTTATCCCGTTGAAATAATTCGGCCATCTGATCTATGGAGAGCCAAACCGTGTCATGGTCAAATGTAACTTCTATTTTTGTGACTCCATCTTCTGTAGTGTACATGATGATATTTGATTGTGTCATTGTGCCCTCCCAATATTAGATAGTAGATGCCTGAAGTTCAGGAATAAACAGTCGATATCTTAATCTTATCGAATATTCCCTGAAAATAAATATTATTCTTGTATAAAAAGAGATGCAAGAGAAGCATACTCCCAAATACGATTCCTCACGTTATCGTTTTTTTGAATGACGATACCATTCTCGCTCAATACGTGCACAGCCATTGATATTGAATTGAACGAACTTCCCAACTGTTTTGCAGCATGGGAAATGCTAGTCACAGGAAAAAACTTAAGATAATCATATACGATCCAAACGCTCTTAGGCAGCAATCGTATTTCTTTTAAATGATTTTTATCTTTGACCACAATAGCTTCATACTGTATCAGCAACTGAGCTGATCTTTTTGCGGCTTTGCCTATAGCGTCTACGAAGAACTTAATCCAACGAATATAACCACCACTGTATTGCGTTGTTTGTAACAAGTCAAAATATTCATTCTTATTATGGTATAAGTATTCAGATAAGCATATCAACAGTAATGGTTCGTTTGCGATATCACGAAGTGCCATCTGAACTATTATTCGCCCAATGATACCATTGTATCGCTCGAATGGATGTATCATTTCAAATTGATAATGAACTAAAGCTGCCTTTATCAATGGGTCAGTGTCTTTGTCATTATATAAATAGGCAGAAATATCTGCTAGCGCTGGCAAAACTGCGTCAGGGGCTGTAGGGTTGTAAGATTTGAGATTCGTCCTGACACCCAATAAAAAAGTCTGCTTGTCCCTAATATCAACTGGCTTACTAACTACATCACCATATAATGCAATTCCGCAAAGTTCACTTAAATCTGGAGCTGAAATAGTCCTATCCATCGCTGCTTTATAAGCTAGTTCAAGATTATTGATTCGTGCAATATCTCCTTTGTCGCCCCCACGACTGACAAGTACCTCTTGGAAAGAAGGAGCATCATAGTCAACCATCAGGGAATATGTGCATTCTTTTAATAGCATTAATTCGCTGAATGTATCTTTATTTGGGGCATATTTAAGAAGCCCCTCCAGGAATCCAATATTCCGGTGAGACTCAATTAACAAAGCAGATAGTTCATCATCCATTTTATACATGTCCCCATGCATTAGAGGTCGAGGGGTAAATGTATAATATTTAAAATCGTCTATGTTGTCATCAATATGCTCAATATAGTCTCCTGTATAGGGAAGCATCTCGTATACCTCAATAATAAAAATTTATTTTCAGTATATCATAAATTTTGAAATAAGAAAAGGGCTATTACTTAAATTTATTTCAAAAATCTAAGTAATAATGAAATATAAATCAAAAATCGAATTTCATGACTTAGACACCCGTATGTCAAGCCCACGACAAAAAAATTACAACTTTTTTTGAGGATTTCCGGGCAGCCGCATAGCTGCCCGTAGCTACTTAATACGGTATTCATGGCTCACGCCTCCTTTCCTGGTTCGCTTATTCCTAAGAAATCCTGTGTCACATATTCAATCTCGATCCGGTCTCCCGGAAAGATATAGACCTTACTGATAAGCCTGTCAATCAGGGCTTGCGTCAGTGTGTCGGCGCTGCCTACTTCCTGAACGATCTCACGCTGTTTCAGCTTTGCTTCATAATCGCTCTGTATCTGCCTGGTCTGTGCGGTAATGGCGGCATGGACATTCCTTGCCTGCACCAGATCCGCATCATATACCGCCTTGCGCTCCTGGTAGGTTTCCAGGTCAACCTCTCCAAGTGCATACTGTTCATAAAGCTGCCGTTTGCTGTCCTGGATAGAGCGCAGCTTATCTTCATGCTCGGCCTGCTGGACCGTCTGCAAATTCAGCTTATCCTTGCTGCTGTCAATCCCCAGCGCCGGACACATCTGTGCCCGGATTGTTTCAAGGACCGCCTGCTCCAGATCAGCCATTTTCACCCTTACCCCATGGCAGGGAAGGGTTTCTGCCACTTCGGAGTGACGGCAGTAAAACCACGTTCCATTTCTAAGTGACATAGCATGGTCGCAGCAGCCGCAGAATACTTTCCCGCGGAGAAGGTAGTTGCGCCGTTTTTTATTCGGAAGGGAGAAACGCCTGATCGAAGCGTTGGCTTTCTCAAACAGCTCCATGCTTACGATTGCCGGGTGGTGGTCCGGTATTTTGAACCATTCGCTTTCATCCTTTAGCTTCATGCGGCGGCTGCCGATTTCCTGTACCTTACGCTTGCCGATCACATAAGTGCCGATATACCGCTGATCCTCCAGCATCCGCAGGACTGTTGAGCTACTCCAGACGCCGTGTGTCCTGGACACATTATAGTGGTCTTTCCCTTTATCCCTCCGGTATTCCCCAGGGGTGGGGATATTCATGGCATACAGTTTCCGCGTGATCCCGGCGGCCGTATTGCCGTCAGCTGCCCATTCAAATATCTGCCGTACAATCCCTGCAACGTCCTCGTCCGGCTCCATGCGCCCGTCTGCGCTCTTGCGGTAGCCATAGGGACAGATAACGCTCTGGTACTCGCCCCGGCGCATCTTTGCATATTTGGCGCTTTTCGTTTTCATGGACATATCCCGGCTGTAACATTCGCTGATAAGATACTTAAAGGCAACGTCAATCCCTCCGGTATCTCCTTTGAAATTGGCGGTGTCAAAATCATCACTGACCGAGATAAACCGGGTATGGTAGAGCGGAAACACCCGCTCAATGAAATAGCCGGTCTCAATGCTGTTACGGCCAAACCGGGAGAGGTCTTTTACGATGATACAGTCGATCTTCCCGGCCTGGACCATCGTCAAAAGCTCCTGTACCGCAGGGCGCTCAAAATTCGTACCCGTATGACCGTTATCAACAAATTCCAGCACTTCGCCGTTATCCCATTCCGGCAGCGACATGGCCTTTTCCCGGAGGATCAGCTTTTGGTTGGGAATACTCAAACTCTCGGTCTTAAAGTCCTCCACGGACAGGCGGATATAAAGGGCGATTACATATTTTTTGTGCATGGGTCCACCGCCTTTCCCTGGAATTCACTCTTGAAACGGAAAGTTACATGGATATTCCGCTCATGGTCGATTTCGATCCGCTCAATCAGCCGGTCAATCAGTTCTGCCGTAAGCGCATGGTCTTGTGTCAGCGATTTCGCATCCTTTTCCATTGCCCGGTAGCGCGCAAGCCGGCTGTCCAGGGCGTCCATATCTTTTTCAAGCGCCTCAATCTCGCCGGACAGTGTACGGATGGATTCCTCATAATCCGCTTTCAGCTCAAAGTATTCCTCGTTTGTTAAGATACCCTGGACGAAGTTCTCATACAGTCCGCGGATCAGCCGGCGTTTCTTTTCGGTTTCCTGCCGCCTGGCCGACATCTGGGTTTTCAGCCTGTCTTTGTCCTTTTTCTGTTTTGCCTCCAGCTGAAAGAGGGGGAGGGACATTCCCAGGGCAACAGACAGCTCTTTTTCCAGAATAGCTGTGACCGTGGCGATAAGCTCCGTTTCCTGCATCATCACGCCTTTACAGCTATCCTTTGCCACACGGCTGTTGGTGAGGCAGTGGAACCAGTAAACATCCGGCCCTTTCTTGCGCTCGGTGCGCTGCCGGTGGAGGCTCCTGCCGCAGTCGGCACAGAACACCTTCCCCTTGAAAATGTTTGGGGTGTAGGGCCGCTTTGGGACCGCCCGGCTTTCCTCACAGATTTGTTTCCGGTATTCCTGCACCGCTGTAAAGAGCTCATAACTGATGATTGGTTCATGGGTGCGTCTTGCAATAATCAGGTTGTCCTCCCCGGCCTTAACCTGCTGATGGTCCACGATCTTTGTCTTTCCCTGCACCAGATCGCCGGTGTAGACCTCGCTTTCCAGAATCTTCATTACGGTGCGTGTCTGCCATTTCCCGCTCCCGATCAGGCCAGGGCTGGTGATCTCCCCGGTGGATTTTTTGTAATGGCTGGGCGCTGTGATCCCCATTTCATTCAGGTTGCGGACGATACGGTTCAGCGCCACATGCCCATGCGCCCACTCAAAAATCTGCCTTACGACAGGGGCGGTATCTTCATCGATCAGCAGTTTATGGCAGTTGTCCGGGTCTTTGCGGTAGCCGTAGGGCGCCCGTGCGCCGATATAATCGCCGTCTTTCATGGCCTGCCTTGCCTGGGCCTTGATCTTCCTGCCAATGTCCAATGCGTAAGCCTCGTTTATCATATTTTTCAGGGGAAGCATAATACCGCTGTGGAGGCTGCCGGGGTCTGCCGTGTCAAACTGGTCCGTGACCGCAATAAAACGGACGTTGTGGGTATGGAAATACTGTTCGATATAATAACCGGTATCAATGGAATTCCGTCCCAACCGGGAGAGATCCTTGACAATCACACAGTCAATATGGCCCGCCTCGATATCAGAAAGCATCTGCTGGAAACCGGGGCGGTGGAAGTTCGTGCCCGTCGCCCCATTGTCGATATAGGTATCATAGACAACGAAATCCGGTTTGTCCGCAAGGAAATCATTCAGCACCAGCTTTTGGTTTTCTACGGAGCAGCCCCGCTTTTTATTATCCTCCACAGAAAGACGGATATAGAGCGCCACATACACATATAAGGACGGGGCCGGCATGGGAGCCAACCTCTGTTTCCTGCTCTTTCTTGCCATTTAGCCCACCTTCCTTTCTTTGCCCTGTACGGCAATCTGTTCCGCCAGGGAGACCGCCTTTTGGTATTCATCCTGGTAATTAAATTCAATGTGCAGCTCGTCTTTCCCCATTACCCGTATGCTGCGGATAAGCTGCATGACCGCCCTCCGGTCAATTTCCTCCATCGTGGAGAATTGCATAAAGTGGTTGATCCAGCGGTTCCGCTCGCTGCGGTTCTCCAGTACGTCCGTCAGCTTTTCGTTCCACTCGGCAACCGCTTTCTGCAGCAGTTCAATATCCGCATTGTATTTCCGCTTATAGGAGAGGAATTCTTCTTTGGTGAGAATCCCGCTCACCAGGTTTTCATAGAGTTTTGCCTTGAAACCCTCAACCTGCGCCATACGTTTCTCATTTGCTTTGATCTGCCCGGCGTATTCCAGGGCCAGTTCCCGGTTGATCCGCTCCTGGCTGATACTGGACAGCAGCGCATCAAGGGAAGCCACATTTTCAATATGCCCTTTCAGGCTGCCCTGCACACACTCGATCAGGTCGGACTCTTTCAGCATGACGGAAGATTTACACCCGTTCTTTTTGCCGGTAGGACAATAATAGTAGTGGTATTCCTTATCCTTGTAGCGGTTGGTCTTGCGTGTCATACGGCAGCCGCAGCAGCCGCAGATCAAAATGCCGGAGAACAGGTAGACTTTATCCGATTTTGGGGAGGTTCTGGTATCAATCCTGCGGAGGCGCTGTACCAGGTCAAAATCATGTTTCTGGATGATCGCCTCATGGGTACCCTCTACACGGACCCATTCAGAGGAAGGTCTGTCCTCACGCTCTTTCAGCTTGAAGTGGGGCGTGGTCTGTTTTCCCTGCACCAGCGTTCCGGTATAGGTTTCATCCTGCAAAATGCGGATGATCGTTGTGGCAGACCATTTACAGTCCTTGCGGTCCGTATAGCCGCCTTTGGCGTGGGGCATCCCATTGTTGCGCTTATAAGCCAACGGCGAGAGAATGCCCATGCGGTTCAGCTCGTCCGCAATATGGGAAGCGCTGAACCCCTCCAGCCGCTTTCTGAAAATATCCCGTACCACGTTAGCGGCGTATTCGTCAATTTCCAGGCTCTTGTGCTTATCACCGGCTTTTATATATCCGTAGATGGGAAACGCACCCACAAAATCACCGCTGCGCCGTTTCACATCCAGGGCGCTCCGGGTCTTGACGGAAATGTCCCGGCTGTATGCCTCGTTCATAATGTTTTTTACCGAAACCGTGAGATCGTCGGCAGCGTCATTCTCTGTGTCCACGTTATCATTGATGGCGATAAAGCGGACGCCGTAGGCGGGAAATACCCGGCGCATATAGCGTCCGGTCTCTATGTACTCACGCCCCAGGCGGGAGAGGTCCTTGACGATCACACAGTTGGCCTCACCCTGCTCGATCATCCGCATCATTTCCTGGAATGCCGGGCGGTCAAAGAGAACCCCGCTGTAACCGTCGTCAATCTTTTCCGCCACGACTTCAATCTCCGGGTGCCGGGCAATGTAATCATCGATCAGCCGCCGCTGGTTGGCAACGCTGTCGCTTTCCACCGTCTTATCATCGGTATAAGAAAGACGGATGTACTTAATGGCTTTATAAACCTGCATAAAAAAACACTCCTTTCGTTGCGCAGAAAAATCCCCGCAATCCAAGAAGTGTGGCTGTGCCGTATTCAATTCCTTTTCCAGTTCTTATTGTACCACGCCCCTGCGGGAAAGTCAGCCCTTTTCCTAAAATAATCCGGCTCACCGTAAGATTCCCTTGATACATTCCTCCAGGGTGGCGCCGCCTGCGGCAAAGCTGGCCTGTACGGTGAACCGCCCGCATTTGAAGCGGTAAGGGTCTTTGATCTGCCGTACAAATTCGGCGATCCGTTCCTCACGGGAAAGCTCCTTATCAACGGCAACCTCCCGGATGTCCACCAGTGCGCCGGTTCTGCCGGCAACAACCGTATTCTCCATAATACCAACTCCTTCCTGAAAATTTCTGGCTATCGAAACCACATGAATAAGTCGGGCCTGCGCTCATACACTCACAGACCCGGCCCATTGTATCTGATTTCGATCAGCTGCCGTATTTGCCACGCCCCCCGGCAGGCCCTGAACGAACAGGGCAGGGCTGTTACAGGCTGCGGATAGCGTTGCCGCATCATAGCCCCGCATACGCCGCCGCTTTGCCAGAGCAGGCGCACGCCGCAGGAACTCTCCCCAAGTCTTTAGGGAGCCGTGAGGAAGTACCATTATGATCTGTGCCGTTGTCGCGTCCGGCCTGCCACAGCCGGTTTCGTGGGTTGCGTTTACCGCTCGGACAGCCTGGATTCATCACCTCCTTAGGCCGCCTGTCACCGCGCCGCCCCATCTGCCGCTCGGAACACAGAATGAAGTACCTGTAACAGCGTGTATTCGGTTGTCAAGGAGCAAGCGAGGGGCGTGGCAGTTATGACAGTTTTTCAGTTGGGGCGGGCCGGAGCATGTGCTGTACGGCCACACCCGCCAGGCTTGTCCTGCCGGATAAATATGTCCCTCTATTATTCATTTCATTTTTGAGGGTTATTTTCGGGGGCAGGATTAAATTTCTTCCAGAATTTTTTTCAGGCGTCGGAGTCCGCGCTGGATTCCTTCATGCACGGAGCTTACCGCCGAGTGTTCGCTTTTGGCAATTTCGGAAAGGCTCATTCCCAACAGATAGTGCGAGCATATCCGGTTCCGCTGCTTTTCAGGCAACAGGGTAATGGCCCGGTACAGCCGCCCATGTTCTTCCTCATGGATCAGAATATCTTCCGGCGCAAGCACGACCACAAGGGCATCACGTTCAACATTCTTGTCATAGTCCAGAGAAAAATATGCCTTATGCCGGTATGTACGCAGGAAATGGGCTGCCTCGCTTAATTTATATTCCCGGAGCAGGTCGGCCACCTCGTCCGGCACTTCAACAATATTATCTTTCGTATAGAACGGGTAATAGTCCCGCAGATTGATTTCTTTCATGTGTAATTCCTCCGATTTCGATTTTTTTAGTTGATAGGCAAAATCGAAATCAGAGGGTGGGGAGCGACACCCCGGACTATCACCTGCAACAGAGGCAGCAGGAAAGTTTGTCTGTTTTGTAGATAAGAAAAGAGCGCGTACCCGTTTTGTTACAGGCGTGCGCTTAATGGAACATTTTGCTGATTGCTGGGAGAAAAAATAAAAATATGTCGATACAAAAAGTGCCGCAGCTTTTTGAACTGCGGCACTAAAATATATTTGGCTATTTTTTTGTCGTTTCCTGTGAAAATATAGGACTTTTCTAATGTGCATGTCTGCCCCCATATCTGGGGGAGTATAAATGGATTTGTCACTATCCTTTGATATATCCCCAAACCTGTTACATGGGGGATATTATACAGGGGCATATTCGCTTTTTATCGCCAGCCTTTCCCGGTAATGTCCTAACCCGGATAAACCGGAAAAGTTTTTTTGCATTTCCTCCAAATTTCAAGTACAATAAAGAAAAATATTGGAGGATGTGTTCATGTTACTTACGGATAAATATGC
>CAJSZT010000080.1:0-15468 GCA_910573785.1 Lachnospiraceae bacterium | reverse complement strand
TTAGGCAACTCAATTATACCACAGACAAGAGGTTTATGCCTTTTTTATGTGTTAAAGTATTGATTTTTCAAGGTTCAACACACCATGCGGTGTGGGAAGTTTGAGTCAGTTATTTTCGAATGTGTTTTGGGGTCAGAAGGGGAATTTTTTGGATGTGCCGACAGACTGTCCGCAGCGTGACGAACGTTTGGGATGGACAGGGGATGCGCAGGTATTCGTAAAAACGGCAAGCTATAATTATGATGTGGAGCGTTTTTTCCGTAAATGGCTTCATGACATGGCGGCTGAACAGGAGGAAAACGGTGCGGTAGGAATGGTCATCCCTGACTACCTTCGGGGCTCTGTACCAAGTGCGGCATGGGGCGATGCCGTGACGATCTGCCCGTGGCAGATTTATGAGACCTATGGAAACAGGGAGATTTTGAAAGAGCAGTTCCCAAGTATGAAGAAATGGGTGGATTATATCACAGATACGACAACCAGGCCCGGCTGCTGGTGCGGCGGGGAACATTTTGGGGACTGGTTGGGACTGGACGCGCCCCAGGGAAGCTACAAAGGGAGCAGCAGGGAAGAGCTGATCGCAACCGCATTTTATGCATATTCGGCCAGTCTCGTGGTGAAGGCAGGAGAGGTGCTCGGTGAAGATGTAGATGCGTATCGGATGCTGCACAGGCAGATCGTAAAAGCATTCCGGGAAATGTATCCCCAATATCATACACAGACGGAATATGCGGTTGCCATTCAGTTTGAACTGGCGGAGGATCCGCAGAAGGCAGCAGACGAACTGGCGGAGCTGGTAAAAAAGGACGGTCTGCAGTTGCGCACCGGATTTGTAGGAACGCCGTACATTCTTCACAGCCTGAGCCGGTATGGGCATACGGAGCTCGCATATAGTCTGCTGCTGCGGGAGGAATATCCGTCGTGGCTGTATCCGGTGAGCAAGGGAGCGACTACGATCTGGGAGCACTGGGACGGGATCATGGAGAATGGAGAGTTCTGGAGTGAGGATATGAATTCGTTTAACCACTATTCTTACGGAGCCGTATTGGACTGGGTGTACGAAGAGGCGGCTGGAATCCGGCCTGCGCAGCCGGGATTTACGAAGGCAAGGATTGCCCCGAAGCCGGATCAAAGGTTGGACTGGTTAGAGGGAAGCTTAGATACAAGGAACGGAAGGATCTCAAGCCGATGGATACATACAGGGAACCGCATCCGGTATGAGATTGAAACGGAGGTTCCGGCAACTGTTGTGATCGATGGAAAGGAAAAAGAAGTGGATCCGGGAAGATATACATTTTGGAGTTCGGAAACAGGAACCAGCGGTTTGCAGTTTTTGGAAGATTAGGACGAAAAAAAGGAGGACAAGTATGAAGCAGTATGAAGTATTTGAACTGGTTTTTCACGGTGGGGAGCCAGAAGGATCCTGTGCCGCAGTTGAATTGGAAGGCGAATTTATTTTAAATGGATCATCCACGGCAGTCAAAGGTTTTTATGCAGGCGATCAAACCTACAAGCTCCGCTATTATCCAAGGGAAGCAGGAACCTGCACATGGACGGTACACAGCAGCATCGCTCTGGAGGGAGATCTGTGCGGAGAAGTGGAATGTATAGAGGCCGGAGCAGGAGATCATGGAATGGTACAGGCAGAGGACCTTCATTTTCATTATGAGAATGGCGGGAGATATCTGCCCTTCGGAACCACGGTATACGCCTTGGTGCATCAGGAAAAGGTATTGGTCGATCAGACCATGGAGACGCTTCGCAAGTCTCCCTTCAATAAAGTCCGTATGTGTGTCTTTCCAAAAAGCTATGACTTCAACCACAACGAGCCGGAGCTGTTTGCATTTGAAAAGACAAACGGAAAATGGGACGTCAACCGGCCCTGCTTTGCCTTCTGGGATATGCTGGAGCAGCGGATCAGAGAACTGAGGGAGATGGATATCGAATGCGATCTGATCCTCTTCCATGGATATGACCGCTGGGGATTTTCGCGGTTTTCGGAGGAAGAGGCCATGGTGTACCTGAATTATTTATTGAGAAGGCTTTGCGCCTATCCGAATCTCTGGTGGAGTATGGCAAATGAATATGAAATATTGGAGCATTTTCCAAAACAATGGTGGTATGACTTCGCGCAGTTTATCCATGAGAACGACCCATACGGGCATCTGCTGAGCAACCATAATTTCCTGCAGTTCTGGGATTTTGCGGACAAACATATCACACACTGCAGTATCCAGGACAGCAATGTGGTGCGTGTTCCGGAGATCCAGCAGGAGTATCAGAAGCCGGTGGTATTTGACGAGTGCTGCTATGAGGGAAATATCATGCATCCCTGGGGAAACCTGTCGGGCTTCGAACTGGTGAACCGATTCTGGACGGCATGCGTCATGGGAGGATATTGTACGCATGGAGAAACCTTTCTGAGTGAGGATGAGGTACTGTGGTGGGCAAAAGGCGGAATCTTAAAAGGGGAGAGTCCGAAACGGATCGCATTTCTTAAGTCAGTCCTTGAGGAGCTCCCGGGCAATTTGGAGTACAGTAAAAGTCTTTTGGAGACGGCCTACGAGAAGGGCGGAATTCGGCTTCCGGATGATTCATGGCTGGAAAACGCCATGAACATGATCGGGAAAGAGCTCCATGAGGTATCGGCTGTCCGCGCCCAGGGACACTTTGACAAGGAACGGGTCATCCTGGGACACTGCGGGGAAGCGGCATATCTGAGATATTGGGGCAGGCAGTGCGCAGGGCAGGGAGAACTGGAACTGCCGGATACCGGGGCATATGACGTAGAAGTGATCGATGTATGGGAAATGACGCGGATAAAGGTGATGGAAGGTGTCAATGGTAAGGTGACAGTGGTGCTGCCCGGGAAAGAGGGAATCGCGGTACTGGCAAAGCTGCGGTGACCAGATGTCATAATATATAAAAAAGTATCATGATTTTCTTTATGGATGTAGACAAGCAGGTAAAAAAACTGAGAAAGGAAGTGTAGAATATGATCTGTGAGAAAGTAAAGCTGTATGAGAACAGGGACGATGTGACGTTATCCACGTACATTTTGGATGATTCCGTGGAGCTGCTGGACGGAGGAAAGAAAGGTGCGGTTTTGGTCTGCCCGGGAGGGGCATACCTTTACTGCTCGGACCGGGAAGGAGAACCGGTGGCAATGGCATTTGCGGCAATGGGATATCAGACATTTGTCCTGCGTTATTCTGTTTACAATGAAAATAATGGGCTGAACATCATGGAGCATATCATGCCGGATATGAGCAAGCCCTGGGAAGAGAAGGCGGGCATCCTGTTCCCAGGACAGATCCGGGATGTGGGAAAGGCGATGCTTTATATCCGGGAGCATGCGGAGGAATGGCGGATCGATATGGATAAGATCACATTATGCGGATTCTCTGCAGGAGCCTATACGAGTGCGATGTATTCCGTTTATTATGATAAGCCCATTGTGACAGATTTTCTGGGCATCGATGCAGAAGGTATCCGACCGGCAGCTGCGGTTCTGGGTTATACTTTAAGCGATTATGTCTCCTTAATGTCTGTGGATCAGGAGAAAAATCCTTTGTTTGGAGCCAGCATACGCGCATATACAGGGAAAGCACGGATGGAGGACAAAAAGCAGGCGGAAGAACTGAGTCCCTGTTACCTGGTGAATGAGAAGACACCGCCTATGTTCCTGTGGACGACGGCCAAAGATCAGCTTGTTGATCCGGAGCATACATTGAAAATGGCGATGGCGCTGAATCAGCATAAGATTCCGTATGAGCTTCACATTTTTGAAGAAGGATCCCATGGAATGGTTCTGGGAACCTATGCAACAGCGGCATGGAAAGCCCATCTGGATACCAATATTGAAAACTGGATCCACATGGCGGACAAGTGGCTTCAAAAAAGAATGGCGCCGGAATTGAATGGAGATTATCAGGGATTCTGAGCGGCAAAACAGAAAAATGAACAGAAGAGAGATATCATTGAGGAAGGGCAACAGTTTATGATATCTCTTTTTCGGCATGGGGGATTGTGATGAGAAAGTGGTTTGACGACTGCTCTTTGACAAAAAAAGCAAACATTTTGTTGTTTTTGTTTGTGATCATACCGTTCTTTCTTTTTGGAATCATATTGATGATGTGGGTATATCGTACAAACATATCTGAGCTGCATACAGAAAATGATCATGGACTGGAAATCGGAATAAAAAAATTGGAGCAATGTTATTCGGAAGTGGAAGCGCTGCCGATCCTATGTATGCAAAATGAACCATTGCAGAGAATCGGTGCCAACCGTACTGTCGGAAAAGATTATGTGAAAGTGCGGGAATGGCTGGATGAAATCTATGAATCTGCGCCGTGGTATCAGAATATCAGTATTTCCCTGAACAATGGAAAAAGATTTCAGGCCGGCAGCTATGTGGAAGAGGATGTGGAATCTGTCCTGAGACAGTTAGGAAATGAAAAATCCATCTGGATTACAGGAGAGGTTCCGGTGTATTCATTAAGATTTGATCAAATGAATGAGGAGAAAATACTGACATTCTATGCGGCAATTGATTCATATTACTATGGGGAAAACAAAAAGCCGATAGGAAGTATCAGCATCCGATTGAAGGAACAGGAATTCAGCAAGTTGTATGAAGAAGAGTTGAAAAAAGGGTATCGATCGGTCTGTCTGTTGGACAAAAACGGGCGGATCATTTCATCGAGTGATCAAGAAGCATTACGTAAAGGGGATATGGAACCCCCTGCTGTATTTACAAAAATGCAGGGAAGAACACAGGGAATGTTCTGGTACGGGAAGTATATTATGTTCTTTCATCAGAGTCAGATGACAGGAGGATATCTGGTGGAGGAGATTCCTTTGTTTGTTTTTTACGGCAATCTTTTGCTCATGATGTCACTATTATTTTGTGCGGTTTTGCTGTGTATCCTTTTTTGCGTAATATTCAATAAAATACAAAAAAAATATGTAATACAGCCCGTCTTTGGACTTGTGGATGCTTTTGGAGATATGGAAAGAGCAGAATTTGTGACGATACCGGATGTTCACAGAAAGGATGAGATCGGTATCTTGCAGGAAGCGTTCAACCAGATGACAGAGAGGCTTGATAATCTGATCAATCAGGTTTATCGGATAGACTACGAGAAACAGGAGGCGCAGCTCCGGGCATTGACCGAACAGATCAATCCTCATTTTTTATATAACACGCTGGATTCGATCCATTGGAAGGCAATCCGGAATAAGGATCTGGAAGTTGCAGAGCAGATACTGGCTTTGTCTGATGTATACCGGTATTTGTTAAATCAGGGAAAAGAGAAGATCACGATCAGGGATGAGGTAAAGTTTCAGGAAAAGTATCTGTATCTGATGAGTATGCGTTATGGAAACCGTGTTGCCTGGAAGAGCGAGGTGTCAGAGGATGCACTGGATCTGATGATTCCTAAACTGATCATCCAGCCTTTGATCGAAAATGCAATCGTCCATGGAATCGAACCCTCACCGGAAGGCGGCAGCGTGATACTGCGGATCTATAGAGAAAAAGGAGAACTGGTCATTGACGTGAAGGATACCGGAGTCGGGTTCGACCGGAATCTGTCCCTGCGCAATGATGAGCTTCATGCGTTGGAAGGGGCGTTTGCACTGAAAAATATGAACAGCAGGCTGAAACTCCATTATCCAAAAGGATATGAATGTTGGGTAAAGAGCAGTAAAAACGGCGGGAGTCATATTATAATTCGAATCTGCCTGGAGGAACAGATATGAGATTGATGATTATTGATGATGATGATCAGATCAGAGATGGAATGGCATATGGGATTCAGTGGGACAACCTGGGAATTGATCAGGTAGAGTGCTGCCGAAATGGAAAAGAGGCCTTAGATATCCTGATGCAGGGTCGATATGAACTCGTAATCACTGATATAAGCATGCCGGTGCTGTCAGGAATTGAACTAATGAAACTGGTAAAAGAAAAGCTGCCTGACATACATTTTATCCTGATCAGCGGTTATAAGGAATTTGAATATGCACAGGCGGGAGTGCGTTACGGCGCGGATGATTACATTTTAAAGCCGGTTCATCTTGATGAACTGATCGATACGGTAACAAATGTAATCCGGAAAATAGAACAACAGCAGGAGGATACGAAAAACCGGGCTGTACAGGAACGGGCGGAAAAAGAACGGCTGTTGAAACAGATCATACGGGGGCAGATAACAGAAGAACGCGCGATCCGAAAAATTTTAAAAGAAAGCTGCGGTTTTCCAAGGATCGATGCACTGATCGGCGCCGCAGTGAAAAGCAATCATGTTGATTTCCGCTGGGAATATGGGGGAGGGGGCTGGGAACTGTTTCGTAAAAAAGTGACAGAGCATTTGGCCGGATATACTTATATCGGAACCATTTTAAATGAAAAAGAGCTGTTTTTGCTGATCGATGTTCCAGATTCTACACTGCGGATCTTTCACTTACAGCAGCAGATCCGGAAGATGCTGGATGATATCAACCGCAGATGTGAGCAAAACAGCTTTTCAATCGGGATCTCAGAGGCAGGATATCCGAAGGATATTTCCTATCTGTATGTGTGTGCACAGAAAGCATTGGAAGGCCAATGGTTCACTGAAAAAGGTACGTGTCTGTTTTATCAGGACTGTTTCAAAGGCGGTCAAAAGGAAATGCAGACCGAAGAATGGAATCAAGAGATCATACAGCATATAAAAGAAGAAAATCAGGAAACACTAAAAAAATGCCTGGAGAATATTGGAGAAATGCTGATACACTGCAGGAAAGAGGATGTACAGGAATTTCTCTTTCAAAATATGATGTATGTAACAAGAAAATTTGAAAAAGTGACCCTGAGCCAGGAGATCCGCAGGCAGATTGACATGTCAGAATCCTTTGCAGAGAGTATGGAGCTATGGACGGACTTTTTGCAGAAGGTTATACAGCAATATACTGTCTCGAAAAAATACGGCAGAGAGATCCGGTTTGCATTGGAATACATCGCCGGACATTATATGGAGAAGATCACGACAGAGGAGCTGGCAGAGCATCTGGAGATATCGTCAGGACATTTCAGCAGGCTGTTCAAGAAACAGGTGGGAGTATCCTTTGTAAAATATCTGAACCAATATAGAATGGATCAGGCGGAGAAACTTTTAAAGAATACAAATCTGAAGGTCTATGAGGTGGCTGAGCGGGTGGGGATTCCGGATTATATTTATTTTACACAGGTGTTCCGAAGCATCAAGGGAATGGTACCTACCGATATCAGGAAATAAAATATCAAAATATCTGATAAAGGGTCAGTTTTTTCATATATTTTGTTTTTTCGAAAATTGCTATACTGGTTTCAGCAGATAAAAAGCATCAAAAAAGTAGTAGGAGGAAAAAGAAAATGATGAAAAGAAAACTGGCGGGATTGTTGAGCATGGTTTTAATGTGCAGTCTTTTAGCGGCAGGATGCGGAGGTTCGGGTGGTTCTGGAGGCTCGGAAGATGAGGGAGTATCTAGCAAAGCTGATGGGGAAGAAGGCAAACCGACAGTGACCCTGATGATCGAGGTCGGAGGTTTTCCGGGTCTTGAATTAGCAGTTGATATGGTACAGGAAAAATTCCCGGAATATAACATTATTTCAAAGGAATGGTCTATTGACGGGGTAAAGAAAGCAATCAAAACTACCCAGGCAGCAGGCGGCGACGAGAGTATTGACATTGCATTCAATAGCTCTACGGGAATTCTCGGATTTGCGGAATCGGGCCTGCTGACAGATCTGCAGCCGTATCTGGATGAGAATTCTGAATGGGGAGGGCTTTTTGAAGAAAGTATGCTTCAATCCTGTACCTATGAAGATGATGTATATGGGATTCCATGGCAGGCAGCCTATCCGGTATTGGTAGCGAATGCGGATATTTTTGAAGAATTAGAGATCGAGATCAAAGACGACTGGACGTATGATGAGCTGATGGATGTCTTTGAGACACTGAAGGAGAAAGGATATTTCGGTCTGGGTGTCAGTTCAGGATATAATGCATGGCTTTTGCGTCAGTCCTACCTGAATGGATTTGAGACAGAAGAAGAGTTGGATGCATTTAACCGCGGGGAAGTACCAATGACGGATGAAAAGGTGGTGGAAGCATTTGACCGGGTAAAAGCATTATATGAAAACAATTATTGTTATCCGGGAGAGGGTGCGATCGCCGCTACGGATGATGAATGCAAAGTTGGTATGACAAATGGAAAAGTGGCATTGTATGCAACTACCAACAGTGGCGCGTCATCCCTCATTAAGGAATGCGGCATCGAAAATGCCAGAATCGTGAATTTCCCGTCTTTCAGCAACTACTCTACGGCAAACCTGCTCGGAGCGCCGGATGTGTATATTGTTCCATCCAATGCATCGAATCCGGAGGCAGTGAAAGAGGTTCTGAAATATCTGACAAGCGAAGAAGTCCTGACTGCAATGGCGAATGTCGGGGTCGTGGTTCCGATGAAGGAGGTACAGACAGAAGATCCGGATTATTCAGAGTATTCAAAAGATATGGGAAGGCTGCATTCACATGATTTCGGCAACCTGTCAGACGAAATTGGGGATTATATCAATACCGGTACGGCAGTGACGAACTATCTGTATGACGGAGAGGCGGCATTGGAGGAATTGGAGCAGATGAGAAAGACTGTGGCTGGAGAATAATTCCGAAATTAAGCTTTCGGTGAACAGTAAAAAGGGGCATAGGGAAGTTTATGCTCCTTTTTGTATAAAAACGTTTGTACACATTTTAGATTTTTACGTGATTGAGAAGGGAATATGATGAGACATAAAAAAATGAAAAAACAGACGATGATAGGGATTCTTTTCCTGATTCCGGCCGCGTTATTTATTCTGACCTTTATGATCATTCCTCTGGTCTGGAATCTAGGACTGTCATTTTGCGAATGGAATGGAAATTCTGGTATGAAATTTGTGGGATTCAATAATTTTAAAACACTGCTTACAACCAGGGCAGTAACGTCTTCCCTGCGGAAGTCTGTGTTTATTGCACTGGTATCGACTGCTGTGGGTATGGGGCTTGGTATATTATATGCACTCTTTTTGTACCGTCTCCGGAAAAAAGAACAGACTGTCTTTCGGTTTATATTCTTTAGCCCGGCCATGCTGCCGCTTTCCGTAGTGGGAATCCTGTTTATTTTTGTATTTGCAAGCGATTCTGGAATTCTGAACAATCTGCTTGGGATTGTGGGGTTGGAAAGCCTACAGCGTCCCTGGCTGGGAGACCCCAAGCTTTCCCTGTGGGTGATCGGGATCATACAGGGATGGAGACAGGCCGGTGTGATCATGATTTTGGTCACAACAGCAATCCTGGCGCTTCCGCAGAGCCTGTTTGAGAATGGAAAATTAGAAGGCTGTACCTATTTTGGAGATGTGAGATATATTATCCTTCCATTGATAAAGCCTTCATTGAACCTGCTGCTTTCCACGACTCTGATGTCCGGATTTAAAACCTATGATATGGTTTATGCCATGACAAAAGGCGGACCGGGAGAGATGACCTATACGGCGCCGATGAAGATTGTACAGCTGGGATTCAGCTATAACAGATACGGAGAGGCAGCGGCACTTGGGACCCTTTTAACAGTAGTTGCGACAGTATTTATCTTGCTGTCCAGATATGCAATGCGGGGGGAAAGCTATGAATACTAAAAAACTAGATCTGTCGGTATGGGTCATTCGTTTTATACTGATCCTTTTTGCGATATGCAGTGTATTTCCGCTTATATTTGCGGTACTTACTTCTCTTAAGAATAACCAGGAATTTTATAAAAATATCTGGGCATTGCCGGAAACACTGAAAATTGAGAACTATTTTACGGCAATCATTGACGGAAAAATCGGGGAATATGCCGTCAACAGTATTGTAATCTCCGCAGTCTCTTTGTTTCTGGTGCTGCTTCTGGCGATTCTGGCGGCTTATGCGTTATCCAGGATGAATATTCCCGGAGCAACGATGCTTCTTGTAGGATTGATCTTAATCCAGATCCTGCCCACAGAATCCCTGATCATTCCAGAGTATATGATCGTATCCAGACTTGGGCTTCTGAAGACAAAATACTGGGCGATGATCTTGCCGTATGTGGGCTGGATGCTTCCGGGCACCATTGTAATCCTGGCAAACTTTTTTAAGACGATCCCCATGGAATTGATCGAAGCGGCCAGGATTGACGGCGCATCGGAGTTTAAGACAATGACAAGGATTATTGCCCCGCTGATGAAGTCGTCCATTGCCACGTGCCTTGTGTTTGATTTCTGCTTTGTGTGGGGAGAACTGATGTGGGCCCAGATCGCAACCCTTGTAAAAGAAGAGGGCATTCCTCTGACCATCGGTCTTTTGAACTTCAAGGGACTGTATTCTACAGACTGGGGTGCGACTGCGGCGGCAATCTGTATTATTACGCTTCCGCTGTATGTGTTATTCTTGTTTACACAGAAATATTTTATCGAGGGACTGACGGCGGGAAGCGTCAAAGGATAAATTTTATAAGGATGACAAATCAATTGGAAATGTGAGGAAAAATATGTGGAAAGACGCGATTTGGCTTGGTGTGCCTAAAAAGGAATTAAAAAAATGGAATATCCTGGAAGGAGATCTGACGGGGAGATTTGCTTATTATAGATGTGAAATACAACTGGATGAGCCTGCAGATCTGACCGTAGACATATCGGCAAACTCTCGCTACCGTCTCTGGGTAAATGAAAGACCTGTTTTGTCAGGACCATGCAAAGGAGATTTGCATCGGCATTATTATGAAACCGTGGACTTAACGGAATATCTAAAAATCGGAAAAAACATTTTGGCTGTTCAGGTCTTGTACAGCAATGCGTATTCAGCAGTAAAGCAGACGGATGAGCGTGCCGGGATTTTCGGCGTGCTCACGCCGGGTGGCGGACACCGGCTGGCTGTAGAAGGGGAACTGAGAAATACGGATGGAAAGACGATTGGAAGCGTGACTACAGGTTCCGCGGATTGGAAGGTCTATCTGGACGGAAGCTTCTTCCTGAAATCTTATGCGGTTACGGAAAATCTGGGGGCTGTATGTGAGGAACTTGATTTTCAAAAGCTGCCTGGAAATTGGAAGGCAGAGGTATGTGATGTTTCGGATTGGAGCCTGCCCTGTGAACTGGAAGAAGTAAAAGCCGACAGTTTTTTTGAATCTGTAGGCCTTGTCCCCAGATTTATTATGAAGGAGAGGAAAATCCCGCTTTTATATGAAACTGAGGATATATTTGTAAAAGAATTGGAAACAACAGCAATTCCGGCAGTACATATATTAGAAAAAGGCAGAATACGTGTGGATGCAGGAGAGAAAAAAAAGCTGATTTTGGATGCGGGAAAGATCGTGAATGGCTACCCATGCTTTAGTTTCCGTGGTGGAAAAGGCACGCAGATACGCATCACTTATTTTGAAAAATTTGTTCATGAAACAAAAATTATACAGAGGGATGATGCTGAAAACGGAACCATCAGCGGAATCACAGACTGCATCGTACTAAGTGGGGAACCTGTGGTATATGAGCCATTCTGGTATAGGACATTTCGGTTTCTGTATATAGAGATTAAAGTAAAAGATGAAGCGGCAGAGGTACATGCACCCATATTCCGAAAAACAGGATATCCGTTGGAGTCCATTTCACATGTGAAATCGTCGGAACCCTGGGTGGGTGAATTGTGGAGCATGTGTGTGCATACTTTGGAAAACTGCATGATGGAAACCTATATGGACTGCCCCTATTATGAACAGATGCAGTTTCCGATGGATACCCGTCTGCAGGCATTGTTCACCTATATGGTAAGCGGTGATGTCCGTCTGGCAGGAAAGGCGTTGGAGGATTATCACTGTTCCATAATTCCAGAAGGGCTGATCCATGGAAAGTATCCGTCCGCCTATACACAGATTATTTCTACATTTTCGCTGCATTATATTTATATGCTATGGGAGTATTTCTGGCAGACGGGAGAACTGCGGGAGGTAAGGAAGTATTTTCCGGATATGGATCGGATTCTGGACTATTATGACCGGAAGATTGAGGAAGATGGTCTGGTGGGAAGGCTGGGATATTGGGAATTCGTAGATTGGCAGGATGCATGGACGGAAACCGGAGGGATTCCGGCTGCATTGCTTCATGGTCCGTCTGCGATCATTAATTTGATGTATGCTTATGCGCTGATGTGCGCGGCTAAATTAAATGAGACCGCAGGACGTACGGGAATGGCGGAAGAATACAGGAAGAGAAGGGCTGATATTTTAAAACAGATTCAAGTGCAATGCTGGGATGAAGAACGGGAAATGTACCGGGAAGGACCGTCTTTTGTACAGTATACCTGTCATGCACAAGCCTGGGCGGTGCTGAACTGTCTGCCGGATGAGGAAACGGCGAAAAGCATACTGCGCCATGCGGCAGAGGAGAAAGATGTATTGAAATGTTCCTTTTCCACCGCTTATGAGTGGTTTCGAGCCTGTGAACAGGCAGGGGTTTATGAATATACGAAACCAGATCTGAAACGTTGGATCGAGCTTCCGGCACTGGGATGCACCTGTTGTCCGGAAACGCCGGGAAATACCCGGAGCGACTGCCATGCCTGGAGTGCGTTGCCTATGTACGAGCTGATATGCGGCATGGCAGGGATACGCGCAGGGGCTGCCGGATGGAAGTCCGTTCGGATCAATCCTCATCTGGAGGAGCTTGCAGATCTGGAAGGGCAGGTGACAACTCCGAAGGGGAATGTGGAATTTGTTTATCGTCGGAAAGAGAATGTCACAGACGGCAATGGGGGATGGAATTATCATATCGTACTGCCGGCTGGCCTGGATGGAGAATTTATAGATGAAAACGGCAATGTGAGGATGCTTCAGGGTGGACATCCGTATGATTTATAAATATCAAATTGCAATGTTGCGGACAAATTTAAAGAAAAAAGGACAGTTTTCTATATATTTTTCTTTTTTATTTAGATATGCTCATAGCAGGGAACATCAGGAGAATAGACAGAAATTACAAGAGCGGTAAATCGCTTATCGGACAGATAGCGTGTGACCTACAGTTTTTCAAATTTATATTTTCTTACGGTTCCATGCAGAGAGAGGAGGAAAATACAATGCTAGTAACTTTAAATGAGGTGATGAAGATTGCGGAAGAAAAAAAGATTGCGGTAGGATCTTTTAACACGCCCAATCTGGAAAGCCTACAGGCCGTGATCGGGGCGGCAGAAGAGTTAAATCTTCCGGTGATTATCCAGTTCGCACAGTGCCATGAGCCGTGGATCCCATTGGACTTGATCGGTCCGATCATGGTAGAGGCGGCAAAGAAAACATCTGTGCCGGTCTGTGTTCATCTGGATCACGGTGAGACCCTGGAATATCTGGAGAAAGCGCTGGAGATCGGATTTACCGGAATCATGTATGACGGCTCGATCCTGCCCTATGAGGAGAATCTGCAGAACACCAAAAAAGCGGTTGCCATGGCGGCAAAGACCGGGGCTTCCGTGGAGGCAGAGCTGGGCAGTATGGGAAAAAGGGAATCCGGCTCGGGAGAAGCTGGCGGGGACGATACGAAGATTTATACCGACCCCAGGCAGGCAAAGGAGTTCGTGGAAGCAAGCGGAATCGACGCATTGGCCTGTTCCTTTGGGACGACCCATGGAATCTATCTGACTACGCCAAAGCTGGATTTCGAAGTGGTAAAAAAAGTACGTGGTTTGACCGGCAGCATTCCGGTCGTGATGCATGGCGGCTCCGGGGTAAGCCGGGAGGATTACCATAAGGCAATCCAGGCAGGCGTACGGAAGATCAATTATTTTACCTATATGGATAAGTCGGGAGGAAATGCGGCAGCAGAATATTTGAAATCGCTGAATACAGAAGAGCCGGTATTTTTCTCATCCATATCCATGGCGGCAAGAGATGCGATGAAGGAAAATGTAAAAGCAGCAATGAAGATGTTCGCGTTAGAGTAGCAGATTTGCAAAAGACGGATTAGTATTGGGATGAATGTGTAAGTTGACTGCAAAAGAAGTTACAGAAATAGTGAAAAACAGGAGGACAAAACATGAGTGATATCAAAGCAACAGCAAAAGTAGCAGTATTGACAGGAGAGAAGAAAATTGAGGTGCGCGAACTTCCGGTGCCGGAGATTAATGATGATGAAGTGTTGGTAAAAGTGGAGGGCTGCGGCATCTGCGGCACCGATGTTCATGAGTATAAAGGAGATCCGTTTGGATATATCCCGATCCAGTTAGGGCATGAAGGAACCGGAACCATTGTGAAGCTTGGAAAGAATGTGACAGCAGATTATTCGGGAAAGCCCTTGAATGTGGGAGATAAGATTGTGACAGGCCTGAAACCCTGCGGCGTCTGCGATACATGCAAAAAAGATCCGGAGCATATCCATCTGTGCGACGGCGGGGAAATCTTCGGCCTTCTTCCTGGGGAGGAGCATTTTTTCAACGGTTGGTTCGGAGAGTATATCAAGATCAATGCGGGCGGCGTGATCTTTAATGTATCCGATATGGAAGATCTGGATTCCAGGCTTCTGATCGAGCCAGCCGCAGTCGTGGTGCATGCCGTAGAAAAAGCAAAAGAGATTTTTAATTTCAAGCATGATTCCTATGTACTGGTTCAGGGCTGCGGACCGATCGGACTTCTGCTTTTGACTACTGTGCGGACGATGGGCTGTAGAAATATCATTGCGGTGGACGGAGACGAGAAGCGTCTGGGCATGGCGGCAAAGCTGGGCGCAAAGGTCACCATCAATTTCCTGAAAGAGGACGCGGAGGCCAGAGTAAAAGAGGAGACAGAAGGAAAGGGGGCAGAGATGGCCTTCCAGTGTACGGGCTCTCCCAAAGCAGCCTCCACGATCTGGCATTATGTGCGCCGGGGCGGTTCCATGTGCGAGCTGGGATTCTTTGTAAACAATGGAGATACAACATACAATCCGCATTTAGATATTTGCAATAAGGAGATTAAAGTCACAGGTTCCTGGACTTATCAGGCAAAAGATTGGCTGCAGGCGATGGAAATACTGAAAGAAGCGGTGAAGCAGGGATATCCGGTAGGAGAACTGGTATCACATAAATTCTCACTGGACGAGATCAACGAGGCAATGGAAACCAATATCCGTATGGACGGGTTTAAGATTGCGGTTGTGAATGAACCATAAAAAGCCGAAAATCTCATTCAAAAATTTCCATAGAAAATAGATCTTTAAACCACAGGAATCGTATTGTACTGGCAGATGAAAAAATCAATAACTGCTAAAAAGTATAATTTCGGCATTAAGCCGTGAAAACATTTTAGCAGTTATTTTTTCAATGTTAACAACTTAAATATTATTCTTCCTACTAACCACAATATCTTGTATTTTTGATTTTTAATCGCAGATAAATTTATTCCATCTTTTTAGTGGTATGGCAT
>CAJSZT010000079.1:0-15731 GCA_910573785.1 Lachnospiraceae bacterium | reverse complement strand
AGGTTTTTCAGGATGTCCAGGCAGAATGTGAAAAACGGATCGCCCAGGAAGCAAAACGGCTTGCCGCAATGGAAGAACGTGCCCTGAAAGCGGAAAGAAAAGCAGATAAACTTCAGGATAAACTGAGCGAAAAACTCCATGAAATTGTATTGGCCAGGTCAGAAACAGCCGAAGAAAAGGAGAAGAATCAGAAGCTCCATGCGCAGTTAAACCAAAACTTTGAGAATTCTTCGCTGCCATCCTCCCAGATTCTTTTCCGCGGCAAGGTGCATAACAACCGGGGAAAGACCGACCGAAAGCCAGGAGCGCAGCCAGGGCATGAGGGACATCATCGGAAACGCCATGCAGTAACAGAAGAACCGGTCTTTATCCCGGCGCCTCCGGAGATTGAAAATGACCCGGATTACTACCGCCAAAAGGGGGAACATTCTGAAATCCATAAACAGGTAGTCGGCATCCGGCTTGTACTGACTGTCACGGACTATTGGTCGTATGTTTACAGGAACCGGAGGACCGGCGCGAAATACCATCCGCCCTTTCCGGAAAACGCGCAGCTGGAGGTCAACTATGACGACAGTGTGAAGGCCCTTATTTTCCTGATGAAAGACCATTTGAATGTCCCGGAAAACAAGATCCGGGAATTCCTCCTGGAGATGACTGGAGGTGAAGTAGAAGTTTCCCGCGGCATGATCAATGGGATCAATGCGGAATTCTCTTCAAAAACTGCCCAGGAACGCAAGGAGATCTTTTCCAGGCTGGCCTCAGCAGAGGTGCTTTATACTGATATGACTGGCGCGCGTATGAACGGCAGTCTTAAAAACATTGTCGTATGTACAGATGGGACGGACATCCTCTATTTTTTCAGAGATACCAAAGGGGACAAGGCACTCGTGGGGACACCGGTAGAATACTTTCTGAATACGCTGGTACATGACCATGATAAGACGTTTCTCCATTACGGAAGCAGCCATCAGGAGTGCAATGAGCATCATCTACGGTATTTGAAAGGTGCCCAGGAGAATGAGTCAAATCTGACTTGGCATATACAAATGCGGGAACTTTTAAAGGAGATGAATGAAACAAGGGAAAAACAGAACCGCGTCTTAGAACCGGAACAGATCGCGGGATTTGAAAAACGGTATGATGAGATCCTGACCCTGGCAGGCAAGGAGTACTATGATACACCGCCGTCGAAATACTACCGGAAAGGATACAATCTTTTCATAAAACTAAGGGATTACAAAGAGGACGTCCTTTTTTTCCTGCGCCACCCGAACGTAGATTTTACAAACAACAAAGCGGAAAGAGGGTGCAGGAAGCCGAAGCGCCATCAAGCGGTTTCCGGAACCTTCCGTGGGAATACGAACCACAGTGGCGAAGAATACTGTGACGCAATGGGAGTCCTGCAGACAATGCGTGCAGAGGGAGGGAATCTTTACGAAAAAGTGAAAGCAGTATTTCAACGTATCTACCCCCAAAAGGAAAAACAAGGACCTCAGACCCGCTGATAAAAAATGAATAATGCCAAGTAGCTTCCCCGTGTCAGAGAGAAGCTGTTTGGTATACTCATTTTTAATTTTGGTCAGGGTCTGACCAGTAACTGTGCCGATGGCCTCCGCCATTTCAATCAATATTTATGCTTGAATATTTGCTGTATTTTGTGTTACTGTATTTATAAAATGATACCATTACAAATCTAATCATTTATTTGACAAAAGAAAGGAAGGATCCTCAATGTCTTCCATTATATTTGATATCCACACCCACACCATCGCCAGCGGGCACGGCTCCGCGGCGACAATCACGGACATGGCAAAGACTGCCTTCGTCCGCGGCTTAAAGCTCCTTGGAATCTCCGACCACGGCCCCGCCACTCCCGGCGGAGGAAAGCCCTCCTATTTCCGCAGCCTTGCCAATGCCCCAAGGATGCGGCTCGGAGTAGAGATGCTCTACGGCGCAGAGGTCAATATATTAGATGATCAGGGAACACTGGATCTGGAGGATGAGATCTTAGCCAGGCTGGACTATGTGATCGCCAGTATCCATAAACCAGTGAAGAAGCCCGGCACGATTGATGAGAACACGGCGGCTTATATCGCCGCCATGAAGAATCCCTATGTCCGTATCATCGGACATTGCGATGATGTGAAATATCCGGTGGATTATCCCGCCATTGTACAGGCAGCCATGGAAAACCGTGTCCTCCTGGAGATCAACAGCAGCTCTTTGAGTCCCGAAGGGTATCGGGGGGATACTCGGTTCAATGATCTGATGATTCTGAATCTGTGCAGACATTATGATTATCCCGTCATCCTGTCCAGCGACAGCCACGGGACGGAACATGTGGGAGATCTATCCTGCGCGCTGGAGCTTGCCAGGACGGCGGATCTGCCGGACAAGTTGATCATGAATTATTCCCTGCGGGATTTAAAATGTTTTTTGGCATAAAGAACTATTCCTGAGTAAAAAAACGAAATTGTCTTTAGCCAATTTCGTTTTTCAGGGAGAGAGAAAAGGCAAAATTACGGTCCAGAATTATCTGGTATTTTATCTGATCGACCATGCAGAAAAAGCTCTGATCATTATGCGTATTCTGCATGGCGCAAGGGAATACCGTGATTTATTATAATTTTTTCAGCTTGATTACTTAGATACTGAAACCTGCTGCCAGCAGGTTTTTTGTTTCTGTTCGCACCCTTTGGGTGCTCCAGTAACAGTATCCAGCCTATTTTAAGTCGCTTTCGGCGAGAGGCTGGATATTATGTCAAATGTTACTTTATTGGCCGGACACCGTGCAGCGAGGTGCACGACTCCGTGTGAACAGTAACGGTTTTTTCTTTTTTTAAACTATTTTTCTTTTTGAAGATTGACTTCTTTTTATTTTCCTGCTATAGTTCTATACGGTCAGAATGTTGAGAAATCAACATTCTAAATCATTCCTTAGAATGAGGTTCTTATGATTCAACGATTCGAAAAACTAGTTACCGGTATTACAAGAATTTATAAAAGCATCCAGAAGATCAAGAAAAACCAGATGAACATCCTGGGACTCAAGGGCACACATGTTATGTGTCTCCATTTTCTGAGCCGCTATCCGGAAGGTCTCACCGCCGCCAGACTGTCTCAGCTCTGCAATGAAGATAAGGCTGGAATTTCCCGCATACTGGCAGATCTGGAACAAAAAAGGCTGATCCGTTACAGAGATCAGGAAAGCAAGAAAAAGTACCGTGCCAAAGCAATGCTGACAGAAACCGGAAAGAATGAAGCACTGAAAATCAAGAAGCTGATTCTGCGGGCCGTAAAAGCCGGCGGAAAAGGTCTGGCGGAAAAGGAATTGGAAATCTTCTACCGCGCTCTATTTACCATTGCGGAAAATCTCGAACAGGTTAGTCTCCAGATCAAGAATGAAAATATTTAAAATACTGTACCGTATTTTTTCATCCAGCGAAATTCTACCTATTTTCAGAGAATTTTTTAAGAAAGGACACCGATCAGCTATGAATTCACTCAGAAAACTCTATTGCAGAACATTTCAGACAGTATTGAAAATCTCCATTCCCTTCCTGCCTTATCGGAAACCCAAGGTTGTGGGAAGCGTAAAGGCTCTCCCGGACCTGATCAAAAAGAAAAAACGCACTAATGTGTTGATCATCACGGATCCCAGCATTATGAAGCTTGGACTGACTAAGCGTCTGGAAAAGGCGCTCACAGAACATCACATCCCTTATAAAATCTACGACGGGACCGTTGCGAATCCTACCACTGCGAATGTGGAAACAGCGGCGGCCCTGTATCTGGAAAAAGGCTGCGACGCCATCATCGGATTCGGCGGCGGTTCCAGTATAGACTGCGCGAAAGGCGTTGGAATCCGGATTGCCAAGCCGAAAAAGCCCCTCTCCAAGATGAAGGGTATCCTGAAGGTACATACCCGTCTGCCTCTGCTGATCGCGGTTCCCACCACTGCCGGAACCGGAAGCGAGACTACCCTGGCAGCCGTCATTACGGACGCAGTTTCCAGGCATAAATACGCCATCAATGATTTCCCTCTGATCCCGCGTTATGCGGTGCTTGACCCCAGGGTTACGATCAGCCTTCCAAAGGCCGTCACTTCCACCACCGGCATGGATGCGCTGACTCATGCGGTAGAAGCTTACATCGGCCGCTCCACCACTCGTGGGACAAAAAAGGATGCCCTTCTGGCGGTCCGGCTGATCTTTGAAAATATTGATACTGCCTACAACGAAGGAACCGACATCGCCGCGCGGCGCAATATGCTCCATGCTTCCTTTTATGCCGGATGCGCGTTCACAAAATCTTACGTCGGATATGTGCACGCAGTCGCCCATTCCCTGGGTGGAGAATACAATATTCCCCATGGTCTTGCAAATGCCGTCCTGCTTCCGTTTGTGCTGGAAGCTTATGGAGAAAGCATTCATAAAAAGCTGTATCATCTGGCCCTGGCCGCAGGACTTGTGGAAAAGGGGACCTCATACACAGAAGCTGCCCGTATTTTCATTGATGCCGTCAAGGATATGAAGAAACGGTTTTTGATCGGAGATACCATCAGGGAAATCAAAGAGGAGGATATCCCCAAGCTTGCCCGCTATGCGGACAAAGAGGCAAATCCCCTCTATCCCGTGCCGGTGCTGATGGACGCCGGAGAACTGGAGCAGTTTTACTATGCGGTCTCAGAGCAGTAAATCCGTTGTAAGGAACTGTAGGAAAATCACTGATGCGTCGCGCAATCTGCACAAGTTGTTTTCCTACAATTCCCAAGCGCACCGAAAAATCAGTTGATACAGCTTCCAGTGAATCGGATATTTTTCAGCAAACATTAGATAAAGAAGGGAGAACAGATGTCATGACAGAGACAGAGATCAAAGAAATCGTACAGAAACACCGTACTTATTTTTATACAGGCGTAACCCTGGATGTCCGCCGCAGGGTCAGGGCACTTATGAAATTGAAAAGATGCATTGAAAAATACGAGTCAAAGATCCACATCGCTCTCGAAAAGGATCTGGGAAAGAGCGCATTTGAAAGCTATATGTGTGAAACCGGCCTGGTACTCAGCGAGATCAGCTATATGCTCAAGCATCTCCACTCTTTTGCCAGGGAAAAAACTGTATGGACTCCTTTGGCGCAGTTTCATTCCAGAAGCTATAAAAAGCCGTCGCCCTATGGGGTGGTACTGATTATGAGTCCCTGGAATTACCCTTTCCTGCTGACTCTTGATCCCCTGGTGGATGCCATTGCCGCAGGAAATACGGCGGTGGTAAAGCCCAGCGCCTATTCCCCTCATACCAGTGAGATCATCCGTATGATCATCCGTGAATGCTTTGAAGAGCAGTATGTATCTGTCGTCACCGGCGGGCGCGCAGAAAACACCTGCCTTCTGAACGAACGTTTTGACTATATTTTCTTTACCGGAAGCCAGGCTGTAGGCAAGGAGGTCATGAGGCACGCGGCGGAGCGTCTCACCCCCGTCACTCTGGAGCTGGGCGGAAAAAGCCCCTGCATCGTGGATAAGACCGCCAACATCCGGCTGGCGGCAAAAAGGATCGTATTTGGGAAATATCTGAACTGCGGGCAGACCTGTGTCGCTCCTGATTATATATACTGCGACCGGGCCGTGAAGGACAGGCTGGTCAAGGAGATCCGGCGGCAGATTCAGAAGCAGTTCGGCAAGACTCCGCTCCATAATTTTGACTACGGAAAGATCATCAACGAGAAGCATTTTGACCGGATCTGCGGGCTTATTGATTCCGGCAAGGTGGTCTGCGGCGGAAAAGTAAACCGAGGGACCCTGCAGATCGAACCCACGGTCATGGACAATGTGACCTTTGCCGATCGAGTGATGCAGGAAGAGATCTTCGGCCCGGTCTTGCCCGTCCTCACCTATGACACGCAAGATGAGGTCATCCGCAATCTCAACACCCTTCCGCATCCGCTGGCGCTCTATGTCTTCACCAGGGATAAGACATTTGCCCGCAGGATCACATCCCGCTGCGGCTTCGGCGGCGGCTGCGTCAACGATACCATCATTCACCTTGCCACAAACGAGATGGGCTTCGGCGGCTTCGGGGAAAGCGGAATGGGGGCATATCACGGAAAAACCGGATTTGACACCTTCTCTCACTATAAAAGTATCGTAGATAAAAAGAACTGGCTTGATCTGCCCATGCGTTACCAGCCATATAAAAGGTTCCACGAAAAACTGGTGCGGTTCTTTTTGAAATAAGAAACTGTTCAGAATCATGCATAAAAAGATTTACACAAGTCAGATGTACAGATCCATTCTTTAACAGTTCCTAAGCATAGGATTCCTGACAAGAATACGGTACTCCGCAAAGAAGGGACTGTCGGAAAATCTGCCATTTCCCGGTAGCCCCTCTTTCTCTTCAGGATACGGGAAAATCCGTCCGCGGCGGCTTCTTCGTATCCTGTTTCACCTTCATATGGTTTCAAAAATGAATTGTTCAAAATACGCTTAAAATTTTATGCCACATCTTCCCTCAGCGTACTTTCATAACCGAGTTTCCTCAGACGTTCCTGAACAACCTCCGCATTTTTCAAATCCGTATTGGCCAGAAGTATGTACAACCTTTCCCCATTCATCAGGCCCATGTAGTCTGTCTGACGTATGTTGCAGGCTACCTGCGTGGAAACATCATCATAGCTTTCATAGCCCATATCGACCTCTACCAGCGCGCATTCCGTCAGTCCCTTCTCCTTCGCCTCCAGGAACGCATTGACCAGAATGGTAAATGCTTCCTCATTCAGCACATTGGTCCCTTCCATATAACGCTGCCTGCGGAACGTCGCCATATAGCGGCTTGCGCGCAGGATCGCGTTCTGGAGCAGCATCTCGATCACCGTCAGACGTTTTATCTCCTTCTGCGTCATTCGCTCAGACGGAATCCCCCAGAACATCAGGAATACCCGAATCTCTTCGTGATCGTATACGGCGCTTGCCATGAGCGGGAACTCTTCCGCCATAGACATATTCATATAAATCTGGCCGTTCTTCAGCGTATCATACATTTCTCCCATTGCCGTATATTTTATAGAATTGCCCAGCCTCCGCGCCTCCTGAGAGGTAGCGGAGCACAATCTGGCGTAATCCCGGTTCGCCACGGTATAGATTGCCACGTCCTTTGTATCCATCAGCTCCGACAAAATCTGTGCCGCATAAAAAAGGACTTCCTCCGTCGTATATTTTTCCAGGCCGGAGACAATCTCATAGACCTCCTCCAGGCTGTCCTTACCATGTTCATGAGGTACACGAAAAGCCTGGTCCGCCGCCTCACCGCTGTCATTGAAAAGCTTCTTTAATTCCGCAATCTCCCTGGCTTTTTCCTCCAGGAGCGCTCTCTGCTCCTCAATCTCCTGCTGCATCTCATCAATCTTCTGCTGTACTGCATCCCTTTCCGTCTTCTGTGCTTCTTCCGGATTCAATCCCATCAACCTCCCATATTCCCGCATGCTGTATAAAACTACAGGACATGCATAAAACTCATTTTCAACACCATTATTTTGCACTTCTTTCCTGAAAATGTCAAGAGCTAGTACAGCATTGCGTATATAATGGTGAATAATATGCCTGATATTTTTGTCAGGACAAGGCGGAGGAAAGAGGCGATGCGGTGGCATTGTTGATTGACGACAACGCAGTGCTGGCAGAAATAGCAGGTGCGGTATTCACCGTTAATTACACAATGCTGTACTAGATGGGAATCCGTTTTTCCACCTCATCCAGTACCTTTTGAAGCAGGCACATACATTTCTGTTTTAATGGTTTCTCCATTAAGTTTCTTCATTTACGAAATAACTCTTGCATTGTCAATTTTTCCGTGTATAATGGGGCATACGGGTCTTCTGCGGGATTTGCGGGAGACCCGTATAATAGAATGTAAATGAAAGGAGTCAAACTATGAGAAATGAAAAAATCAGCTGGGTGAATTTCTTTCGGACAGCGCTTACCATCGCTCTGCCTATCGCGTTTCAGAATTTTTTATCCACCACGGCAAGCATGGTAGATACCATCATGATCGGCAGCCAGGGTGAGTTGTCCGTAGCTGCGGTTGGGATCTGTTCCCAGATTTCATCTTTATTCTTTTCCTGCTACTTCGGGTTTGCAAGCGGAGGACTGCTGTTTTTCTCCCAGTATTGGGGCGCCCGCAATGAGAAGGGGATCAACCGTGTCTTTGGGCTTGCGCTGGTCTGTATGCTGGCTGTGTCCGTGCTCTTCGGCGGAGCCGCGGTCGCCAACCCGGAGTTTATACTGGAGATCTATACGGATAAGGCGAATATCATCGCCATCGGGGCTCCTTATATCCGAATCGTCGGCTTTGCCTATCCCCTGCAGGTCATCGCCATGATCATCAGCTTCCTGATGCGTTCTACTGAGCGCGTAAAGCCGCCTCTGATCAGTTCCATTCTTGCGCTGATCACCAACTTTATCCTGAACTGGATCCTGATCTACGGGCGTTTCGGCATGCCCAAGATGGGGGCAGCAGGCGCGGCAGTGGGGACTTTGGTATCAGGAATCGTAAATGTATTTGTGCTGTTCCTGTTTCTTGTAAGGGATAAAAAAACAGTTGTGCTGAGAATCAAAGATATGTTTTCCTGGAAGGATGGTTTTCTCAGGGAATACATGGGGAAATGTCTGCCAATCATCTGCAATGAATTATTTTACGGAATCGGACAGATGCTGATCAATATCGTCATCGGACATCAGTCCGAGTCAGCCATCGCAGCCATGGCTGCGTTCCGTGTGCTGGAAGGCTTTGTATTCGCCTTCTTTGCCGGCCTTGCGGACGCGTCCTCTGTGGTCGTGGGGAAGGAGGTCGGCTCCGGCCACCTTATGAGCGGTTATCAATATATGAAAAAATTCGCTCTGCTGTGTCCGGTGGTCACCTTCAGCATCTGCCTGATCGGCCTGCTGCTGAACGGGCCGCTCCTTTCGCTGTTCGGTCTTGGGGCGGAGGCGATGTTTTTCGGCAAATATATGATCCTTATCTATCTGGCGGCCGGAACGATACGTACCTGCAACTATATCATGAACAGCTGCTACCGCGCCGGAGGGGAAGCCGTATTCGGAACATTGCTGGAGATCATCTGCCTGTTTGCCGTAAGCGTTCCTGCAACATGGGCTGCCGGCGTGATCTGGCATCTCCCGTTCCTTGCCGTATTCTCGTTCTTGTATACGGACGAGCTGATCCGGCTTGCCTTTGAATTGTGGTATACCAGGAGCGGAAAATGGATCAAGCCTGTGACCGAGATGGGCCGGGAGGCATTGCCGGGATTCCGGGCGGAGCTGGCAGCCAGGAAGGGACGTTCTTGAAGCAGGCTGTACCGTCTTGTTTCTCAACAACTGAGCCAATCGAGTAGGAAGTAGGTGATTAATTCACCTGCTATCCTGCTTGTTCAAGTCATAATAAGCTTTTGATATGCGATCGAATTGCTCTGATTCATCACAGTTCCGCCTCTCAAATACTATATAATCTAAAATGTAATTCATCACGTTCCCTCTCAATGTATTTGCTTAACTCTCAAAAGTTCTGCATATTTTAATAACCGTTTTCGTTGATATTCATTTTTGTATATTTCATTTATAATCTCTGCAATATCTCTTGATTCCAAGCGTACGATATCACAAACACTGCGTTCAATATCATAAATAGAGTAGCGGCCATATTCTGTTTCTATTTTTTTCAGACCAATCTCAAAATTATTTTTGGAGAAATAATGTCGCTTTACGGGAAAATTCATATTCAATACACTTCTGTCTGTTCTTTCTGTAGCTACTGATAAACAACCTGGCTCTGTTGCAATCGCTCCATGATAATAAAACGCACTATCCATACAAATAACAGCTCTTGGCGCACTAAGACATACTTCGATACATTTATAATCTAGCGGCTTATCATACCCTCTTCCGTTGATCCAGTAGACTCCATAACATATTTTTTCCAGATAACCGTCCTTTGTCAGAAATGCTATCTGACGATTTGAAAATCCTTCTTCAAGCAATTTCTGCGTCCTTACATAACCTTTATATTTTTTACAGATACTTTCTAATTTTATATATGTATTATCTCTCATGATTTATCTTCATCCTGTATTAATAAATTCATATCTTCTATTCGTTTGTCTTCTGTCAGAATTGTCATTTGATAAATGAAATGACCTAATCCCCCAGCTATGCTGGGGCGAATAGAATAAGCCGTAGTGTTGCCTATATACTTTTAAAGCCTCCTGATGTATATTTGAAGAGGTGTTGCAAGCCAAATCAAATAAATCAGGAGGCGGTACAAAATGTACAATCAGAGTCTATCACATACGAGATGGAAATGCCAGTACCATATAGTGTTCATTCCCAAATATCGAAGAAAGGTAATGTATGGAGCGGTAAAGAAAGATCTTGTGGAGATTATAAAAACATTATGCGAGTATAAACATGTAAAGATAACAGCAGGGGCGGTAGCAGAAGATCACGTGCATCTATGTGTAGAATTGCCGCCAAAGTATGCAGTGTCAGACTTTATGGGCTACTTAAAAGGAAAAAGTGCATTACAGGTATTTGACAGGCATCCCGAATTCAGGGCTCGAGGAGATAAAGAATTTTGGGCAAGAGGGTATTATGTGGAAACAATAGGCAATATAGATGAAGCAACAGTGAAGAGATATATTGAAAAGCAGAAGGAAGAGTCCGAAAAGGGAAATGACTAAAAAGTGCCCCTTATAGGGGAGCCAGTAGTAGGCAAGTAAAGCATTCCTTATAGGAGGGCAAGTAACAGGCTTGTAACATCCCCCTTTAAAGGGGAGCACGCAGTCGCCCTTACAGGGCTCTTCCAAACCACCACTTGAAGTGGTGGTTTGTGACTTCGCAATCTCATTCAGCTTTTCTATTCTTTCTTTTTGAGTTTTCCCTTCTTTTATCATAACAGAGTTTAAGCTTTCTAAATTTGTCAGGCAAATTAACTGTGCCCCGCTTGCATAATCTCTAATGTTCCCCTTTGATTTTGGATTCGCAAGTTCCCACTCTTTTGCGGTTGTTCCAAATAACGCTACATTTAGTATGTCCGCTTCAGATGCATAAATTCTGCTAATCATTTCTTTCGACAATTCTTTTGGAATTAAATTCTGTTTTATTGCATCTGTATGAATCCCATAATTAATCTTTGTTAAATTCCGTTTTATGTCCCAACCATATTGTTTCAATTCAAGTTCTTTTAACCGTTCAAATTCCTGAATTAAATATATTTTAAACTCAGGACTTATCCACATTCCAAATTCGAAGGCAATATCTTTGTAAGCAAATGTTCCACCATATCGTCCTGCATTTGCTTTCAAACCAATTGCATTAGTCTTCGCTACCCACTCTTTTACACTTATTTTGAATCGGTTAAGTCCTGCCTGGCTTTTAATTATGGCGAATTCGCCATAATTAAAAGTCGGATTATAAATCCTTTCCCAAATCCCCAAAAATTCCAGAGTATTTCTATTCCGAAGCCAATCTGAAATAAAAAAATCTCCATCTTTTGCTTTCAGCATATCTGTCAATGATATATAGTCTCTATCTTCAATTTTTTTCATAGATATTTCTGTATTTTTTACCACTAATTTTTTCATTTTAGACTCCAATTGTACGATTTGCATTTTTTATTACACATATTATCGCATTTTTATTTACACATGTCAACATTTTTTTAATATCTGCTTAAATCGGCAGACTATCCCTCACACACAGTGCCCCATACCCCACCTGCGGATTCGGATACACGTCAAACCCCGGCAGCTCCCGCGCCCCCCGCCTCAGATAAGCCTTCACCTTCTCCCCATACAGATAAGGATCATTCCCCTTCACGATCCCCTCTCATGTTAAGTTAATGTCACAAACTTTTTACTTTTCCCTACGCAAAATCCCCGGAAGCCGCTCCAGGCATAGCTTATTTTAACTGCCTGTGCAATGAGACTGCTTTAAGAATTCCGTGCGCAATCAGAACCATTTTCTTCTCTTGCCCGGATCAGTTCATTGATCTCCTCTGCCTGGATTTCCTGCCGCTTACGAAAATACCAGAAGATAAACCCATCAATAAATAAAAAGCTTACCGTAAAAGACACAAAGATGGAAACATCCATGCCCTTCCAGAAGAACATCCTGGAAATAAACAGTGACAGCAGATACAACACCACCGACTCTGCTATGCAGTAATGACTCCATTTCCGGAATTCTATTCTGCTGATCAGCGCATCTATGAGCTGGCATGCAGCAATCCACACAAACAAAATCAGTGGGAAGGAGGAAACTTCATTCCCCCACAGCAGATTAAGCCCCCAGTTTACAAGCACAATCAGGGTAAAGCAGATACAGGTAGACGGAATCCGGTTCCATAAAAGATTTTTCATAAATTTTCTCCTTTCAGCTTATTTTTCAATACTTCAATATAATTACGGGTAGCGATCTGGGTTTCCCCATTCACCAAAAAGACTTCCAGCCGATGATTATAAAGCGTGCGCACGCTTTTCAAATAATCGGTGTTGATGATGCAGTTTTTGCTGATCCTTACAAAAGAAGTATGGAGCAGTTTTTCTTCCAGCGCAGTCAGCGTATCCCGGCAGAAGTAAACCTCCTTTTCCAGATAAAGAAAGGTTTTCCCGTCCGCAGAATCCATAAAATAAATTTGTTCCAGCGGAATCCGGTACTCCTTCCCTTCCTGATACCCCGTTAAGGAAAAGCCATGCTGCCGGATCAGCTCAATCAAATGACGGAGCCTTCCATCCACATGAGCGCAATTGATAATAATTTCTGTTTCGGAAACCGCAAGATCCTGATTGATAGTCAGCTTCATTTTTCTCCTCCTTCCTGCCTCGGCAAAACTATCGTATCACCCAGGCGCCGGTAAAACAATACCCCGGCAGGCAAGATGCCCTATGCCGGGGTGAAATACCTTTTTTATTCCCTTTTCCTAATACTATGGTTTTACGGTATTGGATACCGTATGGAACACACCTTCCGCTCTGCCCCTACGTTCAGCGCCATCGTCCCCACTCCACATTCCTGGTAACCTCCAAATCCTGCCCCACTAACTTCATTCGGCACCAAAAACGTCTGTATTTCTCCGGTATTGATGTCTATACTCGTCTATGATTGCAAAATGCTCTATCGCTTCCTCTTTCACAATTACATATCAGCCAAACCGCCTCTTCTTCTTTAAGATTATGCTTCTCCTTAAGCCGACTTGATAAACGTTTTTTGTCTCTTCCTTATTATTTTCGACTTCTTGAAGTCCAGTTCCTAAAGTTCCAAAATAAACAATCCTAATATTCTTAAAAAAGGGATCCTGTAGGTGTGTACTACACATACGATAAAAAAACCCTTCCCCACCTGTAGATGTTTTAGCCAATGCAAGGCTTGAAAGCGGCAAAGCGGCAGAAATATAAATCTCTTACATTATTCTTTTTTGCCAATTCAGGATTTTCATCCCTCCATGCTTTGGCAGTAAATCCAAATAATGCAACATTCAAAATATCCGCTTCCTCTGCATATGCCAGCTACTCCAGATTTTCTTTATAATTTCCTGACGGGATCAAGTAATTTTTAACCGCATCTGTTTGAATCAGATAATTGTTTTTAGACAGAAATCTTTTTGCATCCCACTCAATTTCCTTTGCATCATTCTCCACTTCTTTCAGCCTTTGAAATTCTTTAATCAAATATAGTTTAAAAACAGGGCTGATCGCTGAAACAAATTTAATTGCAATATCTTTATGCGCATACGTTCCTCCATATTTTCCAAGTTTCACAAATAATCCTATTGCTTCTGTCTTTTCAATCCATTCCGAAACACTTAGTACAAATGTATGTAAACCCGCTTCACTTTTAAAGTGGTCGAATTCGACCACTTTAAAAGCAGGATTATAAATTTGCTCCCACGTACCTAAAAATCTACTCTCTTTTACACAGACAGACTATTTTCGACACACAGCGCCCCATACCCCACCTGCGGATTGGGATACACATCAAACCCCAGCAGCGCCCTTGCCCCTCTCCTAAGATAAGCCTTCACCTTCTCCCCATATGGTGCTGTCAAGTAAGGACTAACAATTTTTTATACTTTTTAATATTTCTTTATAGGCATCACGAAAACATCTTTTGACCTAATCCTTAACTGCAAAGAGCCATCAGATTTTTTGATTTCTGACAGCCCTTTTATTTATTCCTTTTAATATTTTACCGCAATATATTTTTGGTTTCTACTATTCGGTTTATCAGGCTTCGTCATTTGTAGCTTTCCCTCCTGAATAAGCGGAAACAAATATTTTCTGGTAAAAAACGTCCTGTTTCTATATCCCATGTATTCACATATTTCTTTTTTACTTCTTTCTACCTGGCAAAAATCAAGAATATGTTGTGAAACATCCTGTTCCTTCTCTATACCATCTACATTTCTATTAACTTGGTCAGTAACTTGATCAGTAACTTGGTCAGTGACTTGGTCAGTGACTAAGTTGCTTTGGGACGGCCCGACTTTTCCAACAGCAACAGCACTCAATGGAATCATTGTTTTAAATACATTTCCTTCTATAAACTCTGGTGTCCCTCCTGAATATAGTTTTGTATATTTATACGTATTCCTCATGCCTGATCCAAGTTCATCCGCTAATGATGTCTCACGGAATATCTTAGAAATAGCTGGATTTTTAGCAAATGGCTGGAAACTTGATAATTCAAGCATACCATGTCCATGTGCCCGATTAGCATTTTCTGTATACATGCATTGCTTTTCAATGACAAACTTTGCAACATAAGCGGATGAATAGTCACGATGCGCCAACAAATTAGAAAAAATCTCACGAAGAATTTTATCTCTGGCACTGACACTGTTTATCCCTTCCAATATAAAAGGATCACTTAAATGTTTCTTCCCAAATTCCATTAAACGATCATAGGTGTCAAACAAATTTGTTATGATAATTTCCCTGAACCTTTTCATTTCCTCCAATGCCGCTTCCACATTTTTACATAATTTTTCAATTTCATTTTTGATATTTTTATATGTCCCATAGCTATCCAAATCCTTCCACAAACTTAAGATTTGTTCATGCCCGGAAAAACGGATGGTCTCCTGCAGTTCATTCATGTCACTCACAAGCTGCTCTGTCTCCATCTGGCAAAGGTCAATCTTCTTCCTGATCTCACGTATTGCAGCATCATACTCCCGTATCGCATTTCTATGCCGTTCCATATTTTGGCTGTACCGTGTAATTTCTTTCTTTGCATCCTCCTGACGTTTCCGGCACTGCCTTAATTTTTCATCCGCCTCTTCCAAATCTGTTGTCCCGATGGCTTCCCTTTCTCGTTCCAGCAGGCTTTTTTCCGCTTCAAGCGCTTCGGCTCGTCTGTAAGATTCTTCCAGTTTTTCCTTTGTCTCCTCCAACTCGTCTATCTCCGCTTCCAGTTTTCCCCTGACCGCGTCAACCATCTCCTTTTCTTCCAAATAAGCGGTCGCTTTCTGCCCAAGCATATACCGATTATACCTGATATACTCATTCCGTATAATCTGCAAATCTTTATAAGCTCTTTTTAATCCATTCAGCCTATCCTGTAGGGTGTAGATAAAATTTCTGAGTAATTATCTGACAATTTAAGCACCTGCATACACAGGTGCTTAAATTAGTTCAATATTTTATAGGTTCTATTTACAACATCCGACTCCCAAAGT
>CAJSZT010000078.1:0-16320 GCA_910573785.1 Lachnospiraceae bacterium | reverse complement strand
ATCTGCTCAGGATAAAGAAAAAACAAACGTTTCAATAAATAATGATCTCAGTATAACAAATCTATGTGAGATTTACTAGACGCCATCTTTTGAAGCGCTTACGGATAAATGGCTTATCACAAAGCAAAAGAAGAATATAAATGGAAACAATGGAAAGAGGAGGAGGAGAAACAGCTCCGTGCCCTGGGGATGGATGAAGAAGCGATACAGGAGCTCAGATGCAGTGATTGGAAAGATTTTAAAGCAGAGAGGCGTTACCAGGAGCATCGGGCAGCGTTTCCGCAATTTCCCGATTGGGAAAGCCCGGCAACAGAAGAACAGGAAACGGAAGATATTTCAGCAGTATTGGATTCGATCAGTGATGAAGGGCTTTTACAAATCCTGATGACTACAGATAAAAAGACACTGCAGTTTTTGCTCCTGAAAATGATGGGGTTTTCAAGGCGGGAGATCTCAGAGAAAACCGGCATCAGTATACATACAATTAACACCAGGATCAAGAGATTGAGAAAAAAATTAAAAAATTTTAACTAAAGTGAACCAAAAAGGCATTTCCCAACGGCTATATAGTAGAAGGGTAAATTTTTCACGGGTTGAATTGTTGAAGCAGCCACGGTAAAAACCTTTCAGCCGTACTTTGATAACTTCATACCAGCATTACAGGTACGTTCCCGCAAGTAGAAGCGTGACAAGATAAGCGCCAGGACGGGCGGAAGCGGCCGCTGTACGGACGAAGATGCGGCTTCCCGGTGATGGAAGCCAGCAAGAAGGACTCGGCTTTCGTCCATGCAGCGTCAGTTTCCGCTCTGAGCGATCCCTTATACTTGAAATAAAGCCGCGGCTGGCTTTCCGCCATGATCATAAGCGGGGGATAATGATACACATTTGCGAAAGAAAAAAGCAGGATGAAATTCAGGTTGTAATCAGCAAGACCTTTCGGACATCCGCGAACGGCATCCTGTACGGTGTATAGGAAATGATGAATGGAAGAATGAATAGCTTATCTCTATTCAGCCCCGAACACCGTACCGGCCAGATGCCTGCCTGTAATGTTCCCTTAAGGGACCTGGGGAAAAAGTACATACCGCAGATACAGATCGAGAGAAATGAATCCGTATCGATGACCTGCATACAAAACTTATTTTCCTCCAGTTCCAGACCATCACAGAGATGGCCGGCAGTCGGGGATGCGGGGTCAAATACGAATGCCAAAGAGAAAGAAAAATAAGAACTGTCCGGTGCGGGACTATACTATCCTGTACCGGAGCAGATATGAAATCAATCGAAGTGTGACGTTGATATCAGATACCATGCGGCTGTGGCAGTCCACGGCCGCATGCATGTGATACCAACGCCATACGTGAAGGAAGGTAAGGAAAAGAGATGGATTACGAACACGAAAAACGGGAGGCTTGGGAAAACGAGGAGCATTCAGCCCAGATGGATACGGAAGATATAACAGTCCTGTCAGTAAAACCATTGAGGGAACCCTGCGTCATCACCATTCCGAATAAACTGAGAACCCTGCAGGATCAGGTCGGCGGAATGATCGAAGCAGTCTATCCGTTTGAGGATCCGGTTGCGATCCTCCTGAATGATGAGGGCAAGCTGAACGGCTCAATGCCGAACCGGGGACTCTATGACAACAGCGGAAACCTGTATGACGTTATAGCAGGAACGTTTCTGATCGTAGGATTGTCAGAGGAGGATTTCTGTTCCCTGAGTGAGGAACTCTCGGCAAAATATATGGAGAAATATAAAATCCCGGAGAGGATGGCCTTCATAAACGGGCAGATCCGGATGCTTCCGGTGACAGACAGCAGGAAATCCCAGGACAAAACATCCCAGAACCAAACATCCGGAAAAAGGAGCAGGACAAATGAAGCGCGCTGAGCATACCGTACCGATGGGCTGGTACCAGAGAAAAGCCCACGAGGAAGCGGACTATATTTTCCAAAGTCTCCTGCCAAAGCATGGGCTGAAAGTCCGGGAAGAGCAGCTCCGCTTAAGCCATGAGATGCTGGACACCTTATGGGGGAACCACATTGCCCTTTGCGATGCCGGGGTAGGCATCGGGAAAACCTATGCGTACCTGGCGGCCTGCATCCTGCAGGAGAAGTATAGGGAAAAGAACAGGGGGATTTTGGAAACCAACTGCCGTCCGGCGGTGATCTCCACCTCCAGCATTGCACTCCAGGAGGCGATCATGCAGGAGTACATTCCATTTTTATCCCGGATCCTGCTGGAAGAAAAGCTCATCCGCATTCCGCTGAAAGCCGCAGTCCGCAAGGGAAAGGAACATTTCGTATGCGACAGCCGTCTGGAGCAGAGGCTTTTGGCCATCAGGGGCAAACGAAAGAATGAGGAACAGAGACAAGCGCTGCTTGCCCTACGGACATGCTATGACATGGATCAGGTGCATGGGCTCAGTGGGTTTGACCGGAGGCTAGTCTGTGTTCCCAGGTTCTGCCCCAGGAACTGCCTGGGGAAGGAGACCTGCCGTTATCACAGGTATATGGAACGGGCCAAAGGCGCAGGGATCCATTTCCAGATCTGCAACCACAATTACCTGCTTGCGGATGCTTCCCACCGTGCAAAGGGTTACCGCCCGCTGCTCTCCGATTACCGGGCACTGGTGGTGGATGAGGCCCACAAGCTTCCGGAGGCCGCAGGCCAGATGTGTGGGAAATCCCTCTGCCGTGATGATATCCTGGAGCTCTGTTTCCTGCTGGAAAAGGAGCACCAGGGGATCCGGGCCGGGCGTCTGAAATCCGTGATGAAAAGGCTTTTCCAGGTCATAGCGGCAAACCATACTTTTGAGCAGGGGCAGAGGATCGCGTTCCGGCAGACAGAGGAATGTGTTTCTGCTATAAAAGAAAGCGCCGCATTCCTGTTTGAAATGGGCAGGCGGTGCAGGGGGAGTGTTTCCAAATGGATCCGCGACCGGCTGGAAGAAGCAGGAAAGCTTCTCTGCTGTTTTTTGTTCCCGAACCGGAAGTACATCTTATTCCTGGAGCAGGATCCCCAGCGGCATCCGGTGTTCTGCACGGCCAGCAGGGAGGTTCCCGCTTATCTGCAGGAAATGTTGTGGAACCAGGGCGTCCCGGCGATCCTGACCAGCGGGACCTTAAAGGCCGGAACTGGATTCGGACGCACCCGGCAGATGCTGGGACTGGGCGAAAAGGAGCGGAAGAGGAAGCCGAAAGTGGAAGAATACGTGGCAGAATCTCCATTTGAATACAAACGGAACTGTATGCTTTACCTGCCCCAGGACGGGAAAAGGCTCCAGCATGGAAGCCGGGAGGAAGCAGCCTGGATCGCAGAGAAGGTCAAACAGCTGACCTGTGCCACCCATGGACACACGCTGGTGCTGTTTACATCCTATTCTTTGATGGGGAGTGTTTACCAGCTTCTGCGGAAGAGCCTTTCCTTCCCGCTGGTGGAGGTGTGGCGGCATACCCAGGAAGAGATCATGCGTTTTAAAAAGATGAGCAATGCGGTGCTGTTCGCGGCCGGATCCTGCTGGGAGGGCGTGGATTTTCCAGGGGACAGGGTGTCTTCCCTGATCATTGTCCGGCTCCCCTTTGCTGTTCCGGATCCTGTCCGGGAAGCGGAGAAGGAGCGGTACGGGAACCTGTGGGAATACATAGATGCTGTTGCGGTTCCGGATATGCAGAAGAAGCTCCGGCAGGGTTTCGGCAGGGCCATCCGGACGGAGACCGACACCTGCGTGGTGACCATCCTGGACCACCGGGCGGCCAGGGGCGGACGATATTATGAGGATGTGCTGTGTGCCCTGCCGCCATGCGAGATGGCAGAGTCCATCGAGGATGTGGAAAGGTTCATCGGGAAGCGGAAGAATATAGATTATTATATGTAGATACAGATCCTAGAGCCATAGTGGATTCTGCCCAAAAATCCGGAAGGGTTGGAGCGGAATGTTTGGTGATATTTCAGGGGCAGTTTCCGGCGATTTGGTGGTATTGGTAGATGGCTTTGTAAGCATGGAGTGGGTATACTGTACATACCGTATAGATGTTAAGGCAGGACGGCACATGCACTGCGCAGTCCGTACGAAAACATAGATATCGCGGGAGCATGCCCCATTGCCAAAGACAATTTTCATGGGCTTGCGGGTGAACTGTGAGGGAAACGAACAGATCCCATAGCGTCAGATAGGGAGGGAAACAGCATGGAACATTACAAGGTAATCAGTGAAATGGACGGCACAGTACAGTGTTTCTATATCTGCGAAACAGATACCCTGGAGATGGTTCTGGATCCCTCCCGGTATCTGATGCATAAGACAATGTCCAACAAATCGCCGAATACGGTTCGGAGGAACGCCTATTCTCTGGCAGCTTATCTGGAATATCTCAAGATTCAGGCCAAGACAGCCGACCAGGTGATTAAAATGGAATACGAGGAACAGAGCAGCCATTTTGTAAAATTCCTGCATTGGCTGAAGGAGGGGAACCACAGGGAAACGGAAGAAACCAAGATTCCGAACAATGGAACCTGCAACGCATATTTAAAGGATGTGTTCAGGTTCTATCTTTTTATGGAAATGCAAGGGAAGTTCGAAAGCTTGAAAGTTCTTTATTATGATTCCTTCACCACGCTGAACCACGCAGGTGTCCAGAGGCGTCTGCGGTACCGTGCGTTTAAAGGCTATCTGAAAGAAGAGGAACGGAAAGTACGGGCAGCAGAGCAGAATGAGATATTGACATTGCTGAAGGCCTGTACGAATTGCAGGGATCAGTTATTGATTCTGCTGGCGGCGGAGACCGGGTACCGGATCGGGGAAATCCTTGGGATTGATTATACGAAAGATATCGATTTTAAGAACCATACCATACGGATTTATTTCCGGGACGATAATGAGAATGGGGCAAGGGCGAAGAACGCAGAGTACCGGAGGGCAAAAATCAGCAACGAGACTTTTGAATTCCTGATGTATTATCTTGCGGAATACCGGAAACTGCTCCAGCGCCAGCAGCTTCTGTTCATCAATATCGCCGGTGATGAGGCCGGGAAAGCATGGGATGTGGATGCGGTCTACAGCATGTTCCGGAGGATGGAGCATAAGACCGGGATCAAGGTCACACCCCATATGCTGCGGAGATATTTTGCGGTTATGAGACGGAAAGCTGGATGGAGGCTGGAGATGATCAGCGAGGCGCTTGGACATAAGCATCTGGAAACAACAGTAAAATATCTGAACATTGTAGATGACGAACTGCTGGAGGCCAGCGATGTCTATTATGCGAAGCATTCGGCGCTTTACAATTTGGAACAGTTATTGTAACAGGAGGTGGAAGATATGCCGGCTCATGCATTGCGTTTGGTAGAGCCGAAGGAGGAACGGGAAGAACTGGAGCGGCAGCTTAGCCAGGAAGTGCGGGAATGCACAGATGTAAAAATTACTATACGAAATTATGTGAAAAGGTTCCTGATGGAATATAATGTATGGAGGTTATCAGAGATTGACTACCCATTACGCCTTCAATTTGAGAATTATCTGGAAAAGCATGAAATGACATATGTCTCCCCGCTGACTTGTCTGCATACCTTTGATAGGATGAAGCTCCATGCCATGCGGGAGGAAATGAAAACGATAGCTGGCCGAAGAAAATACGAAGTCAGATACGAGGACAAAGTAGTGTTCCTGCCATATGATACTAAAATTGAAGTCGCGGAGAAATTTACAAAGGCTAAAGATTATGTCGGGCTGGTTTGGGATTTCACAAAACCATGCGGTAGAAAAATGAAGGAACAGATTTTTGAATGCCTAAACTATGTGGCAGAAACATATGAAGCCTGGACACAGAAAGAAAAGCTGAGAGCATTACAGTATCTTTATGAATACTGCATACAGAACCGGATTGAGGACTTGGAATTAATAACTTTTGAACAGGAGCGCCGATTTGTAGAATGTATGCTGGAAAAATTTCCGGGAAAAGACCTCTCTAAAATGTCTGGGATTATAGAATCATGCCGAAAGATATTATTTTTACATGCGGATCGCATACATTGGCATGCACAAGTATGGTATTTGAAACGCTTCCATTTTACAAAGGAAAGGATAAATCCCAGCAAGAATATTGAGAGCATTTCTTTTCTGGAAATCATTCATGAACAGAACAAAAAATATTTGAAAGAGTATATGCGTTACGTTGTGGGAATCACGGATATGTCAGTGAACAATATACTGTATAAATTTTATGACATTCGGAGGATGCTTCTATTTTTTGACCAGGAGGTTGAGGATATCTGTGAAATTGCTGATGAAAAGATACATTTGTATTTGGAAGAGCTCCGTAAAAAGGAAGTTGCTGAGAATACATTCAATGTTCAGCTATTTAGCATCAGGCATTTTTTCCAATTCCTGCTTGTAAAGGGACATATTCGGAAAATCCCATTCCAGTATGAGCTGTATCAGAAGAAGGAAATACCGGTACATCATGACAGGAGTGTAAGGGATGAGGTGTACGAAGAAATTCTTTCGAAACTGTACCGCTTTCCAGAGCATCTCCGGCTGATGTTCCTGCATTTATGGTGTGTAGGCCTACGGTGCAGTGAAGTATGTACACTGAAAGGGGATGCCTACGAATGGAAAAATGGCGATGCATGGATCAAAGTATATCAGATTAAGATGAGAACCTATAAAAGGGTTCCCATACCAGAGATGCTGTACAGACTAATGGAAGTATACATTGTAAAATACCGAATACAGCCGGAAGAATATCTTTTTAAAAATAAGAACGGCGGCGCCTACATTTATTCTACTTTCCGGAAACAAATGTTGAGACTATGCAGTGAGAACCAGATAGCGGGAGGAGGATATGTATTCAAATCTCATGATTACCGTCATGCTGTGGCAACGGAATACTATGAAAGCGGTATATCGATTCAGGCAGTCAGGGATTTTCTTGGACATGAATATGAGGATATGACCAGACAGTATATTGACTATATGCCGAAGAGACTGGATGCTGCAAATGAGGAATTTTTTAGCCAGCAGGAGGAAAGCCTTGCGGCAGGGCTGAAGAAAGGAACTGAGGATGGAAAATAAGATTTATATCTGCGAAATGGATTGTTATTTAAAAGCATCACAGGAACAGAAAGACAAAGTGAAAAAGAAATCGGCATTCGATCTGGAGAAACTTCCGACAGAAGGGATGCAAAAAGAATTTAGACAGTTTTTAGCAGAACGGGAAAAGTTAGTTGGGGTTACAACGATAGTGATGGATCGTAACGTCTTTAATAGAATATGCCAGTTTTTAGAGGATAAGAGGATTCAGGTTAATAGCTTCCAAGATTATGAATTAGAGGAATGGATGAGAAAGCTGAATGGATGGCTCATGCAGCAAGGACAGATACGAACGAGAACATGCATTACGGTGGATGGAACAGTACAGATCAGAGTAGCGGAAATAATCTCTTACTTTCGAAAATTATATGATTCAACAAAACCCAGGGACACAAGGGAAGAAACAGAGAAAGATATCTGGGATCTGAAAATGATCGGTGTTCCATATAAAGTAAACTTGATTACAAACTTTGAAACATTGAATTTCCAGAAAATTATTCAGACAGATATAAAAGCAGAAACAAAGAAAGCAGTATTTCGACATTTACAATATAAAGCAATTTCCACGATTGTAAAAGAACTGACAGCAATGCGCAGGTTATCAAAATACCTTGATGGTCATTATCCCAAGATAAAATCCTGTGCTGCAATTAGCAGGGAGGTCCTCGAAGAATATTTGATTTATCTCCAGACGGAGGATACAGGGGTCAATAATTATCGAAGCGATTTGATAAGGCTGAAGGCGCTTCTGGAAACCATTGGGAAAATATACGGATTCAGCAATTTAGAACAGCTGTTTTTAAATACAGATATTCCAGGTTTGACAAGGTCAGAATTGAAAAGCTATACAGATGCTGAACTAAAGAGGTTTAACGCTGCATTCATAAAAATGGAAGAGCAGATGTGCAGGCTAATGGTTATTCATCAGATGCTTGGAACTAGAATTTCAGATACACTGACTCTACAGACAGACTGCCTGTATGAGCAGGAAGGGAGACCGATGATACGAATCCAACAGATGAAAACAGATACGTTCGTAAAACCTATTAGTGCCGAATTGGAGCTGCTGATAAAAAAAGCCATCCAGTATACAATGAGGAAGTATGGGAAAACAAAATTTATCTTTGTTGATGAAAGAAATCCAGAACAGCCATTAAAATATGGAACAGTCCGAGTTCGGGTGAAGGCATTGATATATAAAGAAGATCTTCGGGATGATAAAGGACAGTTATTCGGATTTGGAACCCATATGTTCCGCCATTGCTATGGAATCCGGTTGACAGAAATGCATTATGATGATTGGACAATTGCAAAACTGCTCGGACATCGGAGTGTTAAAAATGTGAAGTATTACAGGCAAATGAGCCTGCAGATTCTGGCTGACGAAACAAGAGAAGTCCGGGAACGGAAAAGCAGACTGATAGAAAAATATTTAGATGGATGGGGCGAAGAATATGAACAAGTACGACAACATGATTGAAAGGAACAGGAAGGTCAGTGAAGAAAAAATTGCAAGGGCAAAAAGCGCGATCAGGGGGATGATTGAGGACGAGGTAAAGGTTACAATCCCAAAGCTGATGGAAAAAACAGGACTGTCGAGAGGGTTCTTTTACAAGAATCCGGAGGTGAGAAAAGAGATTGATCGGGCGCTGGATCTCCAGGCGGGAATGGTGGACAGCAAACGGAAGATTTTAGATATGGTAATGGAGAACAGGATCGGGATGCTGGAGCAGACGATTTCAAAATTGAAAAAAGAAAACCATGAATTAAAGCAACAGAATGAGAAGCTGCAGAAGTTGTTGAACAAGAAGAATCTGAGTATATTGAAGTCATGAGGTGAAAGAAGAAAATTACATAGAACCAGACAGGCATGTGGACAGCATGCCTGTGGTTCTGTTAAGATATAGATATGGGAAGCAGGGCGTTATCCGGAAGGGGAGTGCCTGTTTTTGGAGAGTCAGAGGAGGTTTGAGGAAAGGGTATACATTACACAAATGTGCATACCGCTAAAGCCAGTGTTTCCAAGGCATGAGGGGGATGGGGTACAGATTATGGACGAGCCGAGTACGGCATTGGATTTATACTCCAAAGAAAATATCAGAGGCTTGATCAAAAAGTATTGTGAAATGGACGGCATCGTGGTGATGACAACACACGATGAGAAGGAAATCCTGTCCAGCGACCGATGCCTGCTGATGAACGAAGGGGGGCTTCGTGAGCTGACAAAGGAAGAGATGGATATAGACGATATAAAGGGAATGCTGGCATAAAAAGGAATAATAAGGAAGAAAATAGTAGGGAGGAGAAAGAAAATGAGTATGAGATTTGACCCGGTAACAGGAGAAAAGATTCAACAGGACAGCGAGCCGCGGCAGAATCAGGCCGCGGCTTCCGGAGCAGCGCGGGGAGGAGCGGCTTCAGACACGGCTCCGGGCGGGAGCGCTCAGGGACCGACGCGGGATGGCATTTATCAGGACACGATGCCTGGAGGCGCCGCTCAGGAGACAGACGGTTCTGGGCAGGCCGGGCAGCCGTATTTTTATCAGCCGCCTGCGCCTGAACAGGCACCGAAAAAGAAGAAAGCAGGCCCGATACTTGCCGTCATAGCCGTTCTGCTCGTGCTGGCGGCAGGCGCGGTGGTCTGGGCCGTGAAAAGCGGCCTCTTTTCCAGCAATTCCGCAAAGGTTCTGGCGGCCATTACCAATACGGTTCGGGACACAGGCGATCTGACGGGAGCCTTTCGGTTTGGAGATATCCTGCTGTCGGATGAGTCAACTCTGACGGTCAGCACGGAGTCCCCGGACTTTGGCATGGAGCTGCGGTTCCTGCACGGAAACCCCAGGAAGCAGATGCTTGGCAGTATGGACATTTCCGGTTTTATGGAGGTGGATTTTCAGGCGGAGCTGACAGAGGAAGAGCTGATGGTTCGGGTTCCTTCCGTGGCGGATTATATTTTCACTTACAATTATCAGGAGCCGAAAAGCGGCTACCTGAACGACTACTACGGGGACAGCCTGGACGATATCGACGAGCTGCTGGAAGCTATTTATACCCCCGAGGAGCAGGCGGAGCTGGACACGGATCTGGCAAAGACGATTGCCGAGGAGTGCGGCAAGCTGGAATTTGAGAAGGCTTCTTCAGAAGAATTTGAGGTGGATCGGGAAAAGCGGAAATGTACAGGAATCTCGACCACGGTACCCCGTGAAAGCCTGGAAACGATATATGATGAATTTGAGGACGCTGTCCGGGACAGCATGGAGAGTGCCTATAGGTATGGCGTTTACGGGTATGACATGTATACGGAATACTATTTTGACGAGATCGAAGAGAGTATTTCGGAAATGGAAGATGTAGATCTGACATTTTTTATCTACGAAAAGAAGCTTGCGTGTGTCCGCATTGAGATTGAGGACGAAGAAGCAGAGCTGCGGTTTCTCGGCGGAGATACCCGGATGCAGAATATGCAGTTCCTGATCGATGGGGAGGAAATGCTGAGGATCGAGGGCGAAAAGGAAGACTCCACGGAAGTAAAAACGGTATTCATGGAGGGAGAAGAGGCGGTCAGCCTGGAATATAACCGGAAGACCGGAGCGCTGGATATCAGCGCCGATGCCGGCAGGACGGCCATATCGGGAAATGTATTTCTGGACAAGGACAGCTTCAAGGTCTCCATGGACCGCGTCATGACGGAAGGGCAGCCTGTGGATCTGACCTTCGGCATGACCATTGAAAAAGGCGCTTCCTTCCAGGAATTTGACGGAGAAGAGTTTGATATCGGTCAGGCGTCAGTGGAAGATATTCAGGCGCTGCTCCTGGAAATGAATTTGCTATGAGAACATTTTTCATCTACTTATTTCTTGAATATAAAAAGAGCGCGAAGGTTTTGCTCAAATCCACGGTCAGCCTGCTTTTGGCGGCGGTGCTGCTGTTGGGCGCCGCCGCTGTGTTAAGCCATGTGTTTTTCGGTTCCCGGATGTTTCAGGCGATTGATGTGGGAGTGGCCGTGCCGGAGGGAGAAAAGGAGACAAAGGCGGTGCTGCGTTTCCTCTCTGCTATGGAAAGCGCGGAAGCCGTCTGTAATTTCCGGTATTTCCCGGAGAATGAGGCAAAGGAAAAGCTATATGAAGGAGAGGTTCAGGCAGTCATTGTACTGCCTGAAAGCCTTTATGAGGATATGTATTCCGGAGAGAAGGGAAGAATTGCCGTGTATCTGCCGGAGGATCCGCCCTTTCGTGTGCAGGTGTTCCGGGAGCTGCTGGCAGACGGGGTGTCATTGCTTACAACGGCAGAGGCGGGGGTGCTTGCGGCCAGCGATCTGGCGGGAACTGACGCGATTGCGTATGGTGAGCGGGATGAGACCGGATTTCCCAAAATGAAGCCCTACGAGGCGGCGAACTTTATTTCCTACGAGTATATTCAGTGCGCACTGGGCAGGGATAACATGTTTGACGAATATGTGTATTCTCCTTTGGGGCAAATGGACCTGTATCAGTATTATTTTGCCGCGGCGGTCTCGGTCCTTCTGCTGATGAGCGGGCTGAACTACAGTTTTTTATATCAGGGGAACAGCCGGGCAGTGGAGCAGAAGCTGCGCGTCATGGGGCTGGGGACTGTGAAGGTTTCGCTCATCAAAATCCTGGTCATGGCAAATGCGTCATGGCTTCTGGCAGCGGCTTCGTATCTGGCTGGGTGCCTGTTTTCCAGATGGGGAAAATTTGACTTTATCTGGTTCCACGGGTCGGCGCTGCTTCTGCTTATCCCGGTCAGCATCGGCGCGGCGGTTTATTTCCATGCGGTCTATTCCGTATTTGGAAAAGGGATGCAGGGGGCGGTGTTTCTGCTTTCGGTCAATGCGGTGATGGTTTTGTGCTCCGGTGTGGTCATTCCCTCGGCGTATCTGCCGGAAGCGGTTGGGAGAGCGGGACAATATCTGCCGCTGAGTTTTTTGCGCCAATACTGTGCGGAAGTGTTTTTCTAAGGAGGCGGTCTTTTATGGCACAATATAAGATATGGTATGCGCTGCAGCTGAAAGCATGGCTCAAACGGAAAACCTCGTGGCTGCAGGTTCTGGGTATGATCCTGCTGGTGCTTCTGACCGCCCATATACATTTGCCTGACGCGGACAATACAAGAGTTGGTGTCTGCGGCGCGGAGGATGAATATGCGGACAGTGTCTTGGAAAGCCTGCGGTCAGGTGACAGCATATTCGAGTTTGTAGAATACCCGGAGGAAGAGGACATGCGCCGGGACATGGTATCGGGCAGGATCGAATGCGGATTTCTTTTTCCTGAGGATTTTCAGGAACGGGTTTGGGAGGATCGGCTAAAAAATTCCGTAACCTATATCTGCACGCCCTTTTCCGCAAAAGGACTGGTGGCTCAGGAGACAGTTTATGCGGCATTTTTTGAAGGCTACAGTAAAAAAATACTGATCGGCAGTGAGGAAGAAATGTACGGAAGAAGCAGCGAAAAACTGACGGAGGCGCTTCTGGAAAAAAGAGATGATTACCTGTATGACAGTGAGATGTTCTGCATGGATATCATAGAAACCGCGCAGCCGCGGGGGGAAGCAGGCGCATCCGGAGAAGTACGGCCGGTACAGGGAATGACAGGGCTGTTTCTTTTTGCGATCCTGTGGATGGCCCAGGGAAGGAAGTTCGGCGGGAACGGAAACGGCGCGCTGTCTGCTCTGGATCGAAGACGGCGGCGGAGGTTCCGGTATCTGGGATGCCTGGCGGAGGCGACTGTCCCGGCTGCGGCGGGAATACTCCTTATCTTGTCGGCGCCGGGACACCGGGGGATCGGGGCAGAAATCAGCAGTATGGTTCTGTTCGTTCTGGTGTGCAGTTTCTGGGTGCCGACTGTGGGCAGTCTGTTTCATAACAGTACGTCCTTTGCCGGATGGACTTTGACGATCCTGCTGGTTCAGATGGCAGTCTGCCCGGCATTCGTGGATCTGGCGGAGTATGTGCCGGCGCTGAAGGTGATCCGGTGGGGATTTCCGCTGGGATGGCTGGGGTGATCATGGCGATGAAAGCTGCCATTTAAAACGCTTCATAGGAGGCGCGTTTTAAGGGGGCGCTGACGGAGTAGAGAAAAATATATGAGAAGCATTCCTGCTTATATGACCATGATGATCTGACCATATGATTCGTGCGGCTGCACAGGGAAATCCGCATACAGAATATTTACACCGGGAACGGCAGTGCCTGCTATGACCTGAAATGGACAAAACGTTGCAGCATATGCGTTATATACTATAATCACTTGATTGTCAATATTTTTCAACGCATTATGTAACCTTTTTGCTTTTTGAGGTGTATTATTAGTGAAGGGCCTTTTCATACCACGTATGCGGGAAAGCCGGTCGGCGGCAGGCTTTCCGCGTCAACATCAGGGGAGTACTCATGAAACCATCAGTAAAAGAGCTGTTTGAACAATACCGGAACAATCTTTACGCGGCAGCCTTTAATGTCTGCGGGAACGCGGAAGACGCGGAGGACGTTGTTCAGGATACATTCATTCAGTATTATTTATTAAAGAAAGAATTTGATAATGAGCAGCACATCCGGGCATGGCTGATCCGTGTGGCGATCAATAAAGCGAAAAATACGAACCGGACATTTTGGAGAAGAAATAAGGTGCCGTTGGAGGACTATATGGAGACGCTGACCTTTGAGACACTGGAATCCGGGGAATTGTTCGAAACGGTAATGAAGCTTCCGCGGAAATACCGGATCGTGATCCATTTGTTTTACTATGAGGATTACACCGTACATGAGATTGCGGATATTCTGAGAATCACAGAAAGCAACGTCAAGGTGAGGCTGTCGCGCGGTCGTGTGATGCTCAAAGAAAAATTGCGGGAGGAATGGGAAGATGACGAATAGAGAAAAATATAAGCAGGCATTTTCGGTATTGCAGTCCTCCGACAAGATATCTCAGGAGATAGAAAGGATGGCTATTATGAATAAAAAAGCAAAAATGAGAACGGCGGCGGCAGCGGCAGCGGTCTGCGCGGTATTGGCAGGCGGCAGCGGCATTGCATATGCGGGAGACATCGGAGGGATTCAGAGGACGGTTCAGCTTTGGGTTCATGGAGACCAGACAACGGCAACGTTTGAATATGACGGAGAGGGGACATATCATATCTCATATCCGCTGGAAAACGGCGAAGTGGGAGAGCGGGAAGGGGGCGGAATCGCATACGAATCGGATGGAACGGAACGTCCGTTGACAGAGGAGGAAATTCTGGAGCAATTGAATGAGTCCTTGAATGCTCCCGAGGTAGAATATAAGGATGACGGTACGGTCTGGGTATATTATTATGATCAGAAAATGGAGATTACGGACCTGTTTGAGGACGGCGTGTGCTATGTTAAGCTTACGCGCGGAGAGGAAACGCAGTATATGACGATCAATTATCAGAAAGGTTATGGTATGAGTCCGCATAAATATCCGGCTCCGGATTCCTTTGATTGAACTTGCGAGACGGACAAAAAGCGGCAGGGGGCTGTCGGGTAATGACATCTTTTAGACCTGTTTCCCTAAAAAGATAACTCCTGCGGTAAAGCCAATTCATAGTTACGATTCACAGTCATTTCACTCACATGCGCAAAAACAGTCGGCAAAGCCGTCTGCCGATGCTTCGCATCTTGATTTTTTGCTTATGTGGGTGAAGTGACTGATTCCCGTCCCATGCGCTGATATGTTACAGTTCACGGCCTGTTATCTAACCAGCCGCAAACTGTAACGCATCCAGCCCATGTCAAGACGACACGTTTAATACAAAGATAATTCTAGGGAACCCCTGTTTTTACAGGGGTTCCCTGATGGGGCACTGCCATGAAGTCGAAAATGCATGGATAAATAGGCTGATTTGACGATGGATTTTCTGGTTTACTTCCTGGCTCGTTTTTACACGATGCACCAAAAGTATGAGGCTTTTACACGGTTCACACTTTTGATTGATGCCTAACGTTTACACGCATTTTACACGGTTTCTACACGATTATAAAACTTATTTCTTCTCCGGTCTTTGGCTAGAAAAAGACCGCCACTTAGGCGGTCTTATAAAGTTGACTATGTAAAATCAACCATAGCTAAAGTACGGCAGGTTCGCTTATAGCCTGCATGTTGTAAAACGATTTTAATGCCTAACTTTACGGTTCAGGCATTTTTTATTTTTAGATCAGCCTAACGTTCTATTGTAAAAGTATATCCTACTGTTATTCCTTGGCTGCGGTACTTGATCCTGAGCCTACCAGCGTCACCAACTTGCAGAACCACTGTAAATGGCTCTAGTTGCAAATCTTGTATTGGTGGGAATAGCTGCTTAGTTTCTTCTAAGACTGTTTTTCTATCTATGCTATACCCCATGCAATATTGGGAATAGCTGTAGCCAATAATCTCAGAAGCAATATTCTGCATATAAGCGTCTACGGTTTCTTTCCAAATTCCGGTTAAGTGTGTTAGTTTCATGAACGGAGATCTCCTTAAGTTTTGGTATTTGTAGCAGCTATGGTGTTCTACCATAGCTCTGTAAGGGCATGATTGCAAGCTATTTCTGGTTATTTCTATCGCTTTCCTCGGGTAACCTGACCGCTATTCTTGTCCCATCCCGGAACAAGAAGCCAAACGTCTTATTATGGGAAATCGTCACGGATTCCACCATGCTGTTCCATAAATTGACATCAAATTCGGTCAGAATCTTCCCACATTCCCGTATTTCTTCCAGGCACCGTTTAATCAGCTCTTTTCTGCCGGATTGCTCCAGAAGCTGTTTTTCCAGATTGCCGATTTCTGCTTCTTTAGCTTCACAAAGCTGGCTCTTCTCGGTGAACTTGCGGTTATATTCTACCTGGTCTTGGACATGAAGTGTATTCTCATCCATGAATAAGCGTAAGTCGTTCATTAACCTGCTATGTTCTGCCTGCGCTGCTTGAAGCTGCTCGTCCAGTTTGCTGGTATCTGCCAGTATGGGCAGCAAGGCTTCAAAACGTTTAATGTGCTGCTGTTTTTCTCCCAGCACCTGGTTAAATGCTTTTATAAAAGCCGCTTTGATTTCTTCTTCCGTTAGATTTGGCGTAGAACAAACCATGTCTTGCTCGTATTTATGGTTGCACCGCCAGATTAGTTTTTTGTATTTACTGTTACTGTGCCAGACCTTCCGACCGTAGAACCCACCGCAGTCGCTGCAAATAATCTTGGCAGTAAAGGGACTGTTAC
>CAJSZT010000077.1:0-16748 GCA_910573785.1 Lachnospiraceae bacterium | reverse complement strand
AAGGGCACTACATTATCAAAAATAATAAACAGCTGAAAACACCTTATTTTAAGAGGTTTTTCAGCTGTTATATTGCTGATTTCATATACTGATGTCGAAACTTCCGCTAGTTAATATCTTCATGTTTTACGGTTTCACCGTTCTCAATCTCCTTTACTGCCCGCTCTATTTCCCCGTTTTGAAGGCAATTATATACAATCCTGTATATTTCCTACCCTCAACCTCTGCGCCTGTCTGAAAATCCCTGCAACGGCTTTATATCACCTTTCGGCGGCTATTCCGTCAATCCCTCAATTGCTTTCTTTATTCGTTGTTTTGTCGGTCTGTCCAGACTGCTAATATATTTTGCGGCTTTTTTGCTGTACTCTATCCGCATCTGTTCTCCTCTCTTTCTATTTTCTCCGCTGCCGCTTTTTTAGCGCGGCTCTTTGCCTATATGAATAAACTCCTCATTCCATCCGCCGTCTTCGGCGTATCCCGTGTCTCCATCAGGATCACCTCTCCCAGCGGGAAGGAAATCTCCACCTCGTCCTCCGCAAATTCATTGCTGACGCACAGGCTGTCATGAGGGGTGAGCAGATGGTGATAAAGGGGATATTTTGCCCCAAGGATATTAAAGTCCGCCACCATTCCCGCTAGCGGAAATACCGAAAAATAGGGTCCGAACGCCTCTTCCCGGCGAAGAGTGATCCCTCGGTCCAGCAGACGGATCTGATTATAGCTGTCCAGGATCCGGGCATCCACTCCTGCGTCCAACGCAAGATTCAACACCTGTACATTGGCCCAGAGATGGTCCGCGCGGTTCCCGGTCGCGCCCAGTATCACCACATGCTTCCTGCCAAGCTCCAGACAGAGCAGCAGCGCGATCTCCGTGTCCGAAGCATCCTTTACCGGATTAAACTTCCGGATCGGAACCCTGGTTTCATTGCGGTAATAGGACACGATTTCCTCCGGCGTGCTGTCAAAATCCCCCACGATATAGTCCGGAAGGATCTGGTGCTCATACAAAAAGATCAGTCCGCGGTCCGCCGCAACGATAAATTCTGTCTCTTCACTTTTCAAAATCTCCAAAACAAATGCTTCCTCCAGCAGTCCCCCGCTGACGATCACCGTGCGTTTACTCATATTCTTTAAAAATCTCCATAAAGCCTGAAACATTTTCTTCAATACTGCCCCGGAATACAGAGGAACCCGACACGATCACATTTGCCCCCGCATCCAGAACCTCCCGCACATTGCTGTGGTATACCCCGCCGTCCACTTCCAGATCCGCTGTAAGTCCCTGTGCGTCCAAAAGCTCTCTGAGCCTGCGGATCTTATCCAGGGAGGATAGAATAAAGGACTGTCCGCCCAGCCCCGGCTCCACCGACATAATCAAAAACAGCTCCGCCTGATCCAGAAACGGCTCCAGCACATCCACCGGAGTGGCCGGCTTGATCGTGATCCCCGCCTTCCGCCCCCGGCCGTGGATCTTGTCCAGTACTGCCTGCAGATCGCCGCAGGCCTCATAGTGGACGTTCACGATATCCGCTCCCGCGTCACAGAACTTGTCCACATAACGGATAGGATCCTGGATCATGAGATGCACATCCATCACCATTCCTTCAAATCCCTTCACACATTCCAGCACCGGGATCCCGAAGGAGATATTCGGTACAAACATCCCGTCCATCACGTCAAAATGCAGGTATCCGGCCCCGCCGTCCGCACAGAGCTTCATCTGCTCTCCTAATATCTTAAAGTCCGCCGATAAGATCGACGGCGCCAATATTCTTTTCATATCCTGCTCCTTTTTCATCATCAGTCTAATACTTCCTCTTCTCCTGCAGCTCCCGGTACATCTCCACATAATTCTCATACCGTACCCTGTGTATCTCACCGTCCTCCACAGCCTCCTTCACCGCACAGCCCGGCTCATGGACATGGCTGCATCCGTTGAACCGACAGTGCCCTTCCAGGGGCCGGAATTCACGAAAATAATGTTTCAGCTCTTCTTTCTCAAAATCATGCACATAAAGGGAGCTGAACCCTGGTGTGTCCATAATATAAGAGTCTTCCTCAATGCAAATGAGCTCCGAATGCCGGGTGGTATGCTTTCCTCTGGCAATCTTCCGGCTGATGCTGCCGGTCTCCATTTGGGCCTGAGGCTGCAGCAGATTGATCAGGGAAGATTTTCCCACCCCGGAAGGGCCGGCAACCGCTGTCGTCTTTCCACGCAGGACCTCCCGGATGCATTCTATATTCTCCGTTGTCAGAGCGCTTGCCAGGATCAGCGGATAGCCGCAAGGTACGTAGATCTCCCGCAATGTCCTGGCTTCCTCCGGCTTTGCAATGTCCCTTTTGTTGAAACAGAGCGCCACCGGGATTTCTTTTCTTTCCATCATGACCAGAAACCGGTCCAGCAGATTAAAATGCGGCTTTGGATCTGTCACCGCGAAAATGACCAGCGCCTGGTCGATATTTGCCACAGCCGGGCGGATCAGTTCATTCCTTCTGGGCAGGATGCGTTCCAGACTGCCGGTCTTCTCCGTCTCGTCCAGTACCTCAATCTCCACCTCATCACCGACCAGCGGTTTGATCTTTTCCTTTCGGAAAATCCCCTTCGCCTTACACTCATAAAGGCCGGATCCTGCCACGTTAACGTAGTAGAATCCGGCAATCCCTTTCACGATCTTTCCCTTCATAAAACCCTTTCGCATCTGAAAACAGATATTTCGGAAATGTCCCGCGGCAGGATCATCTCCGAAACATCCTTCCTGTTTTAATTCTCGCTGACCACCAGCCCTACCGTTCCGTCATCGTATAACGTCTGAGAGATGACATAACCGGAGATCATTGTACTGCTGGATTCGTATCTTTCGATACTTGCCGGATATCCGTAGCTGTCCAGTATGCTCATTGCATACCCGACCTCCATGCCTTTGACATTCGGCACATCTCCGCCGCTGTTGCCCGGATATGACGGACGATCCGGATCTTTGTCGTCGTCCTTGTCTTCCTTCCCTTTGCTCACTACATAAGTGATCGCCGTATTCTTAGGAACCTTCTCTCCGGCAGCGGGACTCTGGCTGATAATCTTGCCCTCTTCCACGTCGTCGCTGAACTCTTCCCCGGATACGCTTCCTGACAGTTCCATCGCCGACAGCGTATTGGCTGCCTCTTCCTTTGTGAGACCCTTCAGTGACGGTACCGTCACTTTATTGGAGCCCTTGCTGACATACAGGATGATCTTGGTCCCTTCCACGACCTCAACGCCGCCTGCCGGCGCGGTCGTAATGACCTTGCCTGCCGGTACGTTATCGTCTTCCTTCTGCTCCACGTCCACCACAAAGCCACTGTTGGTCATCACGTTCCTGGCGGCGGCCTCATCCTGGCCTGCCACCTCAGGCACCTTCTTCTTCTCAACCGCCTTGCCCAGACTGACCACGACCCTAATCTCCGTATTTACATCCACCTTCTGATCCGCCTCCGGAGTCTGGCTGATGATCTTGCCCCTCTCATACTCATCGGACTGTACTCTGTCTTCCACGCCGTAGCCAAGCCCCTCCCCGGACAGCGAATCCTTTGCTTCTGCCTCAGTCAGGCCGACCACATAAGGCACACTGACCTGCTTCGTCTCTTCCTCTTCCTTAATGGGACTGTCTACGGAGAGCTTATCAAAAAGTCCTTCGGACTTTACGATCATAAAGATCACGACAGCCGCAATGATGATGATCGCCAGTGTCACAACCACCTTCAGGACGCTGCTTACAACCGATCCGCTGTCGCCGTTTCCCCGATTGCGCTCATAATCATCCTCATAGTCGTCGTATTCCTCGTCGCCGTAACCGTCATCTCCGTATCCATCGTTATAATCCTCTTCATCCTCGTAGTAATCCTGCTGGTAATTATTCCTGCTCTGGACTCGTCTCTGGTCTTCATCTGACATCATGATCGTCTCATCACCTCCAGGTATATATTCCGGGTTATTCACAAAGTCCCCTTCCGGGTCTACCAAGGAACGCTTCAGGTCCAGGATCAGCTCCTGGCAGTTCTGATACCGGCGTTCCGCATTCTTTTGTGTACATTTTAAAATAATGCATTCCAGACTGTAGGGGATCTCCGGCACCTCCTTCACAGGCGAAGGAATCTCCTCCTGCAGATGCTTGATCGCCACGGATACCGTGGAGTCCCCGTCAAAGGGCACATGTCCGGTGATCATCTCATACATCGTGATCCCGGCGGAATAGATGTCGCTCTTCTCATCCACATTGCCGCCCTTTGCGTGCTCCGGTGAAGTATAATGCACCGAGCCCATCACATTCGTACTGATCGTCTGGGTCGAGGTGGTTGCCCGGGCAATTCCGAAATCCGTCACCTTCACCTTGCCATCTATAGAAATGATGATATTCTGAGGCTTGATATCCCGATGGATAATGTGCTGGTCATGGGCCGCCTGGATCCCGGTCGCCATCTGGATGGAGATACTGATGGTCTCATTTGCCGAAAGCTGCCCTTTTTTTTCAATATAATCCTTCAGCGTAATGCCTTCCACCAGCTCCATGACCATATAGTACAGGCCCCGGTCCTGTCCCACGTCATACACATTCACCACATTGGGATGCATCAGTCCGGCCGCCGCCTGGGCTTCACTTAAGAACTTCTGGATAAATATCTCGTCCGAGCGGTAATCGCTCTTGAGCACCTTTACCGCCACAAAGCGATTCAGCTTGTGATCCTTCCCTTTATATACATCCGCCATGCCCCCGGAGCCGACCCGCTCCAGGATCTCATAACGTTTTCCCAAAAAGATTCCTTCCTTTAACATATAGTCACCTCATCCGTAAACGGTTCTGTCAGCACGACTCCGATATTGTCGGTACCACCGTTTTCTTTTGCCGCTGCTACAAGGGATGTGCCTGCTTCCACGATATCCCGTCCCCCCTGCACAATATGGAATAATTCCTCATCCTCTACCATATTGCTGAGTCCGTCCGTACACATCAGTATGATGTCTCCTTTTTTCAGACGATGCTCGTAAAAATCCACATCTACCGTATCCTTTGCCCCGATCGCGCGGGTGATGATATTCTTATCCGGATGGTGCTTCGCCTCCTCCGGCTTGATCCCTCCGAGACGCACCATTTCTTCCACCAGGGAATGATCCTTGGTCAGCTGGGTGATACCCTGATTGATGAGATACAGCCGGCTGTCGCCTACATTTGCAAAATACATCATCTGCCGGACGATCGTCGCTACCACGATCGTCGTTCCCATTCCCTTCAGATGAGAATCCTGGGACGCTTTTTTGATGATCTCCTGGTTTGCCTTTTTGATGGCGGAGACCAGTGCCTTCTCCACGTCCTCTTCCCGGCTCTGTCCTAATTCCCTTTTCAGCACCTCAACCGTATACTTTGAGGCGTAATCTCCGGCCTGATGGCCTCCCATCCCATCCGCCACCACAAACAGATTCGGAAGAGGGCCCAGCGGATTGTCTGTTGTGTAGACATAGTCCTGATTCACCTGTCTTACCATCCCTACGTCCGTGATTGAAAATGTCCTCATAACTCTGCCTCCTCTGTCCGTGTCCGTACATAACTTCTTCTGAGCTGACCGCAGGCACCGTCGATGTCTGCGCCAAGTTCTCTTCTTAGTGTAACATTTATCCCATATTTTTCAAGTTTATTTTTGAAATTCTGTGCATTTTTCCTGTCAGGCTGTTTCAAACCGTACTCTTTTACCGAATTTACGGGGATCAGGTTCAGATGGCAATTTCTGGAGCCCAGGATCCGAATCAGCTCCCGGACATCCTCTTCCGTGTCATTGACTCCGCGGATCAGGCTGTATTCGAATGTGATCCGCCGTCCGGTCTCCCGGAAATACGCGTCGCAGGCCGTCAGCACCTCCTCCAGCTCATAGGCGTTTGCCACGGGCATCAACTGCTTTCTCTTCTCCTGAGTCGCGCCGTGGAGTGACAAGGCCAATGTGATCTGCAGATGCTCCTTCGCCAGCTCGTACATCTTCGGGACGATCCCGCAGGTGGATACCGTGACGTTCCGCTGGCTGATATGCAGTCCCTTTTCCCCGGTCAGGATCCTCAGAAATGTGAGAAGGCTGTCATAATTATCCAGAGGTTCTCCGGTTCCCATCACGACCACGTTGGAGACCCGTTCCCCCATGATCCGCTGGAGACGGTAGACCTGTCCCAGCATCTCCGAAGGAGACAGGCCGCGCGCCAGACCGCCGATGCCGGAAGCACAGAACCTGCAGCCCATGCGGCAGCCTACCTGAGAAGAGATGCAGACGGAATTGCCGTAATGGTAGCGCATCCACACGCTTTCCACCACATTGCCGTCATGAAGGCGGAACAGGAACTTGCAGGTCCCGTCCAGCCGGGATTCCTGCTTTTCCAGCATGACTACGGGAAGGATCTCATACTGCTCACTCAGCCTGTACTTAAGCTCCCTGGAAAGATTCGTCATTTCCGAAAAGTCCTCGGCCAGCCGGACATGCAGCCATTCATAGATCTGCTTCGCCCGGAAGCCGCGCTCCCCCATAGCCTGTATCTCTGCCTGCAATTGTTCATATGTATATGCACAGATATCCTTTTTCATGTTTCCTGTTTCTCTTCCTTATGTTCTGTTCTATTCACAATCCTGTCAGAGGATTCCGATCCGCTTTTCCTGGTTCCCGTCTGCTTCAAAGCCGCAGACTCTATCTGCCGCTCTACGCGGCAATCACCGTTCTTTCCGCATACATGCCAGGAAAAAGCCGTCGCTCTTGTGGATCCCCGGCAATAACTGAAGACATCCCTGTTCCTTTACATCCTCTCTCAGCTCTTCACAGAGATTTTCCCGGATATCCTTCATGGAAAATTCCGGGTTCTGCTCCAGAAACCAGTGTACGTTGTCCATATTTTCCGCCGGGTTGATGGTACAGGTGCTGTACATCAGGATTCCGCCGGGCCTGACATATGTCTTCACCACGGAAAGAATCTCTCTTTGAAGCTCCACAAGGCTGGAAATGCTCTCCTTCGTTGTTTTGTATTTCAGATCCGTTTTCTTCCCCAGGACTCCCAGCCCGGAGCAGGGAAGGTCTGCGATCACGATATCCGCCTTTCCGACGGAAGCGGCATCGACCACTCTTGCGTCCATCTGGGCCGCGCGGATGTTGGTGAGTCCGGATCGGTCAATATTTTCCTGGATCAACCCTACTTTATACGCAGTCAGATCCCGTGCTTCTACCGATCCGGTTCCCCGGAGCATTTCCGCCATGTGAACGGCCTTGCCTCCGGGCGCCGCACAGACGTCAATGACGGTATCCCCTGTTCTTGGCGCCGCCGCCTCGCAGACCAGCATGGAGCTTGCATCCTGAACTGAAAAGCGGCCTTCCTGAAAGCTTTTGAGCCTTCCCAGGTAATCCTGCCCCGATATGTAAAACGCATAGGACAGGTACGGATGGGGAGTGACATGGATTCCCTCGGATTCCAGTTCCCTGCAAAGGCTTTCCGCTTCTGCCGGAACACATCCCGATCCAGCTTTCTCCCGGATTCCGGTTTTCTGCAGATCCGGTTCCTGTCCGATCCGGCCGCGGATCATCAGAGGCTTCTCCTTCTGAAACTCCCGCAGCATCGTTTCCACCGTCTGCCTGTCATAACTTTTCAGCCACAGCTCCAGGATCCACCGGGGCATGGAATACTGCACGGAAAGCAGCTCCGTGGGGTCTTTTGGATACGCTACCCCATTCAGCCCGGCAGCCGTGGTCCGGAGAACCCCGTTTACAAATCCCCGCAGGCCCGCAAAGCCTTTTTTGACTGCCAGCTTGACAGCCTCATTGCAGACCGCAGAATCCGGCACTGTGTCCATGTATTTGAGCTGATAGACCGCGCTCCGCAGGATATTGCGGATCACGGACTTCATCTTTTTAACCTTGACCTTAGAGAACTGGTCCAAAATATAGTCCAGCTCTATCATATGTTCCAGCGTACCTTCCGTGACACGGGTGATGAAGGCACGCTCCTTTTTATCCAGATACTGGTATTTTCCCAGAACCTCCCGGAGGACGATGTGGCTGTACTGCCCCTTTTCCGTCACCTCCATAAGGATCCCAAGCACCAGTTCCCGTTCATTTATCGGCTTCACCATATTCTGCATATCTCCTATATGTTCAGGATCATTACCGCTGAACTCTGCGCCCTGCCGCATGGCCTCCGTCCGCGCAATGGGCCCCGTTTCTTTCCTCAGTCATTCCGCCGTCTTCCAGTGATCAGAAGCAGACGGAGCAGCTGCAGGATCGCAGATGCCGCGCTTGCCACATAGGTCAGCGCCGCCGCGCCCAACACGGCCTTGGTCTGCCGGATCTCCTCCGGATACAGCATGCCGGTTGTCTCCAGCACCTTCACCGCGCGGCTGGAAGCGTTGAACTCGACCGGCAGAGTTACCAGCTGGAACAGCACTGCCGCGGAAAACAGCAAGATTCCCATATTGATAAAAATCACTGCGGTATCGCTTCTGAGAAACAATCCGATCAGGATCAGGGGCCATGCCAGAGTGGAACCAAAATTGGCTACCGGAACCAGAGCCCCTCGGAATTTCAGGGGCGCATAGCCAGTGGCGTGCTGCGCCGCATGGCCGCATTCATGGGCTGCCACGCCGATAGCCGCCACGGAAGCGGAACCATAGGTCGAATCGGAAAGCCCAAGTGTCTTATTCCGGGGATCATAATGGTCTGTCAGATTGCCCGGAATGTGCCGCACGGTCACATCGTAGATCCCGTTGGCCCGCAGAATCCTCTCCGCCGCCTCCCGTCCGGTCAGCCCGGAACGGCTCCGAACCGTGGAATACCTGCGGAACACGCTGTTCACGCGTGAGGATGCAAAAAGGCAGATTGCCACTCCGATCAAAACCAATATATAGGTCGAATCATATCCCAAATAAAACATTCCCATTTTTTATTCCTTTCCCTGTCTATAGACTCACGGCCAACGAGATCTGCCGCGCAATATGAGCAGTCCGCTCTGCTTCCTGTTGCAGGATCATTTCCCGCGCGCAGGAACCATTCACACACAGAAAGTCCTTCTACGGCTCCGCCGCGGTGAGCAATGTCCCCGGCACGACCGCGTTTCCTCTTAAAAATGCCTGTACATCCATATGCTTCTTGCCCGGAAGCTGGACTTCCTCCACCAGCAGCACGCCGTCCCCGGTCTGCACGGAAAAAGAATCCTTTTCCACTGCGAGGATGGTTCCCGGCGCCGCCTTTTCGGTAGTATGCCCGGTTTCTTTGCTTCTCACACCGGCTTTCCAGATTTTCATCACTTTTCCGTTCCACCGGGTATAAGCGCTGGGCCAGGAATTGAGCCCCCGGACCAGCCGCTCGATCTCGGCAGCGGAACGGGTCCAGTCAATATTTCCCATTTTTTTATCCAGCATCTTCGCATAGGGAGTGGGACTGTCCCCCTGCTTCTGAGGCTGCAGGGTTCCTGCCGCAAGCTCTTCCAGGGTACGCGCCGCAAGCCGGGCTCCGGCCTCGGCCAGCTTATCGTGAAGGCTCTCCCCGGTCTCCTCCGGGGTGATCGGCACCTCGGTCTTTAAAAGCATATCGCCGGTATCCAGCCCTTCATCCATTTGCATGGTAGTCACGCCTGTCACCTGCTCGCCCCGGAGGATAGCCCACTGGATGGGCGCCGCCCCACGATATTTGGGAAGAAGCGAGGCATGGACATTAACGCATCCGAAGGGCGTCATGTCCAGGATCTCCTTGGGCAGGATCTGGCCGAATGCCACGACTACACAGACATCCGCCTGAAAACGCTTCAAATATTCCACACATTCCGGATCCCGTACCTTTTTCGGCTGAAACACGGGAATCCCCCGGCTCACGGCCGCTTCCTTCACCGGCGGGAACTGCATCTCCTTCCCCCTCCCCTTCGGCTTATCCGGCTGGGTCACGGCCAGGCAGATCTCATGTCCCGCTTCCGCCAGCGCTTCCAGCGTCCCCACGGAAAAATCCGGAGTTCCCATAAATATCACTTTCATCTATTCGTCCTCCTCAGGGGCGGCATCGTGAAGTCCGTCCTCTGTCTTGTATACATATAACTTTCCTGATAAATGATCGATCTCATGGCACAATGCCCTGGCTAAGAGTTCTTCGCCTTCAATCTCGACTTCTTCCATATCCTCGTTGCAGGCCCGCACCCTCACATAATTGGGCCTGGTCACAATCCCGTATTTTCCCGGAACACTGATGCACGCTTCCTCTCCGGTCTGGCTGCCCGATGCCTCGATCACCTCCGGATTGATCAGTACCAGAGGGCCTTCCCCGTCCCCGATATCGATCACTACGATCTGCTTCAAGATTCCCACCTGGGGGGCTGCCAGTCCCACGCCGGCTTTTTCGTACATGGTATCCAGCATATCATGGATCAAAATCCTCGTGCGGAGCGTCATCTTCGGAACCGGCTTACACGGTTTTGTCAGAATATCGTCTCCCATCTCCCGAACCTCTCTTATTGCCATAACTCTTTCTATCCTCCTGATTTATCATTCATAGCCAGTCTGTCAAAAGACCTGCATGGGATTGAAATCAAACTGAATCCGCATGGTGTTAAATCCTGCATTCACTTCAATATATTGTTCCAATCGATTTTTCATCGTTACTAGTGTATCATATCTTTTTGTTTTTAGGTAGAGTACTTTTCGATATATATCATTAATTTTTCCGATTCCCGGGCTGGCAGGCCCGATCAGCTCCACCTGTTCCCTGCCTTTTACCCGGAGGGCATATTCTCTCAGATACCTGCAGCCTGTTTCCAGGAGCGCTTCATCCCTGCAGCTTACCAGCACTGCCAGCAGATTTTCCACAGGGGGATATCCCATCAGCTCCCGGTAGCGGATCTCTTCCTCATAAAATGCCCCGTAATCCTGGGCCGCAGCCGTCACGATCGCATAATGCTCCGGACTGTATGTCTGGATCACTGCTTCCCCCTTCTTCTGTCCTCTGCCCGCACGCCCCGCGGCCTGGGCCAGAAGCTGGAAGGTTCGTTCTCCCGCCCGGTAATCATCCGCGTACAGGGACATATCCGCAGCCAGGATGCCCACCAGGGTCACGTTGGGAAAATCATGTCCCTTCACGATCATCTGGGTGCCCACCAGCACATCCGCTTCCTCATTGGCAAACGCGGCCAGGATCTTCTCGTGTCCGTCCTTTTCCCGGGTGGTGTCCATATCCATCCGCAGCACCCGCGCCTCAGGGAACCGGGTCTTTACAATGTCCTCGATCTGCTGGGTCCCTGCCCGAAATTCCCCGATGTGCCTGGAACCGCATTCCGGACAGACATCGTTTTTTTCTTCCTCATATCCGCAGTAGTGGCAGACCAGCTTTTTGTTCCGATGGGAGGATAAGGATACGTCGCAGTGGGGGCATTTTGCCACATAACCGCATTCCCGGCAGGAAACGAAGCCGGCATAGCCCCGGCGGTTTAAAAACAGCATGATCTGTTCCTTTTTTTCCAGGCGGTCCTCCATCAATTCCTGGAGACGGATGCTGAGGATGGACCGGTTTCCGTCCTTTAATTCCTTCCGCAGGTCTACGGTATGTACCCGGGCCAGCTCCTGCTGCCCGGAACGGTTCTTCAATTCCAGCAGCCGGTAGCTTCCGGCCCTTGCCCGGTACATGGCCTCCAGGGAAGGGGTAGCGGAGCCCAGCACCACGCTGGCCTGCTCCATCTCTGCCCGGGCGATGGCCGTCTCCCGGGCATGGAAGCGCGGCACCTGCTCGCTTTTGTAGGTATTTTCATGCTCCTCGTCAATGACCACCAGCCCCAGATTGGGAAACGGCGTGAACAATGCGGAACGGGGCCCGATCATCACGTCGATATTTCCCTCTTTGGCCCGCATCATCTGGTCATACCGCTCCCCCGCGGACAGTCGGGAATGCATGATGGACACCCGATCGCCGAAGCAGCGGTAAAACCGCATGACAGTCTGGAAGGTCAGCGCGATCTCCGGGATCAGCATGATCGCCTGCCGCCCGCGAAGCACCACCCGGCGGATCATCTCGATATAGACCTCCGTCTTGCCGCTGCCGGTAACGCCGTGGATCAGGTACGTCCCATACCGCCCTTTTTCGTAGTCTTCCCAGAACCGGTCGACGGCATACTGCTGTTCCTCCGTAAATGTGATCGGCTTCGGGGCTTCTTCCCTGTGTTTCACCGGATTCCGGTACACCCGCTCTGATTCCAGCGCGGCCACGCCCTGCTCCTCCAGGGCCCGCACCACGGAAAGAGGGATGTTCAGCTTTTTATTGACCAGCTCATAATCCAGCACCCGGTCGTCTAAAAGCGCTGCCAGAAGCCTGGCTCTGGCTCTCTGGTTTTTGTGCAGGTAATATTCCAGCTTCTCCCTTCCTTCCGTCTCATCCAGCAGAAGGCGGAGCTTTTTCTTCACCTTTTCCTTCTCCTGCTGCCGGATCGGCAGGACCATCTTCAAGGCCTGGATCATGGTGCCGCCGTAGTGGTCCTTCATCCAGGCCGCGAGGGCCACCAGTTTCCCCTCAATGGCAATGCCCTTTTGGGAAATGTCCCGGATCTCCTTGATCTTCGCGGGATCGTAGTCGCACTGTTCTGCAAAGCCGATGACATACCCCTTGGTCAGCCGGTTTCCTTTTCCAAAAGGGACCTCCACCTCACAGCCTGCGTCAAGGGCGCCTTCCAGACGGGAAGGCACGGCGTACTGAAAGATCTTATCCAGTTTTTCATGAGTGATGTCTATGATAATATTTGCGTACATGAAGATCCTTACAGCCCCTCTCTTCTATAAAGAAATGTCATAAATCCTTTTCTTATGACGTTTCCCGCGCCATCTATCTATATATTTGCCGTCTGCGCCAGTTCCTCCAGCACCTCCGCAATGAGCACCCGTTCATCCATGGGGTATTTTTTCCCTTTGATCTCCTGATAATCCTCATGTCCTTTTCCGGCCAGCACGATCACATCTCCCGGCTGTCCGTTGGCAATGGCATAACGGATGGCCTCCTTGCGGTCGCAGATCTCCACGTATTTTCCGGAGGTTTTTCCGATCCCCACCTTGATATCATTGATGATGGCCTGGGGCTCCTCAAACCGGGGATTATCGGATGTGATGATGGACAGATCCGCCAGCCGCCCGGACACCTCGCCCATCTCGTACCTGCGGTCTTTGGATCGGTTCCCTCCGCATCCGAAGAGGCACACCAGACGGGCTGGATGGTATTCCTTCAAGGTGGTCAAAAGGCTTTCCAGACTCATGGCATTGTGGGCGTAGTCGATCATCAGGGTAAATTCATCCGACACCTTCACCATCTCGATCCTTCCCTTGACCTTCGCCGCCTTCAATGCCTTCTGGATCACCTCCGGCTGTACGCCGAAATGGCCACACACTGCAATGGCTGTCAGGGAATTATAGACGCTGAATGTCCCCGGGATGTCAATCTCCACATCAAAATCCATGGTTCCGCTCACATGATACGCGACTCCCAGATACCCCGGTCTGGATACCAGATGGGTATCCTCCGCCCGAAGGTCCGCTTTTTCCGAAAGTCCGAAGGTCTCCACCCGGCAGTCCGCGCCCCGGAACACGTCCTCATACCAGGGATCGTCTATATTGGCAATGCCCAGCCTGCACTGCTTGAAAAGCAGTCCTTTGCACCGCTTGTAGTCCTCAAAGTCCTTATGCTCGTTGGGGCCGATATGGTCATGGCCCAGGTTGGTGAAGATCCCGATCTCAAAGGGGATCCCCGCGGTCCGGTGCAGCATCAGCCCCTGGGAGGAAACCTCCATGACCACGCTGTCACAGCCCGCCTCCACCATTTCCGCAAAATACTGGTGGATGGTGTAGGATTCCGGCGTGGTGTTGGCCGCCGGGATCTTCTTCTCGCCGATGACCGCCTCGATGGTCCCGATCAGCCCCACCTTGTGTCCCACATCCTCCAGGATGGACTTGATCATATAGGTGGTGGTGGTCTTTCCCTTGGTTCCGGTAATGCCGATGATCTTTAATTTTTCCGCCGGATAGCCGAAATAGGCGGCGGACATCAATGCCAGAGCGTAACGGGTGTCCTGCATTCGGATCACGGTCACATCCCCCGGTACATCCACTTCCTTTTCCACGATCAGGGCCGAAGCGCCTTTTTCCGCAACCTCCCGGGCAAACCGGTGTCCGTCCGAGACCGCGCCGCTGATGCAGACAAACACTGCGCCCTCCTCTGCCTTTCTTGAATCGTTGATCAGGGTCGAGATCTCGATCTGGTCGCTGCCCTGTATGACCTCGTATTGTAAACGTTCTAATAACTGGCTCAGCTTCATGTAGGTTCCTCCTTGAAAGAGCATGTTTCCATCACGGCCCGAATGGATACAGGATGCTTCCGGCCGCTGTGAACAGCAGCGGTTTCAAGCCTGCTGCCTCGAACCGCTCTATTTTTCCTTGTATAGAATACCACAAAGAAGCCCGGGTTGCAAATGGAAGGTTTCGCACAGGGGGCTCTATCAGGCTGAAATACGATCCGGTACTGAGGTACTGATTCCAAACTTGATATAGACTATGGTTTATGGTAAGATGACAGCAAAGAACAGCAGCTTATGGCCTATGATCACAAACTGGCTGCATCCGATAGATCGGGAAGGGACGTGTGAAGCTATGGGGACGAAATTAAAACTGCCGATAGGGATTGAATTTTTTAAAGATATACGGACCAGAGGCTATTATTATGTGGATAAGACCGGTTTTATCCAGGATTTGCTGGATTCCTGCGGCAGTGTAAACTTGTTTACAAGGCCGCGCCGGTTTGGGAAAAGCCTGAATATGGACATGCTGAAAACATTTTTTGAAATCGGGACAGAGCCATCACTATTTGACGGCCTGGGGATTGCAGAGGAAACTGAACTCTGTGAGCAGCATATGGGAAAGTATCCTGTCATCTCAATCAGCCTTAAAGATGTAGAAGGGATGGATTTCCAAACGGCATACGGAATGTTGGGAGTCATTGTCAGCGAAGAAGCTGGCCGTCTGGACTTTCTTTTGGAGAGTAACAAGCTGACCCCCGCAGATAAGAAAAAGCTAAATCGATTGATAGAAGGTGATTTTGAAAAAGCGTTTTATCTATACAGCAGTCTAAAGCTTTTAACCCAATTACTTTTTAAGCATTATGGGATTCCAGCCATCGTCCTGATTGACGAATATGACGTACCTTTGGATAAAGCATATCAGAACGGCTATTATACGGAGATGGTCAGCCTGATCCGTTCGCTGTTCAGTCAGGTGCTTAAAACAAATAAGAACTTATATTTTGCGGTCATTACAGGATGCCTCCGGATTGCCAGAGAGAGCATTTTTACGGGGCTTAACAATTTCAAAGTGAGAACGATATCTGACATCCGTTATGCGGAATATTTTGGGTTTACAGCAAATGAGGTCAGGGATCTGCTCTGTTATTATAATCTGGAAGAAAAGTTTGACGTGTTTCAGGAATGGTATGACGGATACCGGTTCGGACATACAGATGTATACTGCCCCTGGGACGTGATCAACCAGTGTGATAAATTTCTGGAATCAGCAGATGCTGCCATGGAAAGCCATTGGGAAAACAGCAGCAGCAATTCCATTATCCAAGATATCCTCACGGATGCGGCAGAGACTACGAAGGCAGAAATTGAAGCTCTGATTTCCGGCGAATCCGTAGAAAAAACTTTGATCCCGGAATTAACCTACACAGATCTTGACAGCCAGGATCCTGAAACCCGTCAGACATATCTGTGGAGCGTTCTCTTTGCCACCGGATACCTGACGAAAGCCGGTGAAACCGGGAGCGGTCAGTACCGTCTTGTTATTCCAAATAAGGAAGTCCTTGGAATCTACGAAAAAAAGATCCGTTCCTGGTTTCGGGTAAAGATCACCGGCAACACAGCAGATTGGAAAGCGTTCTGCCGGGCAATTGGAGATGGGGATGGAAAGGCTGTAGAAGAGATTTTTAACCAATTCCTGGCGGAGTCCATCAGCATCAGGGATACTTTTGTAAAAAAAGAAATGAAAGAAAATTTTTATCATGGAATGCTGCTGGGTCTGTTGAAAGCAGAACGGAGTTGGATTGTAAAATCCAATGCGGAATCGGGAATTGGGTATACGGATATTAAAATTATAATTCCGGCATCCAGGACCGGATGCGTTATCGAAGTGAAATATGCGGAGAAAGGATCCTTTGACACAGCGTGTCAAAATGCAATGGAGCAGGTTGAACACGATGGATATGTATCCGCACTGAAACAGGAGGGTATGAAACCAATCCATAAATATGGAATTGCCTGCTATAAAAAAAGCTGCAAGGTAATGTATTGTTCAGAATAGCTGTCAAATCTATTAAGCAGATGGATGAAAGGAAAATGCCCCGGCAACGAGTTTATCCTCGTTCCGGGGTCATTACATAAACAGTTCCTAAATGGTATTCCTATCCTTGATCCTTAACAATATAAATTTGACGTTTCTTTGTTTCCAGATAAATCTTTGACAAATATAAACCAATAATCCCAAGGCATAATAAAATCAATCCTCCGAGCAACGTTATTATGCAAACAAGAGAGGGCCATCCTGCGACTGGATCTCCAAACAGCAATGCTCGAACAAATACAACCTAAAATCCCGTTGAATTATACACAGGTCATACGGTGACCTGGTATAACTCAATAATCTCCCGTTGACGTTTGGTCGGTGTTGTTACAAGCTTTTTACGTTTACCTTCAATGG
>CAJSZT010000076.1:0-16957 GCA_910573785.1 Lachnospiraceae bacterium | reverse complement strand
TCGGCTACTGATCGTCGGCTTGGTAGGCTTCTACCCCACCAACTACCTAATCAGACGCGGGCCCATCTTACACCACCTCAGTTTTTACCCCTGTACCATGCGGTACTGGGGTCTTATGCGGTATTAGCAATCATTTCTAATTGTTATCCCCCTGTGTAAGGCAGGTTGCCCACGCGTTACTCACCCGTCCGCCGCTAAGTCACCCTCTCTTCCCTCCGAAGAGTTCTAAAAAAGTGCTTCGCTCGACTTGCATGTGTTAAGCACGCCGCCAGCGTTCATCCTGAGCCAGGATCAAACTCTCGTTAAAAGTTTTTTCCGTCAGGATCAACCTTTCTGGCTAATCCATCCTTTTTTACTGTTTTCCGCTTCTTTCGAAGCAGAGGCGCATCAAAAATCTTCTTCTTAATGCTCGTTCTTTGAATTTCTCTCTTTTAAGAAATTTTCAAGGATCGTTGTCTATTGTTTAGTTATCAAGGTTCGTCTTTTTTCTCTGTCAAGCGACAGCTCATTTAGTTTATCACATCCGCTATCGTTTGTCAAGAACTTTTTTAATTTTTTTGAATTTTTTTCAAACTTCTTTTTACTTGGCTTCCTCTTGCGAGTCAGCTTGTATATATTACCATGTTGTTTTTTGTTTGTCAAGAGTGTTTTTTCATTTTTTTACATTTTTTTCTCTCACTTTTGACTCGCATCACAACCGCCCTATTTATCAGGCAGAAAATTCCTTTTCTTCCTATATATAAGTAAGGCGAACGGAGAAGGAGGGATTTGAACCCTCGCGCCGCTATCAACGACCTACTCCCTTTCCAGGGGAGCCCCTTCGGCCAGCTTGGGTACTTCTCCAAAATGTCCGTTATTCAATATACACTATTACCGGCGTCTTGTCCAGTACTCTTTTACATTTTTTTCATTTTCTTCCTCTCTCTGACACAAAGCACTTCAGAAAGCCAAAGAAAACGGACATAGAAACTGCCGCATGATGACATACAGCAGTTTGAACGGAGAGGGTGGGATTCGAACCCACGCGCCCTTGCGGACAAACGGTTTTCAAGACCGCCTCGTTATGACCACTTCGATACCTCTCCATATAACATTTAGTCTCGCTCTCAACTGAGCAATATGTATTCTATCACAGAACCCCTTTACCGTCAACCATTATTTTCATTTTTTTTAATAAACCACTATAACAGTTATTGTTCACGGAGACTAGTACAGCGTTGCATTAATTTTGAAGTAATAAGCGCTTGATGTCCATGTCAGGACAAGGCGGAGGAAGGAGGCGATGCCGGTAGCATCGTTGACTGACTCCAACGCAGTAATGGCATGGACAGCGAGTGATTATTACTCAATTATTAATGCAACGCTGTACTAGCACTCTGCTGCAGGGCATCTGGCCGGTAAAGCAGCGGTTTCAGGCATCACACCTTTTGAAATCTGCCTGATCACGCAATCTTGCTCTTGACAATATCGAGTATCGATAATATAATAAAATTATCGATACTCGATATTCAGTTCTAACAGATTACAGAGCAAGACTGCCGCGCCAGATGTAATCATGCGGAGAAAGGAGGATTTATAATATGAAGAAACGAATCATCTTTATTTCTTTCAATTACAGAGATTGTGACGCGTTTGCCGAATATTTGCATCAGCAGTCCCTTCTAGGATGGCATTTTAAAGAATTTCGGTTAGGAATGGTTTTTGAGCAGGGGAATCCGGCCGATATTCATTATATAGTAGAAGTTTTTCCGAAGGGAACCGAGACGGATACCCGGCCGGAGGCAAGCACGGAAGAGTATGCCGAATACTGCGAAGCCGCCGGGTGGAAGCTGATCGACAGCAGCAGGAAGTTCTGCGTCTTCCGCCAGACAGAGGCGGATGCGGTTCCCATCGTAACGCCGGAAGAGCGGTTTGCAAATATCCGGAAGGCAGAATGGCTTCTCTGGCTAGGCGGCGCGGTGCCTGTATTTCTGCTGTCAGCGGTCTATCTGTCTCAGATGATGACCGAAAGCTTCAGCGAATGGATTTTCAGCGCTCCATCGCTCCTGCTCTTTCTTTTCCTGCCTCTTTTATGCGCAGATAGGATCTTCGGAGGCATCTATCTCCTGTTCTGGTCTGTTACGAGGAAGAAAATGATAGCTGCCGGCAGCGCCCCCGTATATGGAAAAAAGAAACGCTTCCCCTTGAAGGCCGCTCGGTCCGTGATACTCTTCCTGGTTGTCGTGGCGGCTTATACCCATTTATACAGCCACAGAGAAAGCTGCCTGCTGTATCTGATTCCCCTATTGCTTATACTGATCATACGGATGCCTTTGGGCGCATTGATCTCATTCTGGAGGCCGTCCAGAAAGTATAACCAGCGCTTTCAGGACGCGGTCGTTTGGGTTGCCATCTTCTGCTCCACATTGATCACGGCCGTATGGATTCCGGGTGCTGTCACCGGCTCAGAGGCTATTCCTGAGAGCGCGGAGGGCTTTCCTCTGATCCAGGCCGACTACCGGCAGATGAACGGAGCGGTCACATGGACATATGCAGAACATAAGGAAAATTTGTTGGGAAGCGTCAGCCATTTCTATGTAGATTATAGTATAGAAAGTCCTGAACATCCGTATCTGCACAGTGATACCGCCTATGACAATCTCTGGTATACCATCTATCAGAGCCGCTTTTCCCGGATCCTGGATAGACTATGGGAGGATGAATTGTCCGTTCCAAAGGACTATCCCGTAAACCGGACCAACATATGGAATGCCGTATCAGCAGTGAGCTATACAAGCGAGCACGGCATCTGCACCGAGCTGGTATGCTACCCGGACCAAATATGGATCATTCATACGGATAAGAGGCTCAATGACTGCCAGATCAGAAGCATCTGTGAAAAGATCCGTACTCCCGGAAACTCCTTGTACCCGGAAAGAACGTTTCCATGAGCGCTCCCATACAGAAGGCGGTGGACAGATTATGGCAAGAGAAGCATTTCAGACATTAACAGAACCTATGTATTATATTCTCCTGGCATTGACTGGGGAATGCTGCGGCGTGGATATCATGAATAAGGTAGAGGAGCTGTCGCACGGCAGGATCCGGGTCGGGCCGGGCACGTTGTATGCCATGCTGGCCCGATTTGAGCAGCACGATATCATCCGTCTGACTGCCGAGGACGGAAGGCGCAAATCCTATGTGATCACAGACACCGGCATCGATATGCTGACGAAGGAGTATGCCCGTTTGAAAACCATGGTTGAAGACGGCGCTCTTTATATGAAGGACTTTTTGTAATACTGCGAGGAGGGATTCTATCATGAAAAAACGTAAAATTGGTATCGCTTTCAATTACCGGAGCTGCGACGCTTTTGCAGAATATCTGCATGAGCAGTCGCTTCGGGGATGGCATTTTAAGGAATTTCGGCTGGGGATGGTATTCGAACAGGGGGACCCTGCCGACATTGATTATACGGTTGAGGTCTTTCCGAATGGAACGGAGATGGACACCCGGCCAGAAGCAAGTACGGAGGAATATGCCGAATATTGTGAAGCCGCCGGATGGAAGCTGATCGACAGCAGCAGGAAGTTCTGCGTCTTCCGTCGGACAAGGGAGGATGCGGCTCCGATCGTGGAGCCTGCAGAACGATTTGCAAATATCCGAAAAGCAGAATGGCTTCTCTGGCTGAGCGGCGCAGTACCTGTATTTCTGCTGACAGCCATTTACCTGGCCCAGCTGTTCACCTTGAATTTCAACAGATGGATCTTCAACAACCTGATGCTTCTTGTCCTTCTTTTCATGTCTCTTTCCAGTTTGGAGCGGATAACCGAGGGGATCCTTCTCCTCCATTGGTCTGTTACCAGAGGCAGAATGCTCAAGGAAGGCACTGTTCCGATCTATGGAAAAAGAAGCCTTTGGCCCTTTAAGACAGCCCTGTTCCCGATGCTCTTCCTGATCGCGGCAATATTTTTTTCTTATTATCAGAAGGAATATTCTCCGCTGTATGTGATACCGATCCTCACGCTGATACCGCTTCTGATCGTAACGGCACTGATCTCGTTTTTGCGTCCGTCCAGAAATGACAACTGGATCTATCAGATGGCGGCCGGCATATGCATTTTCTTCTACCTCACGGTCATCCTGACTGCAGTCGTCCTGGGCGCTGCCTCCGGCTCGGAAACAGCTTCGGACCATGTAAAGGATTTTCCCCTGGTTCAGGCAGACTACCGGCAGATGGACGGGATGATCATTTCGGGAAACGCAGACCGTATGAAAAGTGTACTGGGGAGTGCCAGCCATTTTTATGTAACATATGATACTGAAGCCTCTGAAACTTCCAGTACCTACAGTGAAGACACATCCGACAATCTTCAGTACACCATCTACCAGAGCCGCCATTCCTGGATCCTGGACCGGCTTTGGAGGGATGAAATGCCCAAGCAAAAGGATCTTCCCGAGGACAGGACCAGGGAATGGGACGCAGTGTCCGCAGTGAGACGAATCAATGGAAGCAATATTTACTGCGAGCTGATACGCTATACGGACAGAATCTGGATCATCAGCTCAGATGAAAGTCTGGAGGATGATCAGGTCAGAATCATCCACGAAAAACTGGAACATGTCTCATATTAAGGAGTATACAGCCGGGGAGCCGTATACTCCAGAACATCTGAATTTATGCGTCGGTTAGAGGCTCTTTAGAGCCGCCAGCCGTACAGGCGGCATTTTTTATAAAAAAGAGCGGATGCAGTACAGCGCGTAGATGCCAAGCAGGGTGATTCCCTGGATACGGGAGGATTTTTTCCGGATCAGGATCGGCACAAGCAGCACCGCCATGGCCCCGATGGCCAGCGGAATATCGACCAGAACGGTCTGCCGCTCCAGCGGGATTCCCTGTACTGCAGCCGGAATCCCGATCACCAGCAGGAGATTGAGGATATTGGCGCCGATCACATTTCCGAGGCCCACGTTGCCGTAGCCCTTGATCAATGACGCAAGGGACGTCACCAGTTCCGGCAGTGAGGTTCCCAGCGCGATAAATGTCACGGCAATGACGCGCTGCGGTACTCCCAGTGTCTGCGCGATCAGAATCCCGTTATCCACCAGCAGGTTCGCCCCTACATAGAGCAGCGCGGCACAGGCGGCAAGAATCAAAAGCTGCTTTGGGATGGAAACCTCCTCTCCCCCTTCCGCCTCTTCCTCGCTCTCTTCATCGGAAGAAAGCCTGACATTCAGACAGGCATAGACAACAAATGCAGCCAGCAGCAGGATGCCGAACGTCCGTCCGTATGCGTTTTTCATCCCTCCGCAGATCTCCATCAACCCAATCACGAGGAAGAAAAAGAAGCTCCTCCATGCAAAAGAGGACGCTCCTACCCGCCCGGCGGGACGGATGGTCTGGCTCAGTCCGGCGATCAATGCGGTGTTGCATATGATAGAGCCAAATGCATTTCCGGCAGCGATCGCCGCAGAGCCGCCAAAGGCCGCAGTCGTAGATACCAGAATCTCCGGCAGCGTCGTTCCCAGGCTTACGATCGTGGCGCCCACCACAATCTGAGGAATCGCCATCTTTCTCGCAATGGCGACCGCCGCGTCTACCAGCCGGTCGCCTGCAATACAGATCAAAGCCAACCCGATCACAAATAAAATTACTGTAGAAGTCATATCGTTCCCTTCTTTTTTGCAATTCCCAGTCGGAGCTTTGCGGCTGTGCGGCAGATTGATCTGACATTCAGTAGACAAGCCCGATCAAATCACGGAAATGCTCTGTCTTATGCTGTCTCATATATGCTTCAATCCCTTCCGCCACCTCGATCGTTGCCGACGGATTGTAAAAATTGGCCGTTCCGACGGATACTGCCGAGGCGCCGGCCAGGATAAACTCCAGCGCGTCCTCCCCGCAGGTGATCCCGCCCATCCCGATCAGCGGAACCTTCACGGCCTGAGCCGCCTCGTAGACCATACGGACCGCAATGGGCCGGATGGCAGGACCGGACACGCCTCCGGTCTTATTTGCCACAGCAAATGTCTGACGATGGATGTCGATCTTCATCCCTGTCAGCGTATTGATCAGGGAGATCACGTCTGCCCCGCCGGCCTCCACGGCCTTTGCCATCTCCGCGATGCTGGTCACATTGGGGCTGAGCTTCATAATGACCGGCTGCTTCGCATGCTTTTTCACTTCTCGCGTAATGCGCTCCGCCGACTTCGGATCCTGTCCGAACGCAATCCCGCCCTCCTTCACATTGGGGCAGGAAATGTTGATCTCCAGCAGATCCACCGGCTCCTCTGCCAGCCGTTCCACCACCTCCAGATAATCCTCTGTCGTCTTTCCGCACACATTGACAATGATCTTTGTGTCAAATTTTTTCAAAAACGGGATATCCCGTCTGCAGAAAACCTCAATCCCTGGATTCTGCAGACCGATAGCGTTCATCATACCACCGTAGGTCTCCGCGATACGTGGAACCGGATTGCCGGGCCAGGGCGCATTTGCCACGCCTTTTGTGACCACGGCCCCCAGCCGGTTCAGATCCACAAACTCACTGTATTCCTCTCCGGAGCCGAAGGTGCCTGAAGCGGTCATGACCGGATTTTTCAATTCCACCCCGGCCAGACTGACGGTAGTATCCAGATCAAAGTTTTTCGTGTTCATCAGATCTCCACCTCCGTACTTAAGAATACCGGCCCGTCCTTGCAGACCCGTTTGTTATGTACCTGGCTGTGCTCGTCGATCTCCGGCGTCCGGCAGATACAGGCAAGGCAGGCTCCCACTCCGCAGGCCATCCGCTCCTCCATAGATACATAGCATACAATGTGATTTTCTTCGGCATACTGCTTGACAGCACGAAGCATAGGTGCTGGTCCGCAGGCATAGATCACCTCTGCGTCCAGCCCGTTTGCCGCAATCGCGTCCATCACATTTCCGGGTGTGCCGGCACTGCCGTCCTCGGTGGCGATAAACAGGTTTCCGTTCTTTTGGAACTCTTCTGTCAGAAACTGCTCATCCCGATATCCCATCACAAGCTGCTTCTCGGCATCCAGCTGCTTTGCCAGCTCCAGCATGGGTGGCACGCCGATACCTCCGCCGATCAGGAATACCTTTTTTCCGATTCCCGGCTCCAGCGGAAATCCATTTCCCAAAGGGCCGAGGATCTCAACGAAATCCCCTGGCTGCAGGCGGGAAAGCTGCTCCGTACCCGTCCCCTTACCGGTCACACGGAACACCACCCGGAGCTGCTTCCGCTTCCGGTCAATCTCGCACAGGCTGATGGGTCTGGGCAAAATCTTGCTCCGATCCTCCGTATACATGGAGATGAACTGCCCCGGCACCGCAAGCCCGGCGATCTCCTCCGTGCGGATCCACATGCTGTATATATCCCGGGCAATCTGCTCCCGCAATACGACTGCCGCCTTTTCCTTTCGTTTACAAGACATGGTTTTTCTCCTTTTTCTGTAAAGTTCGTTACATATTGGTCCTGGCCGCGCATGACTCTGTCCAGCGCTTCCTCATCCCGGCCAGACAGCCGGGATATCGTTATTTCTGATTCAGCGCGCTTTGGATGTCCGCTTTCATGGCTTCCACCGCTGCCCGGGACGCCTCTCCGAAATGCTCCGAACCGAACTGTGCGTATGCGTCCTGCTTGTAAGCCGCAATGATGCCCCGGGAAGAGTTGACGATAGCGCCCAGACCGTCCTCATTGAAAAAATGTGCCAGATCCTTGCCCTGGCCTCCCTGCGCGCCGTAGCCCGGCACCAGGATATATGCCTTCGGCATCACCTTGCGCATCACTTTTCCGATCTCCGGATAGGTCGCGCCAACCACGGCGCCCACATAGCTGTAGCTGTCTCCCATACACTGCGCGCCCCATTCGGCTACCATCTCCCCTACATGCTCATAGAGCGGACGGTTCTCGATCCGCCGGTCCTGGAACTCCCCACTGGACGGGTTGGAGGTCTTTACAAGGACAAAGATTCCCTTCTTCTCCTCCTGGCAGACCTTGATGAACGGATTAACCCCGTCGGAGCCCAGATAGGGATTGACTGTGGCAAAGTCTTCATCAAAGGGGACATATTCCCTGCTTCCCACCCGGACCTTCCCCAGGTGCCCGATGGCGTATGCCGCGGAGGTGGAGCCAATATCCCCCCGCTTGATATCACCGATGACTACCAGATCCTTTGACTTGCAGTATTCTACCGTCTTTTGAAATGCTGCCAGCCCCGGCACGCCGAACTGCTCATACATGGCAATCTGGGGCTTGACCGCCGGAACCAGGTCGCAGACATGGTCCACGATCTCCTTGTTGAACTGCCAGATCGCCTCTGCCGCTCCTTCCAGCGTCTCCCCGTATTGCGCAAATGCCTTCTGCTGCACATGCTCCGGCACATACGCCAGCATGGGATCCAGCCCGACTACGATCGGAGCCTCCGTTTTTTTGATCTTTTCTACCAGTTTGTTGATCATCGTTCTTTTCCTCCTGAATCTCATAATGATGTCTTTATTGATCAAGCCTGCCCGCAGGCAGAATCAGCTTCTAAATATGAAGGTTCTTCCCCATCTCTTCTCTGAATTCCCTGCCCTTAAACAGCACCAGTCCGGCCAGGAACAGCAGGCAGAAGCCCGCTCCCAGAAGACTCGGAAGCTTTAGCGAGACCGCGCCGACCAGGACCAGGATCAGCGGGAGCAAAAACCCGTACCCTGCCGCCATGACAAGATAGATCATGCATTCCCGGAGAGGGTACTTCTGTATATAGGAAATGACCATCATGGAGCACAGCACTCCGATGCTGAGCCCAGGCAGCACAAAGTCCACCGACCAGCCGTGCCACCCCGTCAGCAGATCCCAGACGATGCACCCTACCGTCACCAGCACCAGCTGCCACATGGTATTTTTCAGCAGATTGTGCCTCTTGAAAAATCCAATGGTTGACGCCAGCCACATGCTGGCGATCCCGCCTGCCGTAAACAGAGTCCAGGGCACCTTCGGACGGTGGTTCCAGTGAAGGGAGAACATCAGAAGGACCGCCGCCAGACACAGCAGGCAAAATCCCTTATATACCTTCATTTCCAACTCTCCCGGCACAGCAGGCTCGGGAAAATCCGGCTCCACCTTTTCTGAATGGATCCCCTGCTCCCGGAGAATCCGGTAAAAATTGCGCTGGATATTTTCCGTGTCAAACCGGGACGTAAAGCCCAGCGACAGCTTGTCCCTGAAGGAACAGATACAAAGCTCCAGCTTCGGAGTGCTGGTATAGATGCCGAAGCGGTCAATATATTCTGCATACGCTTCCGGCATAGCCACCGCGCTCATGTTGGAAAACACCGCCGTCACATTTTTCTCCGCGATCTTCGCCCCGGCCTGGATACACAAATTTTTCAGTTCCAGGGGCGCAAGACGCAGAATGGGGTTCATCTCCAGGGCAAGGAGTTCGCTCATATGCGTCTCCATCTTCTCCTTGGTCAGCTCCTGACGAAACTGCTCCCGCACCTGCTCCAGCACGGCTTCAAAGGAGCCGTCCCAGTTCCGGTAATCATATCCCGGCTCAATCCAGCCGAAAAAGTTGAGCATGGAATCGGAAGGGAAAAACTTCCGCAGGTTCACCGGGACCATCAGCACCACCGGCCATTTTTCCTGCTGCCGTGTCATTTCCTCATGAATGGCGCTAAGCAGCGCCGCGGTCAAGAATACGGTCATGGAGACTCCCTGCCTGCGGGAATGCTCCAATACCTCCCGGACGGACAAGATCCGCTCATGCACCCGGAGCCGTCCGTTTTCCTTCTGCGTTTTCTTCAGTTGGTACGCACGGCTCTTCCTTCTCTTCGGCCTGCGCGCCTCTTCGGAATAATATTTGACAAAGCTGTCATTCTCCTGATCCTGTACGGTCATGTCCTCCGGATGCAGGCTTATGTCCTCCAGGCCCTCGCCGCTGTGCGCCAGATACAGATAATCCTTGACCAGCTCCTTCAAAAATTCGGTTGCGCCTGTCCCGTCCGTCAGGACATGGAACACTTCAAAATTAATCCTTTTCTTATAATAAGTCACCTCAAACAGCAGGGACTTCTTGTCGCGGATATAGATCCGGCTGCAGGGCTCCTTGTATTCCTCCCGGACTACCGGGTGAAGATTGCTTTTTTCCAGATAATGCCAGAACAGCCCCTTTCGGAGCACCGAACGGAACAGCGGATAGGTCTCCAGGGCACGTTCCAGCGCCGCTTCCAGCAGATCCGGGCGGACCTCCTCCTTTAATTCACAGTAAAAACGGAATACCCGGGTGTTCTGCTTATTGCTTGCCGCTGAAAAGAGCTTTGCCGCGTTGTCCAGCCGCCGCCAGTGTCCCCACTTCTGCTTCACGGTCATTTCCTCCTAAAAACTCATTGATATATTGGAAGCTTTCCCGCACATGCAGGTGCTTAATCCCCAGCGCGAAAAATCCGTGCAGCGCGCCCTCGATACGCTTCACCCGCACCTGATTTCCCGCTTCCGAAAGCCGTTTTCCATAGGCCTCCCCTTCATCCCGGAGAGGGTCATACTCTGCCGTCAGGATCAGTGTGTCCGGCTGGTCATGCAGATCCTCCGCCAGATAGGGCGCAAAGTAGGGATTCTGCCTGTCCGCCTCGCTTCCGGCATAGAGATCCAGATAATCCCGCATCTTCCCCGCAGTCAGCAGGTAGTCCGTCCCGTTCTCCTGAACCGACGGGAAGGGGGAATTTTCCGAATAGTCGTTGTAGGTGGCCGGGTAGACCAGGATCTGCCGCCTGGGCAGAAATTCTCCACGGTCCCGCGCCAGCAGGGACAATGCCGCCGCCAGATTGCCGCCTGCGCTGTCTCCGATCAGAGTCACATTCCCGGGATCCACATTGAGAAGGAACTGCCGGGAAAAGATGGCTTTTGCCACGGCGTAGCAGTCCTCCAGCCCGGCCGGGAACTTATGCTCCGGGGCCAGCCGGTATTCCACCGCTACGACAAAGTGGTTGGTCGCGTTGGCCAGGCGGGCGCAGATCCGCTCGTAATTGTCAATGCTCTCCGTCACCCAGCCGCCTCCGTGCAGAAAGAGCAGGATTTTTTCCGGATCCGCCTGGTTTTTCTCGTAGGCCCGTTCGCTGGGGAAAAAGATCCGCACCGGAACCTGATGGGAGCCGTTGTAGATCTTCTGGTCGATGGTCCGGTAGAAGATCTTCAAGGGATCCAGTTTTTTCAAATCTGCCAGATGACGGGAGGCCTCCACCTCAATCCCGTCAAAGGACAGTGCTTTTAATATTTTTTTTGCTGTGTTGTTGATCACGTGATACCTCTCTCAGACTTTTTCTTACTTCTTTTTCACCAAATCTTTCAGTATAAGAATCCATATCCAAAACCAGCATATTTACAAAACCTCCCGGTTTCGGAATCACATTTTCCAACGGGCTCGCAAAAGGAGCTTCCCTTCCATCCTCCAATTCATCCAGCCCCCATCCGGATGCTGCATCCATAGCCATGAGGATTGCTTCCGCTTTTAAAAATCATCGCCAAACGGGTACTCCTCAAATTCTTCCATCAGCTCCCGTTCCACCTCTTCTTCATATTCTTCCAGCGTTTTCTTCATCTGCTTCGCAGTCTTTTGATCCCCTTTTTTCTCGTACAGACGCACTGCCGCACGGTAGATCAGTTCCGTATCCTCCGTACATTCGTCTTCTTTTGAAATATACTTCTGTACTACCTCTTCTGCCCCGGTATATTCATTGGCGTCGATTCTGGCATAGATCAACGCTGCGGCTAAAGGCTGGGATTCGGTATTCTGCCTGTGCCACTTCTCACAAAGTGCGACAGCCTCCTCCGTTTTTCCCTGGGCGGACAGTGCCGAAGACATTTCAAACACAAAATCCTCCGGCAGCTGCTCTTTCCAGGCAAATAATCCAATGACCTTTTCACAGACCTCGCAACGTTTTTCATGTAGTTTCCGCATCCCCAGCTCATCCAGATAATCCATCAGCCAATCGTCTACGCCATATTCAAAATCTGTCTGTTCCTCTACCTCATAAAATTCTCCCGCAAAATCAGGATTCCTGCTCCGCGTCTCCTCAATCGCACTAACCAGGGCATCGAACGCCTGATGCCACTGCGTCATGTCTGTCTTACCTATATTGATATAACAGTCTGTTGATAAACGCCCAAAATCTTTCCATCGTTTCTTCATAATCTATCTCCCTCGTATCTCTTCTATGATTTTCTCTTTGCAGTCCGGCCGAAAGCATCCTGTTCCGCCGTGTCTTGTTCCATTATAACAGAAGTCGAATCAGAATCCTATCATTTCTTTTACACATTTATCATTTGCTATGATCTATGGTTACTGTTCACACCCTCACCGGGTGCTCACAGCAACGAATCCGGCCTATTGAAAGTTGCCTTACGGCAAGAGGCCGGATTCCAGCCCCGGTACTATACTGCCTGTGACCGTGCAGCGTAGTGCACGGCCCAGGAGTGAACAGTAACGATCTATGGTTACAGTTCACGGCCCAACCGGCCGCGAACTGTAACGCATCCAGCCCATCACCGGCAGTCTTTCCACATACGTGATACTAAAAAAGGGGGCTTTCCGCCCCCCCGTCTTGATTCACGGTTCTTTATGATTCGTTCACCAGCTCTTTCACAGATACCCTGTGGATGCCCTTTACGACCGCGCATGTACCCAGGGCCATACAGACCGGAAGCAGACACATGCTGACCAGCATTCCCGCCGCCGAATTTGAAAACGGAAATTTTACAAGCCCCAGTCCCTTTGCATAAGGTGTGAGCAGTTCCGGTACGAAAAACACTCCTGCCGCAATTCCCAGGCAGCTTCCAAAAAGTGCGGCCAGGCAGTTCCGCCGCAGATAGATCTTTAAGATCTGACAGGACGTCATTCCGACGGCTTTTAAATATCCGACCAATTTCTGCTCCCGCCGGATCAGTAAAACGGTCAGATTCATCGTGATCAGAACCGTGATCGTCAGCAGCACTGTCAGGATCAACGTGACCGCAGGCACCAGAACCCCCGTGATATGCTCTCCGTTGGATTTGGCGGCGATAAAGTAAAATCTTCCGTCATACCGTTCGGTCAGCTCTTTTGCATAGTTCCATTTATCGCAGCCCTTTGCGAGTACCAGCATATAATCTCCGCTGATGCCGTCTGCTTCTACGGATCGGTCCAGATCCTCCGTGACCATCCGTATGACATTCCCGTAATTGGAAAGTGTGCGGAAGATGCCGGTGATTTCAAATTCCTTCTTTTCCCCATTTACATACAATTCTATGCTTTCCCCGACCTCAAACCCGTATCTCTGAGCCAGCGCCGTCCCCACGCTGATCTCATCCTCCTTCTGCGGCCTCCTGCCGTACAGGGACTGGTCCTCTATTTTTTCATTCCACGGCAGTTCATAAAGCTCCGTTACCATGCTTTGCCAGGTCTCTTCCTGGTCCGGCTTATATTGGGAATAAATTTTATTGACCCCGTAGACATATTCGACCTCCGGAGCTTTTTCCAGGTCCTCTGTGACCGTACTTACCGGTGTGCCGTCCAGGGAAGTCACATAGATATCTGTCTTTAAAATCCCCCATGCTTCCGGCTCCCGGTCGATATGTCTGACGGCATTCAGGCAGCCGAAGCAGACCACGGCCATACAACCCAATATCAGGGACACTGCCGCGATATATACATACCCTGCTTTTTTATTCTGCATGCCCCTGACCGCATAATACCATTCAAAAGAGCACCGGCTGCAGCAAAATCGATTTTTGGGCGCCATCCGGACCCGCCCCCTGGTCTGCCATGTCCCACTTCGGATGGCATGTGAAACATTGCAGGTCCGGATCTGAAATACCGCACAGAGGCAGATCAGCAGGACCGCCGCCAATACAGTCAGACACACGCCTGCCTGATACGTGCCCGTCCTGATCGCAAATGCCGAATAAATTCCTACATTTCCAAGGATCTGTTCCAGAATCCTGTGGTTCAGCCAGCCTCCCAGGATGCTCCCTGCCGCTGCCCCTGCAAAGCCTGTCACGCCGTAGCAGACAAGATATGCGCCTGTGATCTGCATTCCGGTCATGCCTAATGACCGGTAGATTCCGATCGTCCTGATATCCTCGTCCATGTCGCTTTTTACCAGAAACAGGGTCAGAACAAGGATCACCCCGGCCAGGATCACGCTGACAAGGCAGAGAAGATTTCCCAGCATCTGCCATGCGGAGGTATAGCCGCTTTTGATCTTATCATATGTATACAGCGTATCGCCCAGCGGCATTTGAAAGTAACTTTCCGCGTCACGGATAAAGCGCTGCTCCGCCTGCCGGCTGTATTCCCGGAAGCGGGCTTCCAGGTAGCTGATCCTGCGGTTGTCAGCCGACGGAAAATCCGAAAGCCTGCCAAAACCGCACCACATCCGATACACGTTCGTATTGCTGCTTCCAAAAACAGGATCTGCAACGATCCTTGCGACCTTCGCCTTCACGGACTGGTCTGCCGACTGCAGCGAGATCTCGTCCCCCACCTTCACATTCAGGATATTCGCGATCTTGGGCGTGATCCAGATCTCATCCTTTTGGGGCATCTCAATCTCTGTTCCCTCCAGGATTTTAGGGGAAAGCATATCCCGGCCGATGGTTTCGGGCAGCTCCAGCAGGATACCATTGCCAAGCCTGACACCGTCCTTTTCCATGTATTCCACGGGTTTTGTATTTTCCGTGATCTGATACGCAAGGTCTTGCGGCGAATCCTCCAGATACTGTCTGACACGGTCAGAGGAAACCATCCCGTGGCTCCACAGGCCGCAAAGCTGCGCCCCTTCCATTCCCTCATAAGCCCGGTCAAATACTGGATTTAACTCTGTTAGTAAGATCAGCGCGTTCACGAGCAGCGCCGCGGTAAACAGAATACAGATCCCCAGCAGCAGGCCCGGAAGCTTTTTTCTTCTCAGCTTTGCAAGGCCGCACATGAATATTGTCTTCACCATTACCACCCTCTCTCCTGCAGAAAATGTATCAGCTTCTCTTCTCTGTCCTCTATTGTGTGAAATGCATCCGTCCCGGCAGTATCCGGGCCGGAATCCGGATGCATCTCTGCTCCGTTTGGAATGTGCTCCGTAAAATCCAGCTCTCCCTCTACGTGTCCATCCTCAATATAAAGCACCCTTTTTCCTCTGGCGGCCACCCGGATATCATGTGTGACCAGGATGATGGTCTGCCCGCCCTTGTTCAATTCCTCCAGCAGGTCCATCACAAGCTCCGTCTGTGCCGAGTTCAGGCTTCCGGTGGGCTCGTCGCAGAGCAAAAGCGGCGGGAGATTTGCGACGGAACGCAGGATCGCCGTCCTCTGCTGCTGTCCCCCCGACAGCTGGGAAGGATATTTTCTGACATGCTCTTTCAGTCCGAACCTCCCGCACAGATTCATGATCTTGTCCTTCTTGAATGCGTTTTCTTTCCTGTTCCTGTCAAGCATCAGGGGCAGCATGATATTTTCATAAACCGTGAGATCCGGGATCAGGCATTGCTGCTGGAACACGAGCCCGATGTTGGCACGCCGGAACATAGTCTTTTCTTTTTCATTCATACGCGCAAGATCTGCGGGCCGATTCCCGCCGGACAGCCCGTGTCTCTTGCTCCTGCGGGATGGGCCTATTTCGTCCGGCAAGGTATACCCAAGGGCACACCTGAACACATGCCCTGCGGGCCGGCGGACTTCGTCCGGTAAGGTATATTTTATTGAGCCTTCACTGCAGGTATCAATTCCTGCGATCAGGTGGAGTATACTGGTTTTTCCCGAGCCGGAAGCCCCCATGATGATCACAAATTCCCCTTCATCCACGTCAAGGCTCACATGGTCAACCACTTTGCTTTCCGCCGTTCCTTCTACATACTTTTTTGTCAGGTCTCTGACCTCCAATACGGTTCCCATTCTGTTGTCTGTCCTCCTTCAATTCTGTTCGCCAAGATTATTTCCATCTGCATAGTTGGATGCTCTAAAGAGCCTCCAACCATACAGGCGGGATTATTTTTTCAGCAGCATATGCTTCATCTGAAACAGCAGGATCGCATAAACGGTTTCTTCTACTGCCACATAAACGAATGTCAAAGTAATCTGCGCAAGGGCAGGAGCAATCATGGCGCCCCACTGTTCCGTATAATTCAGCATCGAGAAGATTCCGATGGATGACGTAATCCCACCGATCGTAAGTGTCAGGACAGCCGCATATTTTACAGCCTGCACCGCCGTCTGGATGTCCTTTTCCGGCAATGCCTTTCTGGAAGCGCATATTTTCCATGCGTTGAAATAGTGGTGGATCCAGCCGAAGGTCGATAAGAGCAGGCATTTGATCCCTGACAGATAGAGCAGCGTCGGCAGATCGAAAATGTCGGTGAATCTTCGAAGCGAGGAGCTTACCATGCTCAAAAATGCAACGGCAATACATAAAAAGCCGATGATCGTACCCACCCTGCTGCTCTTCCTCTTTTTGTCCATTTCATTTAATTCCCCAACCAGATTGACCAGATTGCTTTCTGATCTTTTCAGATATTCTTCCGTGGAAAACTCTTCTCCGGCGAGCAGCTCATTGACATCAATCTCCAGCGCCTGGCTCAGCTTCAGAAGCATCGACGCATCCGGCATCCGGCTGCCTGTTTCCCACTTCGAGATGGTCTTATCCGTCACATCGATCTGCTCCGCCAATTGCTTCTGCGACCATCCCTGCTTCTTTCTCCTGTATGCGATAAACTTTCCTATTTTGATCTGATCCATAATCTTCGCCCCCTAATTCGGTAAATATCTGATTGGCTGACGGGCCTGCCGTTTCATCAACTAGTACATCGAATAATTAATAACTGGCCTAATTAGCATTTGATTTTATGCCAGCTTTAACGGCTTCATCCTGACTTATTTCATCCATTTTATAAGTCCAATGGTATACAACTGGCTCCCTGTTGACCTCTTCAAAATACAGGTATATGCGGTCAGCGAGTTCCT
>CAJSZT010000075.1:0-17175 GCA_910573785.1 Lachnospiraceae bacterium | reverse complement strand
GCTCTGAATGCAAAAACCGGGAAATGGGGAGATGCTTCTCCAGTTAAAGAGATTATCGCACAGATTTCGGGACTTGTAAAAACGTTAGATTATTCATCGCTTACGATGTAGAAAAATCAATCGGATTTCAGTCCATCGCTTTGCCGTTCCGTCCAGGGATTTCCGCATTCTACAATTACTTCGCATATCTCATGTCCCCGGTACGAAAATACCCGGCCCTCCCGCGGCTTCTTCACATTTCTGCTGAAGCTGACCAGATATCCCTCCCGAAGTCCTTTTACGTCAAGATAGTCCGCTAACTGATCATACCCTTTCTCTTCGTAAGCGGAACCTCGCCACACCTTTAACTCCACAACAAATTCTTCACTGCCGTAGAATACTTGAATATCCATCCGCCGATTTTTCCGGGTCTGCGGCTCTACTGCATAGTGCCCTGTCCCATTGATGATCGGCCGCAAAAAACTCAGAAACAACAGCCGTCCATGATTCTCTATAAACTTTCCGTTCTCCTCCCGGTATTCGGACTTCATGAATGCCGCAAACCGCCCGATCACTTTTTTCATATCCAGACGCCCGTTTCGGATATACTGGGATTTCTCTATATAGTCCGAATTTTCCAGGCTTGCCGTCCCTCGCACGGAGGTAAAATAGTTCAGGATCAGTGTTTCAAATATGACGTTTGAAACCACAGTCCTCCCATCCTGCTCCTTCAAGATCCCGAACATGACCCCCAGGTCAATTGCCGGGTTCATGATCTCAAATACCACATTTGCCCCGTTGATCAGGATCTGTTCCACAAGATCCGAAAATTCCTGATGATTTCGGATATTTTTTATCACATCTTCGAACAGGGGATTTTTTTCTTTCAGCAGGTCGCGCACAGCTGTACGCAGGCTTTGTACCGTCCACTCCCTGTCATTTTCCTCCATTTTTTTGCAAAGGCAGCTCACTAAAAACGGATATCCGCCCGTATACAGGTACAATTCCTCCGACATCTTCCGCAGATCCATCCCTGTTCGGTGATCGGCTTCATATTCCTCCAGCATGGTCAGGATATCCGCCGGATGAAAACTCATATTTACATCAAATGAGACTGCCACATTCCACGGACTGTTGTATCTGTGGATCTCTTCCGGCCGGATCTTCTGCTTCAGATTTTTTATGTCATAGACGCCTGCCAGGATCACGGAATGAAATGCTGCTGTCTCTTCTCTGCCGAGATAATACTCCCGAAGCTGCCCCAGAAAATCCAGAAAGACCTGGTTGTTGGATGCCTGATCCACCTCATCGATCATGAGGACCACTTTTTTCCGCGCCGCCCCGCATACCTCGCTGAGTCCTTCAAACAGCTCCGTCAGATCGAACCGCTCTCTTCCTTCGCCTTCCTTCCGGCTTTTTTCCAGATTTTGCAGAGCCTCGGCGCTCAACCCGGTTTCCCTTTCCGCTTTTTTCAGGAAGCCCCGGACAAATGCCTGTGAGAAAGCATATTCATCACGGAATTTTGCGGTGCTCATTTTCTGGAAGCTCATGGAGATCACCGCATAGTCCGGCCTGAGATATTCTTTTAGGGCGTGCAGTAACGTGGTCTTTCCATACTGGCGCGCTCTGTTGATCACAAAATATTCTCCCCGGTCTATCATTTTTTTGATCTCTCTTAGCCGTCCGCCCAGATCTACCATATAGTGCCTGTCCGGATAGCAAATTCCATGAATATTGAATGTTCTGACCCGTTCCATTTCAGACCTCCCAAAATATTGCCTTTTCTTTATATCGTATTCCTTAACATCCACCTTTCTATCATCCTATCATTTCCAGTCGGTTTTTTCAATACAACATGACGCTTAAAAAAATACAGTTCACTGACTGACCAGTGAACTGTAATCTGTCATTCATGCCCCCACCTGACACCGCTTCCAGATTCGTTTTCCTATGAGAAGCAACAATGCGGAAACCAAAATATACACCATCGGCGCCACCTGAAAGAGCGTCATATATTTCCCTAAAACTGAGAGTAGCCTGTCATCCCACAATTCCCACGTCATCAGCAGATTCGTCGGCAGCAATTCATAGACCTTGGAAACCGTGCCATAGGAATAAGGGATATCAATGAACAACGTAAAAATCATAATACCGAACGGCACAGCCATGACGCCTGCGCTTTTTTTCAGCCATTCCGACAAGAACATGACTGTCATGCTGTACATCACAGATATGAGCAGCAGCAGGAGCATCAAAAACAAAACAGCTCCCCCCATACTGATCCTCCACGACGACAGCGGAAATTCGATCTGTAGTGCTCCCCCAAACCCATCCGCCCCATAGATCGCCAGGTTGGAGAGCAGCGCGGTACCGGACAGAAGCAGCGCCGCGGCCGCTCCGAATGTCACCCCTGCCAGGATTTTCGCGATGTACAGCTCTCTTTTTCCATGCCTGCCGCACAGGATGATGGCATCCGTTTTCCGCAGATGCTCCTCGGAAAATACATGGGAAAGGCTGACAGTGAGCAGCAGCAAGAGCATGCAGTTGATCATATTTGCCTGATTCCACAGATTCCCCCACCCTTCCATATACTCATAGGTAAAAGGTATCTTGAGTCCGGCGTCGTTCTTCTTCCAATACATCCGTTCATTTTGTGTCAGCATCTGGTCCCTGCGGTTCTGATCGATCAACCGCTGCCGCTCCGAATACGGCCCGGACGCATCCGCCGCATATATAGATTCATCATTTCCCATAATCCCAAAAGTCCAGCTATAGACCGGCATATATTTCTGCTGATCCACAAGCTTTGCTTCCATTCCATCTGCGCCATCTCGGGCAGCTTCCTCCCTGTCCGCACTGCCCCCGTCGGCCGCTGTAATCGTTGCCCCCGTCGCCCGGTCGATGACTCCCGTCACTTCTTCCCTCTCTTCTCCCTGATAAAACTCCTGCATTTCCCGGAGCAGCGCATCGTCTATTTCTCTTCCCGAAAGCTTCCTTGCGCATTCCCTTCTTATTTTCATCAGCTCATAGCCGGATATATTGATCTCTTCATCACCTTCACTGTAGCCAAACGACGTATTGATCAGATCCGCAAAGCTTAAGCACACACACAGCAAAAGCATTATACCGCTGGTAATCCATACGCTTCTCCTGTATATGATCTTCTTTAATTCATAGAGATATAATGTCCTGAACCCAGGCCCTTCCCATCGTTTCATATCGTTCCTCCCGTCACTCAAACTGCTCCAAATAAAATTCTTCCAGATTTCCCTGTCCTTCCTGCCACTCTCCCTGAAAGATCAGCTGGCCGTCCTTCATCATCAATACCTTGTCCGCAATATGCTCAATATCTGACACAATGTGGGTAGACAGGATCACGATCCCTTCCTTCCCTGCCTCCCCGATCAGATTCCGAAAACGGACCCTCTCTTTCGGATCCAGCCCGGCAGTCGGCTCATCCAGCACAAGAAGCTGCGGGCGGTTCAGAAGTGCCTGCGCAATTCCCAGCCGCTGCTTCATACCGCCGGAATAGGTCTTTATTTTTTTCTTCCCCATCTCCCCCAGGGAAACCAGCTCCAGAAGCTCTGCCGACCTGCGTCTTGCCTGGGACTTTGCCAGTCCTTTCAGCGTTGCTATATAAATGAGGAAATCCATTCCTGAAAACTCCGGGTAATAACCGAAATCCTGGGGCAGATATCCCAGCCTTGCGCGGTATTCCTCGGAAGATACATCCATTCCATCCAATGCGACCGTTCCACTGTCACACCTTAAGATCCCGCAAATCAGCCGCATCAGCGTAGTTTTTCCCGCCCCGTTGGTTCCCAGCAGCCCATACACCCCCGGATGCATTCTGAGCGAAATGCGGTCTACCGCGATTTTATTCTGATATTGCTTTGTCACTCTGTCTAAAATAAGCTCCATTTCAATTCCTCCGTTCGATTCTTAACCTGGATCAACCAGAAATGCAGGACGCAAATAGTTCCTAAAATCCCCCCGGCTTCTACTGATTCACGCACAGACAAGCTCCGAAAGCCGGTTCACATTCCATTTCCATTCTTTCACCGCGCATACGGCGGCCCCGGCCAGCAGCAGAACCCAGCCCAGGGTATACTCTATCCCGAAGAGAACTGGAAACAGTCTCTGTACCAGCAGGTTGAGACAGCTGACGCAAACTGCGATCCCCACACATGCATAAATGGCTTCCTGCCCTTGCGTCTTCCGCACCGCCCACAATCCGGCATCCGCGCTCAGCAGATAGGGCACCAGCAGATACAGTCCGGTCTGAAAAAGTGATGACGTGTGGAACCACGCACAGGCCGGGATTAAAAAGAGCAGCAGGAGCAAATGTGAGATCCCTAAAATCCCAATCCGGGCAAGCGCCACGCTTTTCAAGGAAAAGCGCGCCGCCATTTCCAGCTCCGACATCTGAAATACATAGGACCGATGATGCTCCGATACAACGGATACTGCCGCAAACGGAAGCAATGCGGAGATCACCCACATCACATCCTGCCCCAAAACACAGGCCCCCAGATAAGCAACTCCAAACAGAACGCCGGAAATGCCCCATACTCGTTTCCGGATATATCCCGCCTGGGAAATCATAAAGGACAGGTTACTGATTCCCGGCTGCGGTACTGATCTTAAAAATGCTTCCTTCCGTTTCGGCGCAGGCGCTTCAAATGCATCCTGCAGTGCTTTTTTTAATTCCTGATCCATCCAAATTCCTCCCTTGATCTGTAACCAGTTTGTATACTCTGTGAAATGTCCGTATTGCCATAATAAACTGCCCTTGGATATAAGGAACTATCCCCCCGCCTGTCATAGTTTACAGTTTCCAGGCCTTATCCGAAATCTGCTTTATCCAGCAGATTCCGCAGCCTCTTCAATGCTTTTTGTATCTTTCGGTAAACCGCAAATCTCGACAGCTTCAAGATCCCGCAGATCTCTGCGATTGAAAGTTCGTTCACATACCGCAAGAGCAGAAGCTCCTGTTCCTCCTCTTCCAATTCTGACAGCGCCGCTTTTACCGCGATCCCTGTGAGCATCTGATCCTCCGGCGCTTCTTCTGTCGGCTCCGCCGGAATCTCATCCGATAATGGCTCTGCCTTCTTCCCACGGCACTCGTCTATACACAGGTTGCGCGCAATGGTATAGAGATACCGCAGCTTCTTTCCCCTTTCACAATAATTTCCGCTTTCCAGAAAGCGAAGGAAGGTTTCCTGAGTGATATCTTCCGCCATCTGCTGATGGCGCAGCCTGAAATAACAATACCGGTATATTTTCTCGTACTGCTCTTCTAAATCCATGGATCTGAAACCTCCTTCCATTATGTATAACGTTTTCTCTCTGTGAAATGTGCGGCTCTTTAAAAAATTTATCAAAAAAAGATGCCCCTCTATTGAAAGGACATCCCTTACTCCGAATTTCATTCCTCTATACCGCTTTTCTCTCCGACGGTCTACCAAATCCTTCCGGACTGCCTCATATGAAGGTACCGCTTGATGTCCCTCTCCGCCCCCTTGGGATAATCCAAAAGCTGACAGCCATAGCCATATCTCCCGTCCCGGAATATCTCTTCCCGCAGGATGCTGACCCGCATCCGGTACTCCGTCTCTACAAAGCAGTAAGAAAATTCAGCCATATCTCCGCACTGCTGTCTCGTCCAGGTGATAAAATAAATTCCGCCCTCACCAATATTTTGAATGACACCCGTATATTCTTCCTGATTCGAACCCGTAAACACCGTCTCCTTCTCCATGCCTGACCGCAGGCTCCTCCGCCCCTCTACGATCTCAGTCACTTCCAGGATCTCGCAGTCCGCAAGCCACGGCGCCTGTATGGACGCGTCATAGTTCCTCCTGACAGCAAGCCCGCAGTACGCCTTGACACACCCGATCTGGCTGTCAAAAAAATCAATCCGGATCTTTGCCGTATCGGACAACTCCTGCTCCCGGTTCAAAAGCAGTAAGATCTGTCCCCCGTCGCATTTTACCGGGATCCTTTTCTGATCCCCCTGGTCTGACTCATAGACAGCACAGACCGTACAATGATTTAAAACCATCGGTTTTGCTCCTCCTTTTAACAGTAACATTATATCGAATCTTTCCACTCATTACAAGACGAAAAAGACACCAAAAATCCGAACTGAATTTTTGATGTCTTTCTATTAAAACTTATACTGATTTTAGTTTTTCGAAAACTCGGGCCAGTCTGCCGCTGCTCTCTTTTTGCTCTTCATAGTATGACCTTGCTCTAAATATGTCAGATGCCTGGATAGATGATTTTCCATCCAATAATGCCTGAATAAAATAGTCATACATCCGTTCTTCGTTCTGAAACCGACTCAAATAATTATTCCCGCTGTTCATCCATTGGGAAGAATATTCATTCGCAGCAATGATTACTTCGGTCGCCGGATCAACGTAACGTAAAAACTGATTTTCAACATCCTTATGAGAAATCACATTCATGTCTGATAATTCTGCCAGCAGATTATAAAAATCACTTTTTGACATATTTTCTACATCATACTTTTCCCGCAGATATTGAATCTGATCCTCTGTAAGTTCGCTGGTGCCATCGGCATTCCAATTGATTTTCTTATCCAATTTGATGCCTAATATTTCCAGAAATGTTTTACTGATGGATTCATAATCATCTTCTTCCGCAGATGGCGCTGCCTCTCCTTTTTCCTCTATCTTATTTTCCAATGGATGATTTCTGCTACGCGAAAAAAGTTCCTGTTCCAGATGCATCTCGAATAGTTCTTCGGAACATTTCCTTGCCATACCGGATATCATCCTCTCCCTGACAGCACTGGAATATAGTTCCAGATTTCTTTTATTTTCTTCGGTAAAACCTTTAAGAATATCTGAATCCAATTTAAAACAGGTTCCAATCTGGTCCGCCCCGGTATGATTTTCCGTGAAACCAAGCACAAAATCCAAATCCTTTTTGTTCCACGCAGCCTCTTCCGATAAATGCAGCCTGTTACAGGACGCAAGCCTCTCCTGGGTTCTGGCGACATAATCAAACCGTTCATTGATCCCCGGCTCTTTCCCATAAAGATTGTAGGTGCTGATCGAATAATGCTCTCCCGGCCTGAAATATGACAGCGCATCTATTTCGAGAGGTGTGGTATTATAAGGATCAATCTGCTTCACGGCAATTTTTTCTTCAAACAGCTTTCCATGTTCATCTACACCTCTCGCAACCAATACCGGGTTCTCTTCTGTGGATTCGACCGCATGGAAAAATCTGTATTCAATCCCTGGAGCCTTCCAGTGCCATCCAATCGCTTTTTCATCCTTGAGCGCATACTTACATGGTATTTTATCCACCTCGGCACAGGTTTCAAAATTTCCTCTCGATACCGTTTTAATATAGCGCTCCTCATTGGGCACTTTTGTCCCAAATCCGCCTTTCCCACTGTATTTCCTGTTGCTATTTGCTGTCTGATATTTGCGCTGTCCTGCTGTCAAAAGAGCATTCCCATAAGAAATGCCAATCATTATAACATCCCCTCCTTAACACACTTATAATGCATAATCCAACCGGTCACATAAATAATTGTACCATATCATGTCAGAAAACCGGGAACATACTTCTTTAAAAATAGAACATGCGGTGATCGATCATTACTATTCAAGTAAAATGTCGATTTATTTTACACTCTCTTTCCCGCTCAAAAGAACTCCTTTAACCTGCAGTCCGGTAATTCTTTCTGATATTGTCATGATTCATCACTCCTCGCTTTTCAAACTTATCATTCACAATAATTTCTAACTGTATTATCATATGAAACATACCTTTTCGCAATTGGAAATATGAGCAGATACAAGATAAAAATAACGCTTCCCGAAAGTGACATGATCAGCAAAAAATTTGTACTTTAATCAAGAGTATATTGTCTACGATAGGCATGACTATCACGATAGGTATCTGTATCCTTCCGTTTAAGTTCCTGAATTACCCGATTGAGTTCTACCTGTATATCTTTTTTCTGTTCTTCTGGTGCCGAATTCAATTTCTGTTCTAATTGTTGTTGCTGTTGTTTCAATTGTTTTATCTCCCTCTCAACAGCAGACAAATCTAAGGTTGTCACCACAACTATTGGCTTTTCACCACTCCCTTCATTATTTTTATTATCTTCTTCACTTTTATCAACATTCTCTATATTATCAGATACATTAGAATCTTCGTCTTCGGGATGATTAAATCTGATCTGCAATACCCCGCTTCCATCTTTTTTCAATTCATAAATTCCGGCTGAATCTTCACTATCTTGATATTCTATTATGTCGTATCGCTTCTGCATTTGTGACAAATCAGAAGCCTTTTCCTGCTGTGTTGTATTCTCTGCCACATCTTCTTTCTGAAAAACTTGCTTATATAAAACGTTATTTATTAATAGATTTTCTGTAATATTTCTGGTCATAATTATCACTCCTAATTTTTCTATGCTTTTAAATAATATTATTAAGTTTACAAATAAAATCAAACTGTTCGTTTATTGCCACATTTTTTCATAGAAAACCTGAGTCTGCAACTCCATATGTCTTGTCTCGATTTTCTATAGCATATCTCATTCACATCACCCTCTTTCTTAATTTCCTCTCAAACTCTCTGCAAAATCTTTCATATCATCCTTCTCAATTCCTCTGCCTCTTCCTCGGAGAGTTTTTTGTCGCCTATAAAGGCAGCAAATAGCCGGCTGATGGAATTGTCAAAGCATTCCTCTACCAAATGCCGCGTCCAGTTATGGATCAACTCCTCCTTGCTACACAATGCATAATACATATAATGTGTAGAGCTCCGGTCTGTTCCTACCATTTTGATTTTTTGCAAATTGATCAAATACGTGTTTAAAGTTTGCGCTTTCCATGTTTTTTTCCATTCATTCTGTGCTACGTCCATGATCTCTTTAAAAGACATAGGTTCCCCCGTCCGCCACAGCAGCTCCATAATCAGCATTTCCGTATTAGACAATCCGTAATTTCTTCCCATACAATCTTCCCCTTTCCTTCATCAATGCGGACATTTTCCATACCATTTCAGCATAATTTCATCACCTGTTTTTACATAGCCGCAAGAAGTACACCTCTGCGCTTCATAAGTTGTCGCCGAACAGTCTCCGCTGCTGTTTTTACCATGGGATGTTGTTGTCCCAGCAGCATATTTGTGTTTGCAGGCGGCCCTTGTATAATTATTATCATCCTTGATCTCATAAACATTTCCGGCTTTGTCAGCAAAGAACTGCTCATATGGAAGTTCTTCAACCTCCAGCTTTAATTCCCCCACGGTAAACTGAAAGTCAAATCCCTGTTCAGAATAGCCATACCTCTGATCCGTTATATTCACCGGCGGATCATACGCACAGACTGTAAGCCCGCCCATTAGAGAGATCAATGCCGTCATCAGCGCAGACAAAATTCTTCTGTTTTTTCTAACCGTTTTCATTTCTACAATCCTCCTTTTGAAAGCTCTCTTACTATTTCCACCTAAAATTCCAGCGGCAAACTCATTACTGGCCATACTTTTCTGTACCGCAAGCTTCAGAAGCAATTCGCCATATGCTTTGCGCTCTTGTTCTTCTTTTCCTCTCAACACAATACTGTCACAATATATCTCACTGATATTTAAAATCTCATTGTACAGGATATATGTAAACGGATTGAACCAATGGACTGCTATAGCCGCCATACCTAAAAATCTTATAAGGACATCCCTATTCTTAATCAATGTTAACAACTTAGTATGCGCTTGGAATAAATGTCATTGAAACGTGTGAAAGAATGAGTGGTTGGAACATACAACCTTAAAAAATCGCAGACTTTCCCCTTGGTGCTTATCATTCTGAAAATAACTGTTTATTTTTGGAATATCATAACATTGTCTGACAATTCACGTCCTGCGGTTATTTTAATGGGTCGCCTTACAGTTATAATGGTGTTTTACGTTACGCGGATTTTTACGGGGATGTGATTCCCCGTTCCCCTTTTTATCACGGACCCTTGTGGATATGGCAAAGCAGAAAATATAGCGTATGACTTCTCTTTGTTCCGTACAGGTATCTGCTTCCATATATTCAGGGAAATATCTGCTGATACATCCGATCAGTTCATTCATATTTGTCTGGTATCTGTGCTTGTTTTGCCCTGTATTGACCGTTTCATCAATGATGCCGTCAGTTTCTGTTTTGATCAGCATCGCAAGATTGGCAAGGAGTACAGAAATCCAAAACTCCTGCTGGATGGAGTTCTCTGAAAAGCCGTTGAAATTGATCAGGCCGACTTTCTCCTTTATGAGCTTGTACTCTTCTTCGACCGGCCATCTGAGAAAATAAAGTGCTTTGAAAGCTGTTTTATCCAGAGAAAAATCATTTGTGATCAAGGTTTCCGTAACACCGCTGGGAAGGGAAAAGCGCAGCACACGGACACGCATCCCTTCATATAAAGTGACCACCTGGTCGGTCACCCCATGCTCTTCGGAAGGGAGTGGGACTGCATCAATCTCCAGGTTGAATTTTGAGCGGAGCCGAAAAAGATAACGCGCATGGATATCATTTTCGATATAAGATATCAATTTTTTTGAAGCATATCCCCGATCGAAGATGAACATGGTGTATAATAGATCTGTCCGGCTTTTGCGTCTGATGTGATCCATATGGCGTGCCGCAAGGGTACGTTCATCAATGCTCATGGGTTCAAGCAGGGCGTCAAGAATACGGTGGTTGAGCACATCATAGGCAATGCTGGCCATGGCAGTGGGAGAGTTTGCGCCTCTCCCAATACTGCCGTATTTGTGGAGAAGGGCTTTTCTGTTAGGCAAGGGAATCTTGGAACCATCAATCGCAACAGGCTGGATGCCCCATACCCCACCAAGACGGCGGTGATAGTCCAGGGATTCCGTACAGCAGAGGAAATCCAGGACATTTTCAAAGCATTCCTGGAAAATGGTGTGGCTGATACCAGCCCTTGCTTTGCTGAAAGCCTGCTGTGAGCAGTGGATGGTCTGTGAGATAGGATTCCCCATTTTCTTGCGTAAGTCAGAAAAGAACTCATCAAGCATGGAAGAAGTGGAACGCTTGACGCTTTTGAGGAGCAGCTCCATCATAGTCCAAAAGGGAAGCTTACCACAGTTCCTGGTAAAAGCTCCTTTTCTGAGACGAGCCCTTTCAAGTACTTGAGGATCCGAAAGGGTATTGCAGATGATAGACGCGACAATTTCCATTAATTTCATAAGAAGAATCTCCTTTCAAAAAGTGTATAATCAAGGAGCTTCGCTGCAAAATTTTCGTAATTTGTCAATAGGTAAATATTACCAAAAATAGGGCGATATATTTGTGCAATATTAAGCAAGAAAAGACATGGAAACCTGAGTTAAGGAAAAGAAAAAGCGGTATGAGAAATATGCCATACCACTAAAAAGATGGAATAAATTTATCTGCGATTAAAAATCAAAAATACAAGATATTGTGGTTAGTAGGAAGAATAATATTTAAGTTGTTAACATTGATTTAGAAACTGTAAACAGTCTATCACCAGAACTTGTTGCGAATGCAAGTGAACTTGTGGACGGTACAATCAGTTATGATGAAATCGGTCTGGATGGCATAGTTGTCAATAAATATCGTACAGATCGAAGTGATACAAACTATGGCGATTTGAAAATTGGAGATACACTGTTATTCCATTTTGATGTTGCCGGACAAACCATTGAAAAAACTTTTACCGTTGCCGGAATTGCCTACTTTCCATCAACAGGGTTGTTCTATTGTACCAGCAAAGCAATAGCAGAACTTTCCCCTTATAATAATACATCACATTTATCCGTTTTTTGTGACCCGGATTATAAGGAATCTGTTCAAGATGGGATAATGGCTCTTATAAGTGGAAATCCAAACTTGAGGCTCAAAATTTACGATGAAGAATTTTCTACAATTAGAGGATTCATAAAGGCAACCACAAGCAGTCTGTACGGTATTTCTGCATTTGTAATTCTTTTCGGTCTATTAAATATGGTGAATATGCTAATCAGCAGCGCTATTGTCCGTAAACGGGAATTTGCTCTTTTGCAGGCTGTCGGAATGACAAATCAACAACTAAGAAAAATGCTTTACCGAGAGGGTATGAGCATTAGCGTAAAGTCTGCAATATTGGCAACCTTTTTGGGTGTTGCGGGAGGTGGCCTGTTATGCTATTTGGCAAATAAGGTATTGGCCCTGAAATTTATCCTTTTTGAGTTTAATATATTCCCAATCCTTTTATTCTCCATTGTGCTTGTCGGATTGCAGATTTGCATTAGCTATGAAGTCAGCCGATCCATTGAGAAAGATACTTTGGTGGAACGGTTGAGAACGGAATAGTAACTGTATGGAATTGAGGACGGAAAGATTGTGGAATAAGGAGGTGGCAGGCTATGACATGGCCTTTTGAAAATGATACCAGTGGCATAGTAAAGCGCATATCAAACCGCAGTATATCGGCGAATCGAAAAAGAAATATCTTTATTGTTTTGACGATTGCACTTGCCAGCGCATTGCTATCTGCTATTGTCCTCTATGGCTTTGGGGTTATGCAGGAAACGCAGAACCGCAACCAAAAAACAGCGCAGATTATGTATCATGCGATTTCTGAGGAGCAGGGACAGGAACTATACAAGCAAGAAGAAATTGCGTGGGTTGGGGAATTTTTTAACGCATTTTCTGAACAGGTAAACCATTCAACCGTAAATTTTACTTATGCAAATGCAGATATGCTAACATCCCAAAGTATGCCCTATTCGGGAGATTTACCAGCTTCGGAGGATGAAATTGTAGTACAGAAATCCTTTTTGGATAGTTTGGGCTATTCAAATGAATTGGGACAGACAATTCAAATCCCCTTTTCTGACGGCACTACCCATGATTTCAAATTGACGGGAATCTTAAATGTGAAAACCGGCGATATTGGACGTTATACAGCCATTATATCAAAAGAATTAGTAAGACAGCAGTATGGCGACGAGGGCATGATTGATTATTACATTGGGCTGAAAGGCGCTCAAAATATGAGCGAGGAAGAAGCCGCCAACTATGCAAATACTCTGGCACGGCAATTAGAAATTTCCGATGATAATGTGATTGTCCGTTCCACTTATTTCAACATAAAGGACGAAAATCGTGGAAGTGATATGCTGTTCTACTTCTTGATCGGTTTTATAACTTTCATTGGTTCCGGCATTGTGATCTATTCAATTTTTTATATTTCAGTAGCAGGCAGTATCCGTAACTATGGACAGCTTCGTACAATCGGAACAACAAAGCGACAGATCAAAAAGATGGTTTACCGCGAGGGAAAATTACTTGCGGCCATTGCTATCCCGATTGGGCTGGTTATTGGAAATGTGATTGGGTACTTTCTGGTTCCTGCCGGTTGGTACTGGCTGACTGCTTTATGTGTGACGGCCGGGGTTGGCCTTTTTGCATTTATTATTGTGATGATTGCTATTTATACTCCTGTAAAAAGAGCTGCGGCAGTATCTCCGCTGGAAGCATTGCGATATTCCGATTATCAGGGGAAAATGAAAGAAAGTTCCGTGTTGCACCGTAAAATAACGCCTGCTTCACTTGCTAAAATGAATCTGTCCAGACAAAAGGTAAAGTCCACTTTAACAATACTTTCTCTTTCACTCGGCGGAGTATTGGTTGTATTGATTTCGACAATGTTAGTTTCCTATGATGGCGTTTCAGAGGCGCGAGGCAGGGCTTTTCCTGTCGGTGAATTTAACATCCAGCTCAACGCAAATCAATCGTGGGACACTGCCGGTATTTCTTTGTCTGGATTACAGCAAAAGAATTTTCTAAATGCCGATTTTGTAAATGCAGTAGAATCTATTGATGGCGTTACAGGAATCAAGCGCTGGTATTACACAGACGCAGAATATCTTGTAAATGGCAATTCTGGAAAATGGATTCAGGGCTTTTGCCGGGATGAGCAGCAGAATTTGGAGAAAGAGCGAATTGCGGGAACGATTGATTATGATGAACTGGTGGCAGGCAATGGAATTGTCTTGCTTCAAGAGCGTGCCGATCTCTATGATATTGAGGCTTCGCTGGGTGATACCGTCGAAGTGGACTATAAAACCGAATCCGGGCAAATTCGTACAAAGACCTATACAGTCATGGGCATTGTAAACGAATATTCTTACTCCGGCTTCTCAAAGTGCTTTACGCTTCCAGAGCAGCTTATGAATGAAGCGACCGGGATAGATTGCACAGGTACGATTTCCGTAATTACCGATATGGAAAAATTTGATACGGTTGAAGCCGCATTAAATCAACGGATAGACGGAAATAGCGATTTGGTTATGGAAACCATAAAAGAAAGTATCACTTATTATAGCGGGCTTCAACAATTTTCTTTCGGGGTAATGTTGATCGTGGCTGTTATTGTTGTATGCTTTTCTTTCATCAACCTTGTCAATACGACAATCACAAACTTTCTGTCCCGCAGGCAGGAAATTGGAATGTTACAGGCGATTGGTTTGAGTAAAAAGCAACTGATCAAAATGCTGTGTTATGAGGGATCGATTTATTCAGTTTTTGCTACGCTTGTAACAGTGGTTTTGGGAACTGGATTGGGCTTCCTATCCGTACAGGTAGTTGTGAAAACGATGAATCCATACTTTTATTATTCATTTCCGTGGCTGATCGTATTGATATATTTAGCAATCCTGCTGATTGTGCAGTTTACCTTGATTTCTTACACAACTGGAAATCTGAAAAAGCAATCTCTTGTTGAGCAAATCAGGGAAATAGAATAAACGTATAAAATTTGGAGGAATTATCTATGGATAACGATAAAAGGAAATTAACAGCAAAAGAATTGAAACGTAAAAATGACTTTGAAAAACTCAATTCTGAAATGCAGCAAAAAGGATATAAAATTAAGAATATGACTATCAATATTCGACAAGCGAATTTTTTAGGACCTTTGAGTATGCTGCCATTTATAGCTTTAACATTTTTGTTTTACTATAATGTGAATAGTTTTGATTTAGGGGGGATTTCTTTGAGATTTGTCGTAGCGGCGTTTCTTCTTCTTCCTCTAACTATTTTACACGAATTAATACATGGCATCACTTGGGGTTTTTTTGCAAAAAATCATTTTCATTCGATTGATTTTGGATTTATTTGGAGTAGTTTTTCTCCATACTGTACTTGCTCTGAACCGTTGGAAAAGTGGCAATATTTGCTGGGAACTGCTATGCCTACATTAGTTTTAGGCGGTGGAGCAGCAGTGGTTTCTGTAATGACAAATCAATTACTGCTATTTATTCTGGCAGAATTTATGATTATTTCAGGTGGCGGAGATTTTCTAATTATACTGAAAAGTATGTTATACCACACTGATAAGCAAGAAAGTGTGTATTGCGACCATCCTTACGAATGTGGTTTTGTAGTTTTTGAGAAATAGGGTGCGCCCAGCTAAGGGCTTGGAATTCGGTGGGTGAAAGTCCTACGGTGTAAGGTACAAGCTATACCGCACCAAGCGAGTCTTGGGTAGACAGCAGAGATGTTGTCTGCTAAGCGTAGACAGCGAGATTGCAGGGCATAACTGCACATAGCTTCGATATGAAAATGAAAGTGGGAAGGCAGAGGTGCTCCTATACACTGAAAGCAACATAACTGTAGTCACTAAGAGCGAGAATACAGTTGCTTCCCCGGAGTTTTGAGGTTGGTCATGCAATCAAGGATTTCAAGTCAACTGGAGGAGGTCTGTCTGGTTCCAGATGAGTTGCGTACATGTGGTATGCGGAACAACTGTCGAAGGGAGAACCGCAAATGGCCAGCAGAAGTCGGATGGCCGAATAGTACACGGTAAAACATACAGTGGAAGTCGAGAAATGCCTGTCCTCGCAGGCTAGCCATGCAAAGTCATATCAAAGAGGAAACATAGACTGTACGCAGAGACAGGAGGAGCTATGGAAACGAAATTGGCGAGAATATCACAACTATCAGGCGAACATCCAGACATGGTATTTACGTCCATAGGGCATTTGATAAATAAGGAATTATTAAAAGAGTGCCACAAGGAAATGGACGGAAAGAAAGCAGTAGGAACCGATGGGATAACCAAAGAGGAATACGGGGCAAGGCTGGAGGAAAATCTGGAAGAATTAGAGGAAAAGCTTAAGAAGAAAGCGTACAAGCCCAAGCCAGCAAAAAGAGTGGAGATACCGAAAGAAAACGGAAAGACACGGCCGCTCAGTATCTATTGCTATGAAGACAAACTGGTGCAGGAAGCATTGAGACGAGTACTGGAAGCAGTGTTCGAGCCGCATTTCTATGATGAAATGATGGGATTCCGACCAGGGAGAAGCTGTCATAAGGCATTAAGAAAGCTGAACGGAATGCTGGAAAAAGAAAAGACAAACTGGGTATTGGATGCGGATGTAAAAGGATTTTTCGACCACTTGGACCATGAATGGATAATAAAGTTCATAGAATCAAGAATAAAAGACCCAAATATCATCAGGCTGGTACGCCGGATGTTAAAAGCCGGAATCATGGAAGATTACAGATATGAAGAGACAGAGGAAGGAGCCGGACAGGGTTCGGTCTGCTCACCAGTAATCGCAAACATATATATGCACTATGTACTGGTGTGGTGGTTCAAGGAGAAAATGCAGCCGATCATGAAAGGGTACGCAGGGCTGGTGGTATATGCGGATGATTTTGTAGTCTGCTTTCAATACAAAACAGACGCAGAGATGTTCTATGAATATTTAAAGCGCAGAATGATGCACTTTGGACTGGAAATGGAGGAGAAAAAGACGAGGCTGATAGAATTCGGCCGATTTGCAGAAAGGAACCGGAAAGAACGTGGAGACGGGAAACCGGAGACCTTTACATTCCTCGGATTCACGCATTACTGTTCGCATGGAAGAACGGGAAAGTTCAGAGTGAAGAGGAAGACCAGTAAGAAAAAGCTAGCAAAGAAAAGCAAGGAAATAAATGCTACGATAAGAGATATGAGATTTCTACGCATAAACCAGATAGTAAAGAAGCTGAATGAAATCTTAACTGGTTACTATCATTACTACGGAATTACTGACAATTCAAGAAGCCTGAACTCATTCTATAATGTAGTATGGTTCAGGTTATTCTACTGGCTGAATAGAAGAAGCCAGAGAAGAAGCTATACAAAG
>CAJSZT010000074.1:0-17612 GCA_910573785.1 Lachnospiraceae bacterium | reverse complement strand
TCCATAAGATTATCCCCCGTAAGTCTTTGTGATAATCTAATTATATCAGAACAAGTGTTTGCGTTCAAGCAAAAAATTAGAACCAACACTTTTTTTGACTAACACCTACTTTTTTTATCTGCCGTCCGAAAATCCACTACATAATACACCTGCCCGGACGGGAACAATCTTTCTGCCGTCCCCTCTCCCACTATTCCTGGAAGCATGCCGTAAGTATACGCCACATAATTACTCTTCGTAATTCCTGTCAGGATAAATTCCTCCGTATAATCCGCTGCGGGCAGAATCCCATGCCGCCATGCTTTCGAAGCCGTCAGGGAAATCTTATCCCCGACTTTTCCCTGAAAGCCAAGAAATTTTAGCACATCCTCTGACAGCGCAATCTCCATCGGGCGCTCTGGAAGCCATCCTTCCAAGAGTTCTGTAAAAGCCGGATACATCTCATAACTATGATCCAAATATTCTACAAGGCTAAGTCTAAGCTGGCTGTTCAACTCTATCGTCCCCAGGTCAATCGCCGCGCCAATATAGGAAAAACGGGAATCAGATTTTATTGCGGCAAGCTGTTCTTCTGTGAGCTGCACAAAGGAACCGTACTTTTCCCCTGCAAGGGCAATTGCCTGTTGTTCCTTCATTGCATTTAAAATGCCAATGGACTGCCCGATTACAGTTGTTATGATCGTAGAGAGAATTACAGCAATCAGGATTAATATGGAAGTAACTTTCTGGGCAAGCAGTTCTTTCCACGCTAAAACACGATATGATTTCATGCTGCCACCTCCGAGAGAATACCATCTACGATTACAAACTGCTTGTCAGCCATCTTTGCAATCCGGTTATCATGGGTAATGACCACCAGTGTCTTATCCATCTTTCTTTGGACGTTCTTAAGGAGTTCCATGACCTCGCTCCCGCTTTTGCTGTCAAGATTCCCTGTCGGCTCGTCTGCAAAAATGATGTCAGGCTGCGCCGCCAGGGCGCGGGCAATGGCAACACGCTGCTGCTGCCCTCCTGAAAGCTCATGGGGAAGATGATCCAAGCGTTCCTGAATTCCAAGCAGTCCCGTAAGCTGGTCCAGATAGGTCTCTTCCGGCTGCTTCTTATCCAGAAGAATCGGCATGATAATATTTTCCCTTGCCGTCAGGACAGGCAGGAGATTAAACTGCTGAAAAATAAAGCCAATCCGTCTGCGTCGGAACGCAGAAAGTTCCTTATCATGAAAGCTATAAATATCCTTTCCATCATAAGTCAGGCTCCCAGACGTAGGCCGATCCAATCCTGACAGCAAATGTAACAATGTACTCTTCCCACTGCCGGAAGGCCCTATTATTGAAATAAAATCTCCCTGTCCAATCTTAAGTCCTGCCTTATCAAGCGCTACTACACGGTTCTCGCCACTGCCATAAATCTTCGATAGTTCTTTTGCTTCAATAACCATAAAAACACTCTCCTTATCAATGATAAGATGAGTATAATGGACAATTCTCAAGAAACGCTCAAGATTATGAAATGAATAAAATCAATTTATCCGAAATATTGCCGTTGCAGACGCCCCGCCGCCTGCCGGATTCTTTAATTCCAGTGAGCCTCTATGTTTCAGGCATAGTATCCGGGCGCTGTATAATCCCATCCCAAAATGCTCCGTCTCCTCACTCATCTTGCCAAAAGGCCTGGGGCCATCCTGAAGCAGCTTTTCCGGATAGCCAGATCCATCATCTGCTACCGTCAGAAGAAGGCAGCCTTCCCGAGCCTCCAGATAAACAGACAGGTTATTCTGGGCAAACCGGGCCCCATTTCTGATCAGGTTCTCAGCAACATTTAAAAATATTCCATGATCCAGCTTCACGTGCCCTGTCTCCGGTACAATTACCGATGTTTCCATTGCAGGCGCCAAAAATTTCACCGTATCCAATAATTCTGCATGAAGCTGGGAATATGCACATTCCTTTTCTTGGAACGGAAGCTGCTCCAATTTCTGGATTCCACTCATTGCCTCCACATAGTTCTCAATGCGAAGCACATAATCCTCCAATCTTTCAAAAGCTTGTCCGTCCTCTTTGCCTTGCCGTATAAGCTTAATGGTTCCCTTTAATACGGTAACCGGATTGCGCAGGTCATGGGAAAATGCCGCATTCAACCGCTTCCTCTCCTCTGCCTGCTCCCATAACTCCTGATTTGCCTTAAGAAGCTCTGCACGCATAGTCTCAAAACCTCTGCAGATCTGTCCCAGTTCATCTTTGGAAACCTCCGGAACTGAAAAATCCAGATCATGGTTCAGGATACGTTCCGTCCCCTTTTGTAAAACAGCGATCGGCATCTTCAGCTTTATGTGGTAAAACAAAACCCCCGCCGCTCCCAATCCTCCGACCGGGAGCAGGATACAGGCCAATAACTGAAGCACATCTATTATCTCTAAAATCCTTTGCTGGTCTTTTGTCGGCCCCTCCAGTATTATCGTTGTTCCATCCGACCGGATCTCGATTCCTCCGGCAGGATAACTGTCACGGATATTTCCACAGAATACGAGGAGCAGCAAAAGAATCAACAGAGAAACCATGATACAACAGACCGACAACACAAAAAATGCTTTTTTTAAATCCATATTTTTCAGGCGTTCCATTTATATCCACACCCCCAAACAGTTTCAATATAACTGTGAAATGTATATCCGGCCAGCTTTGCCCGGATCTTTCGGATGTGCTCCATCACCGTGCCACTGTTTCCGTCACCGTCAATTCCCCATATTGCTTCATAGATCCGTTCCCGGTCAAAAACCTGCCCCGCATTCATAGAAAGAAGTTCCAAAATGTCAAACTCTCTTTTTGTCAGCAAAACTGGCTGTCCACTTACTGATACGGCTCGGTTTCCATAGTCAATGGCCAGCTCACCAAAAAAGCGGACGGTCCGATTCTCCATCGAACGCTGTTCTCTCCGCAGGTGCGCCGCAACCCGTGCCCCAAGCTCATCTAAGTCAAAAGGCTTTACAATATAATCATCTGCCCCTGCCCGAAAACCTATGATCTTATCAACTGATTCAACGCGTGCCGTAAGAAACAGAATCGGACTCGAAACAAACTGCCGAATCTTCTTGCAGACCTCCAGACCATCCATCTCCGGCATGTTGATATCCAAAAGAATCAAGTCCGGCTTCCCTGCCAGCTTTTGGAGCGCTTCCCTGCCACTATAAGCTGTAAGCACATCATATTCTGACGCAAAATAGCTTTTTATCATATCAGTAATTCCAGGTTCGTCATCCACAATCAAAAGAGTACACCGCCGCATCCATCTATCCTCCACACATTTAATAAACCCATTATAACCAGCAAATTCCAAGAAATGCTCAAGAAGTGACATACAGCTGTTATTTTTGTGGATAATATCTGCCGCAAGGCATTTTCTATACACTTTATACATTCTCATATTTGACGGGCTGCCGCCCTCACGGAATCCGAATCTCCACCTCTGTCCCCTCCCCCGGCGTGCTGCTGTATTTCAGACCATATTCCATACCGTACATGAGCTGCAGACGCCGATGGGTATTGTACACCGCAATATTGGTCCCGGAGCTTCCCTCCGCAATCTTTTTCTCAGCCAGAATGTTCTCCAGTATATCCGGCTGGATCCCCACCCCATCGTCCGAGATCAGGATCACGATCCCATGCTCTTCCTCCCAACCGGTAAGCACGATGGTCCCCTCCTTCTCCTCCTTTTCCATGATGCCGTGGAGGATGGAGTTCTCCACCACCGGCTGGAAGGTCAGCTTCGGGATCGGTCGTTCCATCAGGCTGTCCGGCATATCCACAATAAAATCAATGTTATCCGCAAACCGCATGTTCAAGAGCTCCACATAGATCGACACATGCTCCAGCTCATCCTGGATGGTGCTCAGGGACTGCTTCCGGCTCAGCGTCAGCTTGTAGAACCGGGACAGCTTCTGCACGGCCATGGTCACCTCCTGGGAACGTCCCTGCTGTGACAGCCAGTTGATCATATCCATCGTATTATACAGGAAATGCGGATTCATCTGTGCCTGCAGGGAATTGAACTCCGCGATCCGCAGGTCCTCCGCCGCCTTTGCCTGCTCCTCCACCAGGTCATGGATGATATGGGTCATATAGTTGTAGGAATCCACCAGCGCTCCAATCTCGTCCTGGGCATCCGAATCCGGCAGAGCCGCCGGTAGTCCCAGACGGCACTTCGACATCTGGTCGATCACTGCCGACAGGCGATTCGTCAAAGACCTGGACAAAAGCGTGGCGATCATAAAGGACGCCAGGATGCACCCCAGATAGACCAGCCCGAACAGTCCGATAAAGATCCGGCTCTTTTGGATCAGCGGTTCCGATGGGACCGCCACCACCATAAACCAGTCCGTATTGCGGATCCGGTTAAACCCGGCATACACATCCTCACCCAGAATGTTTTTGGAGATGAAATTGTTCGAGGACATGACCGATTCCTGCACCACATCGTAGCTGAAATGGTACGTCCCTGACAGTGCGATATCCGTCGTGGCAACCATGCTGTCCCGATTATTGATGATATAGGCCACACTGCTGTTGGAGCTCATATTATTTTTCAAAAGCTCGTCCAAGTGCTCCTGTGAAAAATAAACGGCAAGATAAAACGTGATCCATCTTCCTTCGTAGACTGTCCGGCCTCTGGTAATATAGGCAATATCCCCGTATACACCCTTCTCATAGGTACCCAGATAAAAGGACGGGCAGAACAGCCTGCTGGTGGAAGGCTCTCCCGCAAAGATCCCGTACCAGTAAGTCCTGCGCACCCGGTCCATGGATTCCGCCAGAGGACCCAGGGCGCTTTCCGAAAAAAACTCTCCGCCGTCAGGGATATCCACATAAAGGCGGATATCTCTGATCAGCCCCCCCTCTGCCAGGCCCTCCGCTTCCTTTCTGAACGCTTCTGCTTCTTTCGAATCTACAAAGGACTCCAGATCTTCCGTTCGTGCCGGATTGACCAGTTTATTGTAAAATTCATGCTCTGTAAGCTGTCCATTGGCAGCTAGGATATCCGCCACTGTCTCCTCGATCAAAGGCGCGGTCTGAATGGCTGCCTCCTGCTCCTTCCGCACGGTATCGGCAACGATCATGTCATAGAGCTGTGTAAAAAACAGCACCGGTATTGCCACCATCGGTATCGTAACAATGACAAGATGCGTGATCGTCAGCTTGGTCTGAAGCCGTAGATTCCTGTAAAAACGCGTGATTTTATGAAAAAGAATTCCCATTGTCCGGCCTCCCGATGCCCGTATCCATTTGTGATAATCACCCCAACATCTTTTCCCTGTATTTCGAAGGCGTCAGCCCTGTAAACTTTTTAAAGCTCTTGCTGAAATAATTTCCGTTGCTGTATCCCACCTTGGCGGAAATGTCCGCGATCTGGTTCCTGGCGTCCTCCAGCAGGCGCATCGCCTTTTCCATACGGTATTCGGTCAGATACTGGTTCAGCGTCTGCCCGGTCTGGTTCTTAAAATATGTACAGACATAGGATGCGGACAAATGCACATAATCGCTGATCTCCTTGATGGATAGCAGATCGCTGCCGTAATGCTTTGCGATATATTCTTTGATCAGAAAGATCACATTATCCTCCGGAACAGAAAGCTCCAGCCGCTGGAACATCAGCCTGGTCCGCTCCTCCAGAGTATGATGCAGTTCCTCGTAGGTAAAGCAATTTTCCAGATATTCGATGATGCTTTCGCTGGAATCCGTCCCTGCGGAATCCGCGGAAAGCTTCCACTTCTGCCGGCAGTCATTTAAAGCGTTGAACAGCCGGTAATATGCGTCCTTGATCTGATTCGGCAGCATTCCGTAGTTCTTATAGTATTTCTGATGCAGACCGTCCAGGAAGCTCTGGCATCGGTTCTGATCCTTTGCCTCCAGCGCCTCGGCAAAGCTTCCCGTATCATTTTCCAGCCCCGCCGGACCTTCCGCCGCAAATGTATATCCCCCTCCTGTATCCTCAGATGTCAGCAGTGTGCCTGCGTGAAAGAAAAAGCTGTTCTGGATGGCGACCACCGCCGAAGCATAGGAATGATATGCCCTTGCGATTCCATTCACCGTGTCTCCCCGGCTCATGACAAACAGTCCAAAGGGTCTGAACTGCTCTTTGAAGAAAAAGTCAATAGAAGACAGTACGGCCGCGGACGGCACTCCGCCCTCTCCAAACACATGGAACACATGATGCACCGCATGCATCCGGATATAAACCGAATTCATGTGGAAATTTTTCAGGAAACCCTTCAGATTCTCCCGGATTCCCTTGATCAGCACCGAGATAGGTTCCTCGGTCCGCAGCTTCACGATATACGTCACAAAGCCGCTTTCCGGCGACAGACGAAGGGAGAGTTCCCGCAAAAGAGCTTCGATCTCTCCGCAGTGATCCCTATAAGGCTTCGTCAGCAGAAGCGCGAGATTGGATTCCGTTTCCATGGACAGCAGATCCTCATTCTGCCTGGACCGCAGCACCTGCTGACGGCGGCGGATGGCCTCCGCCACCGTTTTTTGAACCTCCTCCGGGTTCAGCGGCTTTTCTACATAATCAATGGCTTTCAGCTTGATCGCGGCTTTCAGATATTCCTTATCTGAATAGCCGCTCATAAAAATAATGCTGGTGTCAGGCAGCAGCTCCGTCAGCTTTTCCACCAGCTCGATCCCGTTCATCCGCGGCATACGGATATCGGATAAAATGATATCCGGCTCCTGCAGCTTTGCGATATGTAAGGCACGCAGGCCGTCATCCGCCTGAAAGATCTGATAGATCCCCATGCTTTCCCAGTCGATTGAGGACGCCAGCCCCTCTCTTGTCAACAGTTCATCATCCGCAATTAACAGCTTCATTCTATTCCCGTCCCCTTTGCACACAAAAGCCCTTCCGGGCATTCCGCCAGCCAGTTCATTTTTTCATTTTAGCAAATCCTCCGGAAAATTGCCACAAAAAAAATTTACCCTTAATCGAAGAAAATTGCTGTTTTATGTCAATCCGCCTGCTGATAGAATAGACTCATACGGAAAGCCTGCCTCAATCAGTCTTTCCGCATATGTGAAGGCATACGGGAAATCTGCCGCCGGCAGCTTTTCCGCATCCTATGGGATCAAAAAGAAGGAGGGTAAAGCAGGTGTCGGATTATGTTTTGGAATTAAAAGGAATTACGAAAATATTTCCCGGCGTAAAGGCATTGAACAACGTGCAGTTCCAGTTAAAAAAGGGCGAAGTTCATGCGCTGATGGGTGAGAACGGTGCCGGAAAATCTACATTTATAAAAGTCATCACCGGCGTTCACAAAGCCGAAGAGGGCGAGATGTTCTTAGACGGCCGGAAAATAGATTTCAAAGGGCCCAGGGACGCGCAGGCCGCGGGAATCGCGGCCGTATACCAGCATCCCACATCCTATCCGGATCTGAGCGTCGCGGAGAATATATTCATGGGTCATGAGATCATCAAAAACGGCATGATCCAGTGGAAAAAAATGAACGAAGAAGCCGCCGCGCTTCTGGACCAGTTAAACGCGGATTTCAAATCCACGGATGAGATGGGGGCACTCAGCGTCGCTCAGCAGCAGATGGTAGAGATCGCCAAAGCGCTCTCCACCAATGCGAGGATCATCATCCTGGATGAGCCTACGGCCGCGCTGACCAAGAATGAATCGGAGGAGCTGTACCGGATCGTGGATAAGCTGCGAGACGACGGCGTGTCTATCATCTTCATCTCCCACCGTTTTGAAGATATGTACCGCCTGGCCACCAGAGTCACCGTATTCCGGGATTCCCAGTATATCGGAACCTATGACGTAGACGGGATCACCAACGCAGATCTGATCAAGGCCATGGTGGGCCGGGAGATCAAGGACCTGTTCCCGAAGCCGGAAGTCAAAATCGGCGCGGAGGTTTTGAAGGTCGAAGGTCTTTCCAGAATGGGGTATTATAAGAATGTCTCTTTCAGCGTCCATGCGGGCGAAATCATCGGGCTCACCGGACTGGTCGGAGCCGGACGTACAGAAGTGGTGGAGAGTGTATGCGGGATTACGAAACCGGACGAAGGAAAGGTGTATCTGGAAGGGAAGCCGATCCAGATCAAGCAGCCCTCCGACGCCATGAAGCAGGGCATCATCCTGCTTCCTGAGGACCGGCAGAAGGAAGGACTGATCATGAGCTGGGGGCTGGGAAGAAATGTAGTCCTCCCCACCATGGGCAAATATGCGAAGAACGGTTTCAACGATGAAAAAAAGGAACGCGAGATTTCCAAGCAGCTTCTGGAGGACGTAGATACCAAGGCTGTGACCATCTTTGACCCGGCCTCCTCCCTGTCCGGCGGGAACCAGCAGAAGGTAGCGGTCGCCAAGGCGCTGGGGCAGGAAATGAAAGTGGTCATCATGGACGAACCTACCAAGGGCGTCGATGTCGGCGCAAAGGCTGAGATCTACCAGATCATGGGCGACCTGGCGAAAAAAGGATATGCCATCATCCTGATCTCCTCCGAAATGCCGGAGATCTTAGGCATGAGCGACCGGATCATCGTCATGTGCAACGGAAGGGTAACCGGGGAATTGAGCAGAGGCGAGGCAACCCAGGAGGGCATCCTGGAGCTTGCCATGGAAAAATCAAAGTAAGGGGGAAACAGGGAAGATGAAAGAGAATAAATCAGTCTTAAAGAAGATTACCGATTCCCGTGAAGCGAGCCTGCTGATCGTACTGATCGTCCTTTGTATCGTGATCTCGCTGCGGAGTCCTTCTTTCATGACATTAAAATCCATTTCAGATATGTTGAAAAATAATGCGGTCATCATGATCATGACCCTGGGAATGCTGGGAGTACTGCTGATCGGCGGAATTGATATCTCCATCGCTTCCACGCTTGCATTTTCCGGTATGTCGGTGGGTATGCTGATGAAATACGGCATGGTGCAGAATACATTCGTATTATTCCTCATCGCCATCGGGATCGGCGCACTGTGCGGGCTGCTGATCGGGCTGATCATTTCCAGAGGAAAGGTACTGCCGATCATTGCCACAATGGGCTTTATGTATATATACCGGGGGCTTGCCTACATCATCGCCAACAGCCAGTGGGCCAGCGCGGAAAATCTGGGAACCTTTAAGGACTTTGCACTGGGAAGCGTACTCGGAGTGAACAACGTCATCATCGTTATGGTGATCTGCTATATCATTTTCTTCATTGTCATGAAGTGGACCAAGATCGGAAGAATGGTCTATGCGGTGGGAAGCAACCGGGAAGCGGCCCAGATCTCCGGTATCAATACGGCAAATGTGGAGCTGCTGGTCTATACGGTGATGGGTACGCTCTCCGGACTGTGCGGCGCGCTGGCGGTTTCCATTTACTCCTCTGCGCAGCCAAATATGCTGTACGGCAGAGAGATGGATGTCATCGCGGCCTGCGTCATCGGCGGCGTCAGCATGACCGGCGGCCGGGGAAGCGTAGCCGGAGCACTCTTAGGCTCCCTGATCCTGGCGATCATCGCAAAGGCGCTTCCGCTTGTAGGAATCGAAGCGATCGCGCAGAACACGGTAAAGGGCGTCATCATCTTGGTCGTGATCGTGCTCAATGTCATCACGCAGCGCATGATGGATAAGAACAATCTGAAAGGGAGGGAGATGTAACTATGGCTGGAAAATCCGGAAGAACGATTACCAATGTCCCGGAGAAATCTCTGAAAAAGACATTATTCTGCTGGGAAGGCATGTTAGTCGTATTGTTTATCCTGATCAATATTTTTTGCGCAGGTATCTCCCAAAGCTATCAGTTCAGCAACGTTTTGAGAGAAATGCCGAAGTACCTGACAGAGATGTTCCTGCTGTTTCCGATGGCATTCATCCTGGTACTCGGTGAGATTGATATCTCCGTAGGCGCTACGGTCTGCCTGTCCGCTACGATGACCTGCATGGCCTCCAACAAGGGACTTCCCTTCGGGATGGTAATCCTGGTCGCGTTACTGGTAGGTACGGTGTGCGGCCTGGTGAACGGGCTGATCCTGACCAACTTTCAGGAGCTGCCGCCCATGATCGTAACGCTGGGAACCCAGATCGTATTCCGCGGGATCGCGGAGATCGCGCTGGGAAGTGGCGGATCCATTTCCCTGACCAATGCGGACGGCTTCCGCATGATCGCCGGGAAAGTCGGGATCATTCCCTACATTTTCTTTGTCGTGATCATCATGGCCGTATTGTTCAGCGTGGTCCTGGCAAAGACTACCTTCGGCCGGAGCGTATATGCCATCGGTTCCAATCGGCTGGCGGCATACTATTCCGGAATCCATGTGCAGACCATCCGGCTCATCATCTATACCGTGATGGGATTCATGGCCGGGCTGGCAGCACTGTTTTTGACTTCCGTCCTTTATGGGGCGAACACCACCACCGGAAACGGATTTGAGATGGATGCCATCGCGATGGCAGTATTCGGCGGGATCTCCACTTCCGGCGGAAAAGGAAGGCTGCTGGGCGGAATCATTTCCGGCTTTACCATCATCTGCCTGCGGATCGGCCTGGGACAGATCAACATGAACCCACAGCTGATCCTGATCATACTGGGAATTCTGCTGATCCTGGCGGTACTGCTGCCGAACATCTCAGCAAAACTAAATGTAAAGAAGAAAGCATAAAGATCATCTGTTGTATTATTTGTTATATTGAAACCTTTTTATACCAGTTATTTCATGATACCAGGTATCCGGGCCTGATTCGGCGGATGAACTGCTTATATTCAGAAGTCCTTGCCAGAATACCCACAGGGAATCCTTTCATGCATACCCTGTGTGGCGGGCGGGCTTCATTCGATAAGGCAGATCTGCCGGACAGGGGATACTTTGTATAAAAAATCATATTCCAGGGAGGAAAGAAGCATGAAGAAAAAATTATTAAGCGCTTTATTGTGCACAGCTATGGTCGCTACAATGGCAGTTGGATGCGGCGGCGGAAACAGCGACAGTGGGAATGCTGACAGCGGCAGCAGCAGCGAAGCTACTAACGATGCAGGCGACGACGCGGAAGAAGTCGGTGACGACGGCGGAGAAAGCGGCAGCGGTACATATGCGATCGTTACAAAATCCGCGGGAAACCCGTTCAACGAGAAGACAGCCGACGGTTTCCAGGAAGTCATCGAAGCAGCAGGCGGCACGGCAATCGTAAAGCATCCGGAAGCACCGACAGCGGACGCGCAGGTTTCCGTAATCCAGTCCCTGATCTCCCAGGGTGTTGACTCCATCTGTATCGCGGCAAACGATGAGAACGCGCTGCAGGCAGCTTTGGAAGAAGCAATGGACGCAGGCATCAAGGTATGCTGTGAAGATTCCAAGACCAATCCGGACAGCCGCCAGGTATTTGTAAACCAGGCAGGTGTACAGGAGATCGGACAGGCTCTGATGGATGCCGTACTTGATATCTCCGGCGGAGAAGGACAGTGGGCAGTTCTGTCTGCTACATCACAGGCGGCAAACCAGAACGCATGGATCGACGCAATGAAGGAAGTTATGGAAAGCGATGACAAGTATTCCGGACTGGAGCTGGTAGAGGTTGCTTACGGCGATGACGAGCCGCAGAAATCCACCGACCAGACACAGGCTCTGCTTGCAAAATATCCGGATCTGAAAGTGATCTGTGCTCCGACTACCGTTGGTATCAACGCGGCAGCTAAGGTTCTTCAGGATGAAAAGTCTTCCGTGAAGCTGACCGGCCTCGGACTTCCGTCTGAAATGGCTGAGTACATCGGCGACGATGACGACCACTCCTGCCCGTATATGTATCTGTGGAATCCCATCGACCTTGGACGTCTTGGAGCTTATACTTCCATGGCACTGGTTGACGGAACCATCACAGGCGCAGAAGGCGACAAGTTCACCGCAGGCGACATGGGCGATTATGAGATTGTTGCGGCAGATGACGGCGGTACAGAAATGATCTTGGGCGCACCGTTCAAGTTCGACGCTGACAATATTGACGAGTGGAAAGACGTATATTAAAAAGCAGAGGTTTCAGGAACATTTCTGAGATATGAAACAGAACGAAGAACGCAGCGGTCATGCCTGCGTTCTTCGTTTTAATACCTTGTGAAACGTTCCCCGCCAATATGCCGATTACTGCCGTACATCCACAAGGCCGGTTTCTATCATATTCTCGTCAAATTCCACCATTCCGCCGGTTACACATACATTCAGATACATATCTTCCAGATCCGGCTCATTTACGATCCAGGCATGCCGGGTCTGAACAGATTCTCCCGGTTTTAATGCGGAAATATAATTACCGCCGTTCCCATAATCCGCATGGGGCGACCAATATATCTGACTCCAGGCAGCTCCGCTCTGCACGATATCGTCGTATGCCTGGCCGGATTCCCCCCAGGTACCGCCTCCGGCAATGTCACAGAGCCCTTCCGTATCATAATAGGTATAGATGCTGTATTCACTGCCCTGCTCTTTCAGGAGCAGGAGGTTCCCCTGATAAAGTACGTTGTGCAGCTCCTGATCGCCGTTGTTGGTATACGTTGTTGTCACAAGCACCAGCTTCTGGCTGACCTCTTCGGTCCCCACAACTTCGTCCAGCGTATTCACCCCATCCCCCTTCTTGATATAGGATAACTGGTTTTTCATCAACTTTCCGTTCTCTCCGACTGCATCTTTCCATTCGTCCGGGATATATTCCGCTTCCAGAAGGGACAGGTCGTCCAGAACTTCTACAGAATCCACTTTAGCCGTGATCTCCATCCCCAGCTCCGAAGCCCATACGTGATTTCCATTTAGATCCTCGCCTGCCATATCCAGCGGAAAGGCGTTTCCAACCTTATGAAGCTTTAGATCTTTTTTCAAAACGGCAGTCATAATCTCGTCGGAATCTCCGACCGGGTTCTGCTGGCTGATATATTCGCTCCAGCTCCACACTTCGGATGTATCCAGCATTTCCCCTGTCTCCTGCAGCGTGATGCCGGAAGCCACCTTATATGCGTCTTCCCTGGATACTTCTTCGCTTATATAAAGGATCAGGATTCTGTACAGCTCCGGATAAAGCAGATAGATCCTTTGTGAAAAACCGGAGTCCATATTATAGCGCATATAAATTCCTTCATGTTCTCCAAATTCCTGCTTTTCCTTCTCCACAACATTCGTATCCGTGATGTTCAGCCCGTCGCTTTCTTCATCAAGCAGAAGTGTGCTAAATGTAATTCCGCCTGATCCCGGGCTTTCCTCAAAGTCCAGGTGGCTTTCGTCCCTCCAGCACATCCCCTTTGGAATGTAGTCCGCCTCAAGCCTGACATCCGCAATCTTTTCCGGCAGAGAAATGCTTTTCTCCTCGTCCACGTCATGGGTCACACGGGTTTCAACACTGTATTTCCCTTTCTCTTCGATTTTCAGATGATACATACTCACCGCCGCAAACGCAGCCGTGCCGATGATCATACAGGCCGCCAGCACAGCGGCTACTGTCCGTCTGATCGTCCATGGGTGTTTTCTCTTTCTCCTGATTCCTGCTGTTTGTCCATGGTTTTCCGTATTACTTTTGATCTGTTTTTCTACCTCATTCAGGATCATCTGATGGATAAATTCCGGCGGCTCCGGATACTGCTGTTTTAAATCTTCCAATCTCACCATTCCACCTCCATATAATTGAGTGTATTTCTAAGCTTTGCCCTTGCACGTGCCAGACGTTTCTGGACAGCGCCCTCTGATATTTCTAAAATTGCCGAAATTTCCCGGATACTAAATTCCTCCACATAATACAATGTGGTTACGATCCTCAGTTCCTCCTTCAAGCGTCTGAGCGCTTCGTACAGCGGGCCGTAATCCTTCCTCTCCGGCACCTCCATGGCTGCCACTTCCGGGCAAGCCTCCAGAGACACCTGTCTGCTACCTTTGCGGAGAATAGTGTAGCATTCATTCATCAAGATCCTCATCAGCCATGTTCTGGCATACTTTTCCTGTTTCAAGCCATCCACCTTTCCAAAAGCCTTGACAATTGCCTCCTGTATCGCGTCTGCGCAGTCTGCATCTTGTTTCAGGATGGACTTTGCCGTAGCGTACATTTGTTTTTCAGAAGCAAGGATCAAGGTTCCCAATTGTTCTTTCGTCACGCATTTACATCTCCCTTCCGCCGGCCGGCTTCTCATTTGTATTACATCTATTAGACGTTTCAGTGACAAAAATATCCCCACTTAAATAAAAAAAGAGACCACTGTATTCAGCAGTCTCCGCTTTTCTTTTTTTATCTTTTTCAGGCAAGTCTGTCATTCTGTGGCCAACGGCACAGCATCCCATTCATTCAGCCCCAATGCCTGCCTGTCTTTCGCCTGCTGCAGTGTAAGGACGGGAAGATCCTCCGACAGATACTCCATCAACTCGTCAATCCCCTCTCTGGTCACGTTATTGATCAGAAAGATCCGTTCACATCCCGCATTGACCAGCCATTGCCTGACCATCGGAATATTGGCATAGGGCGAATCCACCTTCGTAATAATCCCTATGAGCGGACGCAGGATAAACGAACGGCCTCCAGGCCCAAACAGATTGTATGGCTCGTCTGCCGCCTGAACCATCGCCACCACATCGGCCTCAAAGGAAAAGCAGGCAAGTCCTACACTAAAGCACTTCGACTCCGCATATTCCCCCGGAGAGTCGATCGTGTCCTCGCTGGTATTCGTATATTGTGTTTTTACATAATGAAGCTCTTCGCCCTTCAGCGCCTGTGTCAGAGAAGTTTTCCCTGCTTCGCTCCTGCCCATCAAAAATAGTTTTTTCATATTGACGTCCTGTTCCTGTCATCTTAATTTTTATGGACTTCGCAGGTCCGAAAGCCCAGTTCTTCACCGAAAAATCTGACCACCTCTTCCACCGCGGTCTGAACCTGTGACAAACCTCCGGTGAGGATCAGAGAACCGCAGAAGCGATCCATAAATCCAACCTGCACATCCGCGCTTTTTACCGCTATATCCGCTGCCGCCACCACCACTTCCCATGGAGTGAAACGAATCAGGCCGATGGATTCACCGGTATGGTCTTCCCCTTCATGGACGCCGATATGCAGGGCCAGATTCTGATAGATACATGTCTCGGACGGGCTGAGCACATGTGCCAGACAAACCTCCTTGCCCGGAACACGCACACGCGTCATGCGCAGCCGCTTTCCCTTTAGATGTTCATAGTCGTTATGGAACAGCTTTTCCAGCAGTTCCTCCTTTGTAATTTGAGCCATCGCGTCACTTCCTGTCCCGTAGCTGCCTTGTAGTTCACAGATACGCCCTTGATCCTGTTCTCAGTCATCAGAGACTTTTTTGGCCTCTGCCTTATCTCTTCGTAATGCCGCAGACTACATACCCCAGGGAATCCCGGAAATAGTCCACGATCTCCGTCATTGCGGAAAACACCTCCGAGATATCGCCTGTAATGATCAGCGTCCCGGTAAAACGGTCTGCGAAGCCGAGATAGACATTCCCGCTTTTCACCGCAATATCCGACGCAATGACTGCGGATTCCGGCGGTGTCATGTTCATAATCCCAATCGCAGATGAGCGGTAGTCCACCTGCGGATTTAATCCCAGTTTCTGATATATGATCGGAGCCGGACTTCCCATCATATGGGCAAAGGTGATTTCCTTGCCGGCCACGGTTTCCTGCACGATCCTGATCTGTTCCTCATGAGTACTTGCCATTGATTTGTTCCTCGCTTTCAGAAATGAACTTTTTCTGTCGTATCCGTTGATTTTTCAGATACTTATCCTATTAAAAATGATACTCTCAGAGCAAAAATATGTCAAGCATAAGAGCAGGAAATCCAGGATAAACTTATAACCAACCGCATGATAAATACCTTCCCAGCATCTGTTTTACCTTCTCCAAAATCTCCTGCGCAGCGGCTTCACAGTACCTTTTCCCCAGCCCAGCCGCTGTTCCCACTGCCAGGATTTCTCTGATTCCCGGAGAAGCCCCTTCTCCGTCCACGGTTGTGGTATGCTCACCATAATATGTCGTACTGTAAGTCAGATCGTATGCCGGACTCAGCCGCCAGCAATCTTTCTCTTCATCATAAAGAAACGAAAAATTTTTCGAATGGTCATCCCGGTTGTGGGCAAACACATTGAAACACATCCTGCGGAACATATTCTGCATATCTTCCTGGTTATTTCTTGTTAAAATTTTTGTCAGCTTCATCAGGCTGTGATAATCCAGACTCGGCTGCTCAAAATCCAGTTCCAGCAATGCGGCCGCTGTCAGCATATGAATTTTTTTCGTTTCACCCGCACCGTCCGCCCTCACCCTGTCAAATCGCTTTGTTCCAAAGTATCCTCTGCACTTCTGAGAAGGGAATAATTTTGTCTCGGGCATCTGGATTTTGCACGCAGCCGCACACTTTGCGTACTCGTATTCCATAAGTCCGCTCTCTTCCCCATCTATATGTCGAGCCGGAAATTTAATAATCCAATCCTCTTCCCCTATTTTTGTCATGATCTTGGGCCTTGCGCCGCCGCTGGTACCTCCCAGATGATAAAGCCGGTCCAGTTCCTCCGTGTATTCTGTCTCCAAAATGCTCTGGCATTGTTCTGACAGATAATCCAGATCCAGGCCGCTCCCCTCCTCTGCCACCTGTATTTCCGGCTGATAGGTCAATGCCCCCATTCCGGAACTCCCGACGATTGCCAGCCGGTCCAGTATATCCATCTGATCCGCATTGATCCCCTTTTTCTTTAAAAGCCTGTTCAATAGAATATTTCCCCACGCATCCGGCAGGCTGTCCGCAAATACGCCGAACAGGCCGTGAAAATAGTCTTTTTGAGGGACGAATACCTGTTTTTTCAGAGGAAGGGAAAACGGACTGATGGAAAAACCGTCCTTCAGCCATTCGTCTGCATACTCGAATGCCGCCTTTTTCTCCGGTGTAAGGGCCAGTGTACCTGCCAGCCTGCCTTGATACAGCACCTTAAGATATCTATCTGCCTTCACGAATAACCTCCTCTATATTCCGATATGGAATCTGTGTAAACATATTTCGGATCTCGTCCCCGCAGTCGAGCGCAACCGCAAGCTTTGTCAGGGAAAGCAGGGAAATCTTTCCTGTCGTTTCAAAACGCTTGATTGACCCAAAACTGACTCCGCTCATCTGGCTCAGCTTTTCCTGTGAAACTAAACGACGTTTCCGAATCCTTCGTATTCTCTGCGCCAGGAGCAGATCCATCTCTTCCGGCGTCTCCCATACATATTCTGCCGCCACCTTGTTACACCTCTCCTTTGCATATACAGCTTCTTTTCCGTATAGACAATATATGATCTATTTTATGCATTTTTCCATAAAAACAGCTCATATATTATCTATTTTTATTATACACTTTTCCAATATTTTATTCAACGGCCCAGGCAAAATTCCAGCTCTGACGCATAAATTTAATTTTATTTTTCTAAGCTATAAAAACATTACATTTTTAACAGCTTTTTCTTGGTTTTCTGAAGCTCAGGGAATAGTATCCCCTTGATTTTTCCTATTTAATTTTCCTCCTTTTTGCTATCCCCCCCTTCTTCGAGGTGTCTCTATTGTAATCGTATCTGTATCTTCTTTTCTGTTCCGCTGTATTCTTTCAGCCTGACGATCTTAAAT
>CAJSZT010000073.1:0-18009 GCA_910573785.1 Lachnospiraceae bacterium | reverse complement strand
CCTCTTTCCATATGGATGTGAATAACTATCCAAAGCTTCAAGGAAAACTTTGAAAAATTGGCTGACAATGAATATATACGCAATTAGACAAAACTAACTCAAAATCACCTTTTAAAGCTGTCAGCATAACTTTTAGGTTGACAATTCTCAAGTTAACGATTATAGTGTTTCTGTAAATAATCCTTTAGCAAGATAAACTGGAAAAGTGTAAATACGATTACTGTGAGCATCCGGTCAGGTTGTGAGCCGTAACTGCATACAAAACAATGAGGAGAGAGCAGATATGAATAAGATTCCATTTGTAACAAAGGAACAGTTAGATGAGATCACGAAGACCTATCCGACCCCATTTCATTTATACGATGAAAAAGGAATCCGTGAAAATGTAAAGGCGCTGAAAGAAGCATTTTCCTGGAATCCCGGATATAAAGAGTATTTTGCGGTGAAAGCCACGCCGAACCCGTTTTTGATCCAGATCCTGCAGGAATATGGCTGCGGCTGCGACTGTTCCTCCTACACGGAGCTGATGCTGTCCGACGCCATCGGCGCAAGAGGGGCGGACATCATGTTTTCCTCCAACGATACCCCGGCGGAGGAATTTGAACTGGCGGACCGGCTGGGAGCCATCATCAACCTGGATGACATCACCCACATTGAATTTCTGGAAAAAACCATCGGCCATATACCGGAGACCATCAGCTGCCGGTATAATCCGGGCGGGCTGTTCAAGATCAGCAATGATATCATGGACAATCCCGGAGATTCCAAATATGGAATGACCACAGAACAGATTGGGGAGGCATTCCGCATATTGAAGGAAAAGGGCGCGAAGGAATTCGGAATCCACGCATTTCTTGCCAGCAATACAGTGACCAACGACTATTATCCGATGCTGGCAAGGGTGCTGTTCGAGCAGGCAGTCCGGCTGCAGAAGGCGGTCGGCGCGCATATCAAATTCATCAACCTGTCCGGCGGGATCGGAATCCCCTATACGCCCGACCAGGAGCCAAACGATATCCGGAAGATCGGGGAAGGCGTGCGCCGGGTTTACGAAGAGGTATTGGTTCCGGCAGGCATGGGCGACGTGGAGATCTATACGGAGCTGGGCCGTTACATGATGGGCCCGTACGGCTGCCTGGTCACAAAGGCCATCCACGAGAAGCACACCCACAAGGAATACATTGGTGTGGACGCATGCGCGGTCAATCTGATGCGGCCAGCCATGTACGGGGCGTACCATCACATTACGGTAATGGGAAAGGAAAATCTGCCCTGCGACCACAAGTATGACGTGTCAGGCTCCCTCTGTGAGAATAATGATAAATTTGCCATCGACCGGATGCTTCCGGAGATCGCCCTGGGAGATTATCTGGTCATCCACGACACAGGGGCACACGGATTTGCCATGGGGTATAATTATAATGGAAAGCTGAAATCCGCTGAGCTTCTACTGAGGGAGGACGGAAGCGTGGAACTGATCCGCCGCGCGGAGACCCCTGCCGACTACTTTGCAACCTTCGACTGCTTCGAGATTGGAAAAAAACTGATATAAGGTATTGCAAAAATGATTCGGATGTGTTAAGATTAATTCTGGTTTGAAGAGGATGTATTCAATACTTTTCAGGCCGGATAAGCGGATGTGGCGGAATGGCAGACGCACAAGACTCAAAATCTTGCGGGGGTGACCTCGTGTGGGTTCAAGTCCCACCATCCGCAGTACACGGCGCAAAACCTCAGTGATTCAGGTTTTGCGCCGTTTTTCACAGTTGTATTTTAGAAGCTTGAAAACCTCGAAAAATCAAGGGTTTGCGGTTAGAGGGAAGTAATTTCAGATTAGGCGGTATAGCCCCAATTACAAGGGCTGTACCGTCTTTTCGATTTCCTATGCGCCTTGCCGTTTCGGTTGTGTGACAGAAAGGAAATTGATTTCACCCACAAAGTTGAAAACAATATCCACTTTCTGTACCCGTTTCCCGTCCACTTTTTCCGGCGCATGGACTATGATTTTCTTGATAAATTCATTGACGATTGCGGGGGTAAGTTCCTTTATCCCCACATATTTGCGGATAATCGCGGCGAAGCTGTCAAAGTCGCTCTTGTTCTGTTCGTATGTATTGACTTCCTGCTGGTCTGTCTTGACCTTTTCTTCCAGTTCCCGCTGTTCCGCTTCATACTCTGCGGACAACTTCAAAAACCTGTCGTGACTGATTGCGCCGCTGATATCGTCCTCATAAATCCGCTTGAAGATACGGTCAAGTTCCGCTATACGCTTCCACGCCTGTCCGACTTCACGCTTCCTGCGCTTCATTTCCTTTTCTGTTTCAGCGGAGCGTTGCTGATACATCATTTCATGGAAAGCCATAATGTCATCAAAGAAAAGGGCAGTCACGTCAAATATCCTGCTCCATACTATCTGCTTCAACACTTCCTTGCGGATAAAGTGAGCCGTACAGCTTCCCGTATTGCTCTTGTACTTTGCACAGCGGTAATGGTCTTGTGAACCGTTAAAACTCCTACAAGTTGCGAAATGTAATTTACTCCCACAGTCTGCACAGTATACCAAGCCGGAGAATAAACCTTGCCGCTCTGCCTTTGTGGGGCGGCGTTTGTTTGCCCTTAGTTCCTGCACCCGTTCAAAAACAGCGTCCTCTACAATCGCTTCATGGGTATTGAAAAAGATAGCCTGCTGTTCCTTTGTGGTTGGAATCCGCTTTTTCAATTTGTGGGATTTGGAATAGCTTTTGAAATTTACGGTATGTCCGCAATAGTCCATACGTTCCAAAATGCCGACAATCGTGCTGTCTTTCCAGTTGTACGGATTTTCGGGAAGTGCTTTCCCCTTTTTCTCGGCATAGTAGGCTTTGGCAGTCGGTACTTTATCTTTCTTGAGGATTTTTGCTATCTGCATAGGGCCTTTCCCGCCGATACATAAATCAAAAATCCGTTTCACCACAGCGGCGGCTTCTTCGTCCACAATCCATTGCTTCTTGTCAGTAGGGCTTACCATGTAGCCGTAAGGCGGCTTTGTCAGATGTTCCCCCGCCTGTCCTTGCGCTCGCTTGATTGCCCGTACCTTTTTGCTTGTGTCTTTGGCGTAAAAATCGTTAAATAAGTTGCGGAACGGGGTAAAATCATTATCTCCCTTTTCGCTGTCCACACCATCATTGATTGCGATATATCTAACGTCACGCTCCACAAAAAAGATTTCCGTATAGTAGCCAACTTTCAGATAATCGCGCCCTAACCTTGACATATCCTTGACAATGACCGTCGCCACGTTTCCGGCTTCAATCTCTGCAATCATGCGGTTGAAATTTGGTCTGTCGAACGTCACACCCGATACACCGTCGTCAATGAAGAAAACGGGATTGGAAAAGCCGTTGTCCGCCGCATATTTGGAAAGGACTGCTTTCTGGTTCACAATGCTGTTGCTGTCGCCCTCTAATGTATCTTCCTGCGAAAGACGGGCGTATAATGCTGTTATCTGTCCGGGCTTATATGTATTTGCTGTCATATGTTCATTCCTCCTGTAATGAACGCCCGACAAACAGTAGTGCTAAATTCATTATAGCGCATTTATCCCTGTTTGTCATTGGGCGGTTTAACGGTTTCCGATTTTATGAGCCGTATCATCTTGTCGCAGAGCCGTTCCGAGCCGCCGCAAGAGGTAGACACTTCATAGTATGTGCCGCCGATTTTGTAGCAGACGGTTTCCTCTGTCGGCTTCCCTTTTTCCGGCAGATAGCCGCTGTCCTTGATTTCCAGTTCCCAATCCATTCTTTTCCCTTCCTTTCCGTATTTTCTAAGTGATAAGTTTCGGAGCAAGCATAGGAAACGGGTACCCATTTCCGTAAATCTACCCGTCCGCGCTACGGCTTGCTGGACAGATTTTGCTTGTTGGGAAGAATCCCAAACCCTCTGATAATTCCTCTCACTACCTGCAACACCACACAGGGCAGTTTTGATGGAGTTTTGAGAGAAATTCTTCAAAAAGTTTTCCTTGTTTCTTAATACGGGGAAGTTTGGGAAATGCCAATGCCACAGAATAAATCAGCAAAAATTTTTTTGTGCCATTGACAAATTCTCAGATTTGCAGTATCATATAACAGCGATATATAACGCCGTTATATACAGGAGGTGAGAAAATGAGCGAAGCAGAGCAGACAACACTACATTTAATCCATTCAGCCGCCATGCAGGAATTTCTTGAAAAAGGCTATAAGTCTGCTTCCCTGCGGAATATTGTCAAAACGGCGGGGGTAACGACAGGCGCGTTTTATGGCTACTATAACAGCAAGGAGGATTTATTTGAAGCACTGGTAGGCGAACACTACAATTTCTTATTGGAACTCTTTTGCAAGGCACAGAAAGAATTTGCAGAAATACCGCCAGAGGAACAGCCCGACAATCTTACTTCTACTTCCGGCGTGTATATGTATGAAATGCTCTTGTACGCCTATGAACACTTGAATGAATTTAAGCTCATACTTTGCTGTTCGGAGGGAACACGTTTTTCAAAATTGATTGATGAAATGGTGGAAATCGAAACAAAGGGAACACATGATTATTTAGCAGTTCTTGAAAAGTTAGGCAGACCTGCGCCACCTATTGATGAACGGTTGGAGCATATCTTGATTACAGGAATGTTTAATACTTTTTTTGAGCTGATTATACATGAAATGCCACTTGAAGAAGCAAAGCACTATTTGAAAGAAATGAGAGCTTTCTATACTGCCGGATGGATGAAAATTATGGGGCAATAATAAATCGAGCCGACTCGATTACAAATAAATTTGTTTTTGATAATGGAAAGTTTACACTTTCCATTATATTTGACGCGAGTGTTAGTTTTGGCTAACTTTATAAAGACACCACTAATCAAATAAGGATATTCGAGGGCAGTTATTTAGTCCTCATATCATAAAAAATTTTCAAGGAGGTTTTTTTCAATGAAAAAACAGTCTAATCTATCAAGACTGATGGGCTATGCCGGAGGGCACAGAATATTAACCTATCTTTCTTGGGTATTGTCCGTAATGAGTGCGCTGTTAGCTCTTGTGCCTTTTTGGTATATATGGCGTATCATTCACGACATACTGGAAGTTTCCCCGAATTTCTCACAGGCGGGGAATGTTACAAGCTACGGTTGGTCTGCGGTATTGTTTGCGGTTATCTCTATTGTTGTCTACATAGCCGCCTTGATGTGTTCGCATATGAGCGCGTTCCGGGTTGCCGCAAATATCCGAAAAGAGCTTATGCGCCATATTACAGCCTTGCCGCTTGGGGTAACGGAAAAGTATGGAAGCGGAAAGCTGCGGAGAATAGTAAATACTTCCAGTACCGCTACAGAAACATATCTTGCACACAGGCTTCCCGACAAAGCGGGGGCGATTGCCACACCCATAGGGCTGCTTTTCCTGTTGCTTGCCTTTGACTGGCGGTTAGGGCTTTTAAGCCTTGTTCCAGTTGTGCTTGGTTTTCTGATTATGATGAAAATGACAGGAAAAGACATGGAAAAGCGAATGGAACAATATCAAAATGCGCTTGCTGATATGTCAAACGAAGCTGTTGAATATGTGCGGGGCGTACCCGTAGTAAAGACTTTCGGGCAGACAATTTTTTCTTTCAAACGCTTCAAAAACGCGATAGACAATTACGAAACATGGGTAATTGCATATACAAAGGGGCTGCGTCTGCCTATGATGTTCTATACAACAGCAATTAACGGCGTATTCGCGTTTCTGATTGCCGGGGGTATTCTCTTTACAAGGGGTGGCGTAACAAATGAACTTCTGTTAAACCTTATCTTCTATATTGTGATTACTCCCGTCATTGGTACGACGCTTACAAAAATTATGTTTATGAGCGAGGACGCAATGATTGTAGGCGACGCAATCAACAGGATTGCTGAAGTGCTGAACGAAAAAACATTATCTGAAAGCAGCGTGAATAATATTCCTAAAAATAATGGAATTACATTGGAACACGTTAGTTACAGCTATGACGGAGAGAAAAACGCGCTCAATGATGTATCTCTTTCCATAAAGCCGGGGCAGACAGTCGCATTGGTAGGAGCGTCCGGCGGCGGTAAGACAACGCTTGCAAATATCGTCACAAGGTTTTTTGACCCGCAAAAAGGGCGCGTACTGATAGGCAATACCGACATACGCGACATTCCGAAAGAAACATTGATGAATAAGGTATCTTTTGTATTTCAGAACAGCCGCCTTATTAAAGCGTCCATATTGGAAAATGTGCGTATGGCAAAACCAAACGCTACACGCGAAGAAATCGCCCATGCTCTGGAAGCTGCACAGTGCTTGGATATTATTGAAAAATTACCGAATGGCATTGATACGGTTGTCGGCACAAAAGGCGTGTATCTGTCCGGTGGCGAACAGCAAAGAATAGCGATTGCCCGCGCAATTTTGAAAAATGCGCCTATCCTAATTCTTGATGAAGCAACTGCGTTTGCCGACCCCGATAATGAGGTGCGCGTACAGCAGGCTTTATCTGCTCTTTCAAAAGGAGAATCAGCGGATTCTCCCAGAAAGACCGTCATTATGATTGCACACAGGCTGTCATCAATCACAGACGCGGATTGCATTTATGTACTGCAAGACGGGGAAATTGTCGAAAGCGGCACACATAGCGGACTGATAGAGCGAAACGGCATATTTACAAAAATGTGGAAGAATTATTCCGAAGCGGCAGAATGGAAGATTTTGAATGAAAGTAAGGGATTGGAGGTAAACGCATGATTAAGACATTGCAAAGACGTTTTGCATTATCAAGACAGGGGGCTGTCGATTTGATAAAGGGCTGTATTGCTTGTGTCGCACAGGATATATCCTTTATGCTTCCCGTCGGGCTGCTCTATTACTTTGTCATTGATACCATGAACGGGGGCATAAATGGAAGTCGCGCCCTCTTCTTCGCGGTTGGTGCTCTGGTTTGCTTATGCTTTATTTTTATTGTGACATGGTTTCAGTATAACGCCACTTACTTAGCGACTTATGTGGAAAGCGGTGTAAGGCGTATATCCTTAGCAGAACAGCTCCGTAAAATCCCATTGTCCTTTTTTGGCAAGAAAGACCTTGCTGATTTGACAAATTCGATTATGGGCGATTGTGCTACTCTTGAACAGGCATTTTCCCATTATGTACCCGCACTGGCAGGCTCCCTTATTTCCACAACATTGATTGCAGTTTGCCTTTTTGCCTACGACTGGCGAATGGCTCTTGCGGCGGTTTGGGTTTTGCCGATTGCATTTACAATCACATTCTTTTCAGCCCGCATACAGGAATATTTTAACCGCAAATCCGTAGCGGCAAATGTCGCGCTTGAAAGCGGCGTACAGGAGTGTATCGAAAGTTTGCAGGACTTAAAGGCGAACAATGCGGAAGAAAACTATTTAAGAGGGCTTGACAAAAAAATTGACTATGTGGAAAAGCGGCACATTATAACAGAACTTGGGACAGCACTTTTTGTTGTTTCTTCAACGTTGATATTAAAGTTTGGGATTGCTACGGTTGCGCTTGTAGGTTCTGCGCTGCTTATTCGTGGGGAAATTGATATTCCGCTGTTCTTTATGTTTTTGCTTGTGGCTTCAAGGCTATATGCCCCGCTTGAGGGTGCATTGCAAAATCTTGCTGCGGTAATCTCCACCAAAACGAACATAAACCGCATGAATGAAATTCTTGACCAGCCTATTCAGACAGGAACAGACAGAGTAACAAATAAAGGTTACGATATTGTGTTCGACCATGTGGGATTTGCTTATAATAGCGGGGAAACCGTATTGAAAGACGTGTCCTTTACGGCAAAACAGGGAGAAGTTACCGCCTTAGTCGGACCGTCCGGCGGCGGTAAAACTACGGTATCACGTCTTGCCGCGCGGTTCTGGGATATAAGCAAGGGGAAAATCACTGTCGGCGGTATGGATATATCGAAAATAGAGCCGGAAACCTTGCTGTCGCTGTACTCTATCGTATTTCAAGATGTGACGCTGTTTAACAACACAATTATGGAGAATATCAGAATAGGCAGAAAGGACGCGACCGACGAAGAAGTGATTGCAGCGGCAAGACTGGCAAATTGTGAAGAATTTGCGACAAAGCTCCCGGACGGTTATAACAGTATGATTGGTGAAAATGGCTGCGAACTATCCGGCGGGGAAAGGCAGAGAATTTCAATCGCCCGCGCTTTCCTCAAAAATTCCCCTATCATCTTACTTGATGAAGCAACGGCAAGCCTTGATGTGGAAAACGAAACATTGATACAGGCTGCTTTATCAAGGCTGATAAAGGATAAGACCGTACTTGTTATCGCCCACCGTATGCGTACCGTAAGCGGCGCGGATAAAGTGGTTGTGCTTTCAGACGGTTCTGTTGCGGAACAGGGAACACCGGAAAAACTGATGAACACAGGCAGGATTTACCCGCATATGGTAAAACTGCAAATGATTAGCAGGGATTGGGGTATTTAACATGAATACCGAATGGATAATATGCCCCATATGCCAAAGCAAAACAAGGTTAAAAATGCGGAGTGATACCGAACTGAAAAACTTTCCCCTATATTGCCCGAAATGCAAGCACGAAACCATTATTAACGTACAACAAATGAATATATCAGTTATCAAAGAGCCAGACGCACAGACGCAGAGCCGATAACACGCAGATTAAAAATGCGGTTATCGGCTCTTTCTTTTTGGTAACACTCATAAGCCGCCGTTTCTTCAAAACGGACAGCGGAGGACTTTTAGAAACTATGACTAATAATGCGGCGGTATCAGGAGGTACCGTCGTGTTATTTTTATATCCGCAAAATCAGACAAACTATTTTCTGTCAAAAAAACGCAGTGTTCGTTTAGGGGATATACTACCCATGAATATGAACTGTCAAATCATTTAGTATGTCTTGATAACTCGTATTACTCAAATGCTTATGCCGCTTTATGCTGTATGGGCATTTGTTGTAATAGCCCCCTACTGGGAAGAAAGGGGGTGAGAGAAAATGAGATATTCTGAACAGTTCATGGAACATATCGAATATGCTTTCCATGCGTTCTGCAAGATTGTCCTGCGCCATGAAGCAATTAACGCATGGCGGGATTTGAAGCGGAAAGAAGCAAGAGAAATATCCCTTGACTATCTGATGTCAGAACGATATTTTGAACCGTCTGCTATGGACAGCTACTTTGAAAAACAGGATAAGCCGACTGTATTTATTGTGTTGGGAAAGGAAGTTATCGTTGATGATGAACGGTTGGCAACGGCATTATCAAAATTGCCGGAGTTAAGGCGGGAAGTTTTGTTGCTTTATTACTTCGTTGGCTATCGTGATGAAGCCATCGGCAGACAGTACGGGCGTTGCAGAAGTACGATAAACCACAGAAGAAATGTTGCGCTGAAACAGTTACGAAAAGAATGGGAGAAATTGAAACATGAGGAACAAAAAGCTGATACCTTTTGAGGTAATCGAAAAAGCCGTTGCCGGAAAGCCAGAAGCGGTAGACGCAGTATTGCGGCACTATACCGCATACATCAAATATCTGTCTATGTATAAAGGGCATATCAATGACGATACGCAGGACAGATTAAAGGCAAAACTGATTGAAGCCATATTGAAATTCCGCTTCGACCGATAGTAGGTAGCAAAGACAGGAAAAGCTGTCAAGGGTAGACTTCGCGCTACGCGCCCTTGACAGCTTTCCCTGCCTTTGCTGATGGATAGTCAAGAGGACGAAATCAGTAAACTGCTTTCGCCCTCAATTTATTATGGGGATTGTTACGCAGTAGGGGGTATTTTTTCCTTGTTTTATGCGGCTTTGCGGGTATTGAAGTGGCGGGGTAAGGGTTTTATATGTCTGCTCTCAAAAACGGTGTTCTATTGCGTAACAGAAAAGCAGAGAACCGACCACTAATGAAAGTGATATATTCTCTGCTTTTGCTTGCACCCTGTTTGTCAGCGTTGATGATAAGTTGTTGTAAATACTTCCTTATCACCGTAAAACTAAGGGATTCAGCTTTTTTATTAGATAAAACCTAAAACTCGGATAATACGGACTCAAATAAAAGTGCTTATAAAAGGTTAAAATATCGAGTTTTTAGATGTTTGGATAATCAAAACACTTGATACTCTTCTAGAAATAGATATTTTTATCTGAAGTGTAAATATTTTCTAATGCAATCTATTGCAATATTACAAGAAATTCAATTTTACAGACGATAATATTGGCCTTTTTAAGACATTTTGAGTCTCCTTTAAAGGCTTTGCGGACTCAATATAATAAGTCCGCTAATGAGCTTAAACAGGGGGTTAAAGTAGTATGAAATTGTTTTGAGTCCGTATTATCCGAGATTTAGGATAAAAATGAAAATAGACCAAATCAGCGCAAACCCTGTGTTTATAAGGCTTCTGCTAACTTGGTCTTACTATAACTCAACCCCCGCTACCGGGCCGGGTCAGATGATGATGCACACCAGTCCCCCGTTGCTGTCATTGACGATCTTCTGCATGGTATCCTGGAGCTTTACCTGGCTCTCGTCGTTGATCATGGTGATCTTGTTGCGCATGCCGTCCATAACCAGCTCTTCGATGGATTTCCCGAAAATATTGGTTCCCCAGACGCCTTCCTCGGTCTCGCTCTCCGCCTTGATATATTCCACCAGGTCCTGGGCCTGCTTCTCGCTTCCCACAATGGGCGCGATCTCCGTCTCGATATTGGCGCGGATCATGTGGATAGACGGCGCCTCGGAATGGATCTTCACACCGAACTTGTTGCCCTGCTTAATGATCATGGGCTCCTCCAGGGCAATCTCCTCCTTCTTCGGGCTCACCACCCCGTAGCCCTTCATCTTCACATCCGCGAACGCGTCCTTGATCTGGGTGTATTCCTCCTTCATGGCGGCCAGCTCCTTCATCACGGAGATCAGCTCATACTCTCCCTGGATCTGTGTTCCGGTGAGTTCGCTTAAGACTTCATAATAGAACTGCTCCGCAAACCGGATCAGGATGCGGATCTTTCCGGTATCCATCTCAATCTTGTCAACCAGGATTTTTTCTATGTACGGACTTTCCACCTCCGGGATCCCCGATGTCACACTGCGGATATCATCCAGCTCTGTCATCATAAATTTTACGGCCGCCAGCAGATCCTGCTTGATCCGGTGCTCTCTGGACAGCATTTCCACCCACTTGGGAACAAAAAATTCCACCTCGGAAATGGGAAATTCATACAGCACCTGGCGCATGATGTTGTTCACATCCTCCTCCTTGAGCTGCTCGCAGTTCACAGGGAGCACGGCGGTTTTGTATTTTTCCTCCATGGCGGCCTGCAAAGCTTGTGCCTCATCCGTATATGGCTTGGTGCAGTTCAACAAAATGATAAATGGTTTTCCGATGGACTGCAGCTCCTGGATGGTCCGCTCCTCCGCCGCCACATAATTTTCCCGGGGCAGGTCGCAGATGCTGCCATCCGTCGTGACCACCAGACCGATGGTGGCATGGTCGTGGATGACCTTCTGGGTCCCGATGGCCGCCGCCTTTGTAAACGGGATCTCGTACTCAAACCAGGGCGTCTTCACCTGCCGCTCCGTGTCGTTCTCGATGTGCCCGGAAGCCCCCTCTACCATGAAGCCCACACAGTCGATGAGCCGGATCTTCACCTCCACATCCTCCGAGAGCTGGATGGAGGCCGCGTCCTTGGGGACAAATTTCGGCTCTGTGGTCATGATCGTGGTGCCGGATGCCGACTGGGGCAGCTCATCCTTTGTACGTTCCCTACTGTTTTCATCGGTCATGTTGGGAAGGACCAGCAGATCCATAAACCGCTTGATAAAGGTTGACTTGCCTGTCCGAACCGGACCGACCACGCCGATATAGATTTCCCCGTCGGTCCTTGCTTTCATATCCTTGTATAACTGAAATGAGTCCATAAAAATACCCCCTTGTTCTGCTGATAACAATGTATGCAGAAAAAAAGGGGGGTATGATAAAATCCAAAAATATGCTATACTTTTTTTAATTACAAGAAAGGAATCCTGATATGAATGCTGTTTTTTCTAAAATATCAGAGGAGCTGGAGCATCACCATGACCTGATGCTCGTCACCATCACTTCAAAAAGCGGCTCCTCGCCCCGGGGCGCCGGAGCCCAGATGCTTGTCGGAGAAGGTGGACGGCTCTGCGGCACCATCGGCGGCGGCGCGGCGGAGCACCGTTCGGAGGAGACGGCCCGGACACTGCTCCAAAAGAAGTGCTCCGGGGAATACTGCTTCAAGCTCCGGGAGCAGTCCGGAAACGATCTCGGGATGGTCTGCGGGGGCGAGATCTCGGTCTTTTTTCAGTATATCGATCCTGCCGCAAAGGAATGGAAACGGCTTGTCTCCCGGGTGCTGGTCATGCTCAGCGCACATCAGCCGGGGCAGCTCGTGCTGCATCTGGATGGTTCCCTCCCCGCTCTGCTGGATAACGAGGGCAGGCCGGTTCCCGGTATCTTCCCGGAGGTTTACGATTCCCTTGGAGAATCCGGGCAGACAGCAGCACCTCCCCTGCCGTCCCGTACTGGTGCCGCTCTGCCATCTTCCGATATGAAATGCCGGAAAACAACGACTTCCTTCACCATGCCCCTTCCGGTACAGGACCGTGCCGTGATCTTCGGCGGCGGACACTGCACCCAGGCGCTGGTGCCTGTGCTGAGCAGGATTGATTTCCGTATCACAGTGATAGACAACCGGCCGGAGCTTTCCCTCCCGAAGCTCTTTCCTGAGGCAGAAACCGTCCTCTGCGGCGATTATTTTCATATTTCCGATTATCTGGACCTCACTCCGTCAGACTATGTAGTAGTCATGACCAACGGCCACACCCATGATTTTGACGTACTGCGCCAGGTCCTGCAAAATCCGCCTGCCTATGTGGGCGTCATCGGCTCCCGGCGCAAAACGGCCTTTGTGAATCAAAAGCTTCTGGAATGCGGTATCGAAAAGGACGTCCTCTCCCGGGTACACGCCCCTATCGGTACGGCCATCAAGGCAGTGACGCCGGAAGAGATCGCAGTCAGCATTGCCGGGGAAATGATCTATGAACGGGCGCTTCTGCGGGAAGCGCGGGAGATCTGCCCGGCACAGGGCTGTCCCATGCACTAATTTTATAAAAATAAAGCCAAGGCCTGCCACATCAGACTCCACTGGTGTGACAGGCCCTGGTTTTGCGATTCATACTCTTTTCGTACTCACAGCAGATGAATCATCTGGCATTCCGTATCATCATTCCTCCCAGGGCAGCGACGCGTTTTCGCTGCGGGAAGCACGCATCATCAGCCCGTCCACGGCCTCTGCCGGGTTCTTTCCCTCGAACAGAACTTCATTGACCGCTTCCACGATGGGCATGGATACCTGATACTGCTGGGCCAGCTTTTTAGCGGCTTTAGCGGAATACACACCTTCCACCACCATCTGGACCTCTTCCATGGCCTGCTCCATGGTCCTGCCCTGCCCGATCAAGAAGCCTGCCTTACGGTTCCGGCTGTGGACGCTGGCGCAGGTCACGATCAGGTCGCCGATACCGGTCAGCCCGGTAAAGCTCTCGATCCTTCCGCCCATCTTCACTCCCAGCCTTGCAATCTCCGCAATTCCTCTGGTAATCAGCGCAGCCTTGGTATTGTCGCCGTAGCCCAGGCCGTCCGCGATCCCGGCCGCCAGAGCGATCACATTTTTCAGGGAGCCGCCCAGCTCAATCCCTAAGATATCCGGGCTGGTATAGACCCGGAATACCTTACTGATAAAGACAGACTGGAGATATTCCGCCGTTTTCTTCGTCCGCGCCCCGATGACGCAGGTGGTGGGCAGCCCCCGTCCCACTTCCTCCGCATGGCTGGGGCCGGACAGCACCGCTACATCCGCCTGGGGAATCTCTTCCTCAATCTGCCGGGAGAGGGTCATCAGAGTACTCTCCTCAATCCCCTTTGCCACATCTACAATGATCTGCCCCTCTGCAACGAAAGGAGACATCTTTTTTGCCGTCGCCCTGGTAAACGGGGATGGCACCGCAAGGACCAGAAAATCCTTTCCTTTTATCGTCCCTTCCAGGTCTCCCGTAATCTTCATATCCTCCGGCAGCTTCACGCCCGGCAGTTTTTTCTCATGCTCCCGCTTTTCATTGAGCATCTGCACTTCCGCAGGGTCAATGGACCACACCGCCACTTCATTTCCATTGTTATACAGCAGAACGCTGAGCGCTGTTCCCCAGCTTCCTGCGCCGAGCACACCGATATTCGCCATATTCTCACCTTCTAAACTGTCCTGACAGTTTCCTTTCCTGTTTTTTTTCAAGCCGATCCCGAGTTATTTCTTGCTCCTGAACGGATTCTCCGTACCTGCCAGCAGTCTTTTGATATTCTCCTTGTGCCGCACCCAGGCCAGCGCCATCAGCAGAAATACAAGTACATACAGCTCCATCCGATACCTGAATTCCATGTCAAAGCCTCCCAGCTGTCCGTAAAACAGCACCTCCAGGAAAAACATGGAGGAGGCCAGAAGCGACCCCAGAGATACATACCGTGTCAAAAGGACCGCGATCAAAAACGCGGTCAGCGGGATCGGCACCATCACAAACCCTGTCGCCAGTACCAGCCCGGCCAATACCGCGATTCCCTTGCCACCCTTGAATTTGAGATAAAACGGGAAATTATGCCCCAATGTGGCGCCCATTCCCGCATACATGGCAAGCAGCGGCACATACTCGGTATCCCGGTAAAGGTACCGCGCGATCAGGACCGCCGCCAGGCATTTGATCACATCGCCCGCAAAGGTCATGGCGCCCGCTTTCCAGCCCATAACCCGGAGCGCGTTGGTGGAGCCTGCGTTTCCGCTCCCTTCCTTCCTGATATCCACGTGGTTCATTTTGCCGACCAGATATCCGGTCTGCAGAAGCCCGCATATATAACCGATTGCCAGACAGATGATACGTTCCATGATCCTACCGCCCCTTTTCCTTTCTTTCTCTGATGTAGAATTTCAGTGCCGTCCCCCGGAATCCAAACGCCTCCCGGATCTTATTTTCCAGATACCTTGTGTAGGAAAAATGCATCAGCTCCTTGTCATTTACGAAGATCACAAAGGTCGGCGGCTTCACCGCAACCTGGGTCATATAATAGAGCTTCAGCCGCTTGCCCTTGTCCGACGGAGGCTGCTGCATAGCCACCGCCTCGCTGAGGATCTCATTGAGCACCCCGGTAGCCACACGAAGCGTCTGGTTGGCAATGACCATATCGATCCTGTCATACAGCTTGGTGAGGCGCTGTCCGGTCATGGCCGACACATACATGATCTCCGCATAAGGCATAAAGGACAAAATCTGCCGAATCTGATTCTCATACTCCCGCATGGTCTTATCCGTTTTCTCAATGGCATCCCATTTATTGACCACGATGATCACGCCTTTGCCCCGCTCATGGGCGATCCCCGCAATCTTGGCGTCCTGCTCGGTGGCCCCTTCCACCGCGTCAATGACCATCAGCACTACATCCGCGCGCTCCACTGCCGTCACCGCCCGGATGATGCTGTAGCGTTCCAGCTCTTCCTTGATCTTGCTCTTCCTGCGCAGCCCCGCCGTATCAATCAGTACATATTCCCTTCCGTCATATTTTACTACACTGTCGATGGCATCCCGGGTGGTTCCCGCGATATCCGATACAATGGCCCGGTTCTCCCCGGCCAGCTTGTTGAGGATGGAGGATTTTCCCACATTGGGCTTCCCTACGATGGCGATCCGGGGGCGTTCATCCTCCTCTTCCGTGCCGGCCCCTTCCGGGAAATGGGAGATCACCACATCCAGCATGTCCCCCAGCCCCAGCCGTGAGGCCGCCGAGATGGGAATGGGGTCGCCGATCCCCAGATTGTAAAACTCGTATACATCGGGCATGAACTTCTCAAAGCTGTCCACCTTGTTTACCACCAGGACTACCGGCTTGGCGGAACGCCGAAGCAGATCCGCTACCTTGGAGTCCGCGTCTGTAAGCCCCTGCCGAACATCGGTGATAAAGATAATGACATCCGCCGTGTCGATGGCGATCTGCGCCTGCTCCCGCATCTGGGAGAGGATGATATCCTTGCTGTCCGGCTCGATTCCTCCCGTATCGATCATGGTAAACTCCCGGTCCAGCCAGCTCACGTCCGCGTAGATCCGGTCCCTTGTCACCCCCGGCGTATCCTTCACGATAGAGATCATGCCTCCCGCCAGGGCGTTGAATAACGTAGACTTTCCCACATTGGGGCGGCCTACTACTGCTACTACTGGTTTACTCATCTTCTATATTCCTTCCTGTATTCTGACCGAAGGCTGTTTTTTTGCTCTCCGGTCCGTTTCATCCCTGATTGGTTTCGGTTTGGAATCCCTATATATCTGTCAGATATCCTGCCGTATTTATAAAGGCATAATCACGGTCTCTCTGCGTCAGGATTCCTTGCCAGGATTGCGTCCAGCAGATCCTGACCGCTTGATTTTACAATATTCAGCGGCACTTGTAAAGCACTCTCTACCTGGGAAACCGTAAAATCATCTAAAAATACGTCTTCCTCGGCACGCAGCATATTGCAGGGGAGCAAAAGCCGCTCCGCCAGATCCTTCCCGGAAAGCTGCTTCACCAGGTCCTGCCCCGTGATCAGCCCCGACACCGTGATCTGCTCCCCGAAAAATTCATTTTTCACCGGGCAGACCATGACCTCTGTACGGGGAAACTTTTCCCGAAGCTGCTCTGCCATCCGTTCCAGATAAGGTGCGGCCAGAAGCCCGGTGGCAAGAGAAAGTCTCCGTTCCTCCTGGTCGCCCTTCTCCTCGTCCAATGCCTCTGCAAATTCGTTCAGAAGCAGACGCAGCATCCCGACCCCGTTTTCCAGCTGCAGATACCCGTCATAGGACTCCTCCTCCGGCAGTTCCTCCCCGGCCAGGATGTACCACTCGTCGCTGGCGTGGATGAAGTGCAGGCCATGTTCCGGATACAGGCGTTCCTGCCATCCGTGAATCAGCTCCAGCACCTTCCGGGCTTCCTCCCCTGTAAAGGGCTCCAAAGGCTCCAGCCCCTCCCGAAACCGGGTCAGCCCCACGGGCACCACGGACACGCTACGCAGGAAAGGCAGGTACCGGGTCAGTTCCCGGATACTCCGATCCAGCTCTTCCCCGTCATTGAATCCCTTGCACAGGACGATCTGCCCGTTCATCTCGATCCCGGCCTCATAGAGCATGTCCACCTTTTTCAAAGCTTCCCCGGCAAACCGATTGTGCAGCATCCTGCAGCGAAGCTTGGGATTCATGGTCTGAAAGGAAATGTTGATGGGCTCTAAATGGAATCGGATGATCCGCCGAATATCGTGTTCGCTCATGTTGGTCAGCGTCACATAGTTGCCCTGGAGGAAGGACAGCCGGGAATCATCGTCCTTAAAATACAGCGTATCCCGCATCCCAGGCGGCATCTGGTCGATGAAGCAGAAAATGCACTTGTTCCGGCAGGAACGGTATTCATCCATCAGCCCCTGTTCAAATTCCAGCCCCAGGTCTTCGTAAATCTCCTTCTCTATCTCCAGCTCCCACTGCTCGCCGTCCGGCTTCTCGATCAGCAGCAGGATCTCCTCTTCTTCTATATAATAACGATAATCAAATACATCCTCGATCTCCTGTCCGTCCACCGAGAGCAGCCGGTCCCCCGGCTTGATGCCCATCTCCCAAGCAATACTCCCGGGCTGAACGGAGCGGATCTTATGCTCATGTGCCATAGATACTCTCCCTGTCCTGGTTTCGTCCGGTTACGCTTCACAGTCTGTCCGTCTGTGAATCGTGTTAGCAGCAAGCGCACGGCACCGCGTGAACAGTAACTGAATCGTAACCTTCTTTTCAGCATTATACCATACCGCAGCCTACGGCTGCAATCAAACCAAAAAGCAAAAAGAATCATCCTATTCGTAGATGCACGTGCTATAATGCACATATACGGTATCTTGTACCAAATCCA
>CAJSZT010000072.1:0-18206 GCA_910573785.1 Lachnospiraceae bacterium | reverse complement strand
CCACGGGGCGCATACCGCCTTTTCTTGTTATCCAGCCCTCCGGCTGTATCGGTTGAGCAAAAGTCCGCGTGGGATTGATGTGGTATCTTTAACTTTGGGAAACTCCGGTTTCCCATTTTGAGATGGTCTGCCGGCTGACCCCCAGCTTCTCCGCCACATCCTCCTGGGAGAGTCCGCATTTTTTTCTTGCATGAAATAAACTGTTTCCTAAATTCATAGAAATCCACCCTTTCTGCCGGGAATGTAATTTTGCAGTTTCTGAAAAGCAGGCCGTATGGCCGGGAAATTTTCCTGCCGCGCGGGTTTGCTCTTCATACAGACAAGTATAGAATCCAATGCGGAAAATATCTACCAGTTTCCGCTTGCAATTTTGCACGGATTCTTAACAAAAGGGTACGCTTCGTCAATGTGTGACATGAGTTACACTCCTGCTCCCACAACCTGGTATAACTCTTCCTGCATTTTCTCTTCAAAATATGTTTTCAGCCAAATGTTCCTGTCCCATTTTTTCTGCGGGTAATATCCGTACCTGCTTTTCACATCGTTCATTCTTTCTTCCAGCGAAACAATCCCGTCAGCCTTCGCAATGGCATCGCACAGCTGGATCAGACAGTCGTAGTCATTGTATTCTATCTCAGCCAGAAACGCCCTGATCTCCTCCTGCTCAGATTCGGTGATATCGAATTTTCCAATATAATCCCGGATGTCTTTCAGATTGAACGAATGTGTCAGCGCAATCCGGGCGGCGTTTGCATATCCCAGCTCCATCAGATAGTGATACCCGTCGTATACATGGGCCAGACCGCTGATTCCGAATTTGCGGCCAATGTCATGGAGCAGTCCGTAAATATACGCCCGTTCCGGATCCAGCCCCGGACAGCGTTCGGCAATCCGTCCGGCGCTCTCTGCCGCATATCTGCTGTGCTGCTCCCACGGGCCCGGATTGGTTTTTACAGCGGTTTTCAGCAGAAATTCCGCCATGGAAACGGAAGGCTCCGGGGTCAGGCCGCTGACAATCTCCAACGTGGCCGTATCCCTGGCGATCATGACCAGGTCAAAATCATCTTGAACTTTGCATGCCTTATTCATCGCTGCCGCCTCCCGGGCGTGTACATACTGCAGTTCAAATCTGGATTCCTTTTCATATGCATTCAGGTTCTGTCGTCCCGCCGCTGTCTCTGCCGAGCAGGTATAATAAAAATTTTCCTGCTCAAATACAGTATCTTCCTGCCTTCCGCTTTTTTGAAGACGGAGCACGCTGCCGTATTCCCGAATGGAATCTCTCCTTATACGAAGGCCGGTTTCCTCCTGCACCTCTCTCGCCAGTGCTTCCGCATGGTCCTCGCCGTCCCGGATTCCGCCGCCCGGGAATTTATAATATTGATGTTTTCTGCTGTAAACCAATGCCAGCCTTCCGTCCGCCACCCGTATGACCGCCCGGGCTGACGGCCTGCGGATGCGGGTGTCGGAATCCGCGTAATTTTTCATATCCATTTTAAATAGTGTTTTCATCTTTTGATTTTCCTCCGTATGAATAAAATTATAACATGAAAATCAGATTATTACTATTTATTCACAGTACGGAAGGAGTCTATATCGATATGTCAGTAACTGTTCACACCCTGACTGGGCGCTCACAGTAACATATGTCAGCCTGAATTGACAGATTGCCAACAATAGTTGGTTGCCATCTGACATGAAGTACGATATACTCACGTCATCAGTCAGCCTCCCGGTCATGCTTTATGGAAGGCTGTCCAAAAATGAAGGAGGATTTTTCAGAATGAAATTTAATGAAAAGCTGTTGGCTATGAGAAAAAAACAGGGCTTATCCCAGGAGGAGCTTGGGCTGGAGCTGCAGGTTTCACGGCAAACGATCTCGAAATGGGAGGCAGGCCAGTCTTATCCTGATTTTCAAAGGCTGGTCCTGTTAAGCGACTATTTTGGCATGTCTCTGGATGAACTGGTGAAGGATATTGATGTTCAGGATGTAAGAGAGAAAAACCTGACAGATGAAAAGGTATCTTCCATTTATTCTGATCTGGAAAATGCAAAAAGTTTCTTGAGGAAATGCTTCAAAATCGTGTATTACGGCGTGGCTGTTCTGCTGCTGTTCATGGCAGTCACCTTTGTGATCCATCTGCTGTTTCCGGAAATAAGCTGGCTCTGGTCATAATTTCACCACCCTATACTCATGATGAACCGCCGGCAGAATTTTTTCCAGAAGCTCCCCCGTCTTCATCCGAATGCTGGACGTATTGATGCAGGGATGGCATCCCACATATTCTTCCCGGATCACATCCTCATCAATCAGGAGCGACACCTGGTTGTCCTGGTCGTTCATCAATCCCATCACGCTGACGGAACCTGGCGTAATGCCGAGATATTTTTCCATATATTCCTCCGGCGCGAAGGAAAGCCGCGAGCTGTTGATCTGATGGGAAATGTCCTTGGTCTTAAATTTTTTATCTCCCAGGATCATCAGCAGGTAGAATTTTGTTTTCTGCGCATTGCACAGGAAAAGGTTTTTGCAGATTGCGGCTGGTTCCAGGACCCGGTCGATCGCCTCGCATGCTTCCATCGTAAATGCTGCCTCGTGGTCTACTCTGTCGTACTCAATCTGCAGAGAATCCAGCAGGTCGTACACCGCCGTCTCCCGCTCTGTCCTGCCTCCGCAATCGGCGGGACGGCCATGCTGTAAAATCAGTTCTTTTTCCAATTCTGTTTCCATAGTGTCTCCCTTTTTGATGTTTCACAGGCATCCGGCCCGCAGTACTTATTCTTCCTTATACAATGCATAGTAATCTGAATCCAGATTATCCATCATCTGGGTAAACCACACTTTTGCGTCGTCAAGGGCTTTGTTGTAGATGATCGGCGCCATGTTCCGCTCGAATAATTCCAGCAGCTGCATCTGCTCGATCATGCCGATCTCTTCCCCCCGCTCATCCAGATAAAACGTCCGGATCTCAGCTTTCAGCTTTTCTTTCTGCGAATCTGACAATTTGATCTGGGAAAGCGGTTCTCTCTTATTTTTTCGTCCGTATAATTCCATGGCATACCTCCGTTGATTTCACTGCGGTTCCGCATTGCTATTTCCGTGTATGATCCAACCGTCAAAAGGAAATGAACTCTTTGGGCAAGCGGATCGTCTCTATCATAACAGAAAAACGAAGGCATATCAATCTGTAAAAAAATAAGCGCTTCGCAGATCTGATCAGCCGAAATGTGACATGTAACGGCATTTCTCTTATATCAAAATATCTCCCAGCATACTCTGTTTCCTGTAAGCCAGTTCCATTTCCTGGCGGCGCAGCCCGGCCGTTTCCTCACTGCGTTTCTGGTACATCCGCTTACGTTTGGCCTTCTCCTCCGCCTCGGCTTTCATCTGAGCCTCGATCCTGGCCCTTACCTCCGGTTTCAGATCGCCGCTGACATAGTGCGTTACGGTGCCGTCCGGGTGGATCACGATACCGGAGGAATGAATCTCATGTCCCATAAGTGAAAGCTGCGCTTTGCACTGAGGCAGCGAATCAAAATAATGCCGGATCTGTGCTTCATAGTAGGATGCCTTTTTCGGATCATCTGCCATCTGCTCCAGGATATTCGGCGCGATCACGACGTTCCCGGTCCCTGACGTAGCCGCCCCGATCTTGTCCATGCTGCTCTGGTCTTTCCCAACACTTTGGATCATTACATTGCCGTACCTCTGTTTTAGATACTGCTGATACATGTCTGACCTTGACGCCTCTTTTGTCTCTCCTGCCGTTTGAAGCATATCTGAAAAGCTTTGTACAGGCACGGCCGTGCCATGCGGCAGTCCCGTGATACCGGCTCCATATTCTTGTGTTCCCCGCGTTCCGCCGGTATTCCGGGCAAGATTCGGCAAAACACTGCCTACACCTGAATAACCCATTTCAAAATAACCCATTTCAAAACTTCTCCTTTCTTTTTTGATCTCTCAATTATGGTATCGGCCGGACAGATGTGTTTTTAAGACAAATGGAACGAAACATCAGCTTTGCGGGAACGAACGGAATATTTGTCAGGAAAAAATCTGAATCCTATGTTAAAATATACTCATGTCAAATAAATTCTAACTGTACGTTTGGAATCATTTTTAAGTTTTTTCTTATTTTTTGTCACACAGGAGAACGTGCGTTGTCTAATGAAAGAGGAGGTAAAAATCTATGGATAAAAAAACGAATCAGGAAATGCAGGCATTGGTCGGTCAGGCGACTGCCGGTGATAAGAAAGCCCTGGAAACGCTTGTTGCGGGCGTACAGGACATGGTATTTAATCTATCCCTGCGGATGCTCGGCACCTTTGCGGACGCGGAGGATGCCGCGCAGGACATTCTGCTGAAAATGATCACGCATCTGTCTTCTTTTCGGGGTGACAGCGCATTTACAACTTGGGTGTTCCGCATCGCGGTGAATCATCTGAAAAATTATAAAAAGCACATGTTCGCCCGTTTTCCGCTGAGCTTCGAGTATTATGGAGATGATATCGAAAACGGAAAATTACAGGATGTGCCGGATCTGACGCAGAATGTGGAAAAGGAACTGCTGGCGGAGGAGCTGAAAATGTCCTGTACCAATGTAATGCTGCAGTGCCTTGATCCGGAAAGCAGATGCATTTTCATATTGGGGACCATGTTCCAGCTGGACAGCCGCATTGCGGGGGAGATTCTGGAAATGACCCCGGAGGCGTATCGCCAGCGGCTTTCCCGGGCGCGCAGAAAAATGGCGGACTTTCTTGGGCAGTATTGCGGAGAATACGGCGGCGGCAGATGCAAATGCAAAGACCGGGTGAATTACGCGATCCAAAACCACCGGATCCACCCGCTGCAGCTGGATTATACGGCAGCCTCGGAAATCCCTGTCCAGACTATCGTGGACGTAAAAAATGCGATGGAAGAAATTGACGGCCTGTCTCAGGATTTTTCATTCTGCAAGCCCTACCGTTCTCCGGAACGCACGAGAAATCTAATACAGGAATTTTTAGATTCCACACAGCTTTCCGTGGTCCAGAAACCATAAAAAATACAGATACATAGCTTATAAAGGAGACGAAAGATGATGAATACACAGTTGATCATGGATTACTTATCGGCATTGAGCATGAATAACAACCGTGAATGGTATCACGCGAACAAGGACGACTATAAAAAGGCCAATGCCGAATTTGAACATTTCCTGCAGGCATTGATGCTGGAGATCGGAAAGTTTGACAGCAGCATTTTACAGAATGATCCCAAGGACCTGACGTTTAAGCTTGTCAGGGATACCCGTTTCAGCCATGACAAATCGCCTTATAACCCTGCGTTCCGCGCCCATATCTCCTCTAAGGGCAAGCTGCCGGTTCCGGTCGGATATTATCTGATGATCAAGCCCGGTGATCAATCCTTTTTAGGCGGCGGGCTGTTTGCGGATATGTTTAAGGACGCGACCGCAATGGTACGGGATTATATCGCGCAAAACGGCGGGGAATGGGAACGGGTGATCCATGAGCCGGAATTTGAACAGCATTTTACGGTAAAGGGAACGGTGTTGAAGAGGGTTCCCGCGGGATATGAGAAGGAGCATCCCCAGGCGGAATATTTAAAGTATAAGAGCTGGTATCTGGAATATCCGCTGAAGGACGAGGAATGGAAGGATGCGGAAGGGGTTGTCGCAAAAGCGGCAGAGCTTTTTCGGATCATGAAGCCTTTTAATGACTATTTGAACAAGGCGCTTGCCGGGTTCCAGATGCCGTCAAGACCTTGAAAGCGCGGGGCCGGAAAACCTTTCCATCTGTGCGGTTGGATACTCCAAGGAGCATCCAACCCACTTATCCATTCGCAAAAACCGTGCTGCGGCAATTCCATTTTCTGCTAATGCCTGTGAAATAGCGACAAATCCAATTCCCTCTTCCTGCAAATCCATGGTTCATTACAACTAAAGGATGTTTCCCTTCTTCTTTTGGCAGAGCAATAACACCAGCCCGTCTCTGCACGGATTATGAAAATCCGTATAAAAAATGAGAGGGGCGGGCCGGGAATTGCAGGATATTTCCAGACAACTCCTTACCGCTTCCACTCCCTGTTCGGCACTGGCGTCCCGTGTCCGAAGTAAATGGTTCTGTTTCCAAGTGCCGTGATCCGCTTTGCGCTCTCCTTTAATTTTTCCCGATCAGCGTAAATACTGGCCGCTCCCGGGCGAAGCATGTGCATCAGCGCATCCCCCACAATGACCGCCCTGCCTTCCACGTCCAGCCCAATGGAGCCTTTTGTATGCCCGGGCAGCTCCATCACGGATGCCTGCACGCCATATGGCTCCAGCGAATCCCCCTCCCGCAAAAACAGTTCCGGATCAAAGGATTCGATCTGGTTCTTTTTCATCTTGCTTCTGGAAGCTGCCGCAAGGATTTTTCCAAATAATCCGGTGCCTTCCAATGCCTGCGCAAACTGATTCCGGATCAGCTCCGCGTCTTTTTGATGCATCGCGATCGGTACGTGAAGCTTCCGCGCCAGGTACGCCCCGTTCTGGATATGGTCGATGTGGCCGTGAGTCAGCAAGAGGAGCCGGACGTTTTCATTTTCACATGCCTTGAGTACCTTTTCCCGATCCGCCGTCTCACCGGTGTCCACCAGGACAGCTCCGTTTTTTCCTTTCAGCAGATATGTGTTTACCATTCCACATGGGATTTGTTTTATTTCTGTCATTTTTGATCTCCTCTGTCTTTTGCAGACAATCCGCAGAGCAAATGGATTGCAGATGCTGTTTTATTTTTTCATATGGAGCTTTACGCTATGTGTTCATTTTATCACATATTTTGTCTGTTTATCAACAGTTCCTATCCGGCACTTATGCCGGATCTCGTCGGCATCTACCGGAAATACGGACGGGAGCAGCCAAAAATTGATGAGCGGGAGCAGCTCGGAAAGCTCTCCGGCGTATTCTGTGCGGATGGAACCGTCACGCCTGCCCTCCTCGATCAGCTCCAGCCACAGCGGGGTCAGCACCCTCCGCTTCGCCTCAACCGCAGCTGCGTGGCTACGTCCGAGTTCATCAACATAGTGAAGCCGCAGAAAACTACCTCTTCAAAAAATCCACCACCGCCTGATTAAATTCTTCCGGCTTTTTATTTGCGATAAAATGATTTCCCTTGATAAAAACAAGTTCCGAATCGGGAATGTTCGCTGCGATCAGCCTCGTATGCTCTTCTTTTATCATGTCCTTTGTTCCTGCGATAACCAGAGTTTTCGCCCGGATTCCTGAGAGTTCCTCCGGATTTACATTGGGATCATTGACCATCAGTCCGAGCATTTCCGCATGGAATCTGGCAGAATCATTTTTTTCAGAAAATTTTGATGCAATTCTATATCCGATCTCAATGGGAATCTGAATCGATCGTTTCACCCCGGCCGCATTCAGATTCGCGCCGTTCAGGATCAGTCGGTTTACACGGTCCGGATGGTGCAGCGCAAAAACCATGGCAATATTTCCGCCGTCTGAAAATCCCAGCAGATGCGCCTTGTGGATTTCGTGTTCATCCATAAAGCCCAGAAGATCCTCCGCAAACTGCCGTATCGTGAAGGGCCTGCTGCCCCTTGGAGTTTTTCCGTGTCCCCGGGTTTCGATCGCATATACGTGATATTGCTTGGAAAGCGCACTGATCTGCCCTTGAAAATAGCTGCTGTCCTCTCCGTTTCCATGAAGCAGGATGATTGGCTCGCCCTGGCCCTTTTCTATGTAAAAATGTTGGATATCCATGATGAATTTACTCCTAAGTTCTGCTGCTTTTCGTCTGTCTCTTCGCTTGTCCTGTCGATGATATCCTTTACTTTTCGCAGTATTTATCACAACAAAAACATCCGCCTTTTCCATTACTTTTTCTTTCTCAATTTCAATAAAATGCCCCGCCGGTCTGCCGCTTTCTGAAATTGCCCGGCCAGGCAGGCAGCTTTTTCTTTTATCGTCATCTCCTGGAATTTTTCATCCGACCTGGCCTGCTCCGTCACTTTTTTAATCTCTTCCAGCTCCAGCAGATTCACGGCCAGGCAGTAAAACGTCTTTTTTCGCCCGTCATTGCAATTTTTCAGCAGCCAATCCAAAATATGTATTTTCTCTTCCTGCTCTGCCCGGTACGCTTCCGCGCCGATCTTCTGCTGTCTCTCCAGATCCTTCCTCCGATTTTGATGAGTGATAAACGAGTCAAACACATCTATATCCTTATATATTTCACAGGGAAATTCCTGGCACTGACTGCAATACTCCGGCTTTTGGTGCTGCAGGCTGCATCTTGCTATTTTGCAGGACTGGTTTCCTTCTCCTCCTCCGCATCCCGGGCAATGCCCTCCCAGCCGCAGGGTACACAGTCCGCAATTCAATCCGCACAGAGAAAATGTCAAGTCTGATCTTGTAAAATTCTTCAAAAAGTTTCCTCCTGGTTCTCTGCCTGAAATATGCGCTCATAGTTTCAGTAAAAATCCTTTTCCCAATGCCTTTAAAAACTTTATCGGCATTGTTTTTGCGAAACAATGATATCGATTCCTTTCGCCTTTGACATACTCATTTTAAGCTGGTAGTATAAAAATCGGCTTCGGTCTCTGTCACCGGTCATTACATCGGTTGACATGATCACCGGTTCATTACTGCTGTCTATTTTTTCCGCAGAATTAAATTGAGCCATTTTTCATCCTCTCGTTTTAGGCGTGCATCTAATGAAATCCACTGTTCCTCTATCGTTATATTTTCTATCTGTTTTATGAAACCTACAAATGTATCTTCCGTCATATCCGTGAAATAGCGTCCGTTTCTTTCGCCTGCAAACATTCCATATTTGAAAGAAGTATAAATAATCCCATTGTCTTTTAATGCATTCACCATTTTATGCATAACATCTTTCAGTTCATCTAAGGGCAAATGCAATATGAAGAACACGCCCAAATACCGTCATACTGTTCGACCTGTTCCAGCTCGTTAAAAAATGCGTGCTTGACTTCAATTCCAGTATATTCACTTGCCAATTTGCATAATTCGGCGGAACCATCTACTGCATCTACCCGGTATCCCTGTGATATAAAATATTTTGTATCACTTGAATCTGTTTTGTGCTATAATCTTTATAGAGGATAGCGACAAGATCAGCTATCGTTGGTTATGAAGCAATTGATTGTGTCGGCATGCAGCCGGTTGCGGAGCCAAACCTTGGGTTATGCGATAACCTCAAACCGAATAGGTTCTTCGGAGCTGAAAGAAAACGCTTATCAGGTCCTTGCTCTTGCAAGGTTCCTTATTTTACCAAAGACGGATCAAAGAGTTCCACGATTTCTTTCTGAAAAGATGTCATCGTTGTATAAATCCGCTTGCGTTTTCCTTCAATAGAAACTACCCGCAGGGATTTCATCTCATCTATGATTTCCTGAATATTATGGCTTTTAAACCATCCAGCCTCGTTCATGACGTTTTTGATCTGCGAAGAAAGTATCAGGGCAATATATTGGATAAACAGCCGGCCGTCCATTGCCGCTGACGAAATTTATACGCAGCCTTTTCATATCCAGGTCATTTTTCAGGTCATGATAATGTTTTTCGATGGCATCCTTCATCCGGTATATTTCAAGTGCCCTCACGGGATCTTTGATATCGTTTGTAGCAAATACAAACCAACCGATACTGTTCTTCCTGTGGATGTCTATGGCCTCCTGATTGTATTCAACCTTCCTTCCACGCTTAGGTGCCTCTCTGACAATAAAAAATCTTTTGTAATCTTTCTGATGTTCTTTTACCATATTCCCGGAACTAAGTTCCTCATATTCCATCAGAATCCGGTGGCTGAACTTTTTCTCGTCCAACACAGATCTGATACTATCAAAATAAGTATGCAGGTTTTTCATCTCCTCAAAATCAACGCAACCGCTTCTTTTAAGTCATCACTAAATTCTTCCAGATCATCCATCGAAATAACTTTGTCATTAATCAGTCCGGCAATGTCCCAAAACATACTGGATTTTCTTAACTCAGTACACACACCCGGTCTTTTTCTGTCTTTCCTAATCCTTTTCTCTATCTCCCAAAACTTGGTGGATGCCGATAGGTCGCTGCACAAATAGTCGGCATATTCCTTTATCAGTTTTTCCATGTAATGTTCCTGCCATCCGACAATTTTTCCCCTATATAATTTCCAGTCCCTTTTTGAAGGTTCAACCATTTTTCATTTCCTCCATAAGCATTTTTTGGCTTATACACCACAATTTTAGTTCTTGGCTCTTTTAACCCTATTTTTTCAGCAATTTGTTCTGTGTGGTAATCCCATAAACGCCCCGTACCATAATATGCAATTACAGGCAGCACCAACTCCGGGTCGCCTGCACGTAATCTGCTCTGATAATCTCTGGAAATATCCATCATCTATTTTGCGTCTTTTATTATAGTGCTTCCATTTTTATGATTCAAAGAGCGGTTCCAAAATACAAATCTTCCATCTATCTTTCCATCAGCAGATATTTCTACAGGATATTGCGGCTGCAAATCTTCTGATTCTCCCATTTTGTATAGGGTTTCCCCGATGCTCCTGCAGTGGAATACTTTTTTATAAAAGGAAATTAACTTTTGACAATCCCTTGCGATCAGATTGGTATGGACGTATCGCAGCATTGTATTTTCATCTCTTTCCTCGCATGAATTATAAAAATGCATCAAAAAATGCATCTGTATCAAAAACGATATCATTTGGAAAACACACATGATGCTTTTTCACAAATGAAGTAACAAATTCATCGGAGGGCTCCCTGCTTTTTTGATATTCTGCCTGAAGTTCTATTTTTATTTCCTCACGCTTTGCATCTGCATCCTCCTTCTCCACGTAAATAATACCATACATGATACCATAGGAAAAATAGATTTCATATGGATCTGTCTTGGATGAAAAAAGGCTTACTTCTACAACTTCATCATATACCTCGCATATTTCCATATATGTATTCTTGTAATGCCTTTGCTCCTCCGAAAAGCTGTCAGTTACATTTTTCCATTCTTTCATATTCTTCGATTTCATTCTGTCCCTTCCTCAAACAAATCATCTCTGGTAATATTTTGCTCTACTCTCCTTTGTACCGCCTGCGATAATAATCCATCGTCCGATACTCCAATATATCTTTCATATGCTCACAGAAAGCATCATTTTTTACGACTTCCCTTAAATCCTCCCTTATTGCCAAAGCATATCCCTCTTTATCAATAAAAAAGCCTTTTCCCGACGCCTTTAAAAACTTTATCGGCATTGTTTTTGCTTTTGCCAAATGCTGTTTATCTGTCATGTTTTTGTATTCCTCATATGTGATTCTGTCAGAAAAATCCCTCCAGTTTTTATTTCTGTCAAAAAAATCTTTCCAACACGCAAGAACCTGATCCTCTGTAATCTCCAACAAAACATTTCCATGATTATAAAATGTATACAAAATAGGCATTTTATAAATTTTCGTCATGTCCGTAGTTTCAATTAATGTTAAAAACTCTTTACCGATTCCTGCGTATAGAACCTCTTCCTCTTCAGATAATTCGTTTAAGCTATGCAAATACTCTAAATAATGTCTGAATGGATTTTCCTTCGTATGCCTTATGAAGCACTGATATACCTCATGTTCCATATAAGTAAATAAATCCATTCTGGTAGGAATTTTCCCGTCTAATAACTCTTTTACGCGATCATATTCCTGTCTGATCCGTTCTCTTACTGTCAGCGATTTCTTATCCAGCTCTTTAAATAAGTCGATTAACCGAACATCAAAATCAACAATGCAGTCATCCGGATACTCTACATCATGATAGTCGCCGGCTCTTTTTTCGCGAAATGATTTTTCTCCACCAAGCAGCAGAGGCGTTTTTCCTGCTTTTTCATAATTTCCAATAAAGTCCAGAACATTTAGATATTCTTTCCCCGCATAAATACGGAGTCCGCGTCCTAATTGCTGCAGAAACACAACAGGCGACTCCGTAGGTCTGAGAAACATCACTAGATCCACCGAAGCAATATCCACTCCTTCATTAAACATATCTACGGAAAATATCACGTTCACTTCCTGCTTTTTCAGCTTTTGAATGGCTTTTTCCCTATCCTCTGAAAATTCACCATCAGAATGACTGTATACGGCCACTGACGCAATTCCTCTGCCGCAAAATTCCGCTGCCATTTCTTCCGCATGCTGCCGGGAACAGCAAAATCCCAACGCTCTCTTGGAACGACATTTCATATAATGCTTATAAATTAATTCATATCGCCTGCCGTTATTTCTATATATTTCCGTCAGTTCCCTCTCGTCATATCTGCCTTTTACCAAATGCAGTTTGGAGTAGTCCGTATCATCATAGACGCCATAATAATGAAACGGCACCAGCATTCCTTTGTTGATTGCCTCTTTTAATGAAATTTCATATGGAACATTGTAATCGCAGATTTCATAAATATTTTTCCCATCCATACGCTCAGGCGTTGCCGTGAGTCCAAGCATAAACTTTGGCGTGAAATAATTTACAATTTTTCTATATTGTTCATTTACCGCATGATGAAATTCATCAATGACAATATAGTCAAAATAATCCTTTGGGAAATATTCCTGTTTTAAATACTCTGCCCGTCCCAATGTCGCAACAGATGCGAAAATCACCGATTTATCGGTATCTTTCCGCTTCCCATAAAAAAATCCATAGTCATCCGAACGCCGCACGTTCTTAAATGAAACTGCGGCCTGCTTTAGGATTTCCTCCCTGTGCGCCACAAATAATACTCTGCTGTATTTTACAGAATCGAAAGCCGCAAGATATGTTTTGCCAACTCCGGTAGCTGCCTGAACAAGACCTTTTGCCGCCCCTTCAGCTCTGCTGTCTTCCAATGCATATAATGCCTCAATCTGTGCCCCTCTCGGTTGAAACAATACCTGAATGTTTGTATCAATGTCATCTTCCAGATTATCATATTTTGCCAGATCTTTCGATACAGCCGGTTTATGCCAGTTTTTTGAATATCTGCGCAATTCCTCATTGTCTATAATGATTGAGTGGTTAAAAAATAAATCCTCAAATGTATGATAAAATAACTGATAATTTTTATGATCCGCAATACTGCTAAAGCGGTAATTCCATTCAATTCCTGATGTCAATGCGCTTTTTGAAATATTGGAAGAGCCTATGTAAATTTCACTTGTATCTTTATAATGGAAAATATATGCCTTGGGATGAAACGACCGCTCTTTATCATTGTAAAATCGTAAATCTATGCGGTTACCAAATTCTTTCTTTATCAGGTAAAGCGCGGACGGCTGTGTGATTCCTAAATAATTCCCTGTCAAAATCCGCACGGAAGCCCCCTTGTCCAAAGCTTGCCTGATATCATTCAAAATCATTCTGATGCCAGATTCCATAAGAAAAGAAACAATGATATCAATTCCCTTCGCTTTTGACATACTCATTTTAAGCTGGTAGTATAAATATCGGCTTCGGTCTCTGTCGCCAGTCATTACATTGGTTGACACAATCACCGGTTCATTGCTGCTGTCTATTTTTTCCGCAGAATTAAATTGAGCCATTTTTCATCCCCTCGTTCTGGCCGTACATCTAATGAAATCCACTGTTCCTCTATCGTTACATTTTCTATCTGTTTTATAAACCCCGCAAATGTTGCTTCCGTCATATCCGTAAAATAGCGTCCGTTTCTTTCGCCTTCAAACGTTCCATATTTGAAAGAAGTATAAATAGTTCCATTGTTTTTTAATGCAATCACCATTTTACGCATGACTTCTTTCAGTTCATCTAAGGGCAAATGCAATATGGAAGAACAAGCCCAAATGCCATCATACTGTTCGGTCTGTTCCAACTCGTTAAAAAATGCGTGTTTGACTTCAATTCCTGTATATTCACTTGCCAATTTGCATAATTCGGCGGAACCATCTACTGCGTCTACCCGGTATCCTTGTGATAAAAAATATTTTGTATCGCGTCCCGAGCCGCATCCAAAATCAAGAATTGCCGCATTCTTCGGCAACCTGTCCGTAAACTTTTTCTGCGTAAATTCAAAATCCACTGATACAGTTCCCAGCGCAAATTCCCTTGCGTTTAAATTGTAATAGCGAATTGTTTTATCTTCTTTCATACAATTGCATCTCCTCATATTGTTCCCATAACCTCAAACCGAATAGGTTCTTCGGAGCTGGGAAAAAATTTGCATCCGATTAATCTCACATTTCTTTAAAGACTATCCACATCTGGCTGTTTTTCATTACTTGAAAGATATCTCTATTCCTAACTATACATCTGCTAAAATCATAGTTCGAATTCTTGAAGGGAAAATAGATTTCGAGCAAATTCGAAAAGCAGCACAATATGGAGAAATGGTCAAACCACGATTAGAAGCATTAATCCATTTAAAAAACTCTTCAGATAATGATTTTAATCTTTATTCTTTCATGTCGCAAATGTATCCTTTTATAACTAATATTAAATATGAAACAAATCAGAGAAAATGCGCATTACTCAAAAAAGAACGTATACATATCTCGTCAAATACAACTACCATTTTACTTAATAAATTGAGTTTCTGTATTCCCGCCTATATAGAGCTTCTCAGAAGCACAAATCGCATTCAGATTATTTTTTCTGCAATTTTCAAATTTCCTGATCAATACCTGTGACCGTCTGTCTGCATCCTGGGTGAAAATCAATCCGTACAGGTAAAATTGATATTTTGCAAACGGAAGGAAAAACGTTTCCCAGGGGTGGAAGCTTATTGTTCTTGCTGGAATTCAACGATTTGCGCATCGGTATCAGGTTCCATAGTTCATCATTTGAAATGTAGGATCTCGGCACAAAGTGATCTATAGATAAATCCTCTGCTGATATATCCTTTCCGGTATGAATTTCCTTGATCGGCTGTCCGGTCACTTCCGCAGTCGTTTTCCATAGATCACGGGCCTGTTCCAGTTTGCGGAGCTTTTGCAAAATATTCACTCTCAGATATAAACGGGTAGCATACGAAGCTCATCACCAACAGATTCATTCCCAATTCTCGCTGAATTTTCTTCCGCAAATCAAACCAATAGCCTCTGGCTTGACCACGAGGACTGTCTTCTGGATTCTCCGCTCCAGACAAAAAAATTGTATTTGCATTTATAACATTCAATATCCCATCCGGATTCCGCCCTTTGACTTCAACAAAAAAAGCCCCATATTGGGAGAAATCACGCAAAAATCATATTTGCGCCCATTGATACTTCTTGTATTATAAACACCCCAGTCAGACGGAAGATTCTTGTAAAAGTCGTGCCAAACCTTCTTCTCGCCCTCATACTTGGGTTCTTTGTCAATCATCTTTGCCATTAAACCCACCCCAACTCAGTCATTCCGCAACTTACTCATTCATCAATCTCAGAACACTTAAATTTCTAAAAACATCCAATCTTATGCGCAGGAACTTCATTTTGGGGGTCTCTTTGCCAGCTTCTCAACGTAGCATGTTTAATTCCCAGATGCTCTGCCGCTTCATCCAAACTGATATATTTTTCGCTTTTCAGTGTATTCATCTGATCTCCTTGAAATTTCAACACCATCTATAAACTATCAGTTTTTATAATAGCAGATATACATAGTTATTACAACATTGTTGACCGCTATTTGTTTAGATTTCATCTGCGGTTCCAGGTACTTTTCATAGGTCAGGCAGGTGACCTATGCTTCTGAAGGTTCTATCATCAGTTCCCCATCCCTGCTCCGGTATCTGTACGGATCGGGCCGCCTGCCCATCCGCCCTGCAGCACCTTCTGCATCCTGGATCTGGATATTCTCCCGCTCGATCTCCGCCACAGCCAACAGGATCGCCAAGGTCAACCTTCCACCCATGAATATCCATTGGAGATGGCCATGCTCTCCGTCAGGTTCAGGCTCCCCCTGGCTAGTACTCCATCCGGCCAGAAATTGAACTCCTGAACTGCCTGTTCCGCACCATTGCGTCGTTAAAAGTTCTAGCCGATGCGCCCACATCGCCGTCGAACTTTTGCCTAGCACTGATGCGAACCAGACAGTCCATTAGTTCAATTCCTGACTGGATGGAGTACTAGGTTGGCCGTGGAATTCACGTCATTAGAAGCGTAGGCAACCGGCAGGTTGTCCGTACTCTCATACAGCAGTTCCTCATCCTCCGCCAACGCTTCAGAAAAGAGCAGGATCATGTTGGGGCAGATGTGGAGCAGGTTCCCGTTCCAGAGCAGGGCCTCGTCATACTCCCCTGTGGCGGCGTAAAAGATCCCCATGGGATTTAAGCCCAAGATGTCGTTCACCGTCTCGGTGATCATATTCTCCTCCGTGGCGGTCTCCATCGCCCCGGTATTCTTATCCGTCAGTTCCAGCGTCATCACGCCTTTTAAAACCAAATCACAGGTCAGCCAGGATATTCTCGCAAAGCTGCCGCCTTGTCTCTTCCAGACCGAACTGCAGCAGATTCACGCCCAGATTCATCGTCAGCCCGTCATCCAGATCCAGCGCGTAATACGCCTTGATCTCCAGGCACTTCGCTTTCCTGTTCGCCTCCGATATTTCAAATACCTCCATCGGGATCGTCTCATAGGAGCCGCCCGCCACCTGCAGGCCCCGACCAGCCGTTTCAGTTCTTCATGGGTCCAGACCGAAGGGATGGCAGTCTGCTTCCTGGCTTTCACCATGGGCATCTTTGCCGCAAGGTCTTCACTTAATACACTATTTGGAATATAGCAGTCACCTTTTTCAATCAGACCGAGACAAGCAGTGGTAGTGCCGGTAACCTTTTCGGTATAAATCTCTAAGCGGGGTCCGATGTGTGGTTGTTTTTGAACGAAAAATCACGCTCACTTAATCGTTTGTTTCATGCATAACGATAGAAGTCATTAGCAGTTAATCCTTTTCTAAGGGTTACACCTGTAAAATGTAAAAAGTTGTAGGAACGGAATTTCACCTCTGTAAAGTTTGAGTGGTTGTTTTCATCACGGTATACGAAAACAACTTGTTTTCCATCCAAGAATTTTTTATATGTATCAGCACAATTGCTGATGATGCTGATTGCTTCTGATTTGTTCATCTTATTAATCCTTATGTGAAAGTATTTTGACAAATTTAAAAGGAAGGTTCTTCTGCCGTAGCAGATGACACCTTCCTTTAGTGACTGATTTTTCTGTTGTCCGCCAACTGATCGGCACCCGAAGTCCGATAAGCAATGCTGGTTTTTCCGTTGCCAGCCAACTGTCCGGCACCCGAAGTCCGGAATGGATTTCGGATTTTATGTGTCAGTCCACATGACAAGCATATAGCCTATTTACTAACTATAGTATACACAGATAACACGAAATATGCAATGGCTTTATGAAATAAAGCAGAATAATTCATAGTAGGCAATACCATCCGCATAGAAGTTTTCCAGTTCTCCATTCGCATCCAGAGAAATGGCGGTTCCGGTGACTCCCCTTCTGCAAAGCAATGGTATGCAAGCAGAATCTGTATTTGCCTTTATCTCCTTACGGACTGTGGTACTTGTATGTTTCACAGCTTCTTTCATATCATCCATGGCAAGCTCGCAAATTCTGTCAGTCCTTGCATGATCACATCTGCCATGTCATTGATATTTATCGTAGATGCCATCCTTACCGCCTCGCTTTCTCACATCGGAATTTCAAAGATATCTTTTTATAATTCATGTGGTCTACGAAAAGAATGCTGTAAATCTCCCCACGGAACAGAATACGGAAACCTGTGGACACGATGTCCACAAGTCTCTGATACGTCCACACCATTCAGCATTGCAATCTCTTCCAGAATGTCATTTCTTCTGCCCTGACACATGACTTTCTCATATCTCTCTGCCAATACTGCTGCCTTCTGCGATGGCAAAAGATCATCAAAAGACCTCTGCAACATATTGGTTTCTATCACATACACATACGCTTCTCTTTCAGTCAGATTCTCTTTAATCCTAAACTCCCGATAAATTATACACATAATCTAGAGGAAAGAGGATTGTAGTATGGCATCATATGTTTATGTTAAAAACCCCAACGGAACCACTTATGTATACGAGAATGAATCTTATTGGGATAAATTTTAAGCGCTTCAAAAGATGGCGTCTGGTAAAGCTCACAAAACTTTGCTATACTGAGATCATTATTTATTGAACTATTTGTTTTTTAATGTTTTATCCGGAACAGA
>CAJSZT010000071.1:0-19459 GCA_910573785.1 Lachnospiraceae bacterium | reverse complement strand
CCGATGGATTTGGTACAAGATACCGTATATGTGCATTATAGCACGTGCATCTACGAATAGGATGATTCTTTTTGCTTTTTGGTTTGATTGCAGCCGTAGGCTGCGGTATGTTATACTGCAATTAAGCTGTTCCACTTTATTTCTGGACTTTCAAGGAACAGAAGAATACAGACCAGATTGTCCATAGTATAAAAGAACATGTTCCAATCAGTGGGCTGTATGTTTAGTGGTAGAAAGGAGCACAACTACATGGGGATTTATCTGAACAGCGAAGCCGCATACAGATTATATAAAAATGAAGCAGAAAAGCCATATTTTGTAGATAAAACCCTGCTGCTTGAGGAATTATTCCCTCTGGTAAAAGAGGGGACAAACTATGTCTGTATCACGCGGCCTCGCCGGTTTGGCAAAACCGTTATGGCAAATATGATCACCGCTTTTTTTTCGAAAGCACGGGATGCGGCAGATATTTTCGATACATTGAAGATCAGCAGAAATGAGCATTGCCAAAGCTTTCGGAACCAGTTTGGAGTCATCCATATTTCTTTCAATGATATTTCAAGGCAATGCACAACTTATGAACAATACATTGACCGAATTGAAAGACGGCTGATCAGAGATTTGAAAAAGGAATATCCGGAAGTGGAACTGACTCAGGAAGATTCCGCAGTGGATGCTCTTTTAGAGATTTATGAGGAAGACAGCTCAGCGCGTTTTATTTTTGTGCTGGATGAATGGGATTTCCTGTTCCATCAGCCTTTTGCAACAGAGGAAGAAAAGAAGGCGTACTTGATGTTTTTGCGCAGCCTTTTAAAGGATCGCCCTTATGTACTGCTTGCATATATGACGGGAATCCTTCCGATCGCAAAATACTCAAGCGGTTCGGAATTGAATATGTTTACGGAATTTACGATGGCGGGGACACAGGCGTTCAGCGAATATTTTGGATTTACACAGGAAGAGGTCAACGATTTATATCAAAGATATCTGAAAAATTGCAGTATCCCGCAGATCACGCCGGAAGGGCTTAAGTTTTGGTACAACGGTTATCATACGGCTTCGCGGGAGCGCGTCTATAATCCGCGGTCGGTTGTGATGGCTCTGCGGTATAATGAACTGGCAAGCTATTGGACAAGTTCAGGTCCGTATGATGAGATTTATTATTATATCGAAAATAATGTGGCGGAAGTGAGAGACGATCTCGCGCTGATGGTTTCCGGTGTGCCGGTTCCTGCAAAGGTTCGGGAATATGCGGCGGCCTCCATGAGCCTTCGGACAAAAGATGAGATTTTATCCGCTATGGTGGTGTACGGATTCCTGAGTTATGAGAATGGAAAAGTGGCGATTCCGAATAAGGAATTGATGGACCGGTTTGATGAGATGCTGCAGAAAGAAGCATCTTTTGGATATGTGTACCGTCTTGCCAGGGAATCCGGTCGGATGCTGGAAGCAACTTTGCGGGGAGATACCGATACGATGGCAGAAATACTGGAATTGGTCCACAATACGGAAACACCGCTTATGCAGTATAAGTGTGATTCTGGAATTGAAGGTGGACCATACCCCGGAGGAAGCAATCCGGCAGATCATAAAAAAGAAATATGATCTCCGCTTCCGGGCAAAACTCGGAGAGCGTCCAAGATATACCGGAAGAATTTTGGCGGTAGGGATTGGATATGAGAAGAAGCGGAAAAAGCACAGGTGTAAGGTAGAAGTGCTGAGAGAAGCATGTGAAAGTTGAATCAGAGGACCTATTTCAAGCCGGCTGTTCGTATCAGGGAGCAGCCGGCTTGAAACTGTAAAATATGAACGATATTCAGGCAGAAAAGATTAAACCTTCGGTGCCTCAATACGCCCCTTCACATTTTATGATGTCATTTTGCCGGATCGGGAATATCTGCCGGGAGGATGTACATAAAAGTTGGCGCTCAGGACGTCTACTGCTGCGGCTGGAGTTACTGGGCACGGATGATGGAGATGCCGCCAGTAACAGGTTTTGAATTGCAGTCAATAACGAATCAGAAATACATTGCGCTGTTACAGGAATTTTGCTACCATAGTATCATTATATTATGAGAATACTCTATAAAGGAAAGGGACAGCACATATGAACCATAAACACACAAAAGCATGGAACAACGCGCCAGCTATAGATCTGAGATACAAAAAAGCCTCCCTCGATGATCTGGAACTGCTGACAAAAACCAGGATCCAGGTACTGCGGGCCGCGAACCGGCTGAACGATTCCGCCGATATGTCAGAGGTAGAAGCCGAATCCAGGGCGTACTACAAAAGAGCCCTGGCGGACGGAACCCATACCGCTTATCTGGTATTCGACGGTGAGACATTTGTGGGGGCAGGCGGGATCAGCTATTATACAGTCATGCCCACATTCCACAACCCGACAGGAAAAAAGGCGTATGTGATGAATATGTACACGGCCCCCGCCTACCGCAGAAAAGGAATTGCCGCAAAAACCCTGGATCTGCTTGTACAGGATGCAAAAGGGCGGGGGATCCGCAGTATCTCCCTTGAAGCCACCGAGGCGGGCAGGCCCCTCTATGAAGCATATGGGTTTGTCCGGATGGCGGACGAGATGGAACTGCCGGGATGACGCACATCTTTGTTTTTGGCTTATGTGCGCGAAGTGGCTGATCTCAGGGCATTTCATTTTTTACATACCGTATTCATCAGAACGATCATAACCACACAATCCACGATAATGAGCGCCAGAAAAAAATATGCTGCGGCGGCCGGAAGCACATCCTCCCAGACAGACACGACGAAGAGAAAAATCGTGATCACTGTCATTCCGCCTCCGGCCACCCTGCATAGCTTTTTTGCGTCGTACTTGCTTTTTTCATTTTTACTGGACGTGTTATATCCAGCGATCAGGCCGGAGCCGTGACCGCTCAGGAAAATGACGGACAACACGGCAAAAATAACAAGCATTACCCATGAAACCCATTCGGGTCCGTTGCTGAGATCTTTTAAGGTCATCGTTGCTTCCTCCTTCCAAATCAAAACCAATCCTTACAGCACATTCATTGGATCGGCAGTTTTATCTTACCATATCTGCCCGGAGGTTTCCATACTGGATATCAGAAATACAGAAATCAGTTTTGGGATTCTGGAAATATTTTTCCGAAGGATGTTTTTTTTCTGTACAGAGAATAAAAACTTCGATATAATAGAGTTCATAATCATGTGATTTTCCGGGGGCATCCGGTAAAAATAAGGAGGTCGTCATGGCGAAAGGACAAGCGAAAAAGGTTCCGGTAAAGGTTCAGGCTAAAGTACAGCCGAAGGCAAAGACAGAGGTACAGGCGGATAATATGGTATTTTCCCTGGATATCGGGACGCGGAGCATCATCGGTATGGTGGGCGTTGTTGTAGAAGACAAGGTGAAGATCATTGCCATTGAAAAAGAAGAGCATAACGAGCGGGCAATGATCGACGGACAGATTGAAAATATAGAAAAGGTTTCCGCGCTGGCGAAAAAGGTGAAAAAGCGCCTGGAGGATAAGGTCCATACAAAGCTGAAACGCGTTTCGGTCGCGGCTGCGGGGCGTGCCCTTCGGACCAGCAGGGTGGATTACGAGATGGTGCTGCAGGGGCCCCAGGTGATCGACGATGAGGTCATCAACCGTCTGGAAGCGGGGGCCATCAGCAAGGCAGAAGCCCAGTTTGATGCGGAAAATGAAGCCCAGGAGGATACCCGCCGCTTTTATCTGGTGGGATATACGGTCTGCCAGTATTACCTGGACCAGTATATGATCTCCAGCTTAAAGGATCACCGCGGGAAGCATATCAAGGTGGATCTGATCGCAACCTTTCTACCCAGCGAAGTGGTAGAAAGCCTGTATACTACGATGAATAAGATCGGTCTGGAGGTTGCCAGCATCACATTGGAGCCTATCGCTGCCATCAATGCCGCCATCCCGGAAAACCTGAGACTCTTAAATCTGGTGATCGTGGATATCGGAGCCGGGACTTCGGATATCGCGGCCTGCACCAGCGGTAGTGTGACAGGATATACGATGGCGACGATCGCGGGGGATGAGATCACTGAGTCCATTATGAAAGAGTTCCTTGTGGATTTCATGACTGCGGAGAATATGAAGGCACAGATCGAGAATGAGGAAGAAATTACCTTTACGGATATTCTGGGATTTGAAAGAAAAGCTTCCAGAGATGAGATTTTCCGCTGCATCCAGGGCACGTCCGAATCTCTCTGCAGGGAGATCGCTGGAAAGATCCTGGATGTGAACGGAAGCGCGCCCTCCGCTCTGTTCCTGGCGGGCGGCGGCAGCAAGCTGGCAGGACTGAAGGAGGGCCTTACGGCGGCTCTGGAAATGGACAGCAACCGCGTGGCGATCGCGGGAAATAACTTCCGGACCAGCGCGTTTTCCGATGAATATGATTTAAATAATCCGGAGTATGCGACCCCCCTGGGAATTGCCATTTCTTCCGGATTGAATATGATCAATGACAGCTTTCGTGTCACATTGAATGAAAAGTCCGCAAAACTATTCCGGAGCGGGAGCTTTACGGTGATGAATCTTCTGATGATGAACGGCTACGGCTTTCAGGATATGCTGGGACGTTCCGGAGCAAGCGTGAGCGTCAGGGTGAACGGTAAGCGGAAAGTCTTTTACGGCATGGCGGCACAGCCGGCATCGCTGTTTATCAATAAAAGAGAAGGGCGGCTTTCGGATATCGTCCATGCCGGAGACCATATTGAGTTTGTACCGGCTGTCCATGGCCTTGCGGCAAAGCCCTGTGTAAAAGACATTGAAGGCGCCGCGGAATGCCTGGAGCTGTCCCTGAACGGAAAGCCGGCAGATCTGGAAACGCCTTTGAAAAACGGGGATATTATTCAGATGATGCTGTCCGATGAACAGCTTGCGGCCAGGAAGCGGGAGGCAGAGGAGAAGGCAGCGGAGGAAGCGGCTGCAGCTGCACAGAGGGAGCAGGAAGAAGCAGCGGGTGCTGAGACGGAGAAGAAAGAAGACTTAACAGTTGAGGCAGAGCAGGGGGAAGCTTTGTATGTTGAGGAAGAACCGGAAGGAGTTTTGACTGTTGAGGAAGAACCGGAAGGAGCATTAGCAGTTGAGGAAGAACCGGAAGGAGCATTAGCAGTTGAGGAAGAACCGGAAGGGGCATTAGCAGTTGAGGAAGAACCGGAAGGGGCATTAGCAGTTGAGGAAGAACCAGCAGGAGCTTTAGCAGTTGAGGCAGAATCGGAAGAAGCTTTAGCGGTTGAGAAAGAACCAGCAGGAGCTTTGGCAGTTGAGGCAGAATCGGGAGAAGCTTTAGCAATTGAAGAAGAACCAGCAGGAGCTTTGGCAGTTGAGGCAGAATCGGAAGAAGCTTTAGCAATTGAGGAAGAACCAGCAGGAGCTTTGGCAGTTGAGGCAGAATCGGAAGAAGCTTTAGCAGCTGAGGCAGAACCGGAAAAGGATATATTGGCAGAAACAAGTATATCTGAAGCAGTGAATCCGGAATCAGAGTCAATGAAGCAGGAAAATCCGGGGACGGAAGCAAAGCCGATGAAGCAGGAGGATCTGCGGACGAAAACCGTGTCGGTGACAGAGCCGAAGCCGGTATCTGAACCTGCAACCGAAGAACTGCAGATATCCCAGGCAGAGCCGATAGCAGAGGAACTGCAGAAATATGAGGCGGAACCGCTGACAGAAGAGATGTGGATCCCAAAAGCCGGACTTGCGGAGGAAAAGCAGGAGTCGGAACCTGTAAAAAAAGAAATAGATAATGCCGCGAATAAGCTGTATAATGCGGACGAAAAATCTTTGGTTCAGGGAACTCTGAACCTGGAATTAGAGACAGGCGGAAAGCCGTCAGCCGATGCTGTACCGGTAAGGAGACACCATTCACAGAGCGGCGGCCTTTCAGCAAAGGAACGTACTTCAAAGCTGCCTTCCATAAAAGAGGCTCTTGCATCCAAGGGATTTTCCGCAAAGAAGGAGCCGGCCGCATTGCGCGGATCAGGAACCATTCTGTTCTATCTGAACGATACGCCATTGCGTCTGCCGCTGAAAAAGGACGGGGATTCTTATTATCTGATGGATATGATCGAATATTCCGGTATCGATCTGAAGCAGCCGAAAGGCAGGGTTACATTGAGTGTGAACGGGCAGCCCGGAACATTTATGCAGAAGCTACATGAGAGAGATATCATACGTATCGTGGAAGAGATATGAAAAAATTCCATCTGTACGGTGGCTGTGCAGTCCGTGTAATGACAGGAAAAGCTGCAAACAGCCGGGCTGCCATACCGAGGCGTACTCAGCGTAAGCGGACGGCAGCCGTGACCCGCGGAAAGGCAATGTGATTTTATGAAAAAATATGCAGTTGTGATACTTGTGTCTGCACTGGTAATTCTTGCGCTTGCGGGATGCTCCGGAGAATTTGAGATTCCGTTCTTTCGTCAGAGTACAGAACAGACGGTCACAGGACAGGTATGCCGGGTGGAAGACGATCTGCTTTTCATCCGGGCCGAAGGCGAGAAGGACGGGCCGGAAGAAGAGAAAAATGAAAATACCCCCGTTCCGGAGTACACAGGAGAAGAGCTGGAGATCAGGCTGACAAAGGACACGGTGTTCATGATCCGCAGACCCGATGAAGAAGCAGAGGGCAAAGCAGAATCGGCACAGGACGGATCGGAACGCTCAGAGGAGGACTCCAACGCCGTGGCAGACGACGGCTCAGAGGAGGACTCCAACGCCATGGCAGACGACGGCTCAGAGGAGGACTCCAACGCCGTGGCAGACGACGGCTCAGAGGAGGACTCCAATGCCGTGGCAGATGACGGTTCAGAGGAGGACTCCAACGCCGTGGCAGACAACGGCTCAGAGGAGGACTCCAACGCCGTGGCAGACGACGGTTCAGAGGAGGACTCAAGCGCTGATTCAGACGGGAACACCGGGGAAATACAGGAGAAATTTGTTGAGGAAGAGATTCCAGCCAGTCACATTTCGGAAGGAGACGTGATTTCCGCCAGTCTGGATAAAAAAGGAAATGCATCCAAAATCCTGGTCATATCCCAGGCCGGGCCGGGGGATGCGGGAAAGCTCAGGGAAGCGGAAGACTATGACGCGGCAGTAGAATTTGCCGTTGATATTGAGACGGACGGAGAAGTCTTTTCGTCTAAGGGAACAGATGAAAATACAGTCCATGTATACGGGGAGGCCAGGGCGGTCCTGAAAAATGCCGAGATCACCAGGACGTCCCGGGGCAGCACCGGAGGAAGTCCGTCCGCCTCCTACGGTGTAGGGGCGGCTCTGCTTACGACCAACGGCATTTCCTATATCAAAGACAGCACCGTTAGGACGGACGCGTCCGGAGCTGCCGGGATTTTTTCCTATGGAAATGCCCATGCCTATGCCATGAATACCGAAGTGTCTACAAGGCAGGACACCTCCGGCGGCATTCAGACAGCAGGCGGCGGACAGCTGTATGCCTGGAATCTGAACGTGGAGACCTTCGGGACATCCTCAGCGGCCATCAGCAGCGGCCGGGGAGGCGGCAGGATGGCAGTGGACGGCGGTGCGTATATCACCGGAGGGGCAGATTCGCCGGCGGTATCCTGCGGGGCGGATATTGCGGTCCGTGAAGCTGCGCTGACGGCAAACGCATCGGAGGCTGTCCGCGTGGAAGGCGGAAATGCGCTGCATCTGTATGAGTGCGGACTGACGGGAAATATGGGCGATGATCTGTACAACGACAGCGCCTGGAACGTGCTCCTTTATCAGGGAAGGCCCGGAGATTTTGAACCGGGAAACAGTACCTTTGAGATGAAGGGCGGCAGGCTGACGGCCAACAACGGCGGTATCTTTTACACGACAAATACAGAATCCACCATTACGCTGTCCAATGTAGAGATCGTATACCCGGATGTTCGGGATTTCTTTCTGAAATGTACGGGAAATGATCATCCGGACGGCTGGGGAAAAGCTGGCTCCAACGGGGCGGACTGCTTGTTTACCGCGGAAGGGCAGGACATGGAGGGCGATATCGTCTGGGATGAGATCAGCCAGCTTGATTTTTATATGACGAAAAACAGTACGCTTAAGGGAGCGGTCCTGCAGGAAAAAAATGATGGCGGCAAGGACCGCGACGGGTATTGCAACCTCTATATTGAGGAGGGCTGTACCTGGACCGTGACAGGAAACAGCAGTCTGAACCGGCTCTCCTGCAGCGGGCGGATCGAGGACGATGAGGGAAAAACAGTGACGATCCGGGGCAAGGACGGCACGGTCTATGTGCAGGGAACCGGAAAGTATACGATCACGGTGGTATCGCACGAACCGGCGGCCAACCTGTCCGGCGCGTCAGAGATCAGCCGGTGGACGGATCATCAGACAGAGGTTCCGGAGATCTTTTTGTAGTTTCAGGCGTGATCAGGTAAAAGGGATCTGTCCGGCAGGGAATTCCATGCCGGACAGATCCTTTTGCGTTCATTACAGGCAAAAATCATTCCAATCCACTTATCCATTCGCAAAAACCGTGCTGACGAACTCTTACGTCTGCTAACGCAGCCGCTCTTCGCTTTCCAGAGTGCGGATCAGGTTGACCATTTCGATGGCGGCCTGAGCACATTCCGCCCCTTTATTGCCGGCCTTGGTGCCTGCCCGCTCAATGGCCTGTTCGATGGTATCGGTGGTAAGGACACCGAACAGCACCGGAATGTCACTTGCTAAGGCCACATTTGCAATGCCCTTGGAAACCTCGCTGCACACGTAATCGTAGTGGCTGGTACTTCCGCGGATGACAGCCCCAAGAGCGATCACCGCATCATATCTTCCGCATTTTGCCATCTTTGAAGCGATCAGCGGAATCTCAAATGCGCCCGGAACCCAGGCAACATGGATATCATCGGCACATACACCGTGGCGGAGAAGCGTATCTTCGCATCCACTAAGCAGTCTGGAAACGATAAATTCATTGAAACGGGCAGCGGCAATCCCGATCCGAATACCTTCTGCAACCAGTTTCCCTTCAAATATTTTCATGACAATTTTCCTTTCTTTAATATAGACATTTCATTCAGCCGGTCAAATCGTTGCTGACGCCGCGGAATAGTTCAGGAAATGGCCCATTTTTTTCTGCTTGGTACGCAGATAAAACAGATCTTCCCGTGTGGCATCCACCTGGATTGGTACGCGTTCCGTAATCTCCAGTCCGAAATCCTTCAGCTGATAGATCTTGTCTGGGTTATTGGTCAGAAGCCGCAGCTCCCGGGCTCCCAGGTCGCGCAGGATCTGCGCGCCGATCCAGTATTCCCGCATGTCCGGGGCAAAGCCCAGCTTTAAATTGGCCTCCACAGTATCATACCCCTGTTCCTGCAGTTCGTAGGTTTTCAGCTTATTGATCAGTCCGATGCCCCGTCCTTCCTGGCGCATATACAGCAAGATGCCCCGTCCTTCCTTTTCGATCATCCGCATGGCGGCTTCCAATTGCTGCCCGCAGTCGCACCGCCGGCTTCCCAGGATATCTCCGGTGAGACATTCGGAATGAACCCGGCACAGCAGTCCCTTTCCATTGCCGACCTCTCCCTTTACAAGGGCAACGTGGCTCTGGCCGGTCAGGTCATCGGTATAGCCGTAGATCATGAAATCTCCATAATGGGTAGGCAGTTTGGCAGCGGCCTCCCGGAGCACATGCTTTTCATGAAGCCGGCAGTAATCCTGCAGGTCTTTGATGGAAATGACCTTCATATTCCAGGTTTTTGCATGCTCCAGTAGTTCGGCGGTGCGCATCATGGTACCGTCTTCCCGCATAATCTCACAGCATAGTCCGCATTCCTCCAGCCCTGCCAGACGGCACAGATCCACGGTGGCTTCGGTATGACCGGCTCGTGTCAGTACGCCTCCCGGACGGGCCGTCAGCGGAAATATATGCCCCGGCTGGCGGAAATCCTGAAATCCGGACATGGGATCTGCGCATTTCCGGCAGGTCAGGCCCCGCTCTTCTGCGGAAATGCCTGTGGAGGTGTCAATATGGTCCACGGAAACGGTGAATGCCGTTCCGTGATTGTCGGTGTTTTGCTTCACCATCTGTTCCAGCCCCAGGCGTTTCGCAATCTCTGCGGACATGGGGGTGCAGATCAATCCTCTGGCATGTGTTGCCATAAAGTTTACATTTTCCATCGTGGCGAACTGGGCGGCGCAGATCATATCGCCCTCATTTTCACGGTCCGGATCATCCATACACAGGATGACGCGGCCGGCTCTTAGCTCGTCCAGCGCATCTTCGATCGCTGCAAAGTTCATGATGAATTGTCTCCTTCCAATAGAATTTGCTCTCTTTTTGCATGTATGATCTGCCCGTCAAAAGGTCTCATTTCCCTTGCCGGCCAGATCATATATTTCTTCCATAAAAATGGACGGCTTCCACCATAGAATCGGAATGGACTTCAAAATCCATGCTTCCGTAGAAAATCCTCTGTGATCCTGCTTTCCGGCAGCGGCGCAGGAGCAGGCCCTGTGATCAGCCTCTGCACGTATTTTCCAATAATATCATTTTCCAGATTGACCGGATCGCCTGCTTTCTTTGTGAGAAGGGTCGTGTGCCCTCCGGTATGGGGGATGAGAGAAACACGAAAGCTTTGCTCTGTCAGTCCGGCCACAGTCAGGCTGACTCCGTCGATGGCAACGGAGCCTTTTTCCACGATCAGGTTCAGGACGTCAGGCGCAGCTTCCACGGTGATCCACACCGCGTTTTCCTCCCGGCGTACAGTGCGGATGGTTCCGGTCCCGTCAATATGCCCTGAAACAATATGCCCGCCGAATCTTCCGTCTGCGGCCAATGCCCGTTCCAGATTGACGCGGCTGTCTGTGCAGAGCGCTCCCAGGTTGGTCCGGCGCAGGGTTTCCGGCATCACGTCGGCAATAAAACCGTCCGGCAGGAGTTTTGCGGCGGTCAGGCATACGCCGTTGACCGCAATGGAATCTCCCGGCCGGGTATTTTCCAGGACCGTATCGGCCTGGATGGAGATCTGTCCGGAGGTACGGTTGGAAATCACATGGCGTACCCGGCCGATCTCTTCTATGATTCCTGTAAACATTTGAAATACCTCATAAATTTGATTCGAATTCAGCTTTTCGTAGATAAATTTGTACAGTCTGTTTTCTCGTCCTTATGCGGCTGTTTGCGTCATATGATACTGTAGGGCGGATTTATGTGGCGCTCAGTATAAATTCTAATAACAGGTCGCCGCCGACAGAAGATACCGCAGGGGATGAAAGCCGGATTCCATCCCCGGGCGTGGGAAATCCGATCCCTTCCACGGGGGTTTTTGCATCCCGTCCGCCCAGCAGAAGAGGAGCGATATAAGCGTATACCCTTTGCACCAGTCCGGCCCGGAGCATGGCTTCATTCAGTGTGCCGCCGCCTTCCAGAAGGATGCTGTCAATCTCCATGCGGCCGAGTGCGTCCATCAGAGACGGGAGAGAAACATGGCCGTTCTCTTCCGGAAGCTCCAGCAGGGTGATGCCCAGAGCTTCCAGCGCGGACCGTTTTTCCCGTGTCCCGTGGGTATAGGCGATGACCGTTCGATATTGTCCGGCTGTACGGCATATACGGCTGTCCGTAAGAATCCGCAGGCAAGAGTCACAGATGATACGGACGGGCTGACGCGGGGGCTCTGACAGCCGGTCCTCCAGTCCGGAAGATTCTTCTTCTGCCAGGCAGTTCAGCGGCCGATTCTCCGACCCGGCTGTCTGTTTCTCCGTCCCGCAGTGAAGCGGATGGTCCTCCAGTCTGGATCTTTGCCTTTCCACCCGGCAGTTCAGCAGCGGATCATCCGCCAGCACGGTGCCGATCCCGGCCAGGATCCCGGTGTACTGACGGCGCAACTCATGAACATGTTCTCTGGCCTCCCGGCCGGTGATCCATTTGGAAGCGCCTGTGCGGGAGGCGATCTTTCCGTCGGCGGTCATGGCGTATTTCATCGCCACATAGGGCCGCCTGGTTGTAACATAGTGAAAAAAGATCTCGTTGACCGCATCGCATTCATTCTGCAGAAAATGTTCCGTTACAGTGATTCCGTTTCTGCGCAGAATCTCCGCGCCGCCGGCTGCCTTCGGATTCGGATCCCGGGAGCCGATGACCACATGGGCGATCCCATTTTCCAGGATGGCATCCGTACAGGGCGGGGTCCGTCCCTGATGACAGCAGGGCTCCAGCGTTACATACATGACGGCGCCTGCGGGATCTTCGGTACAGGAAGCCAGTGCATTGCGCTCTGCGTGGGGGCCGCCGCGGCGGCGGTGATACCCCTCACCGATGACGCGCCCGTTTTTTACGATCACGGCGCCCACCATGGGATTCGGGTTCGTTTGGCCAAGCCCCAGCCCGGCAAGACGGATGGCGCGGCGCATATATTGTTCTTCCAGCATAGTTTTCCCTCCGTTTACAGTAACAGAAACTGCGTAAAATAACCGGATCCGTTGACATGTGCGGCGAGACTCTTGCTGCTGATTGCCGCAGATCGTTAACCGGCATGAAATCTATATCCGTATCCGGCGATGGTTTTAATGAAATCCACATCCTTTGCGACGCCCCTGCATTTTTTTCGGATCTGGAACACGGTATTTTCCACTGCATGGCAGTACCCGCCGGAGGGCTCATGCCATACCGCCTCATAGATCTGCTCCTTGGTATAGGTGACATCAGGATTGGAATACAGCATGTACAGGACATCAAACTCCTTGGTTGACAGATAGATTTCCTGACTGTTGACCGTGGTCTGGTGGTTTTTCACACTCATATGCAGCCGGGAGGAGATCGTTTGGATCCCGAAAAATTCCTGGGCCGCAATGCAGTCCATTCGGATCTGGTCCAGAAGCATGGACAGGTTTTCAAATTTTTTCGGACAGCGGAGTTTTTTGAAAAGCCGGATTTCCATCTGCTGTCCGTGAATGTCCCTGGAAAAATTCATGATCAGAGTCTCAATGGAAATCTCGTGATTTTTGTTGACAGTCGGGGAGGTCCCGATATTCGTAACCCCGTAGTAGAGCTGCCCTTCCAGCAGGACCTCGGTGACATATACGCCCACTGGGGGCATCTCGTCCCTGGACAGGATCTGCAGGTTCGCGGTCGGCGTCCCGACCAGCTTTCCAATCCCCTGCCCGTATACGATCTTACCTGAAAGATGATAAGCGGGTGTTTGGTTTATGATCTGAGCCATGGCGTTACCTCACATATAAAATTGAACGGGCTGAAATACCGTTCAGGCGCGGCATTTCGGCTGTTCGGATAAAATTATAATATTTGAAAGGCAAATTATCAATATAGGGAAGGGATTTCGGAAACTTTTCGGAAACAGTTAGTGGAAAAGTTTTTTTTGCTTGACAAGAAAATTTGGCGTGCTATTATATAAATAATACAAGAAAACTTGGCAAAAAATGGATTTTTGCCTGTGGTTTTGGATGTCAAAGTAATACTTTATGCAAAATGTATACAAGCTTGGGAGGCTTTGTTATGAAGAGAGAGATAATACTGGAAAAAAGCAGAAAGGAAAACAGCGGAGAGGATTTCTATGAGAAAGAGGTCACGAGAGCAGGCGGAGAATTGGGAATCTATACAGTGTGGATATTTGCGGCAGTTTTTTCCATAGTACAGGTCTTGCTGTGTCATGAATGGAATTATGCGGTCTATGCGTTGGCGGGAGTTTTCTACGCGGCAGTATATGCGGTGAAGGCGCGCAGGCAGAAGCAAAGACAGGATATGATAGGGGCTGTGGGGTGGTCGCTTTTTGCCGTTGTATTTTTTGTGATGCATTTCTGCCAGTTGGTCTGATGAGACGGTTGTAATGCTTTCCCACAAAAAACCTGACAGCGTAATCAACATAAAAGTCGAGTTTGGCGAGGGTGAGGGCAAAGTGCCGCTTGATAATATTGTCAAGAGAGCCGCAGCATACAAGCCGAAAGAGCGAGTTACATACAAGATGATTAAGGAGTACATAGAAGCGAAGTATGGCTTCAAAGTACATACCGCATATATCGCAGAGGTAAAAAGGGAGTTAGGATTGCCGATGTATGATGCCCCGAATGCGGTAGAGGAATTGAAACAGCCGAGGAAACATCCGACGGCGGAAAAAGTGGAAGCTATAAAGGATGCGTTGAAATATTTTGAGAAAATATAAGCATGTATCTATATATAAGATGTACATGAGGAATACTTGTTTTTATAGAGTTGTTTGATTTGTAAGAGCATCTTGTATCGGCTTTGAGTAAAGAGTATAATATTTAAAAGAATTGAATACCGATTTGGAGGGTAATTCATGGAACAATTAGAATATATTATTGAAGATAGTACAATAGCAGAAGTGCTAGGTGTGCAAAATTTTTCAAATGAAGAATCCGCAGTCTTGGAACTCATTAAAAATGCATATGATGCTCAGTCATTAGATGTCATCGTTGTCATTTCTAAAACTCGAATTATAATTGAAGATCATGGTATTGGAATGGATCGGCAAAAAATACTCAAAGCATGGATGCATGTTGGAAAAAGCGATAAAGAATATATTGTAGGAGAGGGTGAAACTGCAAGGGTATTGGCGGGATCTAAGGGTGTCGGAAGATTTGCAATAGCACGTTTGGGTGCAAAAGCAAGTGTTTTTACAAAGATGAAAGGACAGGAAGCGGTTTTATGGAAAACAGATTGGAATACAAATACACTGGAAACATATGTGGAGGAAAAAGAAAAAGGTACTAAAATAGTGATTGAACATCTTCGTGATAATTGGACAGAATCGCGGGTGCGTAATTTGCGTGAGTTTTTATCCAGAACCTATAATGATGATAAAATGAAGATTCAGGTTGAGTATAAAGATGAAAGGAAGGAGGTTACAAAGTATTTTGGGAAAATACAATTAGGTGTCAACTGTGTTAGCATAATAAGACTGCGTTATCTTGCGGATTCTCTAAAATTAATATGTGATATAGAATCAGATGAGTTTAAGGAGAATGTACAAGAGTTATGTCCGGAAATTAATTTGAAAGTTCAGAAAATAGAAATAAATATAGCAGAAGAACTTGAGAATATGAAAAAAGTTTTATCAGAGGAAGCTACAGATGAAGAATGGAGAGAGTTGTTAGTAAGTGTAGGGGATTTCTCGGCAGAATTATATTTTTCATTGAAAAATCCATCGGCATTCGATGCCGAAAAATTTTGTTATAAGCATAGAATATTAGATGAGCGATATGCTCCAGGTGTTGTTTTGTATAGAAACGCATTTAGTATAACATCTTATGAAGGTAAGAAAGACTGGCTGGAATTTGGAAAGCGGTCGAGGCTATCTCCTGCAGCAGCTACGCATCCTACTGGAGCTTGGCGTGTACGCGAAAATCAAATGTCAGGCAAGGTTATTATTGACAAAAAAGAAAATGATGGTTTATGTGATATAATAAATCGGCAAGGTTTGATGGAAAACGATATCTACAAATTATTTATTGCAATTATTATAGCAGGAATAAATTGTTTTGAAAGATACAGGCAAAGTATCATCCGTTGTATTGCTAAAAGTAATGAATCAAATAGGGAGAGAGATCCGAAAGTAATTGACCGTGTTATAAGAAATCCAGAAAAGTTGACGGAACTTTCATCGGAGGAGACGAGACTTTTTTTACATGAATTGGAACAGATGAAAAAAGAAAATAAGGAAAGTAAGAAACAGATAGATGAAACAGAAAGAAGATACAAATATGATATTCGTCTATTGAATATGCTTGCTACGTCTGGATTAAAAGCGACATCTATTGCACATGAAATGCGTAATGATAGAAATAGTATTGATGAAAATGTCGAGTATATTATAAAAGCACTAAAACGGTATGAAATTTGGGATGTTGTGAATGATGAGGAAAATAGGAAATATATGCATAGAGATGTTCCGGCACTTTTACAGAAAAATCGAAGAGTAAATAGAAAAATAATTACTTTTATGGATGTAATGCTATCAGAATCTGAAAGAGAACAGTTTTTGCCGGAGAATATAGATGTATATGATCTTTTGTGGAATATAAAATCTGTTTGGGAAAATGATTATTCGTGGATTAATATTCAATTGTATATAGAAGGAGGGCTGGAATATAGAAGTGCCAAAGATATTTTCAGGGTGATATTTGATAATTTGATATTGAATAGCATTCAACAAAATGATGCTGAAAATATACTGGAAATTCATATACATGCAGAAAAAAAAGAAAAAGGTATCTATATGATGTATTCAGATAAAGGAAAGGGACTTCCAGCAAAATATAAGTTTGATCCATTGCGTATTTTGGAAGTGCATGAGACGTCGAGAAAGAAAGGGCATGGAATAGGGATGTGGATTGTGAATAACACAATTGCTAACACAGGAGGAGAAATACAAAAAATTGAGGGACTCAATGGATTTAAAATGGAATTTATAATAGGAGAGAAGATATGAATATAAAAGAAAAGATAAATCTTGTTTATATTGATGATGATCGAGATGAAGCAATATCCGCTTATCTGGAAGAGGTTTATAAAAACGATAAATACGATGTGGAATATCATGAGATTGAATTTGAAGGTGATAAAGGTTATGAAAGTTTGTTGGATTCTCCTGAAGTGGCTTCAGCGAATGTTATTCTGATTGATTCCAGGCTGTTTGAAAATGATAATATAAAATGTAAAGGGAAATTTTCGGGAGAAGAGTTTAGAATGATATTGAGAAAGGTGTTCCCTTTTATAGAGGTATTAGTAATATCACAGAATGGGGAAAATAAGGATTTTGAAATTATTCCCAAATATAGAAGTGGAAGTTCAAGGACACAAAAAGAATATTATGATGGAGTGTTAAAAAATAAAATAGATGAGAGTATAAAGAGAGTAATTACATTCCGAAATATTTCTAAAAAGTTGGAAAGCAATAAAGGGATTGAAAAATTTTTGGTTGAAAAGGCGGTAGATTCTTTAAATGGAATAAATGATTATGAAGATTTGTCGAAAGAAGATATTGATAAATTGATTGTCGCTTTCCAAAGTATGGAGTAGGAGTATGTGACATGGCAAGAGATAAAGATTATAGAAATACTGAATATTGTCCTAAATTGAATAAGGTAGAGGAACAGAAGCAGATTCTGGAAAAAGAAATTAAATTAAAGTTTCCAAGGACAAAGATAGTTTACAATAAGGTAAATAATCGGGATAGTATATATCATAAAAGATTTGCCCAGATTTATAACAATAAATGTGCGTATTGCGGTGCTCTGTGGGGGCTTTTACCTGTAGAGTCTTTTGAGGTAGATCATTTTCTAAATGAAGCTTCTTTTCCTGATACAACAGAAGGAAGAGAAGAAGCCGGAAGAATGGCTAATTTATCATGGTCTTGTATATCGTGCAATCGTGGAAAACGTGGAATTACAATTAAGCCGCCATATGAAGATTTGCTTAATGTAGATAATGGTAATATAGCAGAAGTTTTTAAGAGAGATAGAGATTATTATATTCGGATTTGCGATACATATCAGGATGATAAATTTATACAACAATTTTATGAGGAACTTCATTTAGGATATGAGACAAGGCGTTTAGATTACTTGAGTTTACAACTTGAGGGCAAGTATCAAGTTGAAAAAGATGAAAAACGTAAACACAAGCTAGGTGAAAGTCTTAGTATTTTATTGAAGAAAAGAAATCGTATGGCAGTTACAGGTAGGTCGTTATAATGAAAAAGTTAGAAGACAAGTTATCAGGTTCTTATTATACACCATTTAAAACAGTTCAATTTATGAAAAAATATTTGGCAAGAGAAAATAAAACATATAGAAAAGTACTAGAACCATCAGTGGGTGATGGGAGATTTGTAGATGCATTTGAAAAAGAAGAAAATATTCAGAGTTTTGTAGCTGTAGAGTTGGTGGAAGAAAAGGTAAGGCAATTAAAAAATAAGAGATACTTGGAGCAAATAGAGATTGTTGCAGATGACTTTTTAAATTTTTCAGAGAAAACTAATGAAAAGTATCAACTGATTATCGGAAACCCGCCATATATTAATATCAAAAATATGGAAAATGATTCAAAAGAAAAGGCAAGAGAAATCTGCGAAAAATATCAATTACCTAGTTCTTTAATGCAAAATATGTGGGTTGCTTTTGTGCTGGCGGCGATATCCTGTTTAGAAAGAGATGGAACTATTTTTTTTGTACTTCCAATGGAGTTTCTTCAGGTTCAATACGCAGAAAAGATTCGATTGTTTTTAGAAGAACATTTTGATACAATTCATATTCTGTCTTTTAAAGAAAGGATGTTTCCAGAAATAGAACAAGAGTCTTGTTTGGTTTATTTGACAAATGAATTTAAGAATCAGCCATACATAAATTTTAAGATGTATGCTAAGTTAGATTCAGATATTCCGTACTATTGTTCCAAAATTGAAAGAAACAAACCATTAAAAAAATGGACAAATGCTATTTTATCAGATGCAGATATTGATTTACTGAATCTGATTGATTCAAAGTATAAAAAGATTTCCGAGGTATGTAATGCTTCTCCTGGAATTGTAACCGGAGCAAATAATGAATTTATATTAACAAAGGAACAGGTAAAGCGACTGGAGTGTCAAGAATTTATTTTACCGACAATTCCTAAAAGTAATATATTGAATGGTCAGTTTATATTAACCAGGGATGTGGTTGAAAAAATTGGAGAGAGAGGGAACCGAGTTTATTTATTAAACTTGTCACATATTGACGAAAAGCTTTTCCCCCAACCCTTAAAAGAATATTTGACAGTGATTGGAGAAAAAGAAAATGCGTCTAATATAAAATTAAAAAACAGATATAAATGCAGAAATAGAAAGCCATGGTATGGAGTACCAATTGTACGAAATGGTGATCTTTTTTTCTTTAAGAGGTATGATAGAATACCGAGGATATGTGTAAATGAAGCAGATATTTATACAACAGATATTGCTTATAATATGAGACTAAATTCAGCATATGATAAAGGAAGTATGGCATTTTGCTTTTATAATTCGCTGACATTAACTCAATGTGAATTTTATGGACGGTATTATGCTGGAGGAGTTTCAGAATTAACACCAAGTGAGTTTAAGAGATTAGCTATCCCTTATCGCAAAATTGATAGAAATGACATTGAGAGATTATCAGAAATGTTTGAGGAAAATGAAGATATAGACAAAATTATTGCATTTGTTAATTCAAAGACAATAGAGAAGGAATGGGAACATAAACAAATATTAAGACTTGATGAGATGCGAAGAAAACTGATGGAAAGAAGATTGACGTAGAAATATTTGTGGGAAAAGGGATGCGCGAGCGGTATTAGTACTACATACCGCAGCCTACGGCTGCAATCAAACCAAAAAGCAAAAAGAATCATCCTATTCGTAGATGCACGTGCTATAATGCACATATACGGTATCTTGTACCAAATCCATCGGGAA
>CAJSZT010000070.1:0-19571 GCA_910573785.1 Lachnospiraceae bacterium | reverse complement strand
ACATAAACCTTCTATTTTCTCACCTCAGTTCTCATCCTTCCCATCTGTTCCGGATAAAACATTAAAAAACAAATAGTTCAATAAATAATGATCTCAGTATAGCAAAGTTTTGTGAGCTTTACCAGACGCCATCTTTTGAAGCGCTTACCTATGTTTTTTTCTGAACCATGGTATATCGTAATTCGTTTATCTATTTTCCGCTTTATAAGAATTCCGCAACATGAATCACCAAATCCGAATAAATACATACGGAAATGTCTTCATTAAAATTGTATTGCCCGGTTTTTTCTTCATGTTCAAAATCATAAACATTTACCGTATGTGTCATAGGATTCACAATCCAATATTCTCGGACACCGGCGGTACGGTATTTAAACAGCTTAATGCCATAATCCATCTTCTGGGTGGTGGGGGAGACAATCTCAATAATCCAGTCTGGCGCCCCGCAGCAGCCTCTATTGTCGATTTTATTTTTATCGCAAATCACAGAAATATCAGGTTCCACCCAGGTTCTGTCATCTGCGTTTAAATTTACAGCAAAAGGCGCGGGAATAACTTCACATATTCCCTTTTTAGATTTCACATAATTCAGAATGGTATATTGAAGTTCGCTCAATAATTTTTGATGAATAAAATCTGGCGGAGCCATAGCATACAGCTGACCGTCGATCAGCTCTGCGCGCTGGCCGTCCGGAAGGCTCCAATAATCATCGGATGAATAAATCTGTTGTTTTTTGGGGAATGGCATATGGTCACGTCCTTTCGTTTTTGAAATATTTCCAAATGCGCATCTTATACGTCATTATACAAATCACCATGGAACAGCTTATCAATAGAGGCCATGACTTTTTTTCGCGAGACTTCATTTGCAGCCTCATTTGCCGCCCTGGTTCCGACCAGTCTCAAAGGCGCTTTCATTCCTATATCTGTAAAGATACCACAGGCATAATCGTAACCATAGCCGCTTTGTTCACCTGAAAAACTCTCGAGCATATGGATGCCATCAATAAACGTTTTCCCAAAAAACACACAATAATCCAAATCCCAGAAAAACAAATTACTATCCTCATCTTCTTTCAAAAGCATTTCATGGAAGCGAACTACCTTTTGCGCCATTCTTTTTGCTTTGGGAAATTTATATCCAAATCGCTCTACTAGTTCCACAATTACATCCTGTTCTCTTTCTTTTTCTAAAAATGGATAGCTTACATCTAACTTTATGCTTTTTCTAAAATCAATATCATCCCGCACAAAGCTAATAGCAACTGCAAATAACACTTCTTCAAATACGTCAAAGGTGTAATCCTTTTCCGGATCTTCCATCTTCTGGATCATACGTTTGACTTTATGCCTTATAAATTGTATCCCTGCTTTTGTGTCATCCTTCATACCCACAAAAGAGGAAAAACCCTGAAAGAAATGCGGCGGAAAGTGAGCACACAGTATTCCCAGAATATCCGTTTCGTCCAGACTTTCTGGCTTATAGGTAAAACGCAGACCCTCTGCGACCGTATGGCCGGCGGTCTTGCAGAGATAAATCCAATCAGCTTTCCGGGATATATCCTCATCAAAACATACTAGTCTGAACATTGACTCAAAACCTCTCTTTTATACGTATTCTTCACATATTATGATACCACACGATTCATTCCTCTTGGTAAATATTATTATGCTTTTTACTCTATTTATAGCTGCAGGAAAAGACTCCTTTATTTTTAAGTCCACAATGATGAATCATCTACTCGCCGGGGCCTTGTAAATAAATTGACGCTGCCTCTGGTGTTTATCAAGTCGCGGATCAAACCGGTTTTGTCCACATAATAATAGTTTTCTATAATAAAATTCTGAAAGAATTCAATACCGATTGGAAGCTTCTTCTTCGTTTCCATAGGAACAGCATCTTCCCTTCTATTTTCATATCATATCACAGAAAAAGTATCATTACAATTGTTTACATTCAGTCGTAACCCGAAACATACTCCCTCCGCCTTCCGTACCCCTCACATCCAGCTCAACCCCCTGTATCTCCGCCAGCTTCGCCGCAACAGACAACCCCAGCCCGAAATACTCCTTCTGCCTGCGGGACTGATCCTGCCTGTAAAACCGGTCAAAAATTAACCGCTTCTCTCTATCCGGAATCCCAGGTCCATAGTCGATCACAGACACCTCAACATGGGGATGCAGATACTTTGCCCTGATGGTGACAGGAAACGGGGGCTGGAAACTGAAAGGTTATGCGGACGCAAAAGACAAGGAAAAGTTAAAAGCCGGAGTGGAAGCAGAGATTCGTCTGGGGGCAGGAAAGAAGAAAACAGTGTGGATTGAGTCCATCGCCGCAGAGCGGGCGGCAGGTTCGGGAAACGGAGCAGGGGAAAGCGGTTCTTCTTCTCAGTCTCTTCAATTCTGCTGGTATGCCCGCCTGCCGGAGAACACTGCGGCGGAAAATGGAAATTGATAAACACGAATATGGTGTAACCAAGCGAATAACACTTGTTTTTGTAATGCCGGAATACAGAAATATTGGCATTTTTAAAAAGGATTGATACAAATTCCCCAATAAGGAATATCTGGAGCAACAGACTGAAATTTGCAGAAATCAAAAATGAAAAATAGGTTGTTTTCCAGCTAGAATTTATATATAATATAAGTGGGTTGGATGCTCCTTGGAGTATCTAACCGCACAGCTGGAAATTTTTCAAAAGTAGCCAGAGTAGTTGACGAACATGGAACGGCAGTTATTCTGAAAAATAATGTGCCCAGAGATTTGGTGATTGATTTCAGTAAAGCGGAAAAAGAAAAAATTACCAGTAATGAAGATGCGTTTTCAATATCTGAACGGTTAATAAAACAGAATACGGAAGCATACGAGGTTCTTGCAAAATGAATATTTTAAGCAAAGAACAGGTGCTAAAGCTTCATGCAAGCTTAATAAAAGCCACTGGAGGAAGTGATGGTATTCGTGATGAAGGAATGCTGGATTTGGCGTTAAATAATCCGTTTCCCAAAAGGAGCTAAGTGATGTGATCCTTGCACTGGCGTCTGGTGATATTGGTGAAAAAGAAATCTTACAATGGATTATTGAACATCAACAATAAGCCTTCGACGTTTGAGAGCGAACAATTAACATGTCGCAAAAACTTAAGGAAAGAATCAGGTATGAGTTTTAGCTTCAAAATCGGGATTTATGAAATAGAAAGGGCTTGCTTATGACAACGTTTATATGCTTTGTAATTGCTATGATAATTCTGTATATTATGAGATTGCTTACTGGTGGATTTGATATTACAGAACTAACATCCTATTTACTTATGATGTTGTTATTGGGGACTCATGTATATTTATCCACTAGAAAAAGAGCGATATATGGAATTGTAATACCAATATTTATTGTTGCTTCATTTTATCCGGTATATAAGTTGACAAATCCTGCTGGTATAACACTTGCTGCGCTTATAGGCCTGTATATAATAGCTTTAGGAGGCTGCCTCGGCATTTGGTATAAAGCAAGAAAAAGCGATAAATAAATTCCAATTGAATATATATCACAGGTTATTGAGGCGGAAATTCATTTAAACAGGATTATGCCGCATACGGTCCAGGAGTGGCATTTCCATGAAAAAATCGACGAAAATATTTTGATCACTAAGGGAAAATTACTGTGTAAATATGTAGAGCGCAATGGAATTGAAAAATCCTGTTATGCGGTAAAAAATGATATTGTAAGGGCCTTTCACAGTATCCATACGTTTGAAAATGATACGGATGAAATAACAGAATTTGTCGTATTCAGATTTGTGCCGGACGGTACAGATAAGAGAGAGCTGATAAAGACGGATAAAAAGTTGTGAAGTGTGAGGAATGATCATTGAAAAGGAGCAAGGCATATGAAAACGGATGACTATAAGGAATATATTTCGGCAGAAACTATGATGGGGCCAAACAGCGTAAGGATATTAGAAGAGCTGTTCCATAAATATCCGCTGCGGCTTCATCCGGATGATGTGGTCCTCGACCTGGGATGCGGGACGGGACTGACAAGTCTTATCATTGCGAAGGAGACCGGAGCGAGAGTTTTCGCAGATGATCTATGGGTAAGCGCGGAAGAAAATGGGAAACGCTTTGCTGAATGGAGTGTTGGAGAGCAGATCACGCCTGTTTGTGAAGACGCGAATGATCTTCATTTTGAAAAAAAGCAGTTCCGTGCTCTGATCAGTATTGACTCCTATCATTATTTTGCGGGAAGCAAGGGATTTTTTCAGGAAAAGCTTTTGCCGTTTTTGAAAGATAATGGAGTGGTTTTGATCGGGATTCCCGGTCTGAAAGATGAATATACAGGAAGAGCCAAAGAGTATCTTTTCAATTGGCTTGGAGATGAGAGTTATATGTTTAAAAGTCCAAAGCAATGGAAAGAACTCATCGGCAGAAGCGATCGGATCGAGTCGGTGAAAACCTGGGAAATGGATTGCTTTCGCCAGGCGTGGGACGATTGGCTTGCGGCAGATAATAAATTTGCTCTCGGCGACAGGCAGCACTTTGAAACCATCATTAAACCATATACTTGTTTTGTGGGCATTTATATCGGGCTGAAAAAGGCATTGTGATGGGAACCGTTACTACTCACGGTGCCTTGCTTTTTTAACAGCATTAGGATCGGTACGACCGAGTACCGCACGGATAGATTCATAAGGAAATCCTTGTATACTCAGTATCCGAAATGGAGTATACCTTAAAATGATTCAGTCCGGTAAAAAAAGGATTCGTATCAATTTTAAAGAACGTTTTCAGCATATCCATATTCAGGCTTTTACCAAAGCGCCGGGGCCTGGTAAATAAATTGACACCCATATCATATCACAGAAAAAGCCCCATCACTGTATTGGCCGGTTGCCGTACAGCGAGTGCGCGACACTGTGTGGACAGTAACCCGAAACGTACTCCCCCCGCCTTCCGTATCTTCCAGACTCACCTCAATCCCCTGTATCTCCGCAAGCTTCGCCGCGACCGACAGCCCCAGGCCAAAATGCTCCTTCTGTCTGCGGGACGGATCCTGCCTGTAAAATCGGTCAAAAACCAGTTTCTTCTCCGCATCCGGAATCCCCGGCCCATGATCGATCACATACACCATAACAGAAGGAGGCCGATACTCCGCCCGCAGCACAATCCTCCCGGCATTTTCACGCTTCAGCGATGCTGCGGGGAGCTGCTCCATACGTAGTGCGATTCTCACGGCATTTCCACACCTTGGCGCTGCTTTGGGAACCTGCTCCATTTTGCCGTCCTCGCCGGTCGCGCAGTCACGATCCATTCCCACATCCTCCGCCTCTTCGCCACCCAGCCCATAAGCCACTGCGTTATCCAGCAATATGGTAAAAATCTGCCGGCACAATTCCGGGTCAGCCAGTACCTTCGGAATCGGCTCCTCCGGCAATTCCAGCAACAGCTTCCCGTTTCTCGACACACAGAGAGGTTCATACACCTCCAGGAGATTCAGCAGCATTTCATCAATCTCAAAATATTCTTTCCTCACAGCCCATTGCTTTTGATCCGCCGTGGCCAGAAGCAGCAGGTTTTTCACAAGCGAGCTTCCTCTCTGGCATTCCTTTCGAATCACCTCCAAGAGCTTCTCCTGTTCCTTGGGCGCGTCGGCAACTGCGTCAGCGGTACTCCGAATGACCGCAAGGGGGGAGCGCAGCTCATGGGAAGCAGCGGCCACAAAATCCTGCTGTTTTTGGTAAGTCTCCTCCAGAGGCTTCAGAGACCGGCGGACGAACCAGCGCCCGGTCAGGAAGAGAAGCAGGATTCCGATACAGCCGATCAAAATATAAAAAAGGAGAGTTCTCATAACCAGCGCCCGGTTCCCGGAAATATCCTGCAGCAGGATCAGCTTTTTATACCCGCCGGCGGTCTGGATGACCAGAACATTTCCAAGATAAATGTCCCGTGCTTCTCCACGGATCTCCAGCAGAGAACTCTGCAGAAGATTTGAGGAAATGGGATGGGAATGCGGGAAGATCCCTTCCTTTGCAGCCAGGTCTTCGGCGCGCTCGAATAATTTCTCACGTTCCGTTCGTGTCACGTAAGAGCCTGGGAAAAAGAACGGCGAATCTTTTTCTTCTATATAAATAGCGAGCTGGTGTTTCTGTTCTAATTGCGCCAGATAGGAATCAGAAAATACAGAGTCGGTCTGCAGCCGGGACATCAAGGTAAAAAGCTGATCCTGAAAAATGGATTTCCGGCGGCTGTCCTGGGATGAAAGAAAGAACAGGAAAGCTGCCGCAAGGATCACGCTTAGGATCAGTCCGGTACTCAGAGTATAAAGAATCACAAATTTTTTTTCAAGCTTTGGAAACATCAAACTCCCTCCATCCGATACCCCAGCCCATGCACCGTAGAGATCACCGTCCGGCTCCCCAGGGCGCGCAGATGCTTTCGGAGAAAATAAATATAGGTATCCAGGTTCCCATCTTCCACGGCGCCGTCCGGTCCCCACACCCGGGAGAAGATCTGCTCCCGGACCAGTGTCTTTTCCGGATTGCGCAGGAAAAATTCCAGCAGCAGCGATTCACGCCTGGAAAGCTGCCGTTCCTCTCCGCCGCAGGTTAAAAGACGATTGTCCGGGTCGAATCGGATATCCAGATAGGAAAGGCTCTGATATTCCGTAAATGCCTGGGGCCTTCTGGAAAGCGCACGGATGCGGGCCAGAAGCTCCTCAATGGCATAAGGCTTCACCAGATAGTCGTCCGCCCCGCAGTCTAGGCCGTCGATCCGGTCATGGATGGTATCCAGCGCAGTGGTCACGATGACCGGAACCGTGATATGATTCTGGCGGATGGAACGCAGGATGGACAGCCCGTCGATCTCCGGAAGCATCCGGTCCAGAAGGATCAGGTCGTAGGCATCCGTCATGGCACGATAGAGCGCCTCGCTTCCGGTGTGGCAGCAGTCCGCGGTATGGTTCCGGACATTCAGCTGCAGCCGCAGCGCTTCACACAGTTCCCGGTCGTCTTCTATGATTAAAATATGCATCTGCTCTCTCCGTTTCACAAGGTTATACCCCAAGGGCATCCATTATGGCTGTTTCACCGGATGCTATGTATTAACAAGTGGCTTGAGTATACCATAGTTTCTGCTGTGAATCAAATGCTATACCGCTATAGATACAGTATACCAGACATTTCTCAAAAAAACCTCAAAAAATTCCCCCATCTTTTCAAAGTTTTTTTGAGAAATCCCCTGTATACTTATCTGCAGGGATTCCCGATCGGGAGATCGTCAGACGAATCCCAATGACCTACGAAGAAAGGAGACTACAACCCATGAATCAAAGAATTTCCTACATAAAGAAAAAGAACCTGCGCCGCCTTCTGGCCACCGTCTTATTCCTTACACTGGCCCTCGCCTCCCTCACCGCCTGCTCCAAAAACGACGCGGATACCGGAAGCAGAAACAACGGCAAGGACAGCACCGGCGCCAACGGCTCCTCCGGCGGTACATCCGCCAAAGGCCGCTACATAGAGGATGATATGGACCTCCCTCTGGCAGACGGCGAAGAGGTTCTGAACCTCACCCGGACAACGGACGGAGCGCCGGTCCTCTTTACCAGAGCAAATGATACCCAGGTGAACCGCTATGAATACAACGGGAAGGACTGGAGCAAGACCGCTCTGGACTGGCTCGCCCGGGTCTATCCGGACAGTGAGGTCATTCCCATGGAAGTGCAGGAAACCGCCGAAGGGGTACAGTATGTGCGCGGAATGGATGAGGAGCAGACACACATTGCCAGGGGCGGGAACGGACAGGAGGGGGAAGAGCTGCAGATTCCTTATCTGACAGAGCAGGCCGAGATCGGATACCCCATCATAACCGGGATGCTCGTGGACGATGCCGGCAATTACTGGCTGCAGTCGCCCTACGAGGGAACTGCCGCGGTGATTGCCGGAGATACCCTGGAGGTATTGGAAGAACTTCCGACATCCCAGCTCCTTTCCATGATGGACCGGCTCATATTCCAGGGAAATGGTATGGTAGCGGTCAATACGGAGGACAATGTATACACGGTCTATGAAAAGAACCGGGAGCAGCAGGGAACATTTTCTGTAAAAAAGAAAGGCGCAGCCTGGATGTGCGGCGGAGAAGACCACTGGTATTACATTTCCGAAGAAGGAATTACCCGGCTTACCTTGGGAAATGATACCCAGGAAGTGATCATGGACGGCAGCCTGGGCGCCATGGGCTCCACTGTGAATCAAGTTATGGGTGCTGTCCGGGGAAATGAGGATGATTTTTATATTCTTTACTATCAGCAAAAAGCAGGCACCCACAGCCTAAAACGCTATGTATATGACCCTGAGGCCGCGGCGGTTCCGGAAACTACATTGCAGGTATTCGGACTGTCGGACAGTGATACGGTCCGCGAGGCAGCCATCGGTTTCCAGAAAAAGCATCCGGACGTGAAGGTCGAGTTTACCACCTCCGGAAAACAGGCCGGGGAAGTGACGTCAGACGATATCCGCACGCTGAATACAGAGCTGCTCAGCGGAAACGGCGCGGATGTGCTTCTGCTGGACGGACTTCCGATGAATGCCTATATTGAAAAAGGAATCCTTGCGGATCTGTCGGAGACAGCAGAGGAGATCATGGAAGCCGACACGTATCTGGAAGATATTTTGAAAAATACCGCTCAAAAGGACGGAAAGCTTTACGGGCTTCCGATCAAATTCGGCGTACCCGTTTTATATGGTAATGAGGATGCAAAAAAAGCGCTGGAATCCTTTGACAGCCTGAAAGCGTTTTTGGAAAAGGATCCTCAGGCCAGCGTGTTTGGTCTGGCGGACAGAGAGTATATCCGGGACTTTCTGTTCCAGATCTATCAGGACGAGCTGTTTGGAGAGGACGGCAAGGTGGATCAGGAAAAACTGGCGGAGCTCCTGGAACTGGCAGGAAAAATTGTGGAAAATGCGAAAGCATCCTTGTTTGAGGAAAATCGGAGAGAAGACGAGTCAGGCTATAGCAGAGATCCATTTACCAATCTCGGCGCGGAGGGAATCCTCAATCATCCGGAAGGGGCAGCTACCGCCAGCATTCACAGCGTTACTGATATGATGATCCCATATACGGTCATGCGGCAGAAAAGCCTGACGCCGGAAACAATCCGGGGATTCTATCAGCCGGTTGGAGTGGTGGGAATTAACCAGAATACGGCTCAAATGGAAATGGCGAAGGAATTTGTAACGTATCTGCTTTCCCAGGAGGTACAGTCCGCACAGCTTGACGACGGATTTCCGATTTTGGAGTCTGCGCTGCAGGATAAAAAAGATGAAGTAAACAGTGACTACGCATCCAGCTTTTATATGATGAGCAGCTGGAATTTTGAAGGGGAAAAGTTGGAACTGGAAGCCAATTTCCCGACCGTGGAAGAGGTGGAAGGCTTTATCGAAATGTGCGGCACATTGACCAGGCCGGCGGAGCAGGAGCGGATCATCTGGAATCTGTATCAGGAGGAAGCAGATCAATATCTGGGAGGCGAGATTGATGCAGAAACAGCAGCGGAAAATATCGCCCGGAAGGTGGATACCTACCTTGCGGAGTGAGAAGATGCCGCACCGGTACATACGATGTCGGGATGCGCTGTACCGGCAAAGTTCAGGAGAATCGGGGAGCAGAGGTCTGCCCGGCCGACATCTGGGAAAATCCGGGAGCAGAGGACTCTCCTATCGGGAATTGAGGGAGGCATGGAGCGGATATCTCTTCCTGCTTCCCAGCCTCCTGGGTACAGGCATCTTTGTCCTGATTCCGTTTCTGGATGTATTCCGGAGATCCTTTTTGCGGGCCGTTGGAAGCGGATTTGTGGGGATGGAAAATTACCGTCAGGTCCTGACCAACGAAGCATTTCGCCGGGCGGCGGGCAATACGGCCCGGTTTATGCTGTTCTGCCTTCCCATCCTGCTGGCATTGTCCCTGTGCATGGCGGTCCTGGTCTGCCAGGTCACTCATTTTCAAAGGTGGATCAAGACCGGATTTCTTATGCCTATGGCGATTCCGGCAGCATCCGTGGTTATCTTTTTCCGAATGCTGTTTGACCAGAAGGGCTGGCTGAATCTGCTCCTGCGGCAGATGGGGCTGGCCGGGCAGGACTGGCTTACCTCCGGGCGGGCGTTTTGGGTGCTGTCGGCCTGTTATATCTGGAAAAACCTGGGATATGACATGATCCTCTGGCTGGCCGGGCTGGGGGCCATCCCGGAAGAGCAGTACGAGGCCGCGAAGGTGCAGGGAGCCGGGGCATGGGCCTGTTTTCGCTATATCACGCTGCCCCAGCTAAAGGAAACACTGTTCGTTACGGCGCTGCTTTCTTTTGTCAATGCATTTCGGGTGTTCCGGGAAGCCTACCTGCTGGCAGGCGAATATCCGCATGAAAGCATTTATATGCTGCAGCATCTGTTCAACAACTGGTTCGTCAATCTGGATATCCAGAAAATGACTGCGGCTGCGGTTATGCTGGTGATCGGTACGGGGGCAGTACTGTTCGGATTTCGGAGAACGGGAGGCGGGGACGGATGAAGAGAGGTAAGATGGCTGCCGGATCAGAAAGCGTAGGATGTTTCTCGCATGGCAAGTGCTTTAAAATGATGTGTAAGGGAAGGTGACGGATTTGGCGGAAAAAGGGAAGCACAGGGCCGCAAAATGGACAGTATGGATCCTGTTATGTACATTTGCCGGAATCATGGTGCTGCCTCTGCTGATGCTGTGCTCGGATTCCCTGATGGGAAGCCGGGAGCTGGAGGAGATCTGCGGAGCCGTGCTTGCGGGTCAGGGAGAAAGGGCCGGATTCCGCTTTTTTCCAAGTTATCCGACACTGAGGGCCTATGTCCGCCTGCTGCTGGATTCTCCGGAATATTTTACCGCGTTCTGGAATTCCATGCTGCAGACGATGGGCGTGCTGGCAGGGCAGCTTTTGACCGCGGTTCCGGCGGCATGGGCATTTGCGAGATTCCGGTTCCCCGGGAAAAAAATGCTCTGGTTTTTGTATATGCTGCTGATGATCCTGCCCTTTCAGGTGACTATGGTTTCGGGCTACCTGGTCTTAAGCGGGGCACGGCTCATGGACACCCACGGGGCGGTCATCCTGCCGGGAATATTTTCCACGCTGCCGGTGTTCATCCTGCGGAAAACATTTGCCGGGCTTCCCGGGGAAGTGGTGGAGGCGGCCAGACTGGATGGTGCGGGAAATGTGCGGATTTTTCTGAATATCGGGCTTCCCCTCGGGATGCCGGGGATCTTTTCCATCCTGATCCTGGGATTTCTGGAATACTGGAATGCCATCGAGCAGCCGATGACCTATCTGAAAACAGAGGCGAGGTGGCCCCTTTCGCTGTATCTGCCTCAGATGGTCAGCGCAGAGACGGCCTCCGCATTTGCCGCCTCCATCGTCACGCTGCTCCCGGCAGTGCTCTTATTTTTGTCAGGCCAGGAGTATCTGGAGCAGGGAATCGCGGCATCCGGAATGGAGAGGGCGGGTAAGCTGAAAAAAGTGGAGAGCGGGTAAGCCAAAAACAGTAGGAGGATTTGCGGATTTGGACAGAAAAATAAAACGGAGAGCATGGGTGCTGGCCGGATTCCTGATCATGATGATAATCTGTACCATTCTTTCCAGGGCAGCGGCATCCGTGCTGGTGGCCCAGGTTCAGGTAGAAAAGCCGGGGCGAGGGAAGCTGTCGTACTCTTACGGCGGAAATGGGACTGTAGTGCCGGAACAGGAAAAAACCATATTTTTATGGGCGGGCCAGCAGGTAGAATGGGCGGCGGAGACAGGAAGCGCGGTGAAGGCCGGGGAATGCCTGATCCAATTCCGTATGGAATATCTACAGCAGACCATCCGGAGCAAGCAGGCAGAGCTGGCGCAATTGGAGATCCAGGTGCGGCAGCAGGAGATTGCGGCCAGGGGAAACGCGCGGGTGCCGTCGGCGGATAGGGCGCTCCAAAATCTGGAGGATGCGCAGAAGAAGCTGGAAGATGCGCAGAAAAAGCTGGAAGATGCCCAGGAGAAGCTGGAAGATGCCCAAGAGAAGGAAATGAAGGCGCAGGAGGAATATGATCAGTTTGACGGAAGCGGGTTGGCCGGAGTATCCAGTGGACGGTTCGGGGAGAGCGCGGGGCAATCTGGAGGAGTAATTGGAGGCCGAAATCCAGAAACGTCTGAAGAGATGCCTGGTATTCAGGATCCCGACAATTCCGAAGAGGATCCAGGGAACGTGCTCCCGGACAATTCCAGTGATATCTCCTCCCGGCAGCAGGAGTTGAAAGCAGCGCTGGAGCAGGCTCAGGCAGATGTGGAAGCGGCTCGGCAGGCTGCCGACCAGGCCCGGACAGAGTATCAGTTTGCATTAAAAGAGGATTCCGCCCAGAATACCAATGAAGCCAATTCCATCCAGTCCGCGCAGCTGGGCGTCCAGTCTTTGCATGTGCAGGCTGATAAGGCAAGGCGGGAATTGGAGGAACTGACCGCCTATCAGAACGCAGGCGGAAGGATCTGCGCGGAGGAGGACTGTACCGTCTTAATGTCCGGTGTGCAGACAGGGACATTTACCACAGGCGCGGAGGTTATGGTAACTGGTATCGGGGGCTGGAAGCTGAAGGGATTCGCGGATGCGAAGGATAAAGAGAAGCTGAAGGCCGGGACAGAAGCTGAGATCCGTCTGGGCGCGGGGAAGAAGAAAACGGTGAGGATGGAGTCTGTCTCGGCGGAGCGACCCGAAGGCTCGGAAGGCGGAGCAGGAGGAAGCGGATCGGATTCCGGGTCCCTGCAGTTCTGCTGGTATGCCCGCCTGCCGGAGAATACTGCGGCAGAAAATGGAAATACATTTACCTGGAATGTGAATGCCGCCTCGGATCAGGAATACGAGCAGATCATTCCGCTCAGCGCGCTGCGGGAGGACACTGCCGGGGCATTCTGCCTGATCCTTTTGGAAGAAAAAAACATGCTGGGAACGGTGCAGACTGCAAAGCGGATTCCTGTAACCGTATTGGAAAAGGACGCGCAGAAGGCGGCAGTCACTTCCACTCTGAAAGAATCAGACCAGATCATTGCTTCATCGGAAAAATATGTAGAGGAAGGAGAACGGGTTCGGATCAAAGAATGAAGGAAATGCTTCAAAAACACAGATATATGCTCCTTGTGCTGCTGCTTTTTATCTCTGCAAATATTTTCGCGGCGTCCCGGCTGTTGTTCCTGAAAGACTATGCGGATCTGATCGCCCTGTGTTATCCGGAGGGAACTCTTCCGGTATCCGCCTGGGAGCAGTTCGAGCAAAATGACGCAGATGAGGAGGAGAAACAAAAAGAGCTGTTCTCCCAGGCGGGGATCTGGAAATCCCTGCGAGAGATCACGGTTTCAGAGGAACAGACCGGGCGTGAGCAAAAGGTTTCCTGTTATCAGATCAGGGGACAGACCGCAGCGGTTTTGGGGAAGGAGCTGGTCTGCGGAAGATATTTCGTGGAAAATGAGGACCATGTCTGCCTCCTGGATCGGGATACCGTTCGGAAATTATTTGGCTCGGAGGATGTATTGGGAATGGAGGTTCGGATCCATGGAGCAGGATGGCAGATCATGGGAGTGCTGGACGGAGACCGGGCGATCTGCGTGATTCCCTCCGGGAAATCCGGCAGAGAGCCAGTTTCAGAAGGGGCAGTTTCCGGGGGAGACAGCGGTGGAAATGGAGGAAATGGCGGAGGGTCAGCCACAGGAGAAAACGTTAGACTCGGAGAAAGTGGCGGGGGATTAGCCGCCGGAGGAAATTCTGGCTCCGGAGGAGCGGCAATGACCGGAAATGCAGGAGGCGGCTTTGACGGAGCGGCAGTGCGGAAAAAGGAAATCGGACAGTCCTCCAATTTGACATTCAGCCGGATGGAGGCATTCTTCGGCAGTTCCGGGGGTCAAAGGATGGACGGCCAGCTGTATTATGTGACAGCATGCTTCATTTATTTCGGCATATTCGGGGTGATTTTTATGATTGCAGGAATCGCTTTGGGAGAGAGGATGCATCAGAAATGGGTGACTGCGGCAGGCATGGCGGCAGCGGCGGGGATCCTGTGGCTGGGAATCCGGTACGCCGCGCCCGGCAGCGATTATCTGCCAACCTACTGGTCTGACTTCGAATTTTTCAGCCGCATTTTCCAGGAAAAGGCAAGGCAGATCGGGGAGCTCGCCCTGCATCAGGAATTTTCCGCCTGGCAGAATATTTATCGAGCGTGGCAGCAGGTCATCGGGGCTGGGATTTTTGATTGTGTGCTGTGTATCATTTCGGTTTTCGGAATGATGGAAAAATGAAATTGGCAATGATTGGCTGAGCAGGCGTGTTTCAGTAGAGACACCTGCTCGGTTTTTTGTTAAAATCCCTCTGGGTGGATGATAAAGGGAACATTAAATTGGAAAGCATACTTGACGTGCAGAGGAGCAGGTGTTATACTTTATGTAAAGTCAACTTTCCTTTGTGGGAAGAACCATTTACTTACGGGGAGGGAGAAGAGTGAAGAACAAGAAAAGTGTTTGGGTCATTGGATTGATAGTTGGATTTGTGCTGAGTATGATAGGCATGATGCTGGGAATAGAGCATGGCGGAAGCATGCGGAGTATATACGGTGTCTTTTTATTCGGGGGCTCAATCCTGGATTCACTTAGTATCAACAGAATCAGCCGTATTTCTTATGAAAGGGAATTCCCGGATCTGGTAGAAAAGGAGAAAATTGAATATCGGGATGAGCGGAATGCCGCGATCCGCAACCGGGCAAAAGCGAAAAGCGCGGACATCATCCAGTGGTGCATTCTTTTTATGGCCGCATTGATTTTCTTAGTTTCAGACTGCCCGATTTGGATCGTATTTGTCCTTGTTGGACTTTATTTCCTGAAATCCGGGATCGAGTGGTATTATACAAACAAGTATCAGAAGGAAATGTAGAAGCAATTTATGATATTGCTTAAAAATAATGTTTTGCAATGGAAGCTGTCCGCATGGAATCGACCTATGCGGCAGCTTTTTTTCAAAAGATCGTATCAAATACCTTCCTCAGCTCCTCCTTTTCATCAAAGCAGCCGTCATTGCTCGCCCAGTCAACGGCAATTCCGATCAGTGCGGAAATGAAGGTATGGAGCATCATTTCCGGATCCCCGCTCTTGATCTCTCCGGCCTTCTGTCCCTTTTTGATCAGCCCGACCTGCATGGCATGCTGCTTTTTCCGGCTGTCGCTGGAAGTGGTGCTCTTATAGGGTGAAAAAAATGTCATCCCCTTTTGTATATCTGACATGATAAATGCCTTCAAAAGTGGGGGCGTGAGGCTGATCGTATTATCGATAGAATATTCCAGTAAGCGCCAGAGCTGGTCTTTGGCATTTTCTATAAACAGCAGATCAGACATCGTGTCTGCGATATCATCAAAAAGCCCTTCGTAATAGGCGAAGGTGAGATCGTCCTTATTTGCGTAATGGTAATAAAAAGTGCCTTTCGTGACATGACTTACCTTGCAGATTTCCGCAACAGAGGTATTTTCATATCCCTTTTCTTTAAAAAGCTGGATCGCTGCCTCCACAATTCTTTTTTCCGTTCCTTTCATTTTCTGTCCTCCATTTTTTCAACTTTTTCTATTGCTTTTAGACAAATATTACAAAAAGTATAATCGCTATGAACATGCAGTCTGTATTCCGGCCGAAGTGGGAAATGGTGTACCTGCCGGCCTGTATTTTCTGCTTGAAACTCATGTACAGTTGAATTAGACTATTTATAAGAAAAATTATACTACAGTTCAAAAAGGAGGTAAAGAGCTATGGGAAAATATGATGCATTATTTCAGCCGATGAAGGTTGGAAACGTGGAGGTAAAGAACCGTTTTGCAATGATGCCGATGGGAATCCACAGTGCGCGCCTAGTCAATCCGGACGGAAGCTTCAGTGATGACGGGATCCGTTATTATGAAAGGATCGCTCAGGGAGGAGTGGGACTGATCATCACCAGTGCCATCACGGTTCAGGGAAGATTTGACAATTCGAAAGGGTCACATTCCAGTCTGGATCATGCAGGGCCGGAATATATTGAACAGTCAAAAAAGCTGACAGAACGAATCCATAAGGCAGGAGCAAAGATTTTTCTGCAGCTGTCAGGCGGCTCAGGAAGAACGCTTCCCATGCAGGTGGCAGAAGGCGAGCCGATCGCGGCAAGCGATGATATGCCCAACGTATGGGATCCGCGTGTAAAACACAGGGGGCTGACAAGAGAAGAAATCCAGTTTTATATCGATTCCTTCGGTCATGGCGCGAAACTGGCAAAGGAAGCCGGATTTGACGGTGTGGAAATCCATGCGATCCATGAAGGATATCTGATCGACCAGTTTACCATTGCATTTTTTAACCGCCGCATGGATGAATACGGCGGAAACCTGGAAGGGCGCCTGCTATTCCCAAAGAAGATCGTAGAAGTGATCAAAAAAGAGTGCGGAGAAGATTTTCCGGTTTCCGTAAGATTCAGCGTCCGCTCCATGATAAAGGATTTCAACAGCGGCGCACTTCCGGGGGAGGATTTTATTGAAGCGGGGCGTGACCTGGAAGAGGGGATCCAGGCGGCAAAGCTTTTGGAAGCTTATGGATATGATATGCTTAACGGCGATAATGGGACCTATGATTCCTGGTGGTATCCACATCCGCCGGTCTATATGCCGGAGGGCTGTAATCTGGCAGAATGTGCGGAAGTCCAGAAGCATGTATCGATTCCGGTGATCTGTGCGGGACGTATGGAAAAACCAGAGCTTGCGCTGGATGCTGTGGAGAGCGGAAAAGTAACAGGAATCGGTATTGCCAGACAGTTCCTGACAGATCCGGATTACTGCAATAAGCTGAAAGAGGGAAATGCCGATGATATCCGTCCGTGTATTGCCTGCCATGAGGGATGCCTGAAAAGGATCTTCAAAGGTCAGGACATGTGCTGTGCGCTGAATCCGGCGGTGTGCCGGGAGGATGCATATGAGCTTAAAGCCGCCGAAGCGAAGAAAAAAGTCATGGTCATAGGAGGCGGTATCGGCGGTATGGAGGCTGCGAGAGTTTTGACGATCCGCGGACATGAAGTGTCTCTGTATGAAAAAACGGATCAGCTTGGCGGAATGTTTATCGCCGCAAGCGCAATGATCTTCAAAGAAAGTGATAAGCGTCTGATCCGGTGGTATGAGCGGCAGATGGAAAAGCTGCCGATTGATGTGCATATGAATACAGAAGTAACGGATGAGATCATCAGAGAAGTGGATCCGGATGTGATCTTCCAGGCAACGGGCTCCAGACCGAGAACGCTGAAGCTTCCGGGAGCAGAGAATGATTATGTAATGAGTGCGGTAGAAGCGTTGAATGCACCGGAAAAGGTAAAGGGCAGGATCGTCATCATAGGCGGCGGCCTGACCGGAATCGAAATTGCTTATGACCATGCAAAAAACGGGGAAGATGTTACAGTGATCGAGGCAATGGATCGGGTACTCAATGTAGATATTGCCGCAGCTAACCTGTTGTATTTAAAAGAAGCAGTCGGTTATTATGGAATAAAAATCGTAACAGGCGCGGCAGTCAGCTCGCTTGAGGACGGCAGAGTTACATATTCGGCAGGTGAAGAAGAGAAGGCAGTTCCGGCAGATACGGTCATTGTAAGTATCGGTTATGATTCCACTTCGCCGATTCATGTAGAAGGAAAGGAAGTGTATACGATCGGGGATGCCGGCAGGGTTTCCAATCTGCTGGGCGCAGTATGGTCCGCGTATGAGACGGCGATGAATGTATGATGATCAGATAAATATATTCGAAGCTGGCAGCTTTTTCGGCGGGATACGACACGATTTGTTGCGTTTTCTTGCGAAGAGTCGTTTATTCTTGTATTTTTTCTAAAGAAAATATATACTATCTATAATAAATACACACATGGAGGAGAATATGAGAATTACAGCATTGACGACTCCGCAAGAGGTATCAGAAAAGACAAAGAATGTTATGAACATGGATGCAATACCGAATATGCTTTTGAAAAATGTAGGAAGGTCGAATGGTTTTGTTTCTGAAAAAAAAGACTATCAGTTTTGGCTGAGTCGCATTTGCGGAAGACAAGAACAGGCATAGGTAATTGTTTGATGTGAACAATTCCTGTGCCTGTCTTAAATAGAATTTTTACTCTTCTTTTTTCCTGGCGGCAAGTATCCTGACAGCAATCTCCTTATCCGTTTCCTTCGGATAGTCCCGGATATATGTGAGAATCTCTTCGATATATTCCGGCTCCAGTCCCGAAGACACCGATATCTGATCCTGCTTCATAGACTTCGACATATTCCGGACAATCTTCACCTCTCCTTTCATCTCGCCTTTTGTCTCACCATGGCGTTCAATCATCCGCTCTCGTTCATAAACCTTCATATACTTTAAAGACACCTCCTCATCTTGCCGAACCGTCTCCACCATGCGGTGAATGTCTTTCAGCAATCCGCTTTTCGCATTGCACTCGCAGGAATCTTCCATATAGCAGAGAAGCTGACGCGCTTCCTCCGATAATTCCCCAACCTTTCCCTTTGTGTAAAAGAAACAGGTCGCCGCGCCGTCGTCGTAGTCCATATCCGGCTCCTCCTCGCACTTGCTCCGGATTGTATACAGTATCCGATTCTTCCCGAAAGGATCATAGGGCATGATCATCAACACGATCACCTGCTTTAATTTGGAGTAATCATCCCCTGACTTCAAACTCCGTCCGTCAATCTTGGAATGGTAAAATCGGACCCGCCTGGGCAATGCATGCTTTAGTTCACTGTCGTCATTTTTGTCCGGCTCCACATCGTAGATGGTTCCTGCCCCTCCATCCTCTTCGATGAAGACGTCCAGCCGTGTACCGTGCTTGTCGGTGTCCGAGCCGTAATAAACCTTCTGCGGAACGATATGCACCCTGTCCATCTCCACATGGAGCAGGATTTTCAAAATCTTCCTGCAAAATTCTTCTCCTATGTCCGGATAGGAAAGTACGCTGCCGAACAAAAAATCGTCCAGTAAGTTTAATTCTTCCAGTTTTCTTTTCATTTGTTCTCCTTTCAATTGTATGACATTGGAGAGAAAATGCAAGCGTTTTCTGACAGAAATCTGTGAAATTTATCAAAGAAATATTCTGTGATATAATCTGTTCCGCATTACGGCAGCCGGCATTTCTTCCAATGTGATACAGAATACTCAGGAACTGCGTCCGAATAATCTGCACAAATATGAATATTGAGATAAGCCCTGTCTACATGTTATACGGTCAGTTCCTTATTTGATTGTGACTTCCATACTGGGAACTCAATTGATAAAATCAAGAATTGTGTCAATGAATAAATGGAGATATAAAGACATTGTTTTCCCTGATATGTAGATGTATTATAACAATGGAGCATGACGTGTGTCAAGCCTAAAATCCATTCTGGGTGTAGATAAAAATTCTGAGTTATTGCTTTTCTCTTGACATCTGTCATGTAGTAATGTTAATATAGCCATATGAATGAGGTGGTTATAATGCCAGACCAAGAAAAACGCAGTATTG
>CAJSZT010000069.1:0-21409 GCA_910573785.1 Lachnospiraceae bacterium | reverse complement strand
CGAAGAAGGGGGGGATAGCAAAAAGGAGGAAAATTAAATAGGAAAAATCAAGGGGATACTATTCCCTGAGATTCAGAAAACCAAGAAAAAGCTGTTAAAAATGTAATGTTTTTATAGCTTAGAAAAATAAAATTAAATTTATGCGTCAGAGCTGTTTGAAACGCAAAACGATTGCATTTCCCCAAAAAACGTAGTATTCTATATAGAAACGCAATGAAAAGAAGGGTATGATATGAGCGAAGCATTTCACATTATCAGCGACGGATCGTGCGATCTGCCTGCAGAGCTGGCACAGGAAAAAAATATTACGGTCGTTCCGTTTTATGTCTCATTTGATGATGAGCATTATCTAAAAGAAAATGTAGACATTGATATCCGGGATTTTTACCAGCAGATGGTTGACAAAAAAGGCGTATTTCCCAAGTCCTCCATGCCTTCCATCCAGGATTACGAGGAGGCCTTCCGACCCTTTGCCAAGGCCAATATTCCCGTGATCTGCATCTGCATCACCACCAAATTCAGCGGATCCATGCAGTCCGCACTCAATGCCCGGGCGCTCATACAGGAGACCTGGCCCCAGGCGGAGATCACGGTCATCGATGCCACCGTCAATACAGTCCTCCAGGGCCAGTATGTGCTGGAGGCGGCGCGCCTGCGGGACAGCGGCTGGAGCTTTCGGGATACGGCGGCACGGCTGGAGGAGATCAAGAGCACCGGACGGATCTTCTTTACGGTAGGAAATATGGAATATTTAAAGCACGGAGGCCGGGTCGGGAAGGTGGCTTCCCTGGCCGGAAGCGTCCTGGACGTGCGTCCCGTCATCACACTCAGGGAGGGCGAGATCTTCCCCTCCGGGATCGACCGTGGAAGGAAACGCACCACTCAGAAAGCCCTGAATCTCCTGCTGGAGTATTTACAGGAAAGCCGTCTGGGGATTGAATGCTACAGCCTTGCGGTTGGCTATGGATATGACCTGGAGGAGGGGCTTGCCTTCCGTGACCATGCGCTGGAGTCGCTGCAGAAAAAAGGGTATGCGATCGAGGAGATCCCTGTCTACCAGATCGGCGCCACCATTGGAGTCCACACCGGGCCCTATCCACTGGGATTCGGGATCATCGAAAAAGGGATCCACAGCTAAAGGGCATGATCTCCCACATCTGGATGACCGTAGACCAAAAGACCTCTGACGCAGAGTGTTTTGTCCTGCGGGACCTGATCTTAAAATTTTTCCACCTGTACGGTTGCAATCCGAAGTCACATTTTTATGCAATTTATTGCAATGAAAATGCGACTTCGGATCAGCAGCCTACCTCATTAATAAGTAAAATGTGACTGCGTTAGCAGGCATAAAAGTGCGAAGCACGGATTTTACGAATGAATGAGGTGGATTGGATGCTCAAAGAGCATCCAACCGTACAGGTAGAAATTTTTCCACCTGTGCGGTTGCGATTCGGCAGCCGCTTTTTCTGCTTTTATTCTTTCAAGGATTTTATGCCCTGCTGCTTGCATCGGAGTGGTTTATTCCACCAGGATCGCGTTGGGATAGATCCGCTCCACCCTCGCGTCCTCAAAATGCGCATCCGTCCACACCTGCCAGCTCTCTTTTGCCGGCACGCCTTCCTGCCGCTCTCCATAGCGCGCCAGCGCCATACAGGACACGGTGATATTACAGCACATAAACAGGATCAGCGCCCACGTCGCGACCTTCCCGAAGATCACCGGCAGCCTTTCGATCATCCGGGAAATGAATGGGTAGCAGCATTTGAACCAGACCACCGCCGCGATCCCCCAGAAAAAGCAGTACAGCAGGTTGATCCTCCCGCCCAGATTGAAGGGGATCTCGCTGTAGTCCCAGAACACCGTGCCGAATACCATTTCCGTAAAGACACTGCAGAAATATTCATAAGCGCCGCCCAGGAAGGTGCCTGCAAGAAACAAAAAACCGTCCGACCGGTTCCGGTACTTATAGAGCATGGCCGTTACCAGCGCGATGGCAAGCCCCCAGACGATGCTGAACGGCCCCCAGACCACACTGCTGCGGCTCATCCAGACTCCCGCCGTGATCCGGCAGAAGATGGTTTCCGTGATATCCCCGAGAAACGCGCCCGCAAAGAAGAGCCACACCACCTTATAAAAACCGCACCCTTCCGCAAAGGTCCCGAATACTTCCTCCAGCTCCATTTGCTCCACAACATGATATGCGTTGTGGATTCGTTTTTCTACCTGTACGGAGATCCATTTTCCCAGCCGCGCGGACACCTGCTCGAACCGGTTGTCCGCCGCCTCCCACCGGTCCAGGCGGCCGCTTTTTCCTGTCAGCAGGATGTACGTTGCCAGAACATCCACGGCCAGCGCGACCACCAAAGCCCAGATCAGGATATTCCGGAGCAGCACCGGCAGCATGTCAAAGAGCCGGATCAGGATCCGGTTTCCCCATCTGACGCAGAAAAATCCAAGCACTCCCCAGAGCAGGGACATGGGAAGGCAGATATAGCCGTCCAGATTCCAGCGGATCCCGGAATAGTCCCACCATCTCTCGTGATAATACTTTTCGATCCAATGCCCCGCGATCCATTCCAGCGATACCGCATAGATGACGCTTCCGAAAAACAGCCAGATCCCGGTCACTTCATGAAGGCCGATGCTCATCAGAACTGCCGCCGTACCGTAAATGATACAGAACGGTCCGTTGATCATCCCTCTGTTGACAAATTTTTTCTGCTTCACTGCCGCAGCCGCCGTTTCCAGAACCCATCCCAAAAATGAGTATGCCAGAAAGAGCCAGAGCAGCCCATATCCTATGTATTGCATGATACTTCTCCTTCTCTGTGCTGAGGAACTGTCCCTAATGATCCGCAGGCAGATCCGTCTACGGCGCGGATCAGGATTTCCGCCTGTTCAGTTTACAGCTTCTTACCTGTCCAGATTGGTTATGAACTTTTTCACTTCATCCGCTGCTTCAAAAGAACGGATCACCGGGTACGGCAGTTCCGCTTCCGGTTCTTTTCCCTGGCTGTACCAGATCCCGCGCATCCCGGCAGCGATCGATCCCTGCACATCCTTTTTCACATGATCTCCGATAAATGCGCATTCCTCCGCCGCGCATCCGGCCTTTTCCGCGCACAGCCCGAAAAACTTCGGATCCGGCTTCTCCACTCCTGCTTCCTCGCTGGTCACCACAAAATCCACATAAGGGGCGACTCCCAGCTCCTCCAGCTTCCGATACTGGATATAAGCTGTCATATCTGTGCCGATCCCGATCCGGATCTGATCCTCACGCAGAGTCCGGAATAGCTCTACAATGCCGGGATAGGGCTTCATCTGCTCCAGCACTGTATCCCAGTATGTGCAGGCCAGTGTTTTCACATGGGGAAACAGAGGCTCACCCAGCAGCTCCATCATGCATTGAAACCGGAGTATCCGGTTGTGGATCGCGGCCGTATCCGATCCCACCCGCTCCTCTGCCATACGCCACGCCTTCCGGTAATATTCCCGAAAATGCGGTTCCTCCAGTCCAAAGGAACGCCGGCAGTAATCCCGCGCCGCCTCCATCCCGAACCGGTTGGCTCTGTCAAAATCATAGAGCGTGTTGTCAATATCAAATATCACTGTTTTCATCATTTGTCCGTCCTTTCGTTACTATTTACAGTGCCTTGTGCCTTGCCGCAAGGCATCATATACTTCCGCCGATCTGATAAATCTTCCGCAATTTATCCACTCCATTTTCCATCGATGCCTCATGATTGATCCCACGGTTCGCCACAGCCTCGGCGATCCACGCCAAAAGTCTTATCCACCAGTACAATTCATTATAATTTGTCACCCATTTTCGCAGGAAAATGATGACCTGCTTGCGCAATTCATTATAACACATATCACACATTTTAGATAGGATTATCCTTCGCTTCCTTCCTCCTGCCCGCAGCCATCAGTCCCCCGCCGATCCCAAAGGGCAGCACCCAGGTCGCGAACCGGAAGAGCAGGATCACGGGCAATGCCCTGCCTGAATCCGTAAAACGTGAAAAAAACAGCACAAAGACAAACTCCAGCGCCCCCGCCCCGGAGGGTGCCGGGATGATCCCGGAAAGCATATACGCAACTGCCATGAGCAGGATCGACTCTGCAAATGAAATCCCGATCTTTCCAAAAAGAAGGCTTGCAGGAATGGAATAAAAGAGCAGCATTTTCACGATCTGCAGCGCCAGGGCGCAAAGGCTCCGCCGCTTCTGTTTCAAAAAATCCTTTCCGGACTGGTTCAGCAGCCGGATCTGTTCCTTCCATTTTGAGAAGCGTTTTTCCCAGGACGGCAGCTTCTGCGTCAGCATTTCCAAAAGCCGCTCCGCCCAGGAAGCGATCCTGTCAGAAAGTGCCAGTGCTGTAAATACAAGGATCACCCCGGCTGTCACCCCGCAGCCTGCTGCCATAAACAGCGCATATTCCCGACAGACCGCCCTGGTATCTCCTTCTCTCCACAGCACCGCAAATCCAAACGTCCCAAGCAGCATGACGGCAGTCCTTTTCAGCATATACTGGATCATGGTCAGCACTGCGGCGCTTCCGGCCTCCATCCCGTTTTTATGGAGGTAGTGGATCTCCGCAAATCCCGAACCGTTTCCCAACGTGATCATACGGTAAAATTCACATAAAAATGTGATCCTGATCCCTTGTCTGATCGAGAGAGGACCTGCCTGCCCTTCCTTTTGCCCGGCATTCTCATCCAGCGCCTCTGCCCGGACCGGATACTGTACAGCGCATGCCTGAAACCGCGGGCGCAATGGCAAATCCCGCTCACAAAAACCGGAGGGGATGACCGCCCCCGCCATACAGGCTATGGTCATCCCCTCCACAAAATACGCTGCCATGGACAGCATAGCGCTCATCAGAACCGCGGCCGGTTCGGCCTGCCGGATCCCCTGGAAGATCTCGGCCAGGGAATCCCGGTAGAAAAACGCTGCCGCCAGAAGCAGACAAAATATCAATATTTTACTGACCCGCTGCCATTTGACAGGTTTCATATTTTTCCTTCTCATGGTTTTCCTTCTTTCCCCTGCGGCTCTTTCCTGCCCCTGCCTCTCCGACGCCGCCGATCTGAGATACGGTTTTCGAGGGCCGGCAATTTTCATGCTGCTGATCCGTTTGTGATCTGCCCTCTTTCCACAGCCGATCCGTGCATGATCCGCCTTCTCTCCACAGCCGATCCGCGCTTGATCTGCCCTCTCCCCACAGCCGGTCCGCGGCCGGCGCCCATCCTGCCGCATATTCATGACATTTTGCACAGAGATGCTCCGCGCTCTCCGGAGACTGCAGATCCGTAGAGCGGGCCCCGGTCTCCTTCACGATCCGTTCCAGGATCTCCGGATTTTCCAGCATCGGACAGGGACGCAGAGGATTGTCGTTGAAGGGCTGGTTTTCCCTGTAAGCCATGAACAACGGCTGCTTTAAGATCTCCAGCAGCGTATGGGTCCGGATATTCGCGTCCGAATAGTGGATGAATACGCATGGCTCCGCATCCCCATTTGCATTGATGTGAAAATAATTCCGTCCCCCCGCGATGCAGCCGCCTACAAACTCCCCGTCGTTCTGGAAATCCATGGTAAACAGGCCTTTTCCGGTTGTCATGTTCCGGATCTCCCTGACCCGCGCCATCATCCGCACCCGCTGCTCCACAGTGGGAAGCAGCTCCACGGCGGCCTCATTTCCCACCGGCATATAATGGAAATACAGCGCATAGCGGCAGCCCTTTTCTACAAGCAGGTCCACAAATTCATTACTGGTCACAGCCTCTATGTTCCTGGAGGTATAGCAGATGGATGTCCCGAAGAGCAGGCCGTTCTCCTTGAGCAGCTCCATGGCATGCATGACCTTTCCGTAGACACCGTTCCCCCGGCGCAGGTCATTGACCGCTTCAAAGCCCTCCAGACTGATGGCCAGATACAGATTTCCGGCACGTTTCATCTCCTGACAGAACGCCGTATCCACCAGCGTTCCGTTTGTATAGGCCAGAAACGCGCAGTCATTGTGCTTTTCACAGAGCCGGATGAGATCCGCCTTCCGTACCAGAGGCTCTCCGCCTGTAAACATGTAGAAATAGATTCCCAGCTCCTTACCCTGTCTGATCACGTCATCCATTTCCTCGAAGGAAAGGTTCAGCCGGTTTCCGTATTCCGCCGCCCAGCATCCGGTACAGTGCAGGTTGCAGGCGCTGGTCGGGTCCATCAGGATCAGCCAGGGGATATTGCACTGATGGATCCCCCGCATCTTTCGGATCGTCCTTGTCCCGTGAAAAAATGCTTCAAAGCCCAGGTTGAGCGCCGTCGTCCTGAGCACATGGGGATCCGTTTCCGCAAGGATCCGCCGTACATACCGGTTCAGTGTCCCTTCCCTGTCACAGATCCTCTCCCTGGCCCGTTCATAGTCAAACTCCAGCTTCGCGCCGCTCATATATTTCTGCATCAGGTCCAGAAGCCGCTTGGCATCCTGCTCCCAGTCCTTGTCCCTGTGTTGAAGCGCAATGTCGATCGCTTTACCAAATGCAGCCCTTCCTGCCTTGTGTGTCATTTCACTCATTAGTATATCCCTCCCGTAAAATAAATTCCTGCCTGATTCATTAAATTTTTGTACCTGTTCTTTCCATCCACTATAATCAATTTTTGCCCAATAAAAAATAGACACTTTCCCTTAGATGTCTGAAAATCAGACAATCCCGTGAAAATGTCTATCTAAAGCTTTTCCACCTGTACAGGTGGAAGCTTTTTTAATCCTGCTCTCCGGCGCTTCTGCGGATCACTTCCTCCAGCATTCCTTTTTTTAATTCGCACAGCCTGTAAAAATCCGCCTGGATGTCCTCCTTCATTCCTCCGTTCAGCCAGTCCAGCACCGCCCCGAAGCATTCCCATTTGTAATTGCGGACCAGTACCCGCCTATCTGCTTCTTTCAGCTGATATTCCGCGAACGCGGTGCTGATATAGGTGTCCACCACATGCTCGCACACCCTCCACAGATACCGTTCAAACAGATCCCTGTTCGCCGAGTAAAGGTGCATGGCAGCGCGCCGATTTTCCAGCGCAAAAGAAACCGCAAGATCAAGGCATTCTTCGATGGAGTCCACCGAAGGATGCTGCCGCACCATGGCCTCCGCTTCCTCCAGGATGATCTCCTCCACCATGGAAGGCAGATCCTGATAATGATAATAAAAAGAATTCCGGTTGATCCCGCAGTCCTCCACGATATCCTTGACCGTGATCTGGCTCACGGGCCGCTCATTCAGAAGCCTGATAAAAGAATTTCTTATGGCCCTTTTGGTAAACCCCGGCAAATCCAATCCCTCCCCTGCGTCCGTCAAATGGTGCTGCTTTATTGACCGGATGCCTTGCGGCAAAGCGCAAAGCACCGTGAACAGTAACGTCAAATACGCTTCACTCTGGTATCAGTATAGCGGTTTTCGGCCTGGGAGTCAATATGAACAGAAACCTAAAACTTGACGGCCGACATTCCTTTGCCTTATAATCAATAATGGATGCAAAGGAGGCCGATATGGAACAAAGAGAAGTGAAATTAGAACCTGTCGAAAAGGATTCCCTCTATCTGAAGATTTCCGATTCGATTTACAATTATATCCGAATGAACAATCTGCAGCCCGGGGACAAGCTCCCCTCCGAACGCGACATGGCAGCCATGCTGCAGACCAGCCGCAACTCGGTCCGGGAAGCATTGCGCATTCTGGAGGACCGCGGACTGATCTATGTCAAAACAGGGAGCGGCGTTTATATCAACACCCCTGACAGCGGAAAAAGCGTTCTGTCTGTCCGGCTGACGGATTTTACGCCTGGGGAATTGCAGGAGCTGCAGGATACCCTGGAACACAAGACCATTGTAAACGCGATCGTCCGCGGTACACCCGAGCAGAAACAGGAACTCCTCTCCCTTGCAATGGACATGCAGGAGGAATATCGGAAAAATATTTACAGCCATACACTGGACCACAGCTTTCACAATAAACTCTATGAGATGGCCGGGAACTCTGTGATCCATCAGCTCATTGATAAGATCCGTGACGATCGGTTTATCCGGAGGGAAAGCGCCGCCAGCGAAAATGATTCGGTCTGGCTTTTTACGGTTCCGGAGCACCTGATGCTTGCCGAAGCCATCATACGCCAAGATACGGACTCTGCCCTTCGGGCAGTGGATGTGATCAACAATTACGGATTTTCTCTGATCTCTGAGGATACTGGGGAAGCCTGACGCTACAATTCACGGCCTGACCGGCCGCGAATTGTAACGCGTATGGCCCATGATAAAGCGGTCTTCGAAGCCGCAAAAGCAGGATTGCTGTTCGCTGCGGACCACACATTGACCCGATAGTGACCCGCGGCGGCTGTTGTCACGGTGCCGGATACCCGGCCCGCATGTAAAACAGCAGAAAAACAGCTTCCTTACGATTCCAGCTCATTTCCCGTAAGCTCCACATAATCCTCGTAATTGTCTCCGCCTTTCTGAATTTTCGCGATCCCGAAGCCCGTAAATCCCCAGATGATCGCAAAGATCACACCCGTGTAGCACAGGCATGCCCATGGCGCGTACTGTGCCGTAGGCACACCCAGGGTGGAGGTCATATACACTCCGGCCAGCGACCAGGGTACCAGCGGCTCCACCACCGTGATGCTGTCCTCCAGCGTACGGGACAGGTTTTTAGTCTGCAGTCCCCACTTAATGTATTCATCCTTGAACAGACCGCCGATCATCAGGAAGGTAACCGAAGCCTCTCCAATGACCGTGATGATGATCACGCCGAGAGCGGCCGTAACGGTGATCAGCTGGCCTGTGCTGTGGATGTGCTTCATGATCTGGGAAAGGATCACGTCCAGACAGCCCGCGATCGTCAGCGCCCCGATAAACCCAAAGGCACAGAACGCCATCAGCGCCGTATTCATCATGGAAGACATACCGCCGCGCTGCAAGAGGTTCGGAACCTCTTTCACGATATTTTCCAGATCCACAGTCGGATTCACGAACATCTCCATCTTGAATCCGCCCACCATGCTGGCCGCACAGGTTTCAAAAGAAAATCCCTGAACAAACATGGCGATCAGGACTGCAACCGCGGAAGAGATGAACATAACCGGAATCGTGGGCTTCTTTTTTAAGGAACCGTAAATGACGATTACCGGCGGCACCAGAAGAAGCAGCCCCACAGGCATGCTCAGATTGAACAGCTGTGACAGCGTTTTGATAATCTCATCCACCTGCCCGATCGTACCGCTGCTGGCAAAGGAAATCCCGGCAATGATATAAACTGCGCAGCTTACAATAAATCCAGGCACCGTGGTATAGAACATATGCCCGATGTGCTTGTACAGGTTTGTGTTTGTGGCGATGGCGGACATGTTGGTGCTGTCGGAAAGTGGCGACATCTTGTCCCCGAAATAAGCGCCTGCCACGATCGCGCCGGCTACGGCCGGAAGGGGAGCGCCCATTCCCGCCGCCACGCTCATCAAAGCTGCTCCCACCGTTCCTGCCGCGCCCCAGGATGTCCCTGTGCTGACAGACAGGATCACGGTTACGAGAAAGGAGGTCACGATGATAAACCTTGGATTGATGATCTGCAGACCAATATAAACCAGAAACGGAATGGTACCGCTCACGATCCATGCGCCGATCATCAGTCCGACCGTGATCAGGATCATGATCGCCGGAAATGCTTTTGCCAGTTTATCAACGATCTCATTTTCCACATCCTTCCAGGTATGCCCCAGATACATGCAGAGTACGATTGTAAATGCCGCGCAGAGCAGCAAAAGTACCTTGATATCTACTTTAAAAATAATCAGCCCTGTAAACAGTACCACAAACATAAAAATCAACGGCAGGACTGCCAGCCCCAGACTCGGCGTTTTGATTGTCTTTTCGATTTTATTCTCTTCCATAATCCACCTCCATCATACCTTTTCCAATGCCTGCTTTAAGTCTTCGATCAGATTTTGAGCGCCCTCCAGGCCGCAGTGAAGCCTTACAATGCTCCGGTTGACTCCCAGGAAGTCCTGCTGCTCCTGGGTCCAGTTGTAAGTATACGCAATCGCAAGACTCTCGAATCCGCCCCAGGAACAGCCCCGCTCAAATATGTTCAGGGCGTCCACAAATCTGGCCGTCGCTTTCTCATCCCCGTCAATCTCCAGGCTCATCAGCCCGCACTCGCCCTTCTGCTGCTTTCTCGCAAGCTCATATTGGGGATGGGATTTCAGCCCCGTGTAATACACTTTTTTCACCTTCGGATGCTTTTCCAGATACTCCGCAACCTGCATCCCGGTTTCATAATGTCTCCTGATCCTCACATCCAATGTACGCAGGCCGCGAATTGCAAGCCATCCCTCCATCGGCCCCAGGATGCTCCCGAACCGGTCCCTCTGGATCATCAGCCCTCTCATCAGCTCCTCGTCCCTGGAGATCAGTACCCCTCCGGACAGGTCGCTGTGCCCGCCGATGTATTTCGTCATGGTATGCATGACAATGTCGATTCCCATATCCAGCGGTTTCTGGAATACCGGCGTGGAATATGTATTGTCAATATACGTCTTGATCCCGTGCTCCTTCGCCAGTTTTGCGACCCCCTCCAGGTCAATGACGGAAAACAGCAGGGTAGACGGGCTCTCCAAAATGATCAGATCCGTCTCCGGGCGGATTGCCTCTTCGAAATCCTCCAGCCTTGTCCCACGGACATAGGACACCGACACATTCATCTTTTCGATCAGGAAATCATCCAGCAGATGCTGCACCGGACCATAGCTTTCTTTCAGGCAGATGATATGGCTTCCCATCTTGCAGACTGCCATGATCGCCGCCGTACAGGCAGCCATCCCCGCGGAAAATGCAACCGCCCTGACGCCGTGCTCCAGCGCCGCCAGCTTCTTCTCCAGAATCGCAACCGTAGGATTCGATGCACGCCCATAGTAATATTCATCCTGAAAAATATCCACGGAAAAATATTCATCCACAGTGTCAAATACATGAAGTGAGTTCATAAAAATCGGCGGTGTCACAGACTTCATGTACTTGGACGGCTCCTCCCCCAGATGCGTCATGGCAAGCAGATCTTGATTTTCAGTTTCGGACATAATCCATTCCTCCTTTTCTTTTTGATAGGCTCTCGGAATCATGGCTGCCTGTCTCTTACCGCAGATCAAACAGCGGATACAGGATACCGTCAGACAGTCACTTTTCATACCTTTTAGAGCTTATATTGGTTCTGAGGTTCAGTGGTAGAACCAATTTAGCTTCATTATAATTTCGATGTAAAATCTTGTCAATATATTGTTCCTAAGTTCCATTTTTTTGGTGAATCCACACAAAACAGGGAGCTCATTTTTATGACATTTTCACAGTCATACGTCAACCTATGGAGTCAACATATACCATTCCCACTAATCCATATAACTTGTACTAAAATAACGCAAATATGATAAGCAACCTCTCTATTCCAACAGTTGCTGAACTATTAGAATTACCCGCTTTTGAAGGACATACGCTTCTTGCCGGCTGTAAGGGGCTTGATTTGCGTGTTTTGGGGATCAATCTGAGTGACACTCCTGATTACTATCCATTCATACGATCAAGGACACCGGAGGGCATATTGTCTTATTAAGCGCTCCTGGTGAAAACAGGAATCTTTCAGATTTAAACAGGCTGTGCGCCTTATTTTCCAGTAACGTAGCCAATCAAATTCCGCATTCTGTAATCGGATCCGTGTTCTTGATCACAGCCGCAACGATCATGTTCTCTGGTATCGATACGATCGTATCCGATGAACGTACTTTAAAAAATACCGTAATTGCCGGATCTACTCTGTCGATCGCAGTCATGCTTCCTTATCACTGCGCTTCTACATTTTCTGCTACTTATTAAAAAAGCAAATATAAACGGAACCGGAACCATTGCCGATATTTTGATTGACGAAAATGGGAAATATAAGGAAATTTCTGAAAACATAACCGCTTCTGACGGAACGAAAGTCATCGAAGCCAACAGTATGATGGCATGCCCCACCTTTGTCAATACTCATATGCATTTTGACAAAGCATATACGTCAGAGCTTTGGCAAAAAGAACTGGATCTCCAGTACGGAAGAGACTCTGGAGGACGAACCGCATACCCGTGGTGTCACACGGATCCGTGAAATGGTTGACATGGGGATCAATGTGATAACGGCACAGGATACCATTTGCGACGGCTTTCATCTATACGGAACCGGTGATCCATTGGATTATGGTCTGGTGGGATGCTACTGCGCACAGTACAACACACCGGAAACTGCACGCATTATGTGGGATATGCTTACTTCCGGATCTGCCCGCGCATTTGATCCGGATGCAAAATACGGCATTCAAATCGGAAATGATGCAGATTTAAATATTGTTGACGCTCCAAGCGTACATGGGGCAATCCGCATCCGTGCCTCCCACCCCTATATTCTCCGCAGAGGAAAAGTCATTGCCGGTTTCGAGCGTAAAGCGGCAATGCTGTAAATCGACATACTGAATCATCTTCTGAAGCGTTAAAAAAGTGTAAAGTCTTTAATCGTTCAATAAAGACTTTACACTTTCGTTTTATTTTTCGCCTGGTTCCGTGACTTCTAAAAGGATAGAATCAAATTCATTTTCAAGTTCATCTCTTTTTTCTTGCGGTACAAGTTTTAATAGTTTTCTTACAAAAACAGTTAATCTATTGATATATCGTAATTGTTTGTCGGTCATTTAATTGCCTCCCTTCTATTAAATATCATCTATGAGATACTCTCATTGTACCAAAATAAGATATGAGTGTAAAGCCTTTATTCAATTGCTAAAGCACACTTAGCAACATACGTGTTACTGTTCACACCCTTTGGGTGCTCCAGTAACAGTATCCAGCCTATTTTAAGTCGCCTTCGGCGAGAGGCTGGATATTATGGCAAATGTTACTTTATCGGCCGGACGCCGTGCAGCAGGGTGCACGACGCCGTGTGAACAGTAACCCACAAGGGGCCTGTTCTTTTTTTGTGAGATTTCTATATAGAAATCTCCGGCCGAATCCTTTATACTGAATCCTGTCACTTATACAATCCCGCCAATCTGCCCGGCATCTACGCAGATATGCGCCGATTCTGTACAGAACAGCAGCAATCCCACATTTAATTACCAGAGGTATTTCCCATGAACAGCTTTATGTTGGCTCTTTCCGTTGTTCTCCCTCTTGTCGTATATATGACAGTCGGAGGGCTGATACGCAGATTCATTTTTTTGGCTTGCCATTGATGTATAGCTCCTTTCAAATTTTGATAGATTTTTCTATCTCCCATAGCATAAACGATTCCAATCTAAAAGCAAACTATTTGGCGCAAAAAAATACCTTGCTTCTCTTTTGTTCACTGGCCGGGTAATGAACTGTAACGTAAAAAAGGGCAGCCCATCGGCCGCCCTGCCATTTTCAGCATTTCAAGCAAAGAGAAATACGATCTCAAACTCTATCTTATTTCAATTCCCCGGACGCCACTTTCCTTGCGATCTCCGCCTCATTCGCTTTCGCCTTTTCCCTCGTCATTCCCACACACAGGAAGAGGACCGCTCCGAGTACAAACAACGCTGCCGGCGCAAAGTTGATCACCATATCCATCCTCGTCAGCACTTCCGCAGAGAGATTCTCCGCATTTGCCACATACCCCACCGCGCTCAGCGCCAGGATTCCGATAGAACCGCCGATGGCATTTCCAAGCTTGGTGGAGAAGGAAACGCAGGACGCGATCACGCCGTCGGAACGCACGCCTGTCCTCAGCCAGTTGTCGTCAATGATCTCCGCGCTCAGCGTAAAGCAGGAAATGGAGATCAGGTTAGTCACGCCATACAGGAACCCGGAAGGAACGATCATGCCCACCAGATTGTTCTCGCCGATGATGAAGAAGAATACACAGCACAGGGCCTGTAAGATACAGCCCGCCGCGCCTACATATTTTTTGCTGAACCGGTTCAGCAGAAACGGAGCATAAAAGTTCACCACCAGCATCCCCGCCGACATGGCCGTTGCGAACCCTGCGATGAGCACCGGATTGCCCATGATATAGATAAAATAGTACGCCATGATACCGATTCGACCAAACAGTCCCGTCAAAAATGTAAGCATGGCCAGCATCAAAAATACCGCGTTCCGGTCTTTAAACGTATATTTGAAAGAGTTTACCAGGTTTTTCATGGTATCTCCGACACTCTCCTTCTTTCCGCTGCTTCCCAGGATTTCTTTTGTGGATGCAAAACATACCCAGAAACAGGGGATACATACAACAGAGAATACCAGCGCCGCCATAAAATATCCCTTTTCAGAAGAAGCTGATCCGCCTCCGAAATGCAGGATCATCGGCATGGTCACCGCGCTGATCACCATCTGGATCAGGCCGGAGCCGATTCCCTTATACGCATTCAGCGCCACACGCTCTTCGTTCAGAGCAGTCATACAGTTTGCCACGCACTGTGTGGAAATGTTCACCGCCGTATACGCCATCCCGCAGCCGATATATGTAAATCCGCACCAGATCGCCTTCCAGCTGTTTGGAACGTCCAGATTCAAAAACGTAAGACAGTTAAACAGTGCCAATATCGGCGCGCCCCACAGAATATATGGACGGAAACGTCCCCATTTGGTGTGGGTATTCTCCGCGATGGCCCCGAACATCGGGTCATTAACCGCATCCCAGATCCTTGCGATCAGCATGATCGCCGAAATAGCCACCGGGGTCAGTCCGACCACGTCCGTGTAGAATACGGTCAGATAAGAGCTGATCAGTGTCCAGGAACACTGGGAGCCGATCTCACCAAAGCTGTATCCGATCTTCGTGAGAACCGAAAGCTTTTTATTTGCGTCTTCGTTTGCCTGTACGGCTGCATTTGCGTTTTCACTCATTTCTCTTTTCCTCTCTTTTCTTTTCTTGATGTATTTATCTTATCAGCAAATGCGGTGATACGCTTATCCTGTAGCTTCCTGTTTTCTGTTTATAATGACCAAAATCCTACATATTTTTATTAATTCCCACATGGTATGTGCAAAACATATAGTAGGATTTTGACCTCGAGTACTGACCGCGTTTTTCCAGCGGGCGTTTTTCTGATCTTCCATCGGTAATGCCATATCCCCTACACCAGCAGCCGGATCCTGACAAATGCGATCTCATTGGGCTGCATCTGCACCTGGAGGCTTAAAACCCCTTCTCTGGATTGGCATTTCTGGATCGTGAGCTTGGGCTCGCAGACCCTGCGGAAATATTTGATATCATTCCTGGACAGTTCCTTTTCATAATCCATCTCCTGCCAGATATTCAGCACGCTCCCGTTCTGCTCATTGATCCGGTACGTCTTCACCTGGTAAACCCCGTCCGTCACATCCGTCAGAGTCAGGCACAATTCCAGCCCGTTCCGATCCTCAAAATATTTCCAGAGATGTTCCTTCTCGATCTCGTCCTCCTTGGTAAAATAATAGTTATATCCCAGCTTCCGCTGGTTGTGGCAGATGATCCCGTAGGAATCATGCTGGTCGGTGGAGATCAGGTAATTCTCCCCTCTGCCGATATAATAAGGATAAAGCCGTTTCAAAAATTCAAAGGCGAATCCGGTGGGTTTGAGAATCCCGTCCTTCGACATCACCCCGGTGCCCCCGTGGAGCAGCCGGTTGGAATCATAATATTCCGAGATCCGGTCGCTCCCCAGGAAAAACGCCATATCCGCAACCTCGCCGTAAATATCCAGTATATTTTTGATCACATAGGCCCCCTTAAAGCAAGTGTCGTTGATAAAGCTGCGCGCAGAAGCCGTCAGGTTCCATTCCGTAATATAGAGCTTGACCTCCCGAAGCCCGGTCTGTTCGATCAGTCCCTTTTCATATAAAATACGGTGCTTCATACATTCATTGTCCGTACTGCGTTTCGCATACCGGTCCTTTTCAATTTCCCCGCGCTCATAGGAAAAATAGCAGATGGACAGAAAGTCCGGCTTCACGTCCTGGGCGCCCCAGCCCTCCAGAAACGCAGCGCGCCAGCTTTCCCGGAAATCCAGCCTGAGTCCGCAGCCGCCCACCTCCATCTGATCGCTGTAATGCTTCACGATCCTGCTGGTTCTGCCGAACAGCTCGTAATATTCATTTACCGCATTCTCCTGTTCCCACCTGCTCTCATGAAACCACACCTCCATGCGCCAGTTGTCCAGCTCGCTTCTGCCGTAGCGGTGTACCAGATGCCGCATCAATGCATGCAGTACCCGTTCCCATTTTTCCGGCTCCGCATATCCTGTGTCTCCCTCTTCCTGAAACAGCGTCTGCACATTTCTCATAAATCTGACCGGCTTCATTCCCAGTTCGATATGCGGTTTGAGCCCATACTGCAGCAGAAAGTCCAGGATGGAATCCAGCCGTGTAAAATTATAGCTGCCGTCCAGGATGTCCAGGTCGATGAGCATTTCCTTTGCGAAAATATTCCAGAACCGGGCATAGGTAAAGCCCAGTGCTTCCTTCAAAAGCATCACATGCTCCTGCACCTCGGACCGCAAAAGCGACGCCGCCGACCCGATATTCATGGTCCGGCCCCAGCCGTCCCACAGCTTTTCACTCTTTTGAACAGAAAATGTATCCTTCCGGAAACCAATCTCCATGCCCTCCTCCTGTACCGAATCGTTCACATGGAGATAGTGCTCCAGCCGCTCCTCCACAGCCGTGTCTGTTTCCCGGACCTCTTCCTCTCTGGCCTGCTCCTTGGATCGTTTCCGAAGCGATGAGGGCGTTTCCCCGTAAGCCTTTTTAAATGCCTTGTTAAAAATAGCTACATTGGCAAATCCATTGTCATAGGCGATCCGCGTGATCGGCGTGCTGGTATACAAAAGCTCGTCCACCGCGTGATACAGCCGGATATTGGTCAGGTATTCCGCAAAGCTCATGCCATAATTCCGTTTAAAAAACCGGGAAAGATAGCCATTGGAGAGATACAGCTTGTCCGCCAGCTCTTTCAGGCTAATGGGCTGGTTATAATTTGCCCGGATATAGTTATTGATCTGCTGGATCCGCTCCTCAAATTTTTCCTTATCATCCAGGTTTTCCTTATCTGACGCCTGCACAAGAAAATACATGGACAAAATGTCGAGGACACGGTAGCACAGCCCGATATGTCCGAAGTTGGCCGAATTTCCCCGGGTCTCCAGATAGTGGTTCAAAAGGATTTTCAGCGTATCCCGAAGCTGGTTGTACCGCTCGCTCTGTCCTCTCGTAGAATCGCACCAGAAAATGACATCCATACTCCGGAACACATCGCTGACCATCTGATACAGGATAGAAAACCGCACGTATAAAATGTCTCCGGAGCCTTTCAGCTGATGCCGTTTATTTGCGTTCACCACCAGTACATCCTCCGGCTCCATATGGGTCACCTGCTCCCCGATTGTCACATCCATGGTGCCCTCGAGCACGTACAGCAGTTCAATATCCTGATGGAAATGCTCCGGCTCATCTGTCGTATTCAGCACGGATATTTTCATTTTCTCTCTTCTTATATTATCATCCATAGATCTTCTCCTGTTTTTTTCAGATGAAAACTCGCCTGCCCCAGCCAAAACATCCGCGGCAAGCCGCCGAATATCCATGCAGGCAGGCATGGCTGCATGGCCCGTTGCTTCGCAGTGATCAACCAGTTGAATTTTTACACTCAGATCTGTGTTCTGTAGTATTCCAAATCTGCCTTCAAGTCATTCAGACGGTTTCCGGAAACGGAATACTCCCGCTCCACAATATATGCCTGACATCCGTTTTGGTCGGCCGCTTCTTTCAGAGCTTTCCAGTCCACCAGTCCTTCTCCGGCCCTGCAGTTGATCCGGTCCAGCTCCTCCATGGTCTTTTTCAGTTCATCCGAAAAAATGGGAGCGCCGTTCTCATCCCTTGGCAGGGTGCTAAAATCCATCGGCGGCTGAGGCCCTACTACCTGGCTGCTCTCCTTGATATGGATCAGCTTCACCCGGCCGCTGTACTGCTCCACAAACGCGATGGGATCAAAGCCTGCCGCAGCGCACCAGCCCGCATCCAGCTCAAAGCTCACATATTCCGGCTCAGTTTCCCGCATCAGCACATCGATCACCCTGTCGGTTCTCCTTGAGCTGTCCAACGCTGTTTCTGCCGCATGCCGGTTCTCCGGCTGTACGCTAACGCACGCCTCTCCTGCCGCATGCCGGTTCTCCGGCTGTACGCTGACGCACGCCTCTCCTGCCGCATGCCGGTTCTCCGGCTGTACGTCCCCGCAGGGCTTTCCTGCCGCCTGCTGCTCCTCCGCTGCTCCCGCGGCGCCAGGCACACTCCCGATCCGGCCGCAGTCCGCAAATTCCTGGGTATGGTTATGGTAGGTAAGCATCAGCCCCTTTTCGGCGCAGGCTTTTCCGATCCGGTTCAGGGTTTTGGCAAAGCTGTGGACAGACTCCTCATCCTTTAGAACCTCCATCCCGATTCCGATAAACTGCATCCCCAGCGCATTCGCAAAGGGGATCAATCCCTCCACCATCTCTGTCTTCGGCGCATGGAGAGAAACCGGCTCCAGCTTCAGCTCCTCAAGAAGCGCTTTGAGCTCCTCCGCCGGGATCTCAAAATCCGGCCCGAACAGCTCCACCCCGTCATATCCCATTTCCGCCGCGCGCCGGAAGTTCTCCCGGCTGTCATTCATCGTCCCATCCATAAAGGAATACATCTGCAAATTTACTTTTCCCATCTTTTTGGCCCTCCTGCCATTATAGATTCTTTTTTACGTTTCTGCGGTCTAATACGGCCGCTATCCTGAAAGTTCCAACGGCCGTTGACTGTCCACGCCCCGGCCGGGTGCCCACAGAAACGTCAGCCTGCAATACGCCCAGTTTTATTCTACAGAATCCAAACTTGTTTTCCTATCCGATTTTGAGCCAAAATCATCCGGCTTTTTGCCCATTTTTTTACCTTCCGGCTAAAGAGAGCAAAATATACACATGTTTTTTTGTCCTCCCCGGTGCTGCTATTACAGGCGATAGCAGAAGGAAAACCGGAAGCCATGGAAGCCGTTTTTCACCGCTTCCATTCCTCACTCTCTTCTCTGGAAAGCGCAGATGGTCATGAATCCATTGCTACGGATGGCTCTACCTTTCCCTTTTTCAGTAAGTTGAGCAAAACTCATCGCCTACAACTTGACAGAAAGTATCATCAACCATACTGCTGTGATCCATCAAAAGAAGACAAAGCATGATTACAAAATACATTTTGGTACAGCAGCCCATATTTGCAGGGTGTTCCTACGCCCTTCTGTGAAAGAAGGCTCAATCAATGTAACCGCCCTGCTTTCAGCGCAAATTGATCCCCATCCGGAATGAACGGCAGTATCCCAGGCTGAATACAGCCCATTTCCGGAGGCCGCGATATTTTATATACTGGGCAGCCTGAAAATGATTTTACCTTAATTAAAGATATTTTTTTAAGCAAATGTGAATCTGCTTAGTCGTCATGCCCAAAAATAATTTTCACTTCTTTCATTACGATCCGAACAGTCTCGCTGGCGCTATTTAAAAACATATATTCTGGCTTGCGTTTTGAAAACAAATCCACTTTATATCTAATGATTTATAGAGAACCTGTCTGGCATTGCTTAACTAAATGACATTGGTTCACACCTAAAATCCCGTATCAATTATACATATGTCAGCCGATGTTTAGCCCAAAGAGTTCAATAATTTCTCTCTGAAAAGCTGTTGTCGTTGTGTAGATCGGCTTACGTTTCCCTTCAACAGAAACCACCCGCAGGGATTTCATCTCATCTATCACTTCCTGCATATTATGGCTCTTGAACCATCCGGCCTCATTCATGATGTTTTTAATCTGGGAAGAAAGTATCAGGGCAATATACTGGATAAACAGCCGCCCGTCCATTGCTGCTGAGGAATGGATACGCAGCCTTTTCATATCAAGGTCATTTTTCAAGTCATCGAAATGCTTTTCTATTGTATCCTTCATCCGGTATATTTCAAGTGCCTCCACCGGGTCTTTGACATCATTTGTCGCAAGCACAAGCCAGCCGACACTGTTCTTTCTGCAGGCATCTATTGCTTCCTGATTGTATTCAACCTTCCTGCCCCGCTTAGGAGTCTCCTTGACAGTAAAAAATCTTTCGTAGTCTTTCTGATGCTCTTTTACCGTACTCCCTGAGCAGAGTTCCTCATATTCCATCAGGATCCGGTGGCTGAACTTTTTCTCATCCAGCGCCGCTTTGATACTGTCAAAATAAACATGAAGGTAGCAGCGGTGCCCTTTCCACTTTATGAGTTCTGTGTCCGCATAGAGTTCTTCCCCAAGGACATTACAGTAATGGCGGTAAGAGACCATTTCATCATTGCGGTGGCGCTCTGCCGCATCCAAAGAAAGGGATGTCGTAAACGGAACGCCAACCAGAAACCGCATATGCCTTCTGTACATAGCATCCACGTTATCCTCGCTGTAAAACCCCTTATCCATGACCATATGCAACCGTTTCGCGTCAACGAGGTCAAACCTTTTAAGGCTTTCCTCCATCGTGCTGACATCATGGATGCTCCCAGGCATAGCCCTGAAGAATAAAGGAAGACGGCTTGTATGTCCGCTGACCATCAAGAGATTGACCTGCGGAAGTTTTTCTTTGTCTCTGTTGTACCCATAGGATACAAATTCGTTCATCTCACTATAGGAGGAAACGCTTGTGATGTCCATGCAGTAATACCTGTCACAGCTATTATGTTCCAGCCATGCTGAAAAGAAGCCCTGGACGAGTTCCGGCGTGATCCGTATCAGCAGTTCACTGATCCGCTGGTCGGCAAGCGCCGTCCCATAAGGCGTGACTGCCTGCCGGGACCATTTTTCAGCTCTGGACAGCGCCTGCCCTTCGCTGACAAGGTAATAGGCGCATGTCAGGATGGCATCCCAGTCATTGGGAAAGGATCTTTTCAGTATATGGCCGAGCCCGATATCTGCACATACCTTATCCAAAAGGGAGGATACGCCACAACTGTAAGTGAAGCATTTGGGCGGCTCTTTTTCTGATTTGGTCGTAATATTTTTCTGATTGCCGCCACGCATGCCATTTGGCTGCACTGTTCCGGTTTCCGGGTCAAGATGCCCAATGCACTTACGTTTTGATTTTGGTTTTTTTGACTTTTTATCCCAGTATGAGACGTTTTCATAAACGTATGTGGTGCCATTTTTGTGTTTTAGATAGACCAGAGATGCCATGCTGATTCCCTCCGACATATGTATAATTTTCTGTTTTTAGTATACCATTTATACATATGTTTGTAAAGAAAAACATTGGCTAAACACCGATTTTATAAGGGATTTGGGGAATAAGCTTAAAACCTATGTATAACAATTTCGGGAGATTAGG
>CAJSZT010000068.1:0-21552 GCA_910573785.1 Lachnospiraceae bacterium | reverse complement strand
TTGAGATCAGCCTGGGATTTTTCTAACGCGGCGGAAGTATTTTCAAAAAGGGTCTTGTAATCTGTTGCTTTTGTGTCCTGTATGCTGTCCTTCTTTTTGGGACGCCCCCTTTTCCCAGCGGTAGAGATGATCTCCCCAGTTTCCGGATCTACTCTGCCAAGATACTTACGTTTGGGGCGGGACTGCTTTTTGACTGGATCCCATTCGGAAATAGATTCATAAGCATATGTCACGCCGGACTGGTTTTTGTATTTTACAATGGCCATAACCTCACCTCCTTGTCATATATTATAACATATGACAAGGAGAATGTCAATAGAAACAAGGCATATTTTTTAAAAATATGCCTTGCAAAAAAATGAGCAAAGATGTGTCTATTCCCACTTTTACTATTCAGTATTTAATGGAATCTGGTCAGGGTCTGACCAGTAACTCGGCACAATTGTGATTTCTGTTGCAAGATGAATACGTTCTATAGTATAATATTATTCAAAGTTTACAAAAAACTGGAAAGAAGCCCGCCGGAGGGACAGTGCCATGAGCGATACTGTGAGCGTCCGGTCAGAGGTGAACAGCAACCATCAGGAAATAGAATCAGAAAAGTCCGGTATCTCGGAACGGGCGGATCAGTTTTTTAGAAGGAGGTAACAAAGTATGGCAGAGCAGTACACAGGTATGGCGATCGGGGTGTTCGAGCTCGATAGCGAATGCGCATGCTTCGTGGCGCTGGATGCGGCGGCAAAGGCGGCGGACGTAAAGATCCAGGCTGTAGAGAGGAATCGTCTCTCCGCAGGAGCCTGCGTGAAAATGAGGGGGACGGTCTCCAATGTGAATGCGGCAATGGAGGCTGCGCTTCGGACGGCAGAACCGCTGTCCAAGATCGTTTCCCACACGATCATTGCGGCTCCTTCGGAGGAAACGGAAACGGCGATCAGGATGACCATCAATAAATAAACGGAAGCTGCCCCATTTCTCAGATACGGAAGGCAGCATGATCGGGCCTTACGGCCGGAGAAAGGAGATATAATATGTCATATGGTGCTTATGGGCTGGTAGAAGTCCTTGGAGAGGCAAATGCGGTTCTGGTGACAGACCGGATGCTGAAAGCGGCAGATGTGGAATACGTGACACAGGATACGAAGTGCGGCGGCCATGCGCTGGTCTTTGTGGGAGGCAGTATATCGGCCGTGGCAGCGGCAGTGGAGAGTGTAAAGGAGAACCCGCCGTGCAGGGTATTCCAGTCTGCGGTGATATCCAATCCATCTCAGGAAATGATTGATATCGTGGAAATGTTCCGCAACAGGTAATTGCTCAGCATAGGGTGGCGCATTTACTGTGCTGTCCGTAAGAAAACGTATAAGCCGCAACAGATAATGGACGGTGGGAGGATATTTATGAAGCTTGTATTTCTTGACAAAAAAACAATCGGCGAGGACATGGATTTTTCCCGGTTTGCCGAGCTGGGGGATGTGGCAGAGTATGACTTCACCCAGCCGGAGGAAGCGCCTGAAAGGGTAAAGGACGCAGACATTTTAATCGTGAATAAGGTCCCTGTAAACAGACAGACTATCCATACAGCCGGGAATCTGAAGCTGGTCTGCGTGACGGCGACAGGAACCAACAACCTGGATAAAGACTATCTGGCTGAGCGGGGGATCGAGTGGAGGAATGCGGCTGGCTATTCCACGGAGTCCGTGGCCCAGCATACCTTTGCCATGCTTTTCTACCTTATGGAACACCTGCGGTATTATGACGATTATGTGAAAGAGGGGCATTACATTAATGATGTCATGTTTACCCACTTTGCAAAGACCTTTCGCCAGCTTACCGGAAAAACCTGGGGAATCATTGGCCTGGGAGCGATCGGGAGAAGAGTGGCCGAGATTGCCCGGGCGTTCGGCGCAGAGGTCATTTACTATTCGGCATCCGGTGCGCCGGCGCAGGAAGGATATCGTCAGGTGGATCTGGAGACCTTGCTGGAAACCTCGGATATCGTGTCGGTTCATGCCCCGCTGAATCCCTACACGGAAGGGCTGATGGACCGGAAAGCTTTTTCATCCATGAAGCCGCATGCCATCTTTTTAAATCTGGGCCGGGGACAGATCGTGGCAGAAGAGGCTCTTGCGGATGCATTGAATGAAGGCCGGATCGCGGCGGCAGGCCTGGATGTTCTCTGCAGGGAGCCGATGTCCGAAGACAGCCCTCTGCTGAAGGTGAAAGAAAAAGAACGGCTTTTGATCACTCCACATATCGGATGGGCCAGCGTGGAGGCACGTACAAATCTCATGGACATTGTGGCGGAGCATATCAGAAAGTTCATATCTGCATAAGCAGACATCAACTGTTACAGCAGCCCGAAAGAAAAGTATTACGAAGACTTGAATTGTGCAGGTTTGCCAATGAAAAGCGTGGTTTTATGCTGAGATTAGGTAAAATGCCGATGCGCTTTTATCGGATTATCAGAGGAAGTACCACATAAAACCACATAAAACCAAATATAATACATGTTGAGATTTATTTGAATCAGATGAAAAACCAAATAAAATGTGTTGGTTTTTGTTGACTTTTACCTGTTTTAGGAGTATAATGCAATTAACTGGATGGGGAGTCTCATATTTTCTCTCTACAAGGTTAAAATATATCTGTGAATTACATAATAAAAATGTATCATTTACGGGTTCGTTTTCCGGCGGGCCTGTCGGGGGAGATTCCTTTTTCGGCTTGTGATGCAATGTGGTTTATAGATAAGAAAGGAGTAACAAGCAGATGGGATTATATACTTATAACAGTACGGATATCCCGAAGACTGACCGGATTCCAAAGCTGGTTGAGCATTTGTACGCAAAGCTGCCGGAGATTGAATCGGCAAGAGCTGTCCTGATCACGGAGTCATACCGCCAGACGGAAAATGAACCCATGGTCATCCGCCGCGCGAAGGCATTTCAGCACATTTTGGAGAATATCCCGATCATCATCCGTGACCTGGAGCTGATCGTGGGAAGCACGACCATCGCTCCAAGGGGCTGTCAGACCTACCCGGAGTTCTCTTACGAATGGCTGGAAGCAGAGTTTGACACGGTAGAGACCAGGTCTGCAGATCCATTTTACATATCGGAGCAGACCAAGCGGGAACTGAAGGAAGCGAATGCCTACTGGAAGGGCAGGACCACCAGTGAGCTGGCAACGGCTTATATGGAACCGGAGACATTGACCGCTATGGAACACAACATGTTCACGCCGGGAAATTATTTCTACAATGGTGTAGGGCATGTGACGGTCAAGTATGAGGAGGTGCTCGCCATCGGATTTTCCGGAATCCGGCAGAAAGCGGAGGCACAGATGGCTACCTTAAGCCTGACAGACGGAGACTACCAGAGGAAGTCCCGTTTCCTGCAGGCAGTTATCATCAGCTGCGACGCGGCTGTGACCTATGCCAGACGGTATGCGAGGCTGGCGCTGGAAGAAGCGGAGAAATGCACCGACGGGGCAAGAAAACTGGAACTGCTCCGGATCGCGCAGAATTGTGCCAATGTGCCGGAGAAAGGGGCTAACGGATTCTATGAGGCATGCCAGTCATTCTGGTTTGTACAGCAGCTTCTGCAGATCGAATCCAGCGGGCACTCCATTTCGCCGGGACGATTTGACCAGTACATGTATCCTTATTATAAGAAGGATCTGGACAGCGGCAAGCTGACACGTGAATTTGCTCAGGAACTGATGGACTGCATCTGGGTGAAACTGAACGACCTGAACAAGTGCCGTGACGCTGCATCGGCAGAAGGATTTGCAGGCTATAGCCTGTTCCAGAACCTGATCGCCGGAGGACAGAACAAGGAGGGCATTGACGTGACCAATGACTTGTCCTTCATGTGCATCCAGGCGTCTATGCATGTATTCCTTCCGCAGCCGTCTTTATCAGTCCGTGTGTGGAACGGTTCGCCTCATGAATTTCTGGTCAAGGCAGCGGAACTGACACGTACCGGGATCGGGCTTCCGGCATATTACAACGATGAAGTCATCATTCCGTCCCTGGTCAGCAGAGGACTGACGCTGCAGGATGCCCGGGAGTACAACATCATCGGATGTGTGGAACCCCAGAAGGCGGGCAAGACCGAAGGATGGCATGACGCCGCGTTCTTCAATATGTGTCGTCCGCTGGAGCTGGTATTTACCAACGGCGTGGATAAAGGGGTACAGGTAGGACCGCAGACAGGCAATGTCGAGGATATGAAGACCTTCGAGGAATTTTATCATGCATACAAGATGCAGATGGATTATGCCATCAAGCTGCTGGTCAACGCAGACAATGCCATTGATATGGCTCATGCGGAGCGCTGTCCGCTGCCGTTCTTATCGTCCATGATAGATGACTGTATGAACCGCGGCAAGACCGTGCAGGAAGGCGGCGCTGTCTACAATTTCACTGGTCCCCAGGGCTTCGGGGTTGCCAATATGGCGGATTCCCTGTATGTCGTGAAGAAGCTGGTGTACGATGAACAGAAAGTAACTATGAAGGAAATAAAGACCGCTCTGATGACCAATTACGGCAAAGGACTTGACGCCGAAGACATTGCGGCTGTTACGGCAAATGTGGCCAACGAGATGAGGGCAGCCGGACAGGCCGTGGGAGAAGCGGAGATCGCAGCCATCCTGAAAACCGTGGTCGCGGCATCTGAATCACCGGAGGTCAAGGCCAACGGAGAACGGCTTCAGAAGCTGATCGATCAGGTTCCGAAGTTCGGTAATGACATTGCGGAGGTGGATACATTTGCCAGGGACGTGGCTTATACCTATACGAGACCGCTGGAGAATTACAGGAACCCAAGGGGAGGCATCTTCCAGGCCGGCCTGTATCCGGTATCGGCAAATGTTCCGCTGGGCGCGCAGACAGGGGCAACACCGGACGGAAGACTGGCACATATGCCGGTGGCAGACGGGGTATCACCATCTGCGGGCAAGGACGTGAACGGTCCTACGGCAGCAGCCAATTCGGTATCCAAGCTGGATCATTATATTGCTTCCAATGGAACCCTGTTCAACCAGAAGTTCCATCCGTCCGCATTGAGCGGGAGAAAAGGACTTGACAACTTTGTAGGCCTGATCCGTTCCTACTTCGACCAGAAGGGCAGCCATATGCAGTTCAACGTGGTCAGCAGAGAGACGCTTCTGGACGCGCAGAAGCATCCGGAGCAGTACAAACACCTGGTAGTGCGTGTGGCAGGCTACAGCGCATTGTTTACGACGCTGTCCAAGTCGCTGCAGGATGATATCATCCGCCGGACAGAGCAGGGCTTCGGAAATGAGGCGTAAGCGGGGCAGGAGGTAGCGCCATGGAAGACTATAAGAAGACAAAGGGCCGCATTTTTGACATTCAGCGGTACTCGATTCACGATGGAAATGGAATCCGTACCATTGTGTTTTTGAAGGGATGTGTGCTTCGCTGCCGCTGGTGCTGCAATCCGGAATCTCAGGAATATGCCATACAGACCATGATGGTCCAGGGAGAGCCGAAGATCATCGGCAGAGATGTGACCGTGGCCGAGGTCATGGAGACCGTGGAGAAGGACCGCCCCTATTACCGCCGGACCGGAGGGGGGCTGACGCTCTCCGGCGGGGAAAGTCTCTGCCAGCCGGAATTTGCGACGGCGCTTCTGCGCGCGGCAAAGGAAAACGGCATCAATACGGCCATGGAGAGTATGGGCTGTGCGAAGTGGGAAGTGATCGAAGGAGTGCTTCCTTATCTGGATCAGTATCTGCTGGATATCAAGCACTGCAATCCGGACAAGCACAGGGAATTTACTGGCAGGTCCAATGAGCTGATGCTGGAAAACGCAAAGAAGATCGCGGCTTCCCATATGACAGAGCTGAGCATCCGTGTCCCGGTGATTCCGGGTTTTAACGACACACCGGAGGAGATCCGGGATATCGCCGCATATACCAGAGCGCTCGGCAATGTAAAGCGGCTCCATTTACTGCCGTATCACAGACTTGGGCAGGATAAATATGCCGGACTTGGGAGAGAATACCTGATGGGCGATGTGAAGCCGCCGGCCAACGAGAAAATGCGGGAGCTGCTCACGGCTGCGGAGCAGACAGCAGGGATCGAATGCCAGATCGGCGGGTAAGATAAAAGAGACATAGAGAGAAATATATAGTATAAAATGGGTGCATTAAGGTCTGCGGACCTGAATCATTATAAATCCAAGGAGGAAAAAAGGATGCAAAACGAATTTGAAATCAAAAAAGAGATGTGTGAGATCGGCAAACGTGTTTACAACCGCGGAATGGTTGCGGCAAATGACGGAAACTTTTCCGTAAAGCTCAATGACAATGAATTTCTGTGCACACCGACCGGCGTCAGCAAAGGTTTCATGACTCCGGAATACATCTGCAAGGTAGATGCGGAAGGCAGGGTACTTCAGGCAAATAAGGGCTTCAGACCGTCATCGGAGATCAAGATGCATATGCGTGTCTACAAAGAGAGAACGGACGTAAATTCCGTAGTACACGCGCATCCGCTGTATGCAACTACATTTGCGATCGCAGGGATCCCGCTGACACAGCCGATCATGCCGGAAGCAGTGATCGCTCTCGGATGTGTTCCGATCGCGAAGTACGGCACACCTTCCACGATGGAGATTCCGGACGCGGTATCCGAGCATCTGCAGTATTTTGACGCTGTATTGCTGGAGAACCACGGCGCGCTGACCTACTCCGATTCTCTGCTGAATGCATATCATAAGATGGAATCTGTTGAGTTCTACGCGCGTCTGTTATGGCAGACCATGCAGATCGGCGGACCGCAGGAGCTGAACAAAGAGCAGGTGGAAAAGCTGTATGAGATCAGAAGACAGTTCGGGCTTCCCGGAAAGCATCCTGCAAACGTATGCCCGAATGCAAAGGCTGGAAAGCCGAGCTGCCATACATGCGGTGGAAACTGCAGCGGCGGAGCGGCTCCGAAGGCAGACGCGGACCTGGTAGCAGAGATCACCAAGAAGGTCATGAGCCAGCTTGGAATGTAAGAAAAACCGCAGAGGGCCGGGGCGTATGGGGCGTAAGGGCCTGCGCCCGGCAGAAAAGAAACGAGGACTGCTATGAATGAACAGGAGATTTCCGGTGTGGTGCAGGCCGTACTGGAAGGAATGAAAAATACGGGTTCCGCGCATGGAGCCGGACATGTCTGCACATGCAAAAAGCATAAGATGACTCTGGAAAAAGCCAATGCCCTGATCGAGAAGGTCAAGGCGAAGGCATCGGAGATGGGCGTCCGTGCGGTGGTGGCGGTTGCAGACCAGGCCGGAAGGCCCGTGTCGGTCCAGAGTATGGACGGAGCCTACATAGCAAGCTTTGACATTGCGTTAAATAAATCATTTACCTCGGCAAGCCTGAACATGTCAACGGAGGCTTTAAGCCATTTGAGCCAGCCGGGACAGCCCTTGTACGGCATCCAGTTTACCAATGACGGCAAGATCGTCATCTTTGGAGGCGGAGAGGTGCTGGAAGCAGAGGGGAAAATGATCGGAGCCCTGGGGGTGAGCGGCGGTACCGCAGAGCAGGATACCGAGCTTGCGGCCTACGGCAGGGAAGTATTTAAGGAGGTAATAGCGTGTCTGTAAATGAACAGATGGTTCAGGACATTGTGCAGGAAGTGGTGGCGAAGATGCAGATTGCTTCCGACGTGACCGGCAACCACGGTGTTTTCCAGGATATGAACACTGCCATTGAGGCAGCCAAGAAAACACAAAGAATCGTTGCCCGGATGTCCATGGACCAGAGAGAGAAGATTATTTCCAATATCCGCGGAAAGATCAAAGAGCATGCGGAGATCTTCGCACGGATGGGAGTACAGGAGACCGGCATGGGAAATGTCGGACACAAGATCTTAAAGCATCAGCTTGTAGCTGAGAAGACACCCGGAACAGAAGATATTCAAACAACAGCCTGGTCAGGAGACAGAGGGCTGACACTGATCGAGATGGGACCTTTCGGGGTCATCGGCGCAATCACTCCATGTACCAATCCAAGCGAGACGGTGCTGTGTAATACAATCGGTATGCTGGCAGGAGGCAATACGGTCGTATTCAATCCCCATCCGGCAGCAATCAAAACATCGATCTATGCCGTCAACCTGATAAACGAAGCATCACTGGAGGCCGGAGGCCCGGACAATATTGCATGTACGGTAGAGAAGCCGACCCTGGAGAGCAGCAACATTATGATGAAGCACAAGGATATCCCGCTGATCGCCGCGACCGGAGGCCCGGGTGTGGTAACGGCTGTGCTGTCCTCCGGCAAGAGAGGTATCGGCGCAGGGGCAGGCAACCCGCCCGCGCTGGTGGATGAGACAGCAGATATCCGCAAGGCGGCAGAGGACATTGTCAATGGATGTACCTTTGACAACAATCTTCCCTGTATCGCGGAGAAGGAGATCGTAGCGGTGGATTCCATTGCGGATGAGCTGATGCATTACATGATCACCGAGCAGGGCTGCTACCTGGCTTCCAAGGAAGAGCAGGATGCGCTGACAGAGGTGGTATTAAAGGGCGGACGCCTGAACAGAAAATGTGTCGGAAGAGACGCAAAGACTCTGCTGGGCATGATCGGCGTAACCGTACCGGACAATATCCGGTGCATTACCTTTGAAGGACCGAAGGAGCATCCGCTGATCGCGGAGGAGCTGATGATGCCGATCCTGGGGGTAGTCAGGGCAAAGGATTTTGACGATGCGGTAGAGCAGGCCGTATGGCTGGAGCACGGCAACCGTCATTCTGCCCACATCCACTCCAAGAATGTGGACAATATCACCAAATATGCAAAGGCGATCGACACAGCGATCCTTGTAAAGAACGGACCGTCCTATGCGGCGATCGGGTTCGGCGGAGAGGGCTTCTGTACCTTTACCATTGCCAGCCGGACAGGAGAAGGACTGACAAGCGCAAGCGCATTTACGAAGAGGAGACGCTGCGTAATGTGCGACAGCCTGTGTATTCGATAAAAGCAAGCAGGAGATCAGCCTGCAGCGGAACAGGCAGCCATGGAAATGAGACTGGTTCCGCGGCAGTATAAAGGCAGGCTGGTCGTAAGTTGAGGAGGCAATATAAAATGGAAATGAATTCTGCAAATGTAGAAGCCGTTGTAAAGCAGGTTCTGGAAAGCATGTTGAGCCAGCCGGTTTCGGCCCCGGCAGCTGCACCGGCAGCAGGCCAGGCGATTCCGAAGACCGCGCATGTAGCGATGCTGACGGCTCTGGAGCATTATGATGTAAAGGAATTTCCGATGCCGGAGGTCGGCGACGGAGATATCCTTGTAAAAGTAGAAGGCTGCGGCGTCTGCGGAACAGACGCTCATGAATTTAAGAGAGATCCTTTCGGCCTGATCCCGGTAGCGCTGGGACATGAAGGCACCGGCGAGATCGTGAAGATGGGTAAGGATGTCAAGGCAGACAGTGCCGGAAAGCCATTGAAGGTAGGTGACAAGGTAGTAACCTGTATGATCTTTAAGGATAACCCGGATATTACCATGTTCGACCTGAACAAGCAGAATGTGGGCGGCGCAGATGTATATGGACTGCTTCCGGACGATGATATTCATCTGAACGGATGGTTTTCCGATTACATATTGATCCGGAAGGGTTCCACCGTATTCAATGTCAGTGACCTGGATCTGAAATCCCGTATCCTGATCGAACCCTGCGCCGTACTGATCCACGCGGTTGAGAGGGCGAAGACAACCGGCATCCTGCGGTTCAACAGCAGGGTTGTGGTTCAGGGCTGCGGACCGATCGGACTGATCTGTATCGCGATCCTCCGTACCATGGGGATTGAAAATATTGTGGCAGTAGACGGCAATCAGCAGAGGCTGGATTTCGCGAAGAGGATGGGAGCAGACAATTCCGTCAACTTCATGAACCACAAGGGAATCGAAGCGCTCAGCGGCGCAGTGAAGGAAGCATTCGGCGGATACGAAGCGGATTTCGCGTTCCAGTGTACCGGATCTCCGGTGGCTCACGCGAATATCTACAAGTTCATCCGCAACGGCGGCGGACTCTGCGAGCTGGGATTCTTCATCAACGGCGGAGACGCAACCATCAATCCGCACTTTGACCTTTGCTCCAAGGAGATCACGCTGGTCGGCTCCTGGGTATACACCCTGAGAGATTACGCGACTACATTTGACTTCCTGAAACGGGCGAAGGCGATCGGACTTCCGATGGATGACCTGATCACACATGAATTTCCGCTGGAGCAGATCAACGAGGCACATGTAACAAATCTGAAGCAGGAAGGCCTCAAGATCGCGATCGTGAATCAGTAGTGATGATTCAGAACGGCAGCGGACGGTTCTGTGGTCTGCCGTCGTGAACATTGACGTGATCTTTGAAATTACCTGCGAAGGAGAGTGGTTATGGGAGAAGCAGTAGGAATGCTGGAGGTATTCGGGCTGGCGACCGCCTACGCCGCGGCAGATGCCGGGTGCAAGGCAGGCAATGTCCGGCTGGAGACCTTTGATAAAAACAAACCGGCGAATGCGGATGAATTACCTGTACCGCTGATCGTGATGGTGAAATTTCGCGGAAGCGTATCCGATGTCCAGGCTGCGTTAGAGGCGGCAAGCGCCAGGGCCAAAGAGCTTGCGGGAATCGTAACGGAATACAAGATCGCAAGGCCCACGGAGGATACGGAGAAGATGCTCAAACTGAGCGGCTTAGATAAAGGAACACCAAATAAAAAATATTTAAAAGAAGTCTAGGAGGATATAAAAATGGCACAGCAGGCATTAGGAATGGTAGAAACCAGAGGTTTGACAGCAGCAATCGAAGCAGCAGACGCAATGACAAAGGCGGCTGAGGTTACATTGGTAGGAACAGAGAAGATCGGATCCGGTCTTGTAACTGTTCTGGTACGCGGAGACGTAGGCGCTGTGAAGGCGGCTGTCGAGACAGGAGCGGACGCTGCGGCAAGACTTGGAGAGCTGGTTGCGACACACGTGATCCCGAGGCCGCATGACGACGTAGAGAAGATTCTCCCTACGGTTTAATTTGAGAGAAGCTGTGATCCGCGGTTCGGATTAAAAAAAGGGCTGCGGGCCGTAACAGGAGAATCCCTCAGATTGATAAGTAAAGGAGCAGTCTCATGGGACAGGCATATGGATTTTTTGAAATCCCGAGTGTGACGGCAGCTGTAGTCGCCATTGATATGATGTGCAAGACGGCGCAGGTGGAATTGGTCACATGGGAGAAAAAACTGGGCGGGCGTCTTGTCACCATCATCATCCGCGGGGATGTGTCCGCAGTGACACAGGCGATCGAAACCGCTGCCGCAAACGGGATCAAAGAACCGGCGGCATACGCGGTGATCGCAAGTCCCCACGAGGAGATCATCAAGATGGTGAACCAGAGCGCGAACCGGGTAAGTTAAGGAGGCAGTGACCATGGCAGATGAGAAGAAGCCGACAGGCGAGGAGAAGAACGTAGATTCTTCCAAAGCGGAAGGCGCGGCCAAAAAAGGCAGAGCAAAGAAAACTGCAGGATCAAAAGCTGCGTCCGCAAAGAAAGCAGAAACAACAGCCAAAGCGCCTGCCAAGACAGTTCAGAGAGTGAAGCAGGCGGCGCGGCAGGCAGAAGAGGTTATTGTAGAGCAGACAATCCAGAAGGAGGAAAAAAGAATGTCACAGGAAGCATTAGGAATGGTGGAAACTAGAGGTCTGGTAGCATCAATCGAAGCAGCAGATACCATGCTCAAAGCAGCAAATGTTGTACTGGTAGGAACAGAGAAGATCGGATCCGGTCTTGTAACCGTTATGGTACGCGGAGACGTAGGTGCTGTTAAATCAGCAGTAGAGTCCGGCGCGGAAGCGGCAGGAAGACTCGGTGAGTTAGTAGCGACCCACGTGATCCCAAGACCTCACGGCGATGTAGAGAAGATTCTTCCGGCAATCAAATAAGTACGAGCGATGCCAGCTGAGGGGTATTCCGTCAGGATGCGTCCCTCAGAAGATATGCAGGATTTGCTGCTGCGGATACCGTAAGTGTGAACAGCAATAAATCCTGCATCACCAAGAGGAGAATTGATATGGACAATAGTAATGTAGCATTAATTACGAAAATGGTCTTAGAAGCAATCGAAAAGCAGAAAGCTTCGGCGGAAAATGGTTACCTCGTACCAGTCGGGGTATCCGCAAGACACATCCATCTGACTCAGGAGCATGTGGAGGCTCTATTCGGGGAAGGTTATCAGCTGACGAAGAAAAAAGAGCTGATGGGCGGACAGTACGCATCCAACGAGACAGTGACCATTGTCGGCTTAAAGCTTCGTGCCATTGAGAATGTCCGGATCTTAGGACCTGTCAGAAGCAAATCCCAGGTAGAGGTATCCGCTACAGACGCCATCCGCCTCGGTGTGAAGGCGCCGATCCGGGAATCCGGCAATATCGCCGGCTCCGCGGCAGTTGCGGTTGTGGGGCCGAAGGGCGTGATCTATCTGAACGAGGGATGTATCATTGCGAAGAGACATATCCACATGACGCCGAAGGATGCCATGGCAGCCGGAGTACATGACGGCGATATTGTTTCCGTAAAAGCAGACAATGAGCGCGGTACTGTATTTAACCATGTGCAGATCCGTGTAGACGACAGCTTTACACTGGAGATGCATATTGATACGGACGAGGCAAACGCGTCGAAAATTGCGACAGGAGACACGGTGAGGATCATATGCTAATCGGAAAAGTAGTAGGAAGTGTTGTTTCAACACGGAAAAGTGAAAATTTAGTCGGTAATAAATTCATGATCGTAGATGTTCTGGAGCATATGCAGAACGGCGCAAAACAGCTCATTGCCATTGACAAGATCGGCGCCGGAGTAGGAGAATACGTACTGGTGGCACAGGGCAGCGCGGCCAGGATCGGAAGCGGCATGCCGGATGCCCCTGTGGATGCGGCGATCGTTGGAATTATTGACGATGGAACAGGACTGGAGTAGTGAAAGATTATGGATATGAAAGAATTAAGCATGCTCATGCAGCAAAACGGGATCGTGGGCGCCGGCGGCGCGGGCTTTCCCACCTATGCGAAGCTGAATGAGAATGCGGAAACAATTATTCTGAACTGCGCAGAATGTGAACCACTACTGAGATTACATAGACAATTACTCGAAAAATATGCCCAGGAGATTGTGGATACCTTCCATCTGATCGGAGAGGCGGTGGGGGCCAAAGAGGTCATCATCGGAATCAAGAAAGCATATACCAGGACGATCGAGGCGCTCAATGCAGTCATCGGCGCTTATCCGGAGGTTCGGTTAGGGCTCCTGGATGAAGTCTATCCTGCCGGCGACGAAGTGGTGCTGATCTACGAGGTGACCGGAAAAGTCGTAAGGCCGGGCGGGCTTCCCATTGAATGCGGCGTCGCCGTGTTCAACGTGGAGACGGTCTACAATGTATACAGGGCCATGAACCAGCAGACCCCGGTGATGGATAAGCTGGTGTCTGTGGTGGCGGAAGTAGAGCATCCGATGACCGTGCGCGTGCCGATTGGTACAAGCATTGAGGAGACGGTGCGCCTTGCCGGAGGAGTGACCACACCCAACCCGGTGTATTTTATCGGCGGCCCGATGATGGGATTTATCGGAAGCGGTTCCCAGCCGGTGACCAAGACGACCAATGCGGTGCTGGTGCTGCCGGAATCCCACTATATCATCCAGAGGAAACGGCAGAAGGTTTCTATAGACCTGAAACGGGCGGCGGCATGCTGCTGCCAGTGCAGCATGTGTACGGATCTGTGTCCGCGAAACCGTCTGGGCCATCCGATCCAGCCCCACCTGTTCATGCGTGCGGCGACCTGTAAGGATGTGCAGAAGCCGGATATCTTTGTCAACACGTTTTTCTGCAGTTCCTGCGGATTATGTGAGATGTATTCCTGTTTCCAGGGACTGTCTCCGAGAACGCTGATGGCAGAGTATAAGGCAGGCTTAAGAAGCCATGGGTTAAAGCCCCCGCAGGTCGTACCCAAGCCGGTAGGGGAAGAGCGGGAATACCGCAAGGTTCCGATGGAACGTCTCATGGCAAGACTGGATCTGACGAAGTACAACAGGGAAGCACCGCTGGATGAATCGGCGGTACCGGTTCGCAGGGTAAAGATCATGCTCAGCCAGCATATTGGCGCGCCGGCTTCCCCAATTGTAAAGCAGGGGGATACCGTTGCCGAGGGACAGATGATCGCGGAACCGGCCAAGGGCTTAAGCGTGGGCATCCATGCCTCTATTGACGGTGTGGTGAAAGAAGTAAGTGAGAAATATGTGATCATTGAGACGCAGGAAGGACGTGCAGGGAAATGAGTAAGGCAATTGGAATGGTAGAATATAAGACTGTTTCAGCAGGTGTCGTGGCGGCAGACGCCATGGTGAAGACCTCTGAAGTCAGTATCATCGAAGCACAGACCGTATGTCCGGGAAAGTATATCGTCATCATTTCAGGAGATCTGAGCGCAGTCAATGCAGCCGTGGAAGCGGCAAAAACATTGCATGGAATGCATCTGATCAACAGTTTTGTACTCGGCAACCCGCACGAATCCATTTTCCCGGCTATCTACGGGGCAGCCGGGATAGAAGCGGTTTCGGCCCTGGGAATCATGGAGACATACGATGCGACTTCGATCATAGTGGCAGCAGATGAAGCAGCAAAGACAGCGATTGTGGATCTTGTGGAGCTTCGGATCGCAAGAGGAATGTGCGGAAAATCCTACCTGATGCTGACCGGGGAGGTGGCAGCCGTAGAGGCGGCCATCGAACGGGCAAGATCAGTGACTGCAAAGGACGGGATGTTCCTGGATTCCTCCGTGATCGCACATCCGGACGCACAGATCAGGAATGCGATACTATAAACAGTTGGGAGGCGGTACGATGCTTGCGATTGAGAGACGGAATGAGATACTGGAAAAGCTACAGGCAGAACGCCGCGTGGTAGTGAGTGAATTGAGCCAGTTCTACAAGGTGTCGGAGGAGACGATACGGCGTGACCTGGAGAAGCTTGTCAATGACGGATATGCGATTAAGAGCTACGGCGGCGCGGTGATCAATGAAAACACCAATATTGATCTGCCTTTTAAGGTCCGGAAGAACCATAACGTGATCGGCAAGCAGCGTATCGCCGGGCTGTTTAACAAGATGGTGAAGGACGGCGACAGCATCATGCTGGACGCCAGTTCCACCGCTGTCTATGTCGTGAAAGCATTGAAGGATAAAAAGAATCTGACGGTGATCACCAATTCAGTGGAGATCATCATAGAACTGCTGGATGTGCCGGACTGGAAGATCCTTTCCACCGGTGGCGTGTCCAGGGAAGGGTCATTCGCCCTGGTAGGCCCCCAGACAGACCGGATGCTGAGGTCGTACCATGTGGACAAGGCAGTGATCTCTTGCAAGGGGATCGACCTGCAGGCAGGGATCACGGATTCCGACGAGCTTCATGCGGACAACAAAAGAACCATGCTGGAATCCGCCAGAGAAAAGATCCTGGTGGTGGACGGCAGCAAATTCGGAAAGGTGGCATTCAATACCATTGCCGGGCTGGGTGAGATCACATCCGTTGTCACAGACGAAAAGCCCGACGAGCAATGGCTGCAGGCGATGGAGGCTGCAGGGACAGAATGCATCTATCCGGAGTAAATAATGCGACAGGATGATTCGGTCAAATGAAAAGTTTTGATATAAAGACAAAAATATATTTCGGCGACCAGGCGCTGGACCGGCTCTCGGAAATTCCCTACCAGCGGGTGCTGGTCATCACGGATCCGTTCATGGCTCAGAGCAGTATGATCAATCTGGTAACCGATCCTCTGAAAAAGGGCCGCAAGGAATTTGAGATTTTCCAGGATGTGGTTCCGGATCCGCCCATCGAAAAGATTTCCGAAGGCGTGAAAAAAATGCTGGAGTACAGGCCCGACGTGATTGTGGCGGTGGGCGGCGGCTCTGCCATTGATTCCTCCAAGTCTATCCGGGAATTTGCGCTGCGGGTTGACCGCTATGGGGAGGTTGGGCTGATCGCAATCCCAACGACCAGCGGGACGGGCTCGGAAGTGACTTCCTTTGCGGTGGTTTCAGATCCGAAAGAACAGAGAAAGTATCCGCTGGTATCCCGGGATATGACGCCGGATGAGGCGATTCTGGACGCGGAGCTGGTGAAAAGCGTGCCGCCTGCGGTGACGGCGGATACGGGGATGGATGTATTTACCCATGCGCTGGAAGCCTGCGTGAGTACGAACCGGAACGATTTTTCCACGGCTCTGGCGGAAAAATCCATCGAGATCTGCGGCGTGTTCCTGCTTCGGGCATACTTAGACGGCAGCGATACCCACGCCAGACAGAAGATGCACTCGGCTTCCTGCCTGGCAGGTCTGGCATTTAACTCCGCATCATTGGGGCTGAACCACGGGATGGCGCACCAACTGGGCGCTGCCTTCCATATCCCCCACGGGCGGGCCAATGCCATGTTGCTTCCGCATATCATTGAGTTTAACAGTGATATCAATAAGCACAGCAAAAGCCAGACGGACTATCTGCCTGCGGTAAAGCGTTACTCCACCGTGGCGCAGATTCTGGGTCTGAGCAGCTATAATAAAATCATGACCGTGCGCTCCCTGGTGAACTGGGTGCAGTTCATGATGAAAGAAATGGATATCCCGCTGTCCATCTCCCAGATGGAGAAGATATCCAAAGAAGAATATTTTGCCGCCATCGACCGTATGGCAGATGCCGCGCTGGCCGACGGCTGTACCGCCACCAACCCGCGGGTGCCGAGCAAGGCGGATATTATGAAAATTTATGAAGCATTGTGGTGAAGCTTAGCTGCAATCGTGTCTGCTTCGTATGTGGGCAGATGCGGCTGCAGCTTTTAAAATATGTCCGAAATATTTACATCCCTATGGTGTGAGCAAACTTTTAAATGACTGTGTGGAATTAGAACAGCAAGAATATGGTATTGAAAGCCGCAGATTTCTGATGAAAGAGGTCTGCGGCTTTTATGTATAGAAAATTCTATTGACATATAAGTGTATATAGTGTATAGTGTGTATATAGATGCATCACATTAAAAGAGGAGACAGGACCATTGAAAATATTAATCTCGAACACTTCTGACATCCCATTGTATCAACAGATCAAAGACCAGATTAAGGATGCTATCCTGAAAGAAGAGTTGGTTGAAAATGATCCGCTTCCCTCGATCCGTGCATTTGCCAATGATTTGAAAGTCAGTGTCCTGACAATAAGACGGGTCTATGAAGAACTGGAACAAGAAGGGTTTGTGATAAGCCAGGTTGGTATCGGGACCTTTGTATCTGCAAGTAATATTGAACTGCTCAGAGATTCCAGACGCCGCCTTGTAGAGCAGAAAATGCAGGATATGATACAGACCGCAAAAGCACTGGATATCACTAAGGAAGAACTGAATGCAATGATGGATATTCTTTATGAGGAGGTATGACTACATGGCATCAATTTTAGAGGTTTCCGGATTGAGAAAGAGTTACGGCAATTTTGAACTGAACGATATCAGTTTTACAATTCAGGAGGACTGTATCACAGGCTTTATAGGTGCAAACGGCGCGGGAAAAAGCACAACCATTTATTCTCTGCTGAATCTGGTCCGCAGAGAGGCAGGAACGATCACATTTCGCGGAAAAGATATTTCTGCAGACGAAAGACTGTTCAAGGATAAAATCGGTGTTGTTTTTGACAGCAGCAGCTTTTATGATGAGCTGACGATTCAGGAGATGACCTCATTGATTGCGCCCTCATATTCTGAGTGGAATCAGCGTGCGTATCAAGAGTATTTAGATATGTTTTCGCTGCAGAAGGAACATATCATAGGAATGCTGTCAAAAGGCATGAAAATGAAATACGCTCTTGCACTTGCTCTGTCGCACAACGCAGAGCTGCTGATTATGGATGAGCCGACAAGCGGACTCGATCCCTTTATGCGGAAGCAGTTTATCCGCATTTTGAAAACATATATGGAGGCGGGAAGCAGGGCTGTCTTTTATTCCACGCACAACACGACAGATTTAGATCAATCCGCGGATATGCTGATCATGATACATGCAGGAACTATTTTATTTGAAGAGAACAAAGATGCGCTGCTGGAGAAATTCAGAATCGTTAAAGGCGATGTAAAACTGCTGCCGGGTATACAGCCCTTCATGCTGAGTTTTGACAAAAGTAATTATGGTTTTACCGGCATTACGGACAAAGCTGAAAAAATCAAAGCAGCATATCCGGAGGTTCTGATCGAAAGAGCTGCAATAGAGAATATTATGCTTGCATATATAAAGTAGCGTAAAGAATCGTTTAAGTAAATGACATGGAAACGGCGCCTGTCCAACCGCGCAGCCGGCATATTTTTCGCAGACAGGCAATGATGCATCTGTGCAGGTTGGGTGTGGTATACAACAATCAGATTCAAAGGAGCGTGAATCAAAATGATAATGACATTGGTAAAAAAAGACATCATGATTATAAAAGGATATGCTTTGGCAGAAATTGCAATTGCAGTCGGAATCCCTCTGATAATCGCAAACAGGCAGCCGCAAATGGGCGGAATGACAGGACTTTTGATGGCGACTTTGATTGTCTCACTAACCTTTAACCTGGCGGTTTCGGGAAAGGAAAATCAATATCCGAAAGCGACCGCTCTGCTTTCATCTACCCCATATATGAGGAATAGGGTGGTTGCGGCAAAATACATCTTATACATTATAATCTATCTGTTCTGCTGTATTGTGTCGTTCGCTGAAATGAAATTCATTCCGGAACTCAGGGTGGAATCCTTTGCTCAATCCGCGGCGTTTGTTTTTCTCTCTCAGGCGATTGGGATGGGAATTTTCCTGCCAATACAGTACAAACTTGGCTATGAAAAAACAAGATACTTATGCTTTTTGTTTTATCTGTATCCTTTTGCTGTAGATGTAATGAAACAGATGCGGCTGTTTGAAAGCTTCGGGTATTTGCGCCATTCCAATACGGGGACTTCAGCTATGATATTGTTTGCTGCCGGATTGGCAGTTTGGATCATTTCTTTTGAAATTTCGAAAAAGATATTTGACGGGAAGGACTTAGTATAAAGTGAACCGTGTGAAACGGCCGGATATCCGGAGGAAAGAGAGAATCCCCTTGTATTTCAGGACTTTGAGAAAGGCATAAAGTACAAGGGATTCCCTTTTCCTTGGGAATCAGGGAAAAAACGGTATGGACCGTCAGTCCCGTGAAAAAACATTACTGCAGTTCAAACGGAATTTCCGCGATCACTTGGGGCGCATCATCAGTGCCGGCATTCTTATCCACGATTTTTACCACAAATTGAGAAGCTTCCGCTGCATTTGCAGTGATCTCCAAAAGGGGCTGTCCGGTTGTCTCATCGGATGCGTAAGAAATATGCTCCCATTCAACCTTTGCGCCGGCGGAATCAAAAATCTGAGGAACCAGCGCATGGGTGTCCCGTCCGAAGGGGACAAGGATTGTAAGGTGGAGGCTGCTGGGGGTGGCAGCGGCCTTTGTGACGGTGAAGCCCTGGTTCTTTGACGGGCTGCTCAAGCTTCTGCTGCCGGACGGGTCTGCGGATGTACGAAAGGCCAGCTTCCAGTTTCCGCGTATGGTCTTATGCCCCATCGCCTCATGGTACGCCCCTTTATAGGTGCCGATATCTTCCAGCCTTGTGCCTCCGACTGCGTTAAAATCCAGTCTGACTTCCAGGCTATCCGCGGAAGTGAGGCCCGCGGAATCCATGGAAATGCGTACAAGCTGGACAAAAGAGCCGTCATCGCTTTTCCGAGGCTGCATGAATACAGATGTCACCTCTGTTCCGTTTATGAAGGCCGGAGCAAAGAAGGGAAGCGGATCTCCCTCTATAAAGTTTAGCGGAGTAAGGAACTCAGAGCTGTTCAATTCTTCGTCTTCTGTCCGTATGGAAAGTGTATAGTACAGGTCATAGCCGTCAAAGTATACATCGGAAATCATAACCTCTACACCGCTGTCATCGGCAATGGTTCCAGGCTCCGTACTGCTGCCATTTGCATTGACTCCGGATTTTGCGGAACCAGTGTCTGTATCACTGCCAGATTTTGCGGAGCTTCCGTCTGTATCACTTTGCGGAGCTTCTGCTTTTTTCGAATATTTTTCAATCTCTTCATATGCGGTTTTGTCCTTTGGATCTGTACGGATGTTGGTTTCCTGGATTTTTTTAAAGAGATTTCCTATAATCGGAAGATCCCTTGCAAGTGCCGGCTGGCTGAAAAGCAGACCGCCGGCACTTATTGTAATCACGGCTGCCGCAGCTGCTGCGGCCCATGCTGCCATCCGCCGCTTTCCCTGCCGTGTATGCGCTGTGTTTGTTTGTTCTGCACTTATTTGCTCTGTATTTTGCTTCACGGTACGTTCCTTTTGGGGCCTGCGGCTCAAAATCTGCCGATATGCTTCGTTCAGCTTTTCATCTACCGCATCGGGAATGACCAGCTCCCGGCAAAGCTCCTGTTTCATTTTTTGTTCTAAATTCATAATTACACCTCCAAATTACAGTCAATTTGCATAGAAAATGGACTTTCTGCCTGTTATCTGCGGGGCATTGCCTGCCTGGATTCGGAATAGGACATTTCTTGTAAATAAAGCCTTCTGTACAGATCCCTGCCCCTGGAAAGCCTGGTTTTGATTGTATTTTCGTTCAGACCCAGGAGCTCGGCGATCTCTTTGACGCTAAATTCCTCCGCATAGTATAAAAGCAGTACGAGCCGGTATTTTGCGTCGATCTGCTCCATCAGCCTGGAAAATTCAATATTGTCTGTCACCTCTTTTTCCGGGCCGGGGTTCTCATCGTGCTCCCGCAGTTCTTGGATTGATGCCAGTTTATGCCGTTCTTTGAGGATTCTGCGGCAGTGGTTTATCAGGATCTTAAACATCCAGGCTTTGAACACGGAAGGATTTTTCAATGTGCTTATTTTTTCATAGCAGGTCAGCGCCGTGTCCTGGATGGCATCGGCCGCGTCCGGGGCGTTTTTTAAAATTCCGAACGCAATACGGAACATTTCCTGCTTGTTGTTTTCGATCAGCGTGATCAGCGCCTCACCGTCGCCGCTCTGGGCCTGCTCAATCAGCGAATGGTTCATGTATACCGCTCCTTTCGTCTTTGCTGCTGCAGCATTACACATATTAAGATAAAATAAAGGGGGAAAAGGTTTCATATTTTTTGAATTAATTGGCTTGACCGGCTTATAAAGAAATCATCAGAGAAGAGATGAAAAATATAGTACTCAAAATAAAATATCTTTTATTTTCACAGGCGGCCCCTTCTTTCGTGATTTGTTTTTCTTTATTATATCAGGCTTTTTGCAAACTCACAAATGATTCAAAAGAATGCTGCATTGGATTTGATGGAAACACCTTATACAAAAGAATTTTGCCAGCTCTGACGCTTAAAAAATTTTGAATAAAATCTTGCATTATTTGGGGCTATTGCAACGTTTCAATAAAAGGCCAGGAAACTTTTTCTTCGCACATAGGATAAAACATCC
>CAJSZT010000067.1:0-22288 GCA_910573785.1 Lachnospiraceae bacterium | reverse complement strand
CCCGCATTTCCATAAGGCAATGGGGAAATTCCGGAAGCTGCGTCCGGAGCGGCATTTGACAGCATATTCAGAAATTTTGCCGGCTGTGTCAGGTTTTTGGCGATTTCATAACCGCTTTGCAGCAGGCTGTTGTATGACCCTGTCATATCGTTGAGATTCCATATATTGTTCATTGATTGTCTCCTTTCATAGTGTGATCGCGGAGGTTTTCCTCCATCCGGGACAGATATTGTTCCAGTTCCGCGGCATCCTTTTTTTGCGCAAGCCCTTTGAGATTAGTTATGTGATTTCGTATGTCATGCCGCAGCTGCCGGATTCCCAAATACATCTGTTCGGATTCGGCCATCTGTTTCTGCATGGCCCGGATCTGCTGCTCTGCGGCAAAGTGGGCTCTGCGTTCTTCCCGCAGAACCGCCATCTCCTGGCAGGAGAGGACGGCGGCCAGGGTGCCGGCGTAGAACAGGGCAGCTCCGCAGGGTACCAGCACGACAAAGGACGGATATTGTTCATAAACCTGAAAGGGCACCCCGTCTTTTACATGGAAGAGCATGGCATAGATCAGGCTGGTGAACAGGATCCCCACAACCGGGATCAGGCAAAGATAGATCGGCTCCTTCCCGCAAAGCAGAAGCGGCGCGCTCCTCAGCCTGCGTCCCATGAGATACAGCAGGAAAAAGAACAGGGCGAACTGGAGCAGGGCAGTGGCGGTATAATTGACTGCCGTTCCATACAGGATCGCATCCAGCTCTTTCTTGACCACCACAAAGCGCTCGTTGACGATAAAGTACAGACTCTCGGCAGTCAGCCGGCTTAAGCCCCGGATGCTGAAAAAGAGGATTGCCAGAAAAAAGGCGGTCTTTCTCTCCATTTCAAGTATATGATGGATTGCCGGCAGAAGAAGGATCACGGCTGTCATGCACTGCCAGTTGTAAATGGGCACGGCAATCCCCGCAAAATATACGGCGCAGTAAATGATAAAAATGAGGAGCATTTTCTCAAAAGGGCGCTGGGATTTTTTCGATGCGGTTCCGCCGAAAAAAGGGGAGAAAAAAGCGGCCATGCTGCCTCCGTACAGTATGGTTTCCATGACCGCTGTTATGTTCTCAAATGCCAGGAATGCTGCTTCGTTCATGCGATCTGCTTACCCCCATACAAGCTTTCTGGTATGCTCCAGGACAGATTCTGTAGAATTTCCGCCCAAGGTCGGACCGAAAATCTCCTGCAGGCGGTTTCCCTTCATCATTTCGGCGAGCTGCGCCTTTGCCGCCTGTGAGGAATTGTAGTCAGCCAATCCTGCGGACAGGGAACCGCTGCTGCTCAGGCTGTCCATCAAAGAGCCGATCCCGCCCAGGTCGGGCAGCAGGGAGCCTGCTCCTGAGAAGGAGGAGAAAAGACTGTCTGCTCCCGCAGATGATGGACTGCCGGATGACAGACCGGCGATCCGAAGCCGGTGCTGAAGCTGTTTTTCTGTGATCAGGCTCATATAATACGCATGCCGGGCCTTGCGGATCTCCCACCAGTCCTCCTCGTCGCCGGAGCTGCTCCTGGTGATTCTGGGCTGACTGGAGGAGACCGCATTGACAATGCAGCCGTCCTCGCCGATGGCAACGGCCTGGGACATCCCGGCAGCAGAGCCGGGCAGGATGGCTTCGTTCCTCACTGCGTCAAAGGTAAACCAGGTATCGATCCGCTCCAGGATCTCTTTGGCGTACTCCGGATCCTCTTCCATGCGGGCCTGTACTTTTGGGTGGATGACCACGGCCTTGCTGCCGGGAGGTACTGCGCCCAGGGCGCGGATCTCCCTGGAAGCCTCAAACGGGGTATAGGGCGGATTTGGGCCGGAGGGCTTCCAGTTTTCTATGGCATCGGTGTCGATCTGATCCTGGTAGAGCAGGTAATGGGGATAATCATTCCGGGTTTTCCAGTAGCTGGAACCGGCGTCAAACACATGATATTTGATTCCGGGATATTTTGCCTTGAGCATCTCTTCCAGAGTGGGAGGCTGGATGGACGCGGTCTCTCCCGCATGAAGCCCGGAGGCGGAGGAAACCATGCTGCTCCGATAAGTCTCTATGGAAGTGATGGCCGTACCGGCGGCGCCCCTCAAATAATTGCTCCCGGCATTTGCGCCTGTATGAACGCCATATTCTGTACCGGCAGGATCGGCCTGCCCTGTCCGTGCCGCAAGAGCCTGAAAGCTCACGGAAGCGGATTCCTTCCGGCCGGTACTCCTTTTCCCTGCGGTCTGACTGTAGATTTCCCTGCTTCTGTAATCTGTCTGTATTGTGTGATTCATAAATGACTGCTCCTTTCCTGTAATAAAATAGTGATATGAAAAATCTGCTCCTCCGTCCGGATCTCCAGATCCCCCTGGTACTTTGCGGCCTCCTGCCTCACGCTGGAAAGGCCGATGCCGTGAAGGCGGCTGTCTCTCTGCTTGGTGGAAACCGGAAGGCCGGAGACGGGATCCATGACGATCCGCCCCTGATAAGGATTTTCCGCCTGGATCAAATAGAAACGCTTTCGCTGCTTTCCGGTGAGCCGGATATACCGGCGCGCAGGCGGCACCTGTGCACAGGCTTCCAGTGCATTTTCCAGGAGATTGTGGAGAATGATCCCCAGATCATAAGCTTCGTACCGACCGGATGCGGGATAGTGAAAATCTGCTTCCAGGGAGATCCCCGCGCGCAGTGCCTGCCGGCGCTTCTCATTCAGGACCACATCCGTTACCGCATTTCCTGTCCGGACAGCCAGATCGGGAATGCGCAGATCCTGGTCGGTCTGCCGGAGATACTGTCCGATCTCTTCATAGCTGCCATTGTGTGCCAGCTCCCGGATATGGCGCAGGTGATCCAGCATTTCCCGCCGCATCTGTTCCATGCTTTCCGAGAGTGCCTTCTGCTCTTCCGCCCTTTTTTGGAGCGCATTCAAATGCTGCTCCTTCACAAAGCAGGCTTCATTTTCCGTCTGCAGGGACAGCATTTCCTGGTGAAAAGCGATGGTGAACCAGGTCCCGGCGTAAAACAGGGCGGCGATCAGGGGGATGATCCCGAGAAATACCGGGTGCTGTTCGTACAGCCGGAGATATACGCCGTCCTTGATCATCCCGAGAAGCCTTACGATGATCCCTCCGGATAAGATGCCGGTCATTGGGATCAGACACAAAAAACACAGCTCCCTCCTGCGGAGCAGAAATGTTTTTTGAAGGAGCCTGCGCCTGAGAGCATACAGCATCACAGCAAACAGCGCAAACCGCAGCAGGGATACAAGCGTAAAAACCGCGGCGGCCCGAAGCAGGATCAGCTCCGGTTTCGCGTCGAGCCGGAACAGCGCATGACCGGATAGATAATCCAGGCTTTCTATGATCAGTGCGCTGCTCGTTCTGGTGCTGAAAAAAAGGACTGTCAGCAAAAACAGCAGAGACCGGTCCGCGCGCAGGAACCCGGACAGAGACAGAAGGCCAGCGCCGATCAAAAGAACACACGCAATCTGCGGTACCGGGGTGGCGGCGCACAGAAGATAGGCAGAGCTGTAGATCAGGAAGAGGATTCCGGCATGCGGCCGCCTTAGGCGCAAGCCTCGCGGGCGAAACTCCTGTGCTGTATCTGTCAGAAACGGATGGAAAAAAGCGGTAAAGCACCCTGCGTGCAGCAGCACAGTGACCAGGACCGCGGCCTTGTAGAAAAAATGAAATTCTCTTTCACTCATCCGCAAGCCTCCCTTTTACAAAACGCAGATAAGCTTTTACAAAGTCCGCGTATTTATACCTGGAGATCAAAAGCCTTTCCCCGTTGGTCAGTTCCACTTCGGTCCTGCTATAGGAATCCACATAGGATAGATTGATCAGGTACCCTTTGTGGATGCGGAAGAACTGGTCTGTCAGCTCATCTTCCAGCTCCCCGATCCTGGCATAATAGGAAAACAGTCCTTCCTTCAAATGCAGGATCACCTTGTGATTGCGGCTCTCTATATAATAAATGCTGTCCAGAGGAACGGTCTTGTTCCGGTGGGCAGACTGGATGAGGAGAGAACGGGTATCCGGCTGCCGGGACTGTTTTGCAAGGATCCGCTCCACGGCCCGGGCAAATACCTCCGAAAAGCGCTGCTCATCCACAGGCTTGAGCAGGTACTGGAAGGCGTCTACGTCAAATGCGTCATAGACATATTTTTCATACCCGGTCACAAAAATGATGAGGGGCTGCAAAAATGCGTCCGTGTCCCGGATCCGCCGTGCCAGCTCCATGCCGTTCCTGGGAAGGCTCTGCGCCGTATGCTCGGATTCTGCTTCACGGAATCCGTCTGGCTCCTGGGGCATTTCAATATCCAGAAAGAGAAGGTCGGTCCCTGCCCCGCGCGAAAGATATTCTCTGAGAGACGCATACTTTGCGACTTCGGTCTCATGGGAGACGCACTGCTTTTGTATCAGCGCAGCCAGATAATGTCTTATATTCGGTTCGTCATCACAAATCGCTATTTTGATCATAGGAAATCCTTTGTCTGCTGCAGTCGGTTTCGGCAGCCGGGATGATAGTATTTACTTTTGACCGGAAAATTTATTCCTTGATTTATATATCGTAAGAAACAGGCATTTTAAAAAGTCCTGCGGCGTAACTGGCAGATCTGACGGCGTGAAGAACAAAAGTTACAGTTCACGGCCCAACCGGCCGTGAACAGTAACGAACAAAAGCAATTGCATTCAAGAACCTGTCTGTAATTTGTTGCGGAACCCCGGCCGCTGTGATACACTAAATGAAAATGTCAACAAAGGAGAATGATGGAATGAGAGAGAAGCTGTTTTCAGATAAAATATTTCTAAGGAAGCTGTGGGAGCTGGCCCTGCCGATCGCGTTTCAGAACCTGATGCTCGCGTCGGTTGCGGCGGCCGACGCGCTGATGCTGGGGCGGGTGACCCAGGATTCCATGGCGGCGGTCTCACTGGCCACGCAGATCCAGTTTATCCAGAACATGATCCTGTCGGCCATCATTTCGCCCATCGTCATCCTGGGGGCGCAGTATTGGGGAAAGAAAGATACAAGGACCGTGAACGACATCTTCTGCATCGGGCTGCGGCTGTGCGTCGGCGTGTCCCTGCTCTTTTTTATCGGATGCGTCATATTTCCACGATATCTGATGCTGATCTTTACCAATGAAGAGGCGCTGATCCTGATCGGGGTCCGCTACTTGAAAGTGGCCGGATGGTCTTACCTGCTCACCGGCATTTCCCAGTGCTACCTGGCCATCATGAAGGTCAGTGATCATGCGGCCCAGACCGCGGTTGTCAGTACCGGCGCGGTGCTCATCAATATCGTACTCAACGCAGTATTGATCTTCGGACTTTTCGGAGCTCCGACGATGGAAGTCCAGGGCGCGGCGGCGGCTACCCTGATCTCCAGGATCATCGAATTGGCGTGGGTGGTTGTATTTTCTTATAAAAAAGGGTATATCCATCCGGACTGGAGCCGGCTTTTCAAAAGAAACCGCCTGCTTTTCGGTGACTTTCAGAGATGTGCGCTGCCGATCCTTGGAGCCTGCCTGTTCTGGGGCGTTGGCTTCACATCCTATTCCGCGTTTATGGGGCACCTCGGAACAGACGCGGCGGCGGCCAACTCCATCGCCGCGGTCGTGCGTGATCTAGTATGCTGTATGTGCAACGGCCTTGCAAGCGGCGGAGGGATCCTTGTGGGAAATGAGCTGGGCGCCGGACATCTGGACCGGGGAAAGCTGTACGGTGACCGTCTCGTGAAGATCGCGTTTTTGACCGGCTTTGTGTCCACTGCGATCATGCTTGCGGTGACTCCCTTTGTCACCGGATTTGTAAAAATGACGGATCAGGCGGAGCGGCATCTGATCGCCATGATGGTCATTATGGCATTTTACATGATCGGGCGGACCGTCAATACGATCATCATCAACGGGATCTTTGCGGCCGGCGGGGATACGCTGTTTGATATGTACAGTCTGGCGGTCTGCATGTGGGGGATCGCCATTCCGCTTGCGGTAGCCGGAACCTTTTTCCTGAACTGGCCGGTGCCGGTGGTGTACGCATGCACCTGCCTGGATGAGGTGGGGAAGATTCCGTGGGTGATGTATCATTACCGGAAGTACATCTGGGTGAAGGATCTGACGAGGGAACTGTAGGAAAATAACTTAGACATCTTGATCTGTCTATTTCTCTGGCTGAACATCCGAAGAAATATCCTGCGTAATCTGCACATTACAAGTTATTCTTCTGCAGTTCCTTACAACATTTGCCGTTAAGCCGATATTTATGATAGAGGATTATGCAGCATTGTTTTATGGGATTGCGGTCGTATCTGCGAGGGTACTGAGCAGACACCATCCGGAAATTGAGCGATAAGGAATGAGGGAATCAGATGACAGGTGTAAAAGAAGTAGGTGCGAATTCCACGGCCTCCGCCCCTCCCATGTCGGCCTCCGAAGCGGCGGCGGCAGGCAGGGCGGCAAGGAAAAGCGTGGAGCTGGAGGCAGGCCAGGTGATGGTCGCCCAGGCGGCAAGACAGGCGGCCGAGGCAAAGGAAAACCTGGAAAGGGAGCGTGCGGAGCAGGAGAATGAATATGAGCGGGAGGACCAGAACGAGAAGCGGGACACGTCTGAGCTTTCCAAGCAGAGCAAATGGTTCGGCATAGACGGAAAGATTCTGGAGAACGGGGATATCAAGTGGGTCCTGGAAATGGAGCAGGAGCTTCTGGAGGCCCTTTTGAAATGGATGCCTTCCGGAAACGGGGATGTCGCAAAGCAGCTTGACGAGCTGTCCCGGCTGTATCTGGCCCTTTTGGAAGCCATCCTGACCCATACGATGGGAGAGGAGCAGGCGGCTCAGATTGCCAGATTGGATGAGATCCTGGCCCAGAAGCTGACCCTTTTGATGGACACAGACTTAAAGGATCTGATGGATCTGCTGAAAGAGACCGGGCAGACAGAGACTCTGCAGAATGTAAAATCCAGTATCTATAAGCAGACCACCGGAACCTCCATTTCCGCCAGGGCGGCAGACCAGTTTTACGCAAAGGGAAAGCCGTCAGGCGCAGGCGATCTGCGGTATTTCATGCCGGAATCCAAGGGAAGCGGGGTGACGGAGAGGGCCGGGTCAAGGGGCATTTCCACGGCCGCCGCATTTTCCTCCTCCGGGTCGGAGGAAGGGTCGATCTACAAGCTGACGGAGGGGAGAAATGTCCGGCTCAACCAGGCGTTTGACGCCAGCAGAAAATCCGGTGAGATGCAGATGAGCCAACGGAATCAGGCATTGAGCGGCAGCAGGGGAGGAAGCTCTGCGAGTGCCAGCATCGCAGGCGGAAGGAGTGCGTTTACAGGAAATGACCTAGCAAGGGCCAACCGGTTCGCCGCCCATATCAACGGCAGCGGCAATCTGTTAAACCATTCAGGCATCAGCGCGAAGAATGATGAGGTGGTGGGATACCTTGCGGCCATTACCTCCATCAAAGGGGAGATGTTCGCGGCATCCTCCGGAAGGCAGAACGCAATGAACGTCCCCATGAAGAACGCCCTCAATCAGATGGTGGATTATTACCTGAGCCGCAAAGGGGTGTATAAGGTGTACGATTATACCACCAATGTGTATGACAGGACCCACAGCTCTCAGAGGGCTTTGGAGGAAGGGCTCGAATACGCCTACCGGCTGTTCCAGGAAAAAAAGGAAAGCACGGAGGCACAGAAGCAGGCGGCCTATCTGGAGCAGGCTGGTTTTTTTCAGAATGTGCTGAAAAACCAGAGCATGCAGGCAGACCTGCTGCGGGGAATGCGGCTTCTGGAGGACAATTGGAGGGCGTTCCTGAAATCCATCGGGGAGAACGAGAAAAAAGGAATCGCCCTGAAAATGCAGAAGTACAGCCCGTGGGGGATCCTCTTAGAGCCAGGAGAGCACCGAAGCCTTTTCCGGGGAAAATCCTCGAAGCTTCTTCTTACAGAAGCGATTGTCGTAGCGGCGCTGATCGTGGTGTATCTGTGCTACCGGATGATTGTGGGGTAGCAGATTGGAAATTTTGCAGAAAGTGGAAGGGGTTGTCGGAAAATGATTGCGCTCCCACAATATATCCTGAAATTCATGGAATGCCACAGTGATATATTGTGCGCAAAGATGATTTTCCGACAGCCTCTTCTGCATAAATTCTATGGATTCATTCACCTGCGGCAGTGCCGGGGGACGCAGTATCAGATGGTTTCGCAATATTGCAGTATCGTTGCCAGAGCAAGCTGCTGTCCGGTGATCATGCTTTTCTTTTCAATCCATTCTTCATAGGTATGGGCGCCGCCGCCGGCAACCGTTCCCAGGGTGACCGCCGGGATTCCGAGGGATAACGGGATATTGGCGTCGGTAGAACCACTCTGGATATGGGCGGGCTGTCCGGTATAATGCTGGATCAGCCGGTTCTGCCTGCGGATCAGATCCTTCATCTTGTCCTGCGGGAGATCTTCGCTGCCGCATGGCCGGATCCCCAAAAGTGTTGTATCTATTTCTACCTCACTGGATCTGTGTGATTCCAGGATTTCATAGAGCTGCTGTTCCATAGTCTGCAGGGAGTCTTTCTGGTCTGAACGGAATTCATAATACATGCTGGCGCTCTGCGGAATCGTGTTTACCGAAGTCCCTCCCTCAAAGCGGCCTACGTTGTATGTGGTCGTTCCTGTTTTGGGAAGAAGCTGCCCATATAACTCCTGAACGATACCGGAAAGAACCTGTATTGCGTTTTCCCGCCCAAAATCATGAAACGAATGGCCGCCGCGGGTTCGGACTTCGATTCTGTACCGATGGGAGCCGACTGCGGTTTGAAACAGATCCCCCAGATAGAGATCAAACGAAATCATTTCCGCAATATCGGGATGCTGTTGAAAGATCGTTTTCGAACCCTTCAAATTCCCCAGTCCCTCCTCACAGGTATTTGCGGCAAAAAGCAGGCCGTACTTCGTATCCTTCGGCGGATCCATGAGCAGATATTTGACGCACATCAGCAGATTGACCATGTTTGCAGTGTCGTCCCCGATGCCGGGGGCTTTTAAGTATCTTCCCTCTTCCTTCACCGGAATCTGTCCTTTTTCAGGAAAAACCACATCCATATGGGCCAGGAAGGCAGCAATCGGTCTGCCGGAAGAACATCGAAAAGGGAAAATGACATTTCCTGCCTCATCTATGTAAGCATTTTCTGCGCCTTGTCTCTTGAGCCATTCCAGGCAGAATATGGCCCGCTGGTCTTCCTGAAATGTGGGCGCGCCGATCGCGGCCAGCTCCTTTAGCAGCAAAAGAGTTTCTTCCTGATGGCGTATTACAAAATCTTTGAGTTTGGGATATTCTTTGATGTCCAAGGGTGCCTCACTCCTTTCTCCGGCCGTTCGTGGGGGACGGCAGACGACGTTATCAGCTTTTCTGATTATATCACGAAATGGGGGAATTGAGAAATACGAAGATTCAATTTCGATCCGATTCTAAATTATTTGGTTACAGGACACACCTTGACCAGGTGTGTCCTGTAACTCAGACCCGTCATTTTCAATGTTTGAAAACGAAAAGTGGTGAAATGAAAGGCCAAAATTCATATCATGTGTGAGGGCTATGCCCTCACATCTTTCTTTTTGAGATACCAGATACTACTTCCGGTAAACAGCAGGAAGAATATGCATAGACTGACCAGAAACGGAAGCAGCCCCTGCCGCAGGGAATCCTTCGACTTATTGGCGTTCATGCCCAGCAGCATGACGGAATAGGGCCAGTACATACTATAGCCCTTATTGCTGAGAATAAATCCCAGAATACTGCCCGCCAGCGAGATCCCGATCGGAACCGCAAAGCTGCGTATCACCATGGATAAAAAAAGCTGTAATGTCCCGACAGCCGCAGCTGCCAATGTCCCCCGGAGCAGCCAGACGAGGATCTGCCCCGGGACCATGCCGGGCAGGCCGCAGAGCTTCCCACACAGGAAATACAGCACGCCGACCCAGAGCTGGGTGAACAGCGTGACCCGGAATACGACGGCCAGCTTCGCCAGAAATACATTTCTCACAGGCACAGGATTTGTCATCAGTACATTCCAGTTATTGTTCAGATGCTCCAGCCGCCACAGGTAGGAGCAGTACAGCCCGATCAGAGGCGCATAGAACAGGCTGGAGTAAAACAGGGTGATCTGAGTCCACAGAGAATACCACTCACTGGTCAGAATCCCCAGATTCCCCCGATAATTGAAGGTTCCCATGACAGCGGGGATGAGCGGGATCAGAACGCAGGCCGCCCAGACGCAGGAGTGCCGCAGCTTCAGATTTTCGGCACGGATACATTTTAACAGCATGTCTTACACTTCCTTTCTCTTAAAAATATGCTTTTCCATCAGATAGAGCAGAATACCCGCCGCCAGAAATAGCAGAAAGCCGGGAACCGGAAAATCCAGATAATGCATATACTCTACATAATCCGCTCCATCCGGCATCTCCCCCCAGCTGATGCCGGATACGGAGAAGATGGAAAAATATCCCCATACGATGAACAGGCTGACAGACCGGGGAAAGAACATGGAGAAAAGCCCCAGGAAGGACCCGGCCAGTCCCGCGCACAGGGGCAGAATTTGGTTGTCGGACAGCAGAGAGAGCAGATGCTGGATGCTCAGGAGCACCGCCCCCACAGCGGAAACGGCGAGAAAATGCTGTGCAAAGGGCAGAAGCTGTATAGGCTCTGAGATGCCGAACAGCTTTCCCAAAAGCAGGATGACCAGGATTTCCCCGACGGAAAAAAAGAGCAGGTATTTGACCTCCGCCAGGAATTTCATGTCATAAAAGCGGCCGGGTTCTTCCAGCGTGTAGAGAAGCTTGAAGGTGCTGCCCTTGATCTCCATATCGCAGAGCCGGCTTGCGATCACGGCAAGCATCACCGGCACGAAGATGGCGTTCAGAAGGGATAGCTGATAGAACAGCCATTGATAGCCATTTGTCAGATCTTCGGCGGTGAAATTGCGCATCAGAACGCTCATCCACAGCGCCAGGATGATGAGAAAACCCGCAGGTACCAGCCAGACCTTCCGGTATCGCTGCTTTTTTTGCTCGGCTTTGTAAGCGGAGCGATTTTGTGACCAGATTGTTTTCATAATAAACTCCTTTCCAGTGGACCTTATAGTGAAGCCTGTTTTCCCGTCAGATTCAGGAAAATCTCTTCCAGGCTCATCTGCATTTCTTCCAGCCTTAAAATGCCGATCTTCTGATCTGTCAGGAGATGTCCGCACCGCAGTACACAGGAATCCTCCACAGAATGCAGGAAGAGTCCGCTTCCGTCCTTACTTGCGGCTACCGGGAGACGGGCTTTTTTCAGGAGACGGAACGCCTGTCCGTCATCCGTGGTGCGAAGGCGGATCCTGGCACGGCTGTGATGGTGCAGGCTTGCCAGGTCGTTCTGGAAAATGAGGACTCCCCGGTCAATGATCCCTACGTGGGTCGCCATCTGGTCGATCTCGCTGAGCAGGTGGCTGGAGACCAGGACAGTCATGCCGTATTTTCCGGGAAGGGAACAGATCAGCTCTCGCATTTCCTGGATTCCGGATGGGTCCAGCCCGTTGGTGGGTTCATCCAGAAGCAAGAGCCTGGGATGTCCTAAAAGCGCTGCTGCCAGCCCCAGGCGCTGCTTCATCCCCAGAGAATAATTCTTGACCTTTTTGTCCTGCTGCTTTTCCAGGCGGACGATCCGCAGCACGTCGTCAATGCCGGTTTCCAGGACATTTTTCAGAGTGCAGATGATCTGCAGGTTCTCCCGGGCGCTTAAGTGCCCGTAGTAGGAGGGAGACTCGATCAAAGATCCCGTATTTTTTAAGATTTCCAGGCGGTTCTCTTCAAGCATGGGCTTTCCCAGGATGAAGATGGAGCCTGCGGTGGGCTTGATCAGGCCCAGCAGCATCTTCATGGTGGTGGATTTCCCCGCACCGTTGGGACCCAGGAAGCCGTAGATGCTTCCCGGCGGCACTTTCAGCGCCAGATCGCGGACCACTGGTTTTGAGCCGTATTGCTTCGTCAATGCCTGGGTAGTGATGATAGATTCCATAAGGGATTGCTCCTTTCTGAATTGTGGTAATTTCCAACTGGACGAACAGGTTGACGCTCCTTGAAGCATCAAATCGTACAGCTGAAATTATTTTATGTCTGTCCGGACAGCAGCTGGCTTTAGAATCGAGCAGGGAGCGTTGTTCCGTTCCCAGCTGCGATTTCTATCATACAGGAGCAGGCTTATATATTCATGAATCGTTCCTTAGATTTACCTTAATTTTGCAGAAGGTCTCTGGAAACTGCCTGAAAAACATCTTATAATGAAATGCAGTTAAAAAGATCATGCTAAATGCATGTGTGATAATGAAAAATTTATGATAGGGGGAAATCTGTGTGAACCTGTACGACAGCAAAATCCTTTTGGTGGACGACAACCAGGAACTGTCTGCCATGATCCGAAATATCCTGCGCAGAAGCGGTTATTCCAATGTATCATGTGCGTTTTCCTGTGAGGAGGGGCTGCAAAAATTCTGCCAGGAGGAGCCGCAGCTTGTGATCCTGGACATTATGCTTCCGGACGGAGACGGTTTCTCACTATTTCGGAAAATGAGGGAAAAAGCGGAGACTTCGATCCTGTTTTTATCGGCAAAGGACGAGGACAACGACAGGCTGTTCGGCCTTGGCCTGGGCGCGGATGACTATATTACAAAACCATTTTTATCCCAGGAGCTGATCCTGCGGGTGGGGGCCGTTCTGAAGCGGACCTATTTTATACCGGGAAAAGCGGCGCAGACGGATGCGGAGGAAGAGCAGTCACTTCATCTGGGCGGGCGTGTGATCTCATTTTCCAATGCGTCGGTGACATACGGAGGAAAAACCGTTTCTCTGACCGCAAAGGAGCTGCAGATCCTCAAAAAACTGAACGAGAACAGGGGAAAGATCGTAACCTTTGATGCCCTGTGCATGGCCGTATGGGGGGATGCCTATTATGGGTATGAGAATACGCTGATGGTCCACATCCGGCACCTGCGGAAGAAGATCGAAGAGAATCCCTCCTCTCCGAAATGGCTCCTGACCGCCCGGGGGCTGGGCTACAGACTGAGAAAAGATGAAGATGCGCGGCATCGGGGGTGAGTGTTATGAAAAGCCTTGCGAAGATCATCAGGAGATACGTGGCCAGTGCCGGGGTTCTGGTCTTGACGGTAGCGTTTTTTAACCTTGCGGTGCTGTACCTGATCGGGTGGCAGTCTGTACAAAGGCATGGCGAGAGACGTCTGCATGCGGGGGAAGAGATGGAACATGTGGCTGCGGAGTTTTCGACTGCGGATCAGGGGACGGCGGAACATGCGGCGCGGTACCGGCTTTCCGAAAAGGGATATGCTTACCTGGAAGAGTATCATTTTCTCTGGTCCATGCTTCTGGACGATGGGGGAAATGTAGTGTGGAGCTGGAGACTTCCCGAGGAGCTTCCGAGATCCTACGGACTGGCCGATGTGGCGAAGTTCAGCCGCTGGTATCTGATGGATTATCCGGTCCGCGTGTGGGAGATGAATGGGATGCTGCTGGTATCCGGATATGGGAAGGAGTACGCGGTCAAGATCAACCTGATGTATCCTCTGTGGCAGATCCAATCCTTTCCAAGATATCTGTCCATTGCTGTGGGAATGAATGTGGCGCTGTTTTTGGTGCTGGCCCTGTGGTTCGCGTATCGTTTCTATCGGTCGCTGCGTCCGGTCTGTGCCGGGATTGACGCGCTTGCGGAGAAGCGTCCGGTGTTACTGCCGGAAAAGGGAATGACCGGAGAACTGGCAAACAGGCTGAATCAGACCTCCCGGATCCTGGAAAAGCAGGATCGTAAGCTTCGGCAGAGAGATGATGCCAGGACAAGCTGGATCTCCGGGGTATCCCACGATATCCGCACACCGCTGGCGCTGATCATGGGCTACTCAGAAGCCCTGGCAGAGAATCCGGAGCTGGGAGAGGAGGCACACTGCCAGGCGGAGGCCGTCCGGCAGCAGAGCCTTTTGATCCGTCAGCTGATTGAAGACCTGAACCTGACATCCAAGCTGGAATATCATGCCCAGCCTCTGCGCATGACGGAGTATTGCCCGGCAGTCCTGCTCCGGGAGACGGCGGCAGAGTATTACAATGAAGGCCTGGACGAAAGATATGAGATCACGGCAGAGGCAGATCCCCGGACAGAACGGATCCGGCAGCAGGGGGATATCCAGCTTCTGAAACGGGCGCTGCGCAATGTGATCGGAAACAGCATCCGGCACAATCCGAAGGGCTGCCGGATCACACTCCGGATCTCGGAGGAAATGGGGTGTGTCATATGGAAGCTTCTGGATTCCGGCCCCGGGATACCGGAGAGGGTGGTGGATATTCTAGCGGGGCGTCAGGCTGACAATGGGAAAGAGATCCACGTTATGGGGCTTCGGATCGTCCGGCAGATCATTGCCGCCCATGGAGGACATGCGGACTTTTTGAAAAAGGAAGCAGGGGGATATGGGGTGGAGCTGGTGCTGCCGGTGGAAGGGGAACTGTAGATTTCCCTGATTTGCGGAAGTGGGAGAGCGATTTCAGGCGCACCCTGTAACCATACCATGTGAAATGGCCGGATGCATGCAACCGCTATTTTACCGGCCGGATGCCTTGCGGCAAGGCGCAAGGCACCGTGAACAGTAACCCCTGTTTTGCATCGCGTGTCAAGAATCAAGATGCGGAAAATGATTGACAGAAAAAGAATCCGGGTGCTATTCTTTTTTATGAAACAGATCAGATATTTACAGAAATGATGGCAGGTGAAAACAGATCATGAACAAAATTTTAATCATAGATGACGACAAAGAGCTATGCACCCTGATCCGGCAGGGTGTTTTACGGGAAAATATAGAAGCGGACTGCTGCTATTCCGGGCAGTCCGGCCTGCAGAGGCTGAAAAAAGACGAATACCAGCTTGTCATACTGGACGTCATGATGCCCGGCCCGGACGGCTTTGAAACATTGGAGCAGATTCGGAAAGAAAATAGTCTGCCCATCCTGATGCTTACCTCCAAAAACGACAGCGCGTCAAAGGTCCGGGGGCTGCGCGCAGGCGCCGACGATTACCTGACAAAGCCATTTGATATGGAAGAACTGATTGCCCGCGTCCTTTCCCTGATCCGGCGCTATACCCGCTTTAACCAAAAAGACGGACAACCCCTGCAGTTTGATTTTGACGGTCTGACGATTCATTTTGACAGCCGCTCCATTACCTCGGTAAACGGAGATTTTGACCTGCCGCCGAAGGAATTTGATGTGCTGATGTTCCTGGCGAAAAATCAGGGAAAGATCCTCACGAAGCGGCAGATCTACGAGGAAGTGTGGGGAGAGGAGTATGTTTATGACGACAGCAATATTATGGCGATCATCAGCCGCCTCAGGAAAAAAATCGAAGAAACTCCCGGCAATCCAAGATATATACAGACGGTAAAGGGAATCGGATACCGTTTTCACAAGGAGGTCTGACCATTGAATGCTGAAACGTTTGCTGTGATCGGAATTGTCATTGCCCTGTTTTCCATCTGCGTCGCCGTCTTGACTGTCCGGCGGACTAAGACGCAGATTCTGGAAATGTCGGACATTTTAGAGGATATAAAAAATGGGAACGGAAATCGGCGTATTTTGGCGGAAACACACGAGCTTACGGCTCCCCTTGCCTATTCGATCAATGACATTGTCCGGTCTTACGAAGACCGGCTTTTGGCACTCCGCCGGACCGAGGAAACAAACAGGCAGCTCATGACCAGCCTTTCCCACGATGTCAGGACGCCGCTTACCACACTGATCGGTTACCTGGACGCCGCCCACAGGGGAATGGTGGAGGGAGAGGAGCGGGACGGCTATATCGAGACTGCCTGCCGGAAGGCCCATGACTTGAAGGAATATATTGACGTGCTTTTCGACTGGTTCAGGCTGGGTTCCGATGAATTTTCCATGAATGTCATGACAGTGGATCTGACGGAGCTGACACGGAATATCCTGATCGACTGGATCCCGGTGCTGGAAAACGCGGGGATTGATTTTGAGGCGGAGATTCCGGAACAGCCCTTTCGGGTAAACCTGGACCCGGAAGGATATATGCGGATTTTAAACAACCTCATGCAGAATGCGGTTTCACACAGCCATGCGGAGAAAATAGAACTGACATTGTCCGGGGAAGGCGGGAATATAAACATTCTTCTGGCGGATCATGGTGTGGGGATCAGCAAAGAGGATCTGAAGCATATTTTTGAACGGCTTTATAAATGCGACAAGGGGCGGTCTGAAAAAGGCAGCGGCCTGGGACTGTCCATCGCGCGCCAGCTTGCGGAAAAAATGAACGGGACGATCACGGCAGACAGCGAACCGGGAAACGGAACTGTATTCAGCCTGACTTTCCCGCTGGCAGGAATCTGAAGAAAAAGCTTAGGGACAGTTCCTTAGAGTCTGCGGTTCTGAACAGTTAGGAGCTGTTATCTGAAAATGCAAGGTTTATGCAAGGTTCCGGCAAGGTTTATGCAAGGTTGACATGATAGAATTTAGCATGTCAGAGAAATAAATAGGGCCTGCTTCCCACCGGAGAAGGGGCCGGGAACATTTCTATGCATAGCAAAAAGGAGGTTTTGCAATGACCAAATATATCATTGAAACAAAGAATCTTACCAAGCAATACGGAGCGCAGAAAAGTGTCGCCAATCTGAACATCCATGTACAGAAAGGCCGTATTTACGGTCTCCTCGGGAGAAACGGAGCCGGAAAGACGACCACGATGAAGATGCTGCTGGGGCTGACGGATCCTACCTCAGGGGCAGTGATGATCTGGGGGAAGCCCTTACAGGGCAATGAAAAAAAGCTGTTGCCGCGGATCGGCAGCCTGATCGAGTCTCCCGGCTTTTATCCCAACCTGACAGGCACGGAAAACCTGCGTATTTTTGCCGCCCTGCGGGGAGTTCCGAACCGCGGCGCAATCAAAAATGCGTTGGATCTGGTGGGCCTGCCCTACAAGGACAAAAAGCTGTTTTCCCAGTATTCCCTCGGTATGAAGCAGCGGCTGGCGATTGCCCTCGCGGTCATGCATGACCCGGAGCTGTTGATCCTGGATGAGCCCATCAACGGGCTGGATCCTATCGGCATCGCGGAGGTCCGTTCCTTTATCCGCGGCCTCTGCGACGAACGGGGAAAGACCATCCTGATCTCCAGCCACATCCTTTCGGAGATCGCCCTTCTGGCGGATGACATTGGGATCATCGACCATGGAGTGCTGCTGGAGGAGGAGACGCTTGCGGAGCTGGAGAGAAAAAGCAGCAGGCATGTGCATTTTCTCGTATCCGATACGGCTCAGGCCGCCAGAATCCTGGAGCGGCATTTTCGGGAACGGCATTTTACCATACAGGACGACCACAGCCTGCAGCTGCATAACATGAAGCTTCCGGTGGGCCAGGTGGTCACCTCCTTTGTGGAAAATGGCCTGGAGGTACGGGAGGCGCATATCTGTGAGGAAAGTCTGGAAGATTATTTCAAACGGGTCACAGGGGGTGAGGGAATTGCTTAAGCTGATCATCTGTGAATTCATGAAAACAAAACGCAAAAAAATGTTTTATATCGCATTTATGACCACGTTCATCATGCCCGCCATGTATACCCTGATCCTGACCGACAGGAGCCTGGAAAATATGATGTCCGTGATCCGGCAGGAGAACGGTTTTCTGGTTCTGATCCCGCTGTCAGTCATTGTGGCGGCCAATCTGCTTTTTGAGGAGCAGGATCATGACACTTTGAAAAATCTGATGTGCGTTCCCGTCACGAAGGGCCATCTGGCGGCGGCAAAGATTTTTGTGCTGCTGATTTTCAATGTATGCTATGAACTGGCGGGAGCCGCGGCGGCTGTCCTGCTGACAGCCCTCTCAGGAGCATCAATGGACGGATTGGGAATGCAGCTCCTTCTGACCGCGGGAACGGGAATCCTGCTCTGGGCAGCGGAGATGCCCTGCCTGCTGCTGGTGGTCTGGTGCAACAAATCCTACATTATATCCGTGATCATTGCGTTTGCCTATACCATGGCGGGATATATCACGCATATCAGTGATGCTTTTGTGCGGGTGCCGCTGGGACCAAATGTAGCCACACTCTTTCCGGTGCCCATGATCTTCCGGTGGCTGTATCAATTTATTTCGATAGAAGACGCGGGGGAGACGCTTCGAACATTTTATGAAGGCTTTCGCCCCTACTTCGTGTCCACTCCGGCAGTCTTTGCCGTGCTGATGGCGGAGGCGGCAATCTGCATGCTTCTGCTGACAAGAGTCTACCAAAAACAAGAGATATAGGAGGAAATGGAATTGCGATCGATCATAAAAACAGAGTTTCTAAAAATGAAAAGATATCATATCCTGCTGATCGGGCTGCTGGGTATGGTGTGTTCCCCGCTTCTCCAGTTTTACTCACAGCTGGTGGTGAATGAAGAGTTCAAATGTGCCAATTTTGATATCCCCGCATTGGTGGAGAATACGATCTGGGGAAACGCGCAGATATTCATGCCGGTTTTGTTTACCCTGATCGGCGGGTATCTGGTCAACCGGGAGTATACGGACGACACCCTGAAAAATATATTGACTGTCCCGGTTTCCTTCCGAAAATTTCTGGCAGGAAAGCTGGCCGTCATGGGGCTTCTGGCAGTGCTCTTCGGTATTTACAGCTTTGCGGTGACACTGGCGGTAGGACTTTTCGGGGGGCTTTCGAATCTGAACCTTTCCGTGTTCATAAAGGGGCTACCGCAGATGATTGGGCTCTCTGTCTGTATCTACATTGTCGTACTTCCGATCATCACGGTGTGCAGCAGGAAGCCGGGACATTTTATGGTCGGTTCGGTCATCGCGTTCCTTACAGGATACTGCGTTCTGTTTTTTAAAGAGGGACTTTTGCGGAATATTTATCCGTATTCCGTTGCGCTGACGATGATCGGATTTGATACGGCGTCCTATTCAGGAACCTCGGGAAAGGGCAGCGTGCCGCTGGGGGCGGCTTCCCTGGGAATCATGCTGCTGATCACGGCAGTGCTGATCGTGACGTCCAAGGCACCGGGGGATGTACACGGACACGGGAAAAAGAGCTCCGGGAAAAAAGGGATTACCCTGCGCGCGGCCCAGCGTGAAAAATCGAAGGCCGGGAGGTGACGGCATGAAAAAAATCTGTGACAGTTCAAAACAGGACAGGGCATGTTCGTCTCTGTCCCTACGAAAATCTTTTCTGCTGTTTTTTTGTTTGCTTTTGTACATCATCGGATTATGCGGCTGCTCCAAGGATGAAATTCTGGAAGAATACAATGAGGTGATTCAATTTGCCGGAAATTTCAGACTGACAAGCGATTTCCTGTTAAAGGGCAGACGGAAGTGCGGTGTGGATCGTTATACCGGAGAATATACCGCAGACTATGACAATTTTTCCAAAACGGAATATCTCTTCGGCGGGACTACGATCGACCGGGAATACGGCAAAGAAGTCAGCGTGTTCTGCAGGATAGAAGGGGAATCCGGAAGCGCGGAGCTCTTTTGGGAATCTGGGAGTGAGGAGACGACGGTATTGCTTGACGCGGACGGGACATACAGGGAGACACTGACACTGCCGGAGGGAGGAAATTATATTGGGATTGCTGGGGAGCATTTTACGGGGGAGGTGGAGCTGCGGATTGAATGATCCAAGGGCGTATATGCCCGCCTGCGCGCAACCACTATTTTACTGGCCGGATGCCTTGCGGCAGGGTGCAAGGCAATAAATTCATGATGATCATTGATGAATGGGATGCGCCGATCAGGGAGATACCGCGGATTCAGAAGCGGTATCTGGGATGGAGCGCAAGTAAATATGCCCAGGAAATTTAATACGGACGGATACTGCGCCCCTGATCTGCGTTATATGGTCAACCTGTCCGGACGCCTGAATGAAATCAAATCTATGGTGGATGCCGGAAAATAATCAGCTATGCGGATTTTGAGTCTGAGCAGAGTTTTGTGGCGGCGTTTTCAGGGGAATTGCTGGAATATGCGCGGAATATTTCAGGAGAAGCGAAGGAAAAATTAAAGCAATACGCCGAAGAAGGGGCGGGGGAGATTAGAGGGGATTTTATCCGCTGTAAAAATGCTTCTGGAGGCTCCCTGCTGGCTGCGGTCCACGGGAAGCTGCTGATGTGGATCTTTGAGAAAGAGAAGATGATCGAGCCTTGATTCTGTTTGCGTGTGCTGCGGCTTCATGAAAGGGACTGTAAGGAAATGACTGTTTCGCTGTGATCTGCTGCGTGACCGGTTGGAGGTCACAACAGGATATTGCGCGAAAATACCATTTCCTTACAGCCCCTTTGAAATTGTAGGTATCAAACCATACGGTGATTTAAAACTCGGCCCTCATCCGCCGCTCTAGAAGCGCATGAATCTTCTCCGTTGGCGTCATGACAGACCCGATGGGCGTGTCATGATTCAGGGAATCAATGATGATCGCAAGGTATTTGCTTAAGTCCGCCGTGATAAAATAAGGTTTCTCCTTTGCCTCCGGCGGCAGATAGGTCAGGTTGGTGGTAATGACCTTGCTGAGATATCCGTTTTTGTAGTATTCATCGAACTTTTCAAAACCATCGGTAAACAGGCCGAAGGTGGTGCAGGCGATGACCCGCTTTGCCTTCCGTTCCTTGAGCTGCTTCGCCACATCCAGCATGCTTTCCCCGGAAGAGATCATGTCATCAATGATGATCACATCCTTGTCCTTCACGTCGTCCCCGAGAAATTCATGGGCCACAATGGGATTCTTTCCATTTACGATCTTGGAATAATCTCTGCGCTTGTAGAACATTCCCATATCCACGCCAAGCATGTTGGAAAAATACACGGCCCTGTGCATGGCGCCTTCATCCGGGCTGATGACCATCAGATGATCCTTGTCCACAGTCAGATCGGGCACCTCGCGGAACAGCGCCTTCATGAACTGGTAAAGGGGATTGAAGCTGTCAAAGCCATTTAACGGGATGGCATTCTGGACACGGGGGTCGTGGGCATCAAAGGTGATGATATTGGCAATTCCCATGGCAGCCAGCTCTTCCAGTGCCAGCGCGCAGTCCAGGGATTCCCGCGCGGTCCGTTTGTGCTGGCGGCTTTCATACAGGAAGGGCATGATGACGGTGATCCGGTGCGCCTTGCCAGTGGCTGCGGAAATGATCCTTTTCAGATCCTGAAAATGGTCGTCCGGGGACATATGGTTCGGATGTCCGTTGACCGTGTAGGTCAGGCTGTGGTTGCACACGTCTGTCATGATAAACAGGTCCGTGCCGCGGATGGTCTCCTTGAGAATGCCTTTTCCCTCCCCGCTTCCGAACCGGGGACAGCAGCAGTCTACGAGATAATTTTTGGAACGATAATTTACATACAAGGGGGATTCTGAGACTTCATTGATCGTATTTTTCCGAAACGATACGATGTGGTCATTCACCTTCTGTCCAAGCTCACTGCAGCTTTCCATAGCAACAATCTTCAAGGGTGCGACCGGGAGGGTTTTTTCTAATAATTCGATGTTTGACATAAATTCTCTCCTGTAGTTTGTGCATACTTTTTACAATGCGGTGCCTTTAAAACTAGTCTTTTGTACAAATTGTCTCCATATATGGTTATATCATTTTTTTCACCGAAATTCAAGTTAACATGGAAAATAAAGCCGAAAATCCTTTTTAGAACAGGGGATTTTCGGCTTCTATTATATTCGCTGATACTAATTGTTCTAATCTGTCCGCTACCTCCTCGTGCCGGTTCAGGTACAGCTGGCCGTAGATATTGTTGACCATTTCTACAGTATCACCGATGCGTTCCGCAATGAGCATAGCTGGGAATCCCATGTCAGTCAATAATGATACGTGGGAATGCCTGAGTCATGAAACTTGATTTTTGATTTATATTTCATTATTTATTATATTTTTGAAATAAATTCAAGAAAAAGTACTTTTCTAATGTCAATATTGATGATATACTGAAAATAGATTTTTGCTATTGAGGTATATGAGATGCTTCCCTATACAGGAGACTATATTGAGCATATTGATGACAATATAAACGATTTTAAATATTACACATTTACCCCTCGTCCTCTGATGTATGGGGGTATGTATGAAGTGGATGATGAACTAACCGCTTTGTTAATCCGTAGTTCCCGCTACTTAATTCTCTCTACATCCTGGCGCACTCATCCTCGGTTGGAGTATATGGTATTTCTTCAGGGCATTTGATTTTAAAATGTTTATAT
>CAJSZT010000066.1:0-22619 GCA_910573785.1 Lachnospiraceae bacterium | reverse complement strand
TATGGAAAACAGATTCATCCGTGTGGATGAGGTGGCACAGGAACTGAGTGTATCAAAGCCTTATGCCTACAAGCTCATCAGAAAATTGAATGACGAGCTGAGGGATCAGGGGTTTATCACAATTGCAGGGAGGGTGAACCGCCAGTATTTTTATGAAAGACTCTACGGGTCTGAGAATCCCACAAGGGATACTGCTATGCATTACGCAGCAACACAAAAACAGAGAAGGGAGGGGAGGTAAATGCCTGTATTCAAAAATGAGAGTAGCGGAACATGGTATGTGATGGCAAGATATGTGAATTGGAAGGGAGAACGAAAACAGAAATGCAAACGTGGGTTTGCTACAAAGAAAGAGGCACAGGAATGGGAACGGACATTCCAATTGCAGAATACTGCCGACCTAGATATGAGTTTTGAGGCCTTTGTGGAGCTTTATACCAAAGATATAAAGAGTCGTCTGAAAGAAAATACGTGGCTGACAAAAGAGCATATCATCCGGACAAAAATTCTTCCGTACTTTAGTAAGATGAAGATCAGCGAAATCACCACAAAAGAAATCATTGCCTGGCAGAATGAACTGCTTGCTTATCGTGATGAAAAACGAAATCCATATTCACAGACTTACCTGAAAACAGTACATAACCAGCTTTCAGCGATATTCAACCACGCTGTACGGTATTATGACCTGCGTTCAAATCCTGCGGCAAAAGTGGGAAACATGGGGAGCGAGGAACACAAGGAAATGTTGTTCTGGACGAAGGAGGAATATAGAAAGTTTGCAGATGAAATGATGGATAAGCCAGTTTCTTATTATGCATTCCAAATGTTATACTGGTGCGGCATCCGAGAGGGAGAACTGTTGGCACTAACAGGTGCGGATTTTGATTTCCAAAAAGAAACAGTCGCAATCAACAAATCCTATCAGCGCCTGCATGGAAAGGATGTGATTACTACTCCGAAAACAAAAAAGAGCAATCGGACAATCAAAATGCCGAAATTTCTTTGTGAAGAAATGCAGGAGTATCTCAGCCTGCTCTATGGAGTAAAAAAGAAGGATCGTATTTTTACAGTTACAAAGAGTTATCTGCATCATGAGATGGACAGGGGCGCAAAAGCCGCAGGCGTAAAACGCATACGGATTCATGACCTGAGACACAGCCATATCAGTTTGCTGATTGATATGGGATTTTCAGCGGTAGCCATTGCTGACCGTGTCGGACACGAGAGCATTGAGATCACGTATCGATATGCGCACCTGTTCCCATCAAAACAAACAGAAATGGCAAATAAATTAGATGTATTAGGGAAAGGAGGTTTTTGATATGTCAGCAAAAAATTTAGATCGTTGTAACCGTTGGAGAAACAAAACCGTTGGTTTTCGGGTTTCCCCTGAGGAAGACAAACAGATTGAAACAGCAGTGCGGCTTTCCGGGCTTACCAAGCAGGACTATATTACAAGGCGGCTCTTGTGCCAGGATGTGGTCGTACAGGGAAATCCAAGAGTGTATAAGGCACTGCGCAATGAGCTTGCATCTGTTCTTGCGGAGTTACAGAGAATTGAAGCAGGAAGCAGTATGGATGTGGAATTGCTTGATACAATCGAACTGATTGCCGTTATCCTCGGAGGTTTGAAAGGAGAATATGAAGATGGCGAATAAAAAAGAAAGGACTGCCCCAAATGCGTCACTTCTGCATACGGAGTTACTAAGCACGCCTGGCCCGCTTGCTAAGGAACACCAGTATGTCGGCACAGACACGGAGCAGCCAATTCAATGTACAGATAATAGTATAACGAATCATGCAATGAAAAGCAACAAACAAATTTTTGAAATAGTCTCTATGGCTGAACTATACGATACTGTATATCCGAGCAAGCCGCCGTTGATTGACGGCTTGCTGTACACGGGTACTTACCTTTTCGTGGGGGCTCCGAAGCTGGGCAAGAGCTTTTTAATGGCCCAGCTTGCCTATCACATCAGTATGGGGATTCCGTTATGGAATTACCCTGTCCGTAAGGCAACGGTGCTTTATCTTGCCCTTGAAGATGATTACCGCCGCCTGCAGGAACGATTGTACCGCATGTTCGGTACAGAAGGGACAGATAATCTATTCTTTTCTGTTTCAGCAGGCAATCTTGGAAACGGCTTGAATGAGCAGATGCAGGAATTTATAAAAGAGCATACCGATACAAAATTAATCATCATTGACACGCTCCAGAAGGTACGGGAAAATGGCGGAGATAATTATAGCTACGCCAATGATTATGAGATCATCACAAGGCTTAAGGAGTTTGCAGACAGTTATGGTATTTGTATCCTGCTTGTACACCATACCAGAAAGCAGGGGTCTGAGGATAAGTTTGATATGATTTCGGGCACTACGGGCTTGCTTGGCGCGGCTGACGGCGCGTTTCTTCTGCAAAAGGAGAAACGTACAGGTAATGCTGCCACGCTTGAAATATCGGGCAGAGACCAGCAAGATCAAAAACTGCATCTTATCCGCAATATGGAAACATTGCTGTGGGAGCTTGAAAGAGCGGAAACAGAACTCTGGAAAGAACCGCCCGAGCCATTACTTGAAAAAATCGCAATGCATATTACTGCTGATTTCCCGTTGTGGAAGGGGACACCTACAGAGCTTGTCTCTTTGCTTGAGACTGACCTCCAACCCAATATTTTAACGAAAAAGTTAAATGTGAATGCAGGGCGTTTGTTAGATGAATATGGTATCTGCTATAGCAGGGAGCGGTGTCATGCAGGGCGGAAGGTGAGCCTGTGTTTTAAGCCGGCGTGACGGTTTGTGACGATTGTGACGGTGTTTTTGGGGGTGGGTGGTGGCATCAAAATAACCGTCACAATCGACACGCACCGTCACGGACAGAATTGGAGTGGGGCCTGGGAGGACTTTTCCATAGACAGCCGTACATCCACTTTGGAAGTGCATATAGGATGAGCGGAGGGGCGTGTCAGGATTTTCTTGTAAAGCATTCGTAAATTATCTGATTTATGGGAACCAAAAACTTACATAGAGATCCTGACGCTCCATATGCTCTGTACGGCCGTATTTTCATATTTCAATTTCGATGCCGGGGCTTGGGGGGGTCCCCAAAATGCGTTTTGGATATCAAAACGCTATGCTTGCAGTACCAGTTCCACTGATTAATTGAGGTTTTTCTATCAGAATCATAGCAAGGTTCATTCTGATTCTTCTAATAATTTAGAAGCAGAAGCAATCTCTGGTTGAATAAATGATATCCTGATTTATAAAATTCTATCAGTATTTCTATATTGTTGGAGCAATGTACTGTAGGGCATCCAATAGGATGCCCTGTTTCCTGCAAATGAGATTTTAAGGCATCCAATAGGATACCCTGTTCCTTGCAAATAGGATTTCAAGGCATCCAATAGGATGCTCTGTTCCCTGCAAATAGGGTTTCAAGGCATCCAATAGGATGCTCTGCTCCTTGCAAATAGGATTTCAAGGCATCCAATGGGATACCCTATATTAGTTTCGCTCGTCAAGAAATAACCAGATAGCTACGGATCGTTGCACAATTCTATGAAAGTGCTGTTTTAAACAGTTCCTGCGTAAGAACTAAGCAGTTTTGACACGTGTTGTTTCATGTTTTGCAGGAAACAGGCTATTTTCAAACACTTTCCGTGTAGAGTCGGAACTTTTTGACACGGATGCTTGTATTATTTTATTTTCGTGGGGGAGTGTGCCAGTCTGTCAGTCTGGACGGCAGCGCTTTCCTTATAGAATATCGGAATCTTGCTCTATTAACTTCGAAACACTTCACAAAAAATCTCTCATATTGTGTATCCGGAAAGTATTTCAGAAGGTACTGGTGTTGGGAACTACCTGCTGGAAAGAATGGAAATTGGTGGATGGGGGCTATTTTCCCAGCCAGTAGAAATTTGCCTGGGGGGGTTAAAATGTTATTCTTGGAATTTGAAGAAAAAAAGATTTTATTCACATAGATTGAATCGGCTTGTTAATTTCTATTTTTTCCATCTTATTTCCAGAATAAAGTTATTAAAAATATTCCCTGTAAACAAAAAAGACCCTGAATAATGTAAAAACTTATATCCAGGGCTATTTTTCATACGTTAATCCATTAAATATAGTGTTGTAATCTGTACGAAAGATTTCAGCTAATGCAACCAATTCACTAATGCGTATATTGTATGTGCCAGATTCTATTTGCGAGTAGGCACTTCTAGAAATAGAACAATTGCGTAGCTGTAATTGTGCCACAACTTGTTCTTGAGTTAATTTTGCGTGATTTCTTAATTTCCTTAGATTGTCTCCTATAGAGATATCCTGCGTCTGTTTCAGTTTTTGTGACATGACTGCTTGCTGACCTTTCATTATTACCCACTATCATATATCAGAGATTTATATTGATTTTATCCGAAAAAATGGTTATAATTGCAATTAATAAATTGCAAAATAAAGAAAGGGAAGAACTCACAGAAATGTGATAAAAATGAATATTGGGCAGTGCGCTTATTTTTTTAACTAAATACTACTCAAAAATAAAGTATTATAATTCTTTATATAAAATCTAATAATCTTATAGTACTAAGGGTAGAATGAAAGCAGCATATATCGGGAATGAGGTGTAGGTTGCTTGTTAGATGAGAAGTATATTACAAATCGTATTAAGGAACTCTGTGATAAAAAACAGATGTCTATGTATGCTCTATCTAAAAAGACTGGTATTAGTCAGTCTTCTTTATCAAATTTAATGAAAAGAGGAAGTACTCCTACTTTTTATACATTGGATAGAATCTGCGATGGATTGGGGATTACGTTACCACAATTTTTCTCGAAGGATATTGGACGATTGGAGTTGTCTTCAGAACAAAAGAAGGTGCTGGAAACATGGGAATCATTGACTGATAAAGAGAAAGCGGCAGTCGAGATATATGTGAGAGGTATGAAGTTAAAGTAAAGTGACCTGAGCGGGAGGGCTTTTAGCGTATCTGCCAGAAGGGGCAGAATATGAAAAAGAGAATTATTGTAGTGTTAGCAGTGGTGGTGTTAATGACAATCGGGTGTTCGCAGATTGAAAAGCAGGAAGAGGGGCATTCATCTATAATTATTACGTCCGACAATGAGATTGTTTTGGCATACCGTGATGGGGAGGATGTGACAGAAGAGAGGAAATTATTGGAAGAGCAGACTAAGGACTCAATTGGTAGATTTTTAAACCGTGATAAAGAAGAACTGGAATTTAGTATGTTTTGTATGTTAGAGATGGATGGAATGACGATAGAGGTTATAGTAGATGAAGTGTCGTATACATTTACTTGCAGTATACAGGGGGATATTATTAGCATGGGGAGGACAGATGGGGAGAGATTTGGGTTGAGAAAAAAATAGTTTGTGTTTAATACATAGCCTTGATAAGATATTTACATCGACACTACAGTAATGGATGCAGAAAAAAGTATTATTTACTCAAACTTCGCATTTGAATAAGCACAGATGCACCTTGAAAATTCAATAAAAACTGGCAATATAATAGCATGAAACCGTCTGGTTTGGTATAATTGAGTTGTCAAAAAACAATTAAAACCGGAGGCTCATGCTATGAATAAAAGTATAACACAAGCAAACCAGAATGATAAGCAGATTTCGAAATCTATCAAAAGATTTTTTACAAGATTCCATATTTCTTCTGCATTGAAGGCTTCTAACGCTTATAAGAAAAAAGGATTTCCTGTTGTTGAGGTTTTTCAGTATCTTTTTTTGCTGATTTTTTCTAACAGAAGTATGTACATGAGTCTGATTACCGGAAAAAATTCTCCTGGGTTTGCAAAGGATACTGTGTACCGATTTATGAAGATGATCCAGATTAACTGGCTTCACTTTACGACTCTGTTAGCTTCACGAATTATCAAGGATGCCATTGTGCCTTTAGATTCACGGGATCGCGCAAATGTATTGATCATTGATGATTCCATGTTTGAACGCAATCGCTCTAAGAAAGTAGAACTTCTTGCAAAAGCTTATGATCACGCTAATCACAGATACCGTTTCGGATTTCGTATGCTTACACTTGGATGGTCAGATGGAAACACATTTCTTCCCGTCAATAGCGTCCTTCTCTCATCTGAAAACAAAAAGAACAGGGTCAACGAAGCTTCGGAGGTTGATAAACGAACTGTCGGATACAAAAGAAGAATGCTTTCCATGCAAAAAGGAACGCAGGCGATGCTTGAACTCTTAAAAGCCACTAAAAAAGCTAATATTCCGGCCAAATACGTTCTTTTTGACAGTTGGTTTTCTTCTCCAAGCACGCTCCACGCTGTAAAATCAATCGGCTATGATGTCATTGGCATGGTGAAAAAGAGTCCCAAAATGTTCTTTCGGTACAATGGTGAAGATATGTCTCTTATTACAATCTATCACCGGAATAAAAAGAGACGTGGTCGTTCCAAATACCTTCTTTCCGTGGTAGTTGATGTTGTAAAAGATGGAGAAATTATTCCGGCTAAAGTTGTATATGTCCGTAATCGGAATAAGAAAAAGGAATACTTGTGCCTTATCTCCACAGATACAACTCTGGATGAAAATGAAATCATCCGTATTTATGGCAAGCGCTGGGATATCGAAGTTTTCTTTAAGGTATGTAAAAGCTACCTGAATCTCAGCAAGGAATGTAACTCCTTATCTTACGATGCAATGACCGCCCACACTGCAGTTGTTTTTACACGATATATGATGCTTTCCCTCGAAAGCCGGGAATCTAACGACAGTCGTTCACTGGGTGAACTTTTTCTATACTTTTCTGACGAAATGTCTGATATCACATGGATACAGGCATTTCAAATGCTGCTTCAAATGTTCCGAACCATGCTTAGCGACAACACAGAACTGTCCGAAAATAAAATTGACGAACTGGTTGATACGTTTATGAACACGGTACCTGCTTTACTGAGGACACAGCTTCAAGCAGCATAGCAGAGGAATTAAGATAACTGAATAACTGCCAGGTATTGAATTTTCAAGGTGCATAGGTTAAATCTATGTGCGAAGTTTGAGTTATTTATACTGTAAGATTTGCCATTCAAAGGAGATTGTTGACTAGGGCGAGTTTTTCAGAACCAAGATATGTTAGAAATAGATAAAATGTTTGGATTTCTACATTGATGATGTAATAATATTATATTTTGAGAGTAGGAGAGTATTAACTAACGATAAAATGGAAAATTTATTTAATGAAAATATTATTTTTATTTTTTTCTTCGCAATGATTGCTATTCATAATTATTCTGATTTGAAAGAGTATCAGAGGATGACAATTATTTATATTAGTGTATACGCATTAACAATCTTAAATATAATAGGAGTAAAATTGGCAGTATTGTTACTGGTGATATCTTTATTCTGCTTTTTTGAAATTTTTACGTCTGACGAAATGAAATTTAAAATATTGATAAATCCAATATATAAATTAGTGGACTTTATATATATATCTTTTTCTCAGTATGCTTTTGGGGGAATGTGTTGTGCACTTTTAATGTTAAGGATAAAATTGCCAGAGCCACTTAATGAGCAGAATGTAGTTTTTAAGGTACTTTCACTCTTGTTTTTTATTTGGACGTTGACGGCTACTTTGCAACAAAAATATGTTATACATACTTTTGGGGAGATGTATAAAATATTTACCTGTTTTCCAATCAATAAAATTGAGTTCAATGAGAAATTAGATGAAGCTTGCGCTATATTAGTCTCTATTGAGGATAAGATGTATTTTGAAAGAAAAGCATATTCATTTGTTTCAATAAAATATATAATAAGAATATTAAAAAATAAGATTAGCACACAACGAGGAAGTAAAAAGATAGGATGTGTTTTTTCAACAGGAAAATGCTTTATAAGAAATATTTTTGACAAATCCAGAGGATATTCAACCATCCCGATGCAATTAGTTCGTTCAATAGGAATTAAAAGAGGAGATAATTATGACTATAGAAGAAAAATATTTCAAATCCTTTATCCAAGAATGTTTTTTAAGGGCATTGAAAGGATGTTGAAGGAAGAACAAGTAGAACGAAGACAACATTTTAAAAAGTATCTGCTATATTTATACTTTCATAAGGTAAATACATTTTTAGGAGATGTTAGGTTCAGTAAGTTTTTAAATGCTTTTGATATGAAATATAACGAGAAAAATGATAAAGACATATACGATTGTACTAATGAAGGGATTTTTATTGCATGCATGGGGCTAAGTAAGAGAGCTGTTAATATTACAAGAGAGAATATTGATTATTATCTTCAATGCATTGATAATGTTGAATTGGATTCGGATATTATATGTGAAATGCTGGAAAAGATGATGGATAGACCATATGAAGGCAACTATTTAAAATAACAAGTTGTGTAAAATAAGAAAAGTTAGCAGGTGATTAGAAAGCACAGAGTACAGGAATTTTTGTGTTGCTTTTCTTAAATAAAATCGCTTTTAATTTAAACTATAACATATCACTATTTTTTTCTACAACAATATTACTCGAAAATTAATGCAATAATATACTAGTTTTTGTGAAAAGAAGGATAGTATTTAAATGTTAGGGAAAAAAGTACTTTCGGATAAATATGTAACGAAATTATACAATATTTTTAAGCAAAAAAATTGGGAAATATATGAGAGTAGTGATTATTCGGTTTTTGATAGATTTTGTAGCCGGTTAGCAGAGTTGGAAAATGATGAGGAAAGAGATTTAATACTTGAACTTACAGATGAATTTTTGTGGGTTCAATCCAGTATGTATGAAGAATATTTGTTGACAGCATTGAAAAAGCTATTTGAAAGCAAAGAGTGGAAATTAGAGAAAAATAAAAATATTTATATATGCCCATTATTACCAGAAAAGGATTTTGGAAATCTGAAAAGTAGCACATTTATGTTATATTTATGTCAAAGTATATTGATGCGTACATATCCTGAATTTCAGGATAATCAGATACGCATTTGTGAAACACCAGAGGTATTAAAGCAGCATGAAGATAGAATTGGCTCATTAATTTTAATAGATGATTTTATTGGTAGTGGAGAAACCGCATTAGAATGTTTGGAATATTTGAAACATTTGAAAACTTTAGATAAGAAAATACATATTGTATCTTTGGTTGCACAAGAAGAAGGGGTAAATAATATCAGTAGAGAAAAAATTTCAGTGTTCGCTGCTTTAATAAGAAAGAAAGCTATAACAGATGTTTACCCTGAACCAGAAGCAAAAGAAAAGCTTAAAGCAATGGTAAGCATTAGTAAACATTTACATGCGCCAAAAGGAATGCAATTAGGATACGCTAACACGGAAAGTTTAGTAGCAATGATAAAAACACCTAATAATACGTTCCCTGTGTATTGGTATGAGCGTAAAAATAGTTATGCACCATTTGTGAGAAAAGAAAATGTAAAAGTCATTAGGAGTTAGAGAAGATGAAAGAATCAACAGAATTTTTAATATTAGATACAATAAAAAAGCACTCTTCTATTATGCCTTTATTTACTGCGGGTTATTCTTATTCAAAGGTAGTCGAGTGGGTTCGTCAGCTGGAAAAAGAAGGGAAAATATGTTATGATAAAATGGAACAAAGAATGTTAAGTGATGTTGGTTTGTCTAGATGGAGAATTATTAAAAAGAAAAAAAACGGATTTACGATTATGCCGTTAAACAGTTACAGAGTGAACAAAATAGGCATAGACGAAATATATTTGCCGTGATATAATAATAAATAACCTTTGGAATCTTTAGACTTTGCACTCATGTGCGGGATTAGCGAGTCGTTAATCTTTGGGGAACTTACTTTTCGAGCCGAGGTAATACTTGTCCATGATTTTACAGGAGTAAAATCCTGAACAAGTATTACGGGTCGTGATTTTGTTCCAAAATCACTCTGATATATCTTTTCAACAGAAAAGATATATCCGATATTTTGGGTAAAGATTTCAAAGGTTTTTAAATGGTGATAGAATGGAATGGATAGAATATAAATTAAAATTTATTGAAGCTGCGAAAAAGAATAATAAAAATGAAAAATATTGTAGAAGATGGCTAGAATATGCAGAAAATTTGTGGAATCGTGGTCTGCCTATTATTTTTACGCAGGAGCATCTATGTGCATTGTTAGGATATGATCCAGTGTATGTGTATGCTGCTTCTAATTCTCCGCTTAATTTTTATCATTGTTATCAAATTCCCAAAAAGAATGGTGGAAAAAGGGGCATATCGGAACCACTTCCGAATTTAAAAGAAATACAACGCTGGATTTTAGAATACATTTTGTATAGTTTTGAGGTAAGCCCATATGCAAAAGCCTATATAAAAGGAAAATCTATTAAAGATAATGTTCGTTTTCATAGAAGACAGAAAAAAGTTTTATCTCTTGACATAAAGGATTTTTATAATCATTTGACTGATTGGATGGTATATCAACTATTTATTGAGGCTGGTTATAGTGAGGCAGTTGGGATGATGTTGACGAATTTGTGCTGCCTGGAGGGGTGTCTACCACAAGGAGCGCCTACCAGTGCAGCTTTATCAAATATATTGATGAAAGAATTTGATTATAAGGTTGGAGAATTTTGCAAAAGCTCTAAAATACGTTTTACTAGATATGCTGATGATATGACATTTTCTGGTGATTTTAATGAATTGAAAATAATTTCTTTTGTTAAGAAAAATTTAAGAGAGTTACAGTTGTCTATTAATGAAGAAAAAACAAGAGTGAGAAAGCAAGGGCAACAACAAGAAGTGACTGGAGTTGTAGTGAATTATAAACCCCAACTTGCTAAAAGTATTAGAAAAGATATTCGTAAAAATATGTTCTATATAAATAAATATGGTTTACAATCACATTTGAAATATATACAAGAGGAACGCAATAATTATCTTGAACATTTATTTGGCATAATTAATTATGCGTTATTTATAAATCCATGTGATAAAGAAATGAAGGGGTATAAAAATGACATAAAAGAATTAATGAAAAAGAAATATTAAATTAGATTAAAGGATATAGAAATATCCACAGAAGTAATGCATTTTGTTATCAATATCGATAACAAAATGATAACATTAGCTCATATAGGCAGGATAATATGAATAAAACAAATAATCAAAAGAACTATAAACACGACAACGAATGATTTCTAAACAAAATAGATTAGCGATTGTCGAGTTCGAGTAACGGATACAATCCCGGAAATGCTGATAAAATGGGCGTTTCCGGGATTGCTTTATGCCGTTTGGCTCTAAAATGGCTCTATTTATTTGAAGAATACTGGATTTGGGGCGGGTATCATGATACCTGCCTTTTTACATGGCAAGTCCACATTCAAAGGCAAGCACCATATACTTCTCCGCATTGGTAAGACCATAAGACATTAAATCTCTAATCTCCCATGTTTCAGAACTAAGGTTATCTGCTCCATATAAAAATTGAATAAAAGGAATGTGTCTGTATTTTGAAACCGCCAACATGGAAGCACATTCCATTTCTACGGCAAGGCAGCCCTCCTGTTGGCGTTCTTTGATAGCGGAAAGTGTTTCTCTGTAAATAGCGTCCGAAGTCCATGTTTTGCCTTTTACATAGGGGTAGCCACAAGCAGTTAATACATTTTCTAATATTTGAATGGAATGTGTGTCTGCTTCGATTTCCGGTGAGGGTGTTATATAATGATAGCTTGTACCTTCATCACGGACAGCGGAAACAGGGATAATAATGTTGTCTTTTACCTTGTTATCGTCCAATACTCCGCAAGAACCGAACAAAACAAACTTTTTAGCTCCCATAGCAACGATTTCTTCAAAACAAGCAACGCAGGCAGGCGCACCTACCATAGAACGGTAAAAAGCAATCGCCGTATTCTTGTAATTGATTTGGTAGACAGGTAATGTGCCGCTTGCGGAGTAGAGTTCTGCTATTTTTTCTACATTATCCAAAGAAGAAAACTTTTGAATGATGTTGTCGGAAAATGTGGAAACACAAATTTCCGGGAAATTTTCTATTCTTTTGGTTGTGTCGGACGGACTGAATAGGGTTGGTTCTGAAATTTCTGTTCTTTGAAATATTGTATACAAATTTTACACCTCATTTCTATTCATTTTCGGGATATATTTTAACGGATATTCCCCGAACACCTTTTTTCACAATCTTGCTGTCATCAAGAATACTCTGCTTAACAGCGTCTAAATCCTTTGAGAGTGCTTCAATCGCCCGTTGGTGTTCTTCTTCTGACGAGAAGCGTTCCGTATCGTTCAAAAGGTTCTCCTGCAATTCCCTTGCTTTCATGTATACGCCCAACTTATGATTGAGCAGGGAGTTTTTAAAGGATATTTTGATTGTAGCGGGATTGAAACTTCCGTCCTCGTACCGCTCCGCTTCAAAGTTCATATCCAATTGTTCGTCCATTTTTAAAATCAAAGACAACACATCTGATACCGTTTCTATATCAAAATCCATGAAAACATTGATACTGATACCCAAAGCATTTGCAATTTTCATCAGTTGGTCGGGCTTTGGATTGCGGATGCCATACTCGTACTTTTTAATTGTGGCGGAATTGATGCCGGAAAGCTGACCGAGCGTTTCCTGTGATATGCCACGCAAATTCCGAAAGTGTTTAATCTTTTCCCCGGTAGTCATGCCAATACCTCCGATTTTTGTGATTTTCGTTAGTGCTTATTTCAATTCTATCACACTAGGACACATTTGTGTATAAAAATTTAAAATAAATACTTGACGTTCACAAAAGTGTACCGTATAATAAAAACATAAAGGTCACATATGTGTACCTAAAGTAAAAAAGGAAAGGACAGGACTATATGGAGAATGGAAAGAAAATGTATGTAACGGCAGAGGAAGCGGCTGAAATGCTTGGCGTATCAATGGGTTATGCCTATAAGATTATCCGGGGGCTGAATGAGGAACTGAAAGCAAAGGGCTATCGGACAATCTGCGGCAAAGTCCCGACAAAATACTTTGAAGAAAAATTCTACGGTCTGACCGTAGCCATGTAGGAAAGGAGAGATTTTATGTCAGCGACAAGGGACGGAAAGATGTGGCGTTGCCAGTTCTATTATAAGGACTGGCAGGGCGTAAGCCACAAGAAGAACAAGCGGGGATTTAAGACAAAAGCGGAAGCGGAACAATGGGAGCGTGACTTCCTGCAACAGCAGCAGAGGAATTTAGACATCAATTTTGAAAACTTTGTACAAATCTATTATGAGGATATGGAACATCGTCTGCGTGAAAATACCATGCGTACAAAGAAATTCATTATTGACCTGAAAATCATTCCATATTTCAAAAAAAAGAACATGAATGAGATTAAGGCTTCCGACATTCGGGCGTGGCAAAATGCACTGATGAAAAAAGGCTATTCGGAAACGTATCTGAAAACGGTCAATAACCAGTTGTCGGCAATCTTCAATTATGCGGTTCGGTATTATGACTTGAAAGACAATCCTTGCAGGAAAGCCGGGAGTATTGGAAAGAGCCACGCCGGGGAAAAGGAGTTTTGGACGAAGCAGGAATTTAAGCAGTTTCTTGTGACTGTGGAGAACAAGCCGGAAACAAAAATGGCGTTTCTTCTCCTTTACTGGACGGGCATGAGGATTGGGGAATTACTTGCTATAACCTATAATGATATTGATTTAGAGAAACGTACCATTTCCGTAAACAAATCTTATCAGCGGATAGAGGGCAGGGACATTATCACACCGCCTAAAACGCCAAAGAGTAAGCGTATCATAACGATACCGCCGTTTTTGACGGAAGAATTAAAGGAGTACATTTCGCATTTATATGGAATTATGGCAGACGAAAGAATGTTCCGTTTTACAAAATCCTATATGGAGCATGAAATTATCAGAGGTATCAAGGCTTCGGGAGTAAAAAGAATACGTTTGCACGATATTCGTCATAGTCATGCTTCATTACTTGTGGAAATGGGATTTACGCCATTAGCGATTGCGGAACGGTTGGGACATGAGAAAATCGAAACAACATTAAATACTTATTCACATTTATACCCCAATAAGCAGGGGGAACTTGCGGATAAATTGGAGATTGAGAACAGCAGGGAGGAAGAAGAATGAGTGGAGTGCATAAATACCCGACAATCAGCTTTCGCATTTCCCCCAGAGAGAGGGAAGAAATCGAAGCGAAGATTTTAGCAAGCGGACTTTCTAAGAAAGATTATTTTGTCCGTTCCTGCATTTATAACCGGGTGTGCGTGGTCGGTAAAAAAGAACTGGTATACCAGTTGGTTGAGGAACTAAAGATAATGCAGACAAATATCCGGGAAGTAACGGAACAGTTTGAAAAGACAGAGGTAGATATAACGCCAGAGGGACTGGAAGATATGCGGAATGACTGTCTTGATATGCTGAAAGCTATCCTGTGGGTATTGGACGGAGCAAAATATCTGTGGCAGGGAAACACCAACGGAGAAGAAAAAAGCCCCGACAGCGGCAACTGTTAGGGCTGTGATAACTGGAAAACCTCTGTTATCAATCTCACAATATCAGTATAGCAGAGGTTTCTTCCAGTGACAACGATTTTTCAGAAATGGAGGGCATTATGGAAGAAACAAAAACGGAATTACAGTTGATTAAATTGTCGGAGATACAGTCGCAGGAAATTTCTTGGTTGTGGTTTCCCTTTATTCCCTATGGCAAGCTGACTATTGTTCAAGGCGATCCGGGTGATGGAAAGACAACATTTATACTGAATATAGCGGCGAAACTATCTAAGGGAGAAAGTTTAGACGGTGGAATGAATTTTACAGAGCCTTTGAATATAATCTATCAGAGTGCGGAGGACGGTCTTGCCGATACGGTAAAGCCCCGGTTAGAACAGGCAGGGGCAGATTGTGAGAAAATTTCTGTCATAGATGAAAAGATAAAATCCCTTTCCATGATAGATGAACGCTTGGAAGAAGCTGTTATAAAGACAGGCGCAAAGCTGTTGATTTAAGACCCGATACAAGCCTATTTGGGCGGCAGCATGGATATGAACCGGGCGAATGAAGCAAGGGATATGACGAAGAAATTAGCAGCACTAGCAGAGAAATACCAGTGTGCGATTGTCCTTGTCGGGCATATGAACAAAGCGGCAGGAAATAAAGCGGCATATAGGGGCATGGGTTCGATTGATTTCTTTGCAGTCGCAAGAAGCGTTCTCTTGGTCGGTAGGGTTGAGGGAGAAGAAAATATAAGGGCTGTGGTGCAGATTAAAAATAACCTTGCGGCGTTCGGACACCCGAAAGCATTTGCACTGTCGGAGGACGGTTTTAGGTGGCTAGGGGATTATGAGATTACGGCTGATGAAGTGTTAGGCGGCATTGCCCCGAAAGCAAATAAAATGGAACAGGCGAAGCGTCTGCTTCGGGAACTGGCAGAAACAAACAATGTCATGCAGAGCAATGAGATTTTCAATCTAGCGGACGAACAAGGCATATCAAAGCGGACACTGGAAAACGCAAAGAAAGAGTTAGGTGTCCGGGCGAAGCGGATAAACAACACATGGTATTGGGAACTGGATAAAATCAGACAGTGACGGACAGGCAAGGTAACAGCGCAACAATGCAGGATATTAGAATTTTGCAGTCTTGGAATTGCGTTCTTGAAGATTGCAAGGTTGCAAAAATTATAGACATTGCATTGTTGCGGTGTTGGGAGAAAGCCGGAAAGCGGCAGTATCAAGGCGGCGAAAAGCCGCCCACCGTCCGTTAGGACGGAAAGGTCTCCGCTCCGCTTCGGTCGGTGCAGAGCAGACGTCCCCCGGACGTCTTGCACCCCCGGAGGGCGCAAAGGCACTTTTGATAGAGCGTAGCCTGTCGAAAGTGCTTTTGCATTACTTTCGCAGAAAGTAACAAAGGCTGTGCGCCGTATCCGGCGCTCATTACCCGATAGGGAGAAAGGGAAATTTATTGAAACGGACTATCAGCGTTATGACAGGGAAAGGCTCTGTCAACCACAACAGCAGAAAATTCCATGCAAAGAACACGGACCCGGAGCGGAGTTGTCTGAATGTGGAATATTGCAACGAAAATATCAAAGACGTATACCACGAATTATTTGATGAAGCACTCGCCCGGTACAATGAGAAGCAGACCCGAAATGACCGCATAATTGATGATTACTATGAGAAAATCTGTTCCGGCAAGCAGGAGAAGCCATTCCATGAGATTATTTTGCAGATAGGAAACAAGGACGATATGGGGGCAAAGACAGAGGACGGACAGCTTGCGGCGAAAATACTTGATGAATATATACAGGACTTTCAGCGGCGCAATCCTACGTTAAGGGTATTTTCGGCACATCTCCACATGGACGAAGCCACGCCACATCTGCATATAGATTTTATACCCTATACGACTGGAAGCAAGAGAGGGCTTGAAACAAGGGTATCATTAAAAAAGGCACTGGCAGAACTTGGATTTAAGGGCGGCACAAGGAGCGAAACGGAACGCAACCAGTGGGTAGCGGCAGAGAAAGAACGGCTTGCGGAGATTATGTTACAGTATGGCATTGAGTGGGAGAAAAAAGGAACACATGAGAAGCATTTATCTGTACTCGATTTTGAGAAGCGGGAGCGACAAAAAGAGGTTGCGGAACTGGAACAGACAATCTCCGGCAGTAAAGAGGAATTATCCGATATTCTTCATCGGCAGATAGTGGCAGGACGGGAAACGGAGCAGATACGAAAAGAGGGCGAAGCGATTTGGCAGGAAGTATCAGAACTTTTCGCTACAAATCATCTTCTAAAAGAGCAGACTTTAACGCTGACAGAGGATAAAGAAGAGTTGTTATCCGAAAATGAGAAGTTGGAGAAACAGCAGAAAAAGTTACAGCAGGAAATCAACAAAATGGTACAGTCAAAGGAAGTCATGGAGAGGAATATCCATGCTTATGATGAAGATGTGAAATGGCAGTTGGCAGAGCCGGGAGCGTTGATGAGCGCAAAGAATTATCGGGATAAAAAGGTACTCCCGCTTGTAGAGAGACTGAAAGAAGTGGTAAAAAATCTGACTATCAAATGTGTACAGCTTACAGAGCAGGGCAGGAAGCTGACCGCCAAAGTGGACGGACAGAAGAAACAGATTAGCCGCTTGACGGATAAGGTCATGGAGCAGAACGATACCATAGACCGATTGCAAGAAAAAGTATCTGATTTGGGGTGTTTGGAGCGTCATTTCGGCAGAGAACAGATACAGTCGATAGTGGAACGGTCAAAGGCATTAGAGCAGGCAGAAAGGGCAAATAAACGCCTGAAACGTGCCTTTGAAATAAGCCGATAGGAAAGGGGATTGATAGGATATGACAGATATGGAAAAGAAAGTAATGATACGTCTGTGTTCTAAAATCGTAGTAGATACAGACTTTTATGAAACGGACAAGGAAGTGCAAAACCTGATAGTCTGGGTATGCCTGTCTGAACAGATAAAAGAAAACAATAATACAATCCGCAATCTGACCGGGGAATATAAAAAGATAGAGCCGGATTGCTGGGAGGGAGTGCGGGCGCAGTTGGAGCGTATGAAAGAACTCTGTAAAGAGCGCAATAATCTGTATGAGAAACAGAACGATTTGAAAGGGCGGAAATACAAAATAGAAAAATCGTTGGAATGATAAAAAATATGGGGCGTGGCGGTTGCTATGCCCTGTATTTTATAGTGGCAGATACAGAGAGAAAATGCTATAATCGAAAGCATGATTTAAGATATGGGAGATGAAACGGCATGGAAATAAATATTGAGGATAATTTTTCGCTGTTATTTGATAAAAATAATAATACGGCATACAAGGCATTGCAGACGTTACAGAAAGAATGTGAGGAATCTGACGAGGTATATTGTTATATGGATAAGTTAGCCGATATGATTGACAATGATAATTCTTACATTCGGACAAGAGGGCTTACGCTGATTGCCTACAACGCTAAATGGGATAAAGATAATAAAATTGATGAAATTATAGACGAATATTTGAAGCATATAGAAGATGTTAAGCCGATAACGGCAAGACAGTGTATAAAATTGCTACCTATGATAGCAAAAAATAAGCCGGAATTAAAAGAAGATATTGTTACGGCATTACAAAAAGCGGATATATCTATTTATGCAGAAAGTATGCAGTCATTGGTCTATAAGGATATTCAAAATTCTTTGGCAGAGATAGAAAAACTATAAATTCATTGGGATTTTAAGGAGCGTGGAGTAATGGATAACTGGTTTACAATAGATAAAATTGATGCAAATACATATATTATCAGTGAATACCGCCATTGGGAGGAAACGCATTGCTATCTGTTGAATGGAAATACCCGAAGTCTGCTTATTGATACGGGGCTTGGCATTTCCAATATTTATAAGGAAGTGCTGAAGCTTACCGATAAGCCAATTACGGCAGTAGCAACGCATATTCATTGGGATCATATTGGAGGACACAAGTATTTCACGGATTTTTATGCTCATGCTGATGAATTGGATTGGCTGAATGGTAAATTCCCTTTATCAATCGAAACGATACGAGAGATGGTCGTAGACCGCTGTGATTTACCCGAAGGTTTTTGCGTGAGCGATTATGAATTGTTTCAGGGTATGCCAACAAAAGTTCTGACAGACCATGACATCATTGATATTGGCGGCAGAGAAATTGAAGTGTTGCATACTCCCGGACACTCCCCGGGGCATTTGTGCTTTTTGGAAAAAAGCAGGGGATATTTATTTACAGGTGATTTGGTATATAAAGATATTTTGTTTGCTTATTATCCGTCTACTGACCCGGAGGCATACCTTGATTCTTTGGAAAAAGTTGCGGCATTGCCTGTAAAGAAAGTATTTCCGGCGCACCACTCACTGGATATAGAACCGGAAATCTTAATTCGTATGCGGGAAGCATTTAGAAATCTTAAGGCGGACGGAAAACTTCATCATGGCAGTGGGACATTTAGTTATGGGGATTGGGGAGTATGGTTATAGGAAATAGGCTGTAACAAAGATAAAGTTTCTTTTGGTGATGGTTAGTACATGGTGCTAGCACCATGTAACTTAAAGCAGATAAGGGAAATGATAATATGGCAGTTTGCAGTTATAGGCGGATTGCCATATTTTTGTGGAAAAATGGGCGTTTATGTGGTAATATATAGGGGCAAAGATAAAAACACAACGCAAGGCAAACTTGCAGAACTGGTAGGTAGTCCAGTCGCACCGATTTGGTGTAAGTAGCCCTCCCTCCTTAGGGTCGTCCGTTCTTTGTTCATCACAATTATTTTAAGGAGGATTTGTTATGGACAAAGTATCGGGAAAACTGACAGTATTTTTTGAAGAACCCTTTTGGGTGGGAGTGTTTGAACGTATATCAGATGGAAAGCTATCTGTGTGTAAGGTTACATTTGGGGCAGAACCAAAAGACTATGAGGTATATGATTTTGTTCTGAAAAATTACTATCGGTTACGATTTAGTCCAGCTGTGGCAATGGATGTAAAAGAAGCTGGGCGCAATCCTAAACGGGTACAACGTGAAGTACGGAAACAGGTACAGAATACCGGGATTGGAACAAAATCGCAACAGGCTTTAAAATTACAGCAGGAGCAGTTAAAAACTGAACGTAAGATTGTGAGCCGGGAACAGCGGGAAGCAGAGAAACAACGGCAGTTTGAGCTGAAACAGCAGAAAAGGAAAGAAAAGCATAGAGGTAGATAATACCTGCTCCGGCATTTCTTAAATATGTATGTTATGTTGTGGAGTATTTTAATGCTTATCTTACAGCTCTTTTCAATACAAGGAATCAGAATGTTTATAATCACCTTATTAAAAAACAGCTTTTATTTTGTGGTTTGGAGTGGTATAAGAAAGGGCAATGGTGAATGAGGTTATGATTGAAAAAAGAGGAGTAAGAATTTATAAATTTTCGCAAGGTGAAGATAGAAAGGAATTGGAAAAAATATTTGATTCGTTATTACAAATTGAGGATTTGGTACCAGTAATAGGCTCAGGATTTACTAGGGGATTAAGAACAAAAAATGGTGTTGTGCCTTCGGTAGATGAGTTAAGAGAAGAAATGACAGAAATTATGTGTATTATTGATGGCAGTAGTGATGGAGCTGAGTTTAAGGGTATAATGTTAGCAGACTTTGCAGATGCATTTTGGGAAGAATTAGAAAATTCTAACAAGCATAGATGTAAAGAAAGATTTCAAGAATATATAGAGTCGAATTTTACCAGAGTATATGATGTAGAACAGTCTAAACGACACTTACTAAATTGTAATTGGAAAACTATATTTACGTTAAACTATGACGATACGATTGAAAATATATTAGATATTGATGTTGTAATTCCTTATGATAAATTTAATGTTCGTAGTGGGAAACGTAGTCTGATTAAATTACATGGAGATGCTAGTCGGTTTTCGTTGACGGGAGATTCTAAATATTGTGTGCTAGGAAATCAACAGTATGTGTCGCTAATCAAAGAGAAAAGTAATTCAGATATAGTTAATGTTTTAGAAAACATATTTTTTTCTAAAAGTGTGTTTTTTATAGGATGTAGTCTAGATAATGAATTGGATTTATTATATTCGGCAGGAATTCAATTAGATCAAAAAGCAAAATCGAATAGCGAGCATCATATAATTTACTTGTTTTATGGAGACGAGGAACAAGAAATTAATCCATTGCCTTATAAAAAATATGGAATTACTGACATAATAAAAGTAAATCAAAAGACAATTATTGAGTTATATGAATTCATTTATACTATAAGTAAAAAAATAGAATCTCTTAATGAGAGAGATTCGATTCAAGAATATACGAATATTGAATTTGAATATTTGGATAAAAAAAATAATGAAAATATTGATTATTTATTTTACAATGATAAAGTAAAAATAAATAATGGTATTATAAAATATCCAGCCTTTTTCGTGGAACGTAATTGTATAGAAGAAGTAAACAAAAAGATTTTATCTAAAGAGGGTATTTTGCACATTATTTATGGAACAAAATTTAGTGGAAAGACGTATGCTCTACTGCAATTGTTGAAAAATCTGATAAATAGAAAAGTATACTATTTTCCTTCTTATATAACTTTAAGTGATGATATAATTGAAAGTTTGCATGAAAAAGAGAACTCAATTTTATTAATTGATGAAGGAGCAATTTCTTTTGAACAGTACAAAGATGTTTTTGTTCCCAAACTTCGTCAGTTCGAGAAAGCTGGAATTTGTATAGTAATGACAGTGAGTAAGGGAGATGCAGATTTCTATAGGCATTATAGAAACTTTCAAGATACAAATGAAGAAACAATTAAGCTATATGAATTAAAAAATAAATTAAATAGCATTGAGTATGGTTTCTTTAATGAAAAAATAGGGAATCTCAGTTTAGTGCCTTATGATGATGGCGACACGATATTGGACTATTTACTTAAAGCAGAAGATAATTTGTTGCGAAAAAAGCAGAATGTGATTTTACCTAAAGTACATTTTCTAAGTAATGATTGTGAAAAAGAAGTAAGAGCACTTATTATATTAGCTACAAAGAATTCTATAACTTCTGAAATAGCAATTGATTTAGGGATAGATAGTGTTCTGTATGATTTTACAAAGAATTTTTCGGCGGTAGTACAAAAAGATTATCTTTCGGATTTAGAAAAGAAAGGAGATGTTCATTCTGGATTCAAATTTATATTGAACTCTTCATATTGGGCAATAAAATGTCTTTCTAATTTTGCGTTTAATTCCTATAACCATAAAACGATTGTAAGAGCATATTGTAATATAGTAAATGCTTATAGCTATTTAGAGCAATCTGTTATGAATAATCGCATAAAAATATATTATATGCTTGATAGGATTCAGTATCTGTTTTCTGATCAAGAAAAGAAAGGAACAATTAAACTTCCATATATGGTTTACGAAGGACTTCATACCTCGTTGAATTGGAATTATCAATTTTTGCATCAGGAAGCAAAGTGTGAATTGCGTGTGGCAAAGAGGGAAAAGAACATTAAGGAAAAAAAGAGAATTCTTGAATTAGCATATCGAAATATAAGCAGGGCAATATCATTAGCGGATAAGTCTACTTCTGGAAATGTTGAGTACACTATTGCACATATGAATGTAACAAAAGCATTGATATTAATTAACTATGTTTTCGTAGGTGAAAATGATCAATTAGTAAAAGCAATTGATGCATGCTATGAAGCCTTCGTTGTAGGTGAAAGTTTGTGTCCACAATTATTAAAAGAAGAAATGAAAGATGTTAAAGCATTTTTGGATAAATATTGGAGTGAAGGTGTAAAGAAAGGGGGAGACACAGAAGATAAATTTAATGCATTATATACAAGTTATATAAATAACCCTAGTTGGATGATGGGCAGAATATAAATTGCTAGATGTTATTACAATATTAGATGAGTGTTTTTTGTTATAGCAGACAATGTAATATTACAGAAAAGTGGCTCTATTTTGGCTCTAACGGAAGTTTCGACATCAGTATATGAAATCAGCAATATAACAGCTGAAAAACCTCTTAAAATAAGGTGTTTTCAGCTGTTTATTATTTTTGATAATGTAGTGCCCTT